>NZ_LPUY01000039.1 GCF_001518015.1 Tritonibacter horizontis
GGCCGCGGTCAGGGCGGTGCCGGTCGCGGTGGTTTCGACCAGGGCAGGGGACGATGTCGTGCTGGCGGCGAGCGGCATGTCGGCGGGCGCGGCTGGGGCGAGGGACTGGCCCTCGGTGGGGGCACTGGCGACCGAGGCGGGGCGCGCGGGGATCGGCTGTGCGGTGGACTGCGGCACCTGACCGGACTGGATCTGATCGCCGTCGGCGGGGCTCTGCGGTATCGGGTCGCCCTCGGCCGGGCTGGGCACGGCCTCGCTGCGGGGCAGGCTTTGTGCGGTCATGTCCAGCGTCGTCTCGGGGCGGTCCTGGTCGGGCACCGGTTGCGGCTGCAGGCTGAGCAGCACCGTGAGGGCCAGCGCGAGATTGGCCAGCACCGACCCGGTCAGCCCCAGCCCCCAGGTGGCAAGGCCAGAGCGCCGGGGCGGCGGCGGATCGGCCAGGATCATTGCGCCACCTCACGACCGGGAGAGACAACCAGCACGATGTCGTCAAACCCCAGCTCTTCGGCGCGCGACACCAGCGGCAGCACGCGGCGCAGCTCTGCCGCCTGATGGGCGTTGATCCGCAGTTGCAGGCCGGGGGCGCTGGCAAGCTTTGCGCGCAGGCTGGCGTCCAGATCGGCCTCGGTCAGTTCTGTGCCATCCAGCGCCAGCGCGCCCTCAACCGAGACCGACAGGGTCGCCCCGCCGGCGGGAAGGTCCTGGCCGGATTGGGCGGTGGGCGGCGTGACCTCAAACGGGGCGGTGGCATCCATGCGGCCAATCAGCATGAAAAACACCAGGAGGAAAAACACTACGTCGATCAAGGCAGTGATCGGCTCTCCGGTGGGGCTGCGCGGCGGGCGTTGCAGCTTCATGGCCGCCCCTCCAGCCGCAGGACCTGCAACCGCTGCACATTGGCGGCGGCGGCAATGTCGAGGACGGTAACCAGCGCCTGTGTGGTGGCGGCCCCGGAGGGCAGGATCAGCACCCGGGCCAGCGGATCGACGGCAAGGGCCGCCTCCAGCGCGTGCCGCAGCTCTTCCGGGGTCTGGGGGCGTCCGCGTAACCCAAGCTGCCCGTCGGCCCCCAGCCGGATCATCAGCGTCTGGCCGGTTTGCGCCGCATCGCTGGCGTCGCTTACCGATTGGTCAGCGGCGGCGGCATCATCCTGCTGCGGGCTTTTGGCGGCGATCATGTCGAGGTCGAGATAGGTGGAGGTCACCATGAAGAACACCAGCAGGATCAACAGCACGTCGATCATCGGAACCAGAGAAATGAGGCCGGTCGCAGAAGCAGGGCGTGTCAGTCTCATGGTGTGCTCATGTTCTGGGGCGCGGGGCCTTTCCGGTGGGCGGAACGGTCGGTGAAACGGGCGAATGACCGGGGGCCGCGGGGGGGGCGGCGCGGGCGGCCTCCGTGGC
>NZ_LPUY01000040.1 GCF_001518015.1 Tritonibacter horizontis
CGCGGGATTTTATTCCCGCGTGCGGAAGGCGCCGCGCAAATCAGAGGCCGGTGGGCGGCTCTCGTGATGGCAATTAAGCTCATGTTCACAGATGTTTACCCGAAGAACGCCGGTGCAGAAAAAAACTGAATTTTTTCTGGGATTGGCTATTGCATTTCCCGCCCCAATACATCAGATATGCGCCTCACGGAGAGGTGGCCGAGTGGTCGAAGGCGCACGCCTGGAAAGTGTGTAGGCGGGAGACCGTCTCCAGGGTTCGAATCCCTGTCTCTCCGCCATAACCCCAGTTTGTTGTATGTTTCAGGTTGCTCGTGCCAAAGACCGCGCTGCGGTTTGTCACGTCAGCCCTGATGTGGGTTCTGCGCGCTTGCTTTGTGTCCCGGGGATTAGCCGTGCACGTCGTCGATGGACAGCTTGACAAAGAGGTCAGGGACAGGCTGGGTGCGGCCAGCCGCGCTGGCTCTTTCGTTACCTATCAGGAGCCCGGACATGCGGCTGATTTTCCTCACAATTCTTGTCATGATCGCGTTTGCCGCAAATTCAATCCTGGGACGATGGGCGATTGGGGGCGGTCATATGGACGCAACCGGGTTTGGGGTCGTGCGCCTGGCCTCGGGGGCGGCGATGCTGGCGTTTTTATGCGTTCTGCAGGGCGGACGTCCGACAGAGGGGCGGCGGCGGTCGCTTGCCGGCGGAGCGGCGCTGACACTCTATATCGTCGGATTTTCAGTGGCATATGTTGCGCTGGACGCGGGGCTTGGGGCCTTGGTGCTGTTTGGTGTGGTTCAAGTGTCGATGTTTGGGTGGGGAATTGTCTGCCGACATCCCGTTGCACCATTGCAAATTGCCGGGGCTGCGGCAGCGCTTTTGGGGCTGGGCTATGTGGTCTGGCCGGGTGGTCAGGTCGAAGCCCCGCTCTGGGCGGTGTTCTGCATGGGAGCAGGGGGGCTTGGTTGGGGGATCTACAGCCTGATCGGCCGTGGCGCGCAGGCACCGGTTGCAGCGAGCGCGGTGAATTTCGCGCTTGCAACGGTGATGATCCTGCCGGCGGTCTGGTGGTTCGGTGGCGGCAATGTGATCCAGCCATTCGGGGTGGTATTGGCCATGGTGTCGGGGGCGCTGACCTCTGGGCTTGGCTATGCGCTCTGGTATCGCGTCTTGCCACAGATCTCCGGCCCGGTCGCGGCCACGGTGCAATTGAGCGTGCCCGTCATTGCCATCCTCGCCGGCGCCCTGCTGCTGGGCGAGGCGATTGGCGGCCGCTTGATCTTTGGCTCTGCGATCGTGTTGGGCGGAATTGCGCTGGTGATCTTCTGTCCGCCGCAGGCATCGAGCGGCAGCTGACAGAACGAGGGCTTTTCCTCATTGGTTTCTGAGCCTATGTCAGGGCGCATGAAAAAAATCGTCCTATCGTTTGTTTTCCTATGCTCCAGTGCATTTGCCCGCCCGGCGCTGGCGGAGGACGGCTGTGTCATTCTGTTGCATGGTCTGGCGCGAACCGAGGCATCGTTTCTGGTGATGGAAGAGGCGCTGACCGCGCGCGGCTACGTGGTCGTTCGTCCCGGGTACCCCTCGACAGAACACACGGTTGAGCGGCTCGCTGATGCGGTTCTGCCGCGTGCCTTTGACGCCTGTCACGACACCACTCCGGTGCATCTGGTCACCCATTCAATGGGGGGGATCCTTGTGCGCTATTGGCTTTCGCACACGCGTCCGGTCACCTTGGGGCGTGTGGTGATGCTCGCCCCTCCGAACAAAGGCAGCGAGCTGGTTGACGAAATGGGCGACTGGGCGGTCTTCGACCTTTTGCACGGCCCGGCCGGTCAGGAGCTGGGGACCGGCCCGACGAGCCTGCCCAACCGCCTGCCGCCTGTGGACTATCCTGTGGGGGTGATCGCGGGCAACCAGTCGCTGAACCCGATGTTCTCGGCGATGATTCCAGGCCCTGACGATAGCAAGGTTTCGGTGGAGAGCACTGCGGTTGCCGGCATGTCGGCGCAGCTGATCCTACCGGTGACCCACACATATATGATGAACAATCCACGGGTGATTGCGCAGGTCGCGCAGTTCCTCAAGACGGGTCGGTTTGAGCCCTCGCTTGGGTGGCTCGACGGCGTATTGGGGCAGAACTGGGATGGCGGGTTGAATGGAGAGGACTAGAAAATGGCAGTGACCGGACATGTGACGCTGCGGCTGGTGGCGGCGGATGTCCTGCACCCGACCGGGATCGAGCGGGACGGGGCGCTGACGATCGCCGACGGGCGTGTCGCAGAGGGCGCGCCTGCGGGCAAGACGCGTGAGATTGATTTGCGCGGCTATCGCATCCGACCCGGCATTATTGATTTGCACGGGGATGGCTTTGAACGGCACGTTGCACCGCGGCGTGGTGCCATGAAGCAGATGGGCGAAGGCATTCGCGCCACAGAGGCGGAACTGGCCGCCAACGGTATCACGACCGGCGTGTTGGCCCAATTCCTCTCTTGGGAGGGGGGGCTGCGTGGGCCCGAATTCGCCGCCGAGGTGTTTGCAGGCCTCAGCCAGGTGCGCGACCAGCTGGTCACCGATCTGATCCCGCAATTGCGGTTTGAGGTTCATATGCTCGACACATATGACGCCTTGCCGGAGCTGATCGCCCAATGGGGCATTCCCTATGTGGTCTTCAACGATCATTTGCCGCATGACCGGCTGGCTTTGGGAAAGAAGCCGCCGCGCCTGACAGGGCAGGCCTTGAAAGCGGGGCGCAACCCGGACGCGCATTTTGAAATGCTCCTGGCGCTGCATGGGCGCCGCGACGAGGTCCCCGCCGCATTGGATGGTCTTTGTGCGCGCTTGCGGGAGGATGGTGTCCTTTTTGGCAGCCATGACGATCAGAGCCAAGAGGATCGTGCCGCCTGGAGGACCCGAGGTGCCCGAATCGCAGAATTTCCTGAAACGGTGGAGGCGGCAGAGGCGGCGCGCGCGGGCGGTGACCACATTATACTCGGGTCCCCCAACGTGGTGCGCGGAGGCAGTCACAAGGGCAATGCCTCGGCTCTGGAATTGATCACGATGGGGTTTTGTGATGCGTTGGCGTCAGATTACCACTACCCCAGTCCGCGTCGTGCGGCGCTGCTGTTGGAGAAATCCGGTGTTCTGTCCCCGGAGACTGCCTGGGCGCTGTTGTCGACCGGACCGGCGCGGGTCCTTGGCCTTGCGGATCGCGGCGACCTTGGCCCCGGACAGCGCGCGGATCTGGTGATCCTGGATGAACAGGATCATGTCGCGGCAACCATATCCGGTGGCCGCGTCAGCTATATGAGCGGTGATATTGCAGCACGGTTCCTGGCCTGACCCGTTGGAAAAGTCGCGTTGAACGCTGAAAGAAAATCCCTGAGGTCAGTCAGCAAGCCCGCAGAGGCCGTTGCCGCAGGCTGCGAAGGGGGCCCGCCGCGCGTCAGGCCCAATGGGCCCTCCTTGCGGCGCGGTGACCCCCGCCCGAAACGGGCGCGATCACCGATCGTGGGCCTACCAGCCGTCGCGCCCTTCGGACCGGATCACGCGATTGACATGGCCCATCTTGCGACCGGGTTTTGCCTCCGTCTTTCCGTAAAGGTGGATGGCGCAGTCCGGTTCTTTGGCAAGGTCGGCAATGCGGTCCACATCGTCACCAATCAGGTTCTCCATGACCACATCCGCATAGCGCGCACCGTTTCCGATGGTCCACCCTGCGATGGCCCGGATGTGCTGCTCGAATTGATCGATGGTGCAACCCTCTTGCGTCCAGTGGCCGGAGTTATGCACCCGTGGCGCGATCTCATTGACCACGAGCCCATGACCGGTGACAAAGATCTCCACCCCCAGAACGCCAACGTAATCCAGTGCGTTCAGGATCTTGCCGGCCATCAGCACCGCGTCCATACTCTGCCCCGTGCTGAGGTTTGCAGGCACCGTCGAGGTGCTGAGCACCCCTTCAAGATGCACGTTCTCGGCCGGGTCGTAGCAGGCGACCTTGCCGTTCAGACTGCGGGCAGCAATCACCGAGACCTCGTGGCTGAAGGGCACAAAACCTTCGAGAATGGCGGGCGCGCCCTGCATGGCGGCCAGCGCCGCCGGCGCCTCGGACGGGTCCATCAGGCGCACCTGACCCTTGCCGTCATACCCAAAGCGCCGTGTCTTGAGGATTGACGGTGTGCCGACATGTTCCAGCGCGGCGTCCAGCTCTGCGGCGTCTGCCACCTCTGCAAAGGGGGCGGTGGCCAGTCCAAGATCCTGAAGAAACGTCTTTTCCGTCAACCGATCCTGCGACACCCGCAACGCCTCGCGACCGGGGCGGATGGGTTTCAGCTCCTCAAGAATGTCCAGCGCTGCGGTTGGGATATTCTCAAACTCGTAGGTGATGACATCCACGGTCTCGGCAAAGGCGCGCAGCGCGGCCTCATCTTCAAAGCCTGCCGTGGTCACCCGATCCGCGACATGGCCCGCTGGGGGCGCGGATGACGGGTCAAAGATATGGGTGGTGAACCCCAGGCGCGCGGCCGCCACGGAGAGCATGCGACCCAGTTGGCCACCGCCGAGAATGCCAATTCTGGCACCGGGTTCTAGGATTTGGGCGGGATCAGTCATCGGTTGGTTCCTCGGGGATGGAAGCGGCAAGGGCCGTGCGCCAGGCATCCAGACGCGCGGCGAGGGCAGGGTCACTCACCGCGAGGATCCCCGCGGCCATCAGGCCTGCGTTGGCAGCCCCGGCGGCGCCGATCGCCATGGTGGCCACCGGGAACCCCTTGGGCATCTGGACGATGGAATAGAGGCTGTCGACACCAGAAAGCGCGCGGGTCTGCACCGGGACACCGACGACGGGCACACGGGTTTTCGAGGCCATCATGCCAGGCAGATGCGCCGCCCCGCCGGCCCCGGCGATAATCACATGCAGGCCACGGTCGGCTGCGGTCTTTCCGTAGTCCCATAGCCGGTCTGGCGTGCGGTGGGCGGAGACGATGCGTGTCTCGTAAACGACGCCCAGTTCGTCCAGAATCGTGGCGGCTTCTTTCATCGTGGGCCAGTCGGACTGGCTCCCCATGATGATCCCTACTTTGATCTCGGCCATATCTCGCCTCTCTGTGGAAGGAGCGCGCACCTTAGCCAAAATGGCTGAAATGGCAATGCGCTGCAACGGGTGTTTCGGCATTGTTGCAGGGGCCAGTTGGCAGAAGAAAACCAAAGGGATCCGATGCGGCACCCCGCAGCGCCTGCGCCTGTACTGGCATTCGACCGACTCCAGGGAGGAGCGGCGTCTTGCTGCTCCGCGCCAGCCTCGTCCCGGCTGGGAGCCCTCCCGGCCGGGGTTGCATGCCGACGTTCATTCGGGCGACACCCGGGCGTTCGAACGGGTCTCACTCAGGCGATAATATCCGGCAACAGTCGGTCTTCGATCAGTGAAATCTTGTCCTTCAGGTTCAGTTTCTGCTTTTTGAGGCGACGGATCGTCAATGGATCTGCGGTGCCCCTCTCTTCCAGCGCGTCAATCGCCTCGTCCAGATCGCGGTGTTCGCGACGAAAGACTTCCAGCTCTACCCGAAGCACATCTTCGGTAGCCATTGACAGATCGGACCGCTCGTTCATTTGCGACTCTTGTTAAGGACAGTGAAACAGTAGGCACATTAGGCTCTGTCAGACCTCGGTACCAGAGGTACCTTTGCGGGAATACAGAAGCTTGGACTTGTGAAACGGCAGGAACATCCCATATTCTATACCATATCGGTTGCCAGATTGGGACCGAAAGAAACCGTCGCTTTCGAATTAAGGACGAGAAAACAGTGTCGAAACTTACCTTGGGTGCATACCCGCATATGCTGGGCTTTGAGCAGCTGGAACGACTTCTGGAACGCTCTGCCAAATCCGGTAATGAGGGCTATCCTCCCTATAATATTGAACAGACTTCCGAGGATTCCTATCGCATTACCCTGGCCGTGGCCGGGTTTGCGGAGCGGGATCTGGCGATCACGGTCGAGGATCGGCAATTGGTGATTCGGGGTCGCCAGAGTGACGAGTCCGATGGGCGGATTTTTCTGCATCGGGGGATTGCTGCCCGTCAATTCCAGCGCATGTTTGTGCTGGCAGATGGCGTCGAAGTCGGCGAAGCGGTGATGGAAAACGGGCTACTGCATGTGGATCTCACGCGGTCGCGACCGGAAACTGTCGTCCAGACAATAAACATCAGAAAGGGGTAAATCATGCAGACACCAGTGAACATCGCAGAGACCGGCGGTCGTACCGTTTATGTGAAAACCGTGGACGTAGCCGATCTGCCCGAAACGGTTCAGGCCACTGTGCCGGGTCACAAACAACTTTATGCGGTGCATGACGAAGCCGGGGAACAGTTGGCTCTGGTTGCCGATCGAAACATGGCTTTCGTTCTGGCGCGTCAACACGACTACGCACCCGTCGCCGTGCACTAAATCCGGTTTGCGCCGCAGCGGTCTGGTCCCTCGCGTTTTGAGCTGTTCCAGACTGCTGCAGCGTCCAATGCGCCATTCAATGTCATAAAGACCCCGTTCCGGTTGGCGGAGCGGGTTTTTTTTGATGCGTGCGGGGCCGACCCGGAGCCATTTGTCTTTGCAGAGAATTTTGTATCGGCACAACGCTCCGGGCTTGAGGCGGCAGGGTGCAGATGGTTGCCTTGCGGCGATCCGGCCACCGGAGCAGCGAGAGCACAAACAGGGAGAACGAGATGGCGCAATTCCAATTCGATTGGGTGGATGCGTTTAGCGACCGCCCCTTTGGCGGCAATGGCTGCGCGGTGGTCCATGGCGGCGCGGTCCTGCCCGAGACGGTTGCCTGCGCCTACGTGCGCGAGACATCCCTGGTCGAGTGCACCTTTACCGGTCCGTCGGACATTGCCGACGTCCGCGTGCGTTACTTTCTCGCCAGCCGCGAGATCCCTTTTGCAGGCCACCCGACGATTGCAACCGTGGCGGCGATGCGGGATCGGGGCATGATTTCGGGTGACCGGATCGTGCTGGAGACCGGGGCGGGTCTGGTGCCGGTGGATCTGGTCGGAGACAGAATCGTCATGCAGCAGGTGGCGCCAACCTTTGGCGTGCAGCCCGCGCCAGAGCTGGTGGCCGCGGCGATCAACCTGCCCGTTGACCAGATCATTGGCAAACCGCAGCTGGTTTCCACCGGTTTGCCGTTCTGTATCACCCTATTGAAGGATCATGCATCCCTAAAGGCGGCCACACTCAATGCGGCGGCAATGGGGGCGCTTGGCAAGGTCCTCGGGTCGG
This sequence comes from Tritonibacter horizontis, assembly GCF_001518015.1. Lineage (GTDB taxonomy): Bacteria > Pseudomonadota > Alphaproteobacteria > Rhodobacterales > Rhodobacteraceae > Epibacterium > Epibacterium horizontis. The sequence continues at coordinate 7,263 of NZ_LPUY01000040.1, forward strand.
ACGGGGATGATATGATGGAGCCGTTTCTGGTCACGCTAGAGGGCTACACGCCTGCGGGAGACACGTTTTCGCGCCTGCTTCTGTTGCCGCCCAGCCCGGCCGAGGATCCTTTCACCGGATCGGCCACGGGCGCGATGGCGGCTTACCTCTGGCGGCACGGCTTTATGGAAAAGACTGAGTTCATTGCTGAACAAGGGCATTTGATGGGGCGTCCCGGTCAGGCGGTGGTCACGCGGTTGGGCCGTCCTGACGCCCCGACCGGGGTGCGGGTCGGGGGGCAAGGAACCGTTCTGATGCGGGGATCCGTAGACCTGCCCGATCAGGTCTAGCGGGGATCGGTGGCGTGTGTCGCAGCAAGGCGATCAATGACGACAGGGTCTTGAGCGCGCATTTCGTCGGCGCGTTTGCGGAGCACATCTTGTCGCCACCGACCGTGACGTTGAGTGCGGTCAGGCCACGTCACGAACCTGCATCGGCGGGGCCTCGGATTGGAAAGTGAACCGTGCCACCAGGCTCCCCAATTGGCGCGCCTCATCATCAAGCACCTGTCCGGCAGCGGTTGTCTCTTCAACCATTGCTGCGTTTTGTTGGGTCATCTGGTCCAGCTGTGCCACCGCTATGTTGATTTCACCAATGCCTGTCGATTGTTCCGCGGCGCCATTTGCGATGCCGGAAATCGATTCTGAAATCTGGTTCACCCGGGCTGCAATATTCGCGATGGAGTCGCCAGCTTGGTCCACCAGCTTGACACCTTCGCCGACGTGGTTCGAGCTTTCGGAAATCAACGTCTTTATTTTTTGGTGGCGGAATCCGCCGACCGTTGAGCGAGGGCTTGCACTTCAGCGGCCACAACCGCAAATCCACGCCCGGCTTCGCCCGCCCGCGCCGCCTCCACCCCTGCGTTCAGGGCGAGTAGGTTGGTCTGAAAAGCGATGTCATCAATGACAGAGATAATCTGGCCGATCTGGGACGAAGAGGCCTCGATCTTGTTCATTGCGGCAACGGCGGTCTTGACTGTGGCGCTGCAACTGTCGGTTTCGATCCGGGCGCTGTTCATCGCGTCCTCGACTTCGCGCGCGCCACTGGCGGCGGATTTGACCGAGATTGTCATTTCTTCCAGCGCGGCGGCGGTTTGCTCCAGCGTTGCGGCCTGTCCTTCGGTGCGTTCAGACAGGTCGCTGGCGGCGCGGTTGATTTCGGCGGCGCCTGTGATCAGCGTATGGGTCTTTTCGTGAACGCGGGCCAATGTGTCGGCCATTTTATCCACGGCGACATTGAAATTCGTGTGCAGGACCTGGTATTCGTCGGCAAGGGTTTCGGTGATGTGGCAGTCCAGCTTGCCGTCCGCCAGATCGCCAAGTCGGCGACTGAGGATTTCGACAACTTCATTGGCATCCGCCTGTCGCTGTTCGGCCTCGGCCGTGGCGCGTTCGGCCCGTTCAGCCTGTTCTTCCGCTTCTGTTTGTTTCTGAACCAGGGCCAGGTCGGCCGCCGCCTTTTTAGCCAGGCTGAGCAGGAGAACACTGCTTTCCAGAACAACAATCAGCGCGTGGACAACGGTGCGTTCGATATTGGCCAGAATGCCCCCCGACGGGTAGACCAGAGACGGCAACAGGACGCTAAAGGATACGTGGTGCAGCGCGACCAGGACCGTCGCCAGCAACAAGGCCTTGACGTTCGCCAGGGTTGAAACGATCGCCAGAACCGCGAAAAACAGCATATGGGTGTCGATCTGCCAAGCGTGACCGCTCATCGAGGAGGTCAGGACGATACAATGACCGACCAGACATGCGCTGAGCAGATAGTCATGCGCGCTTTTGTCTAGGCGCGTCGCGACATAGCCGAGTGCACCAAGCGCGGCGCTGATCAGGCCGAAAACCCACCAGGCGTTATTGTCTTCGGCAACCATAAAGGCGGCAATGGCTGGCAAGGGGACGAGGAGCCAGCTGGTTGCTTGCTGGATGAACCGCCCCGAGTAAATAAACCTTGGCAACGAGAGCTTGGGAAGGGAGCGGGTCAAACGGCGCATAGTTCTGCGATCCTTTTTCCATCGATAACGAACCAGGCACCCATGTCGAAGAGGCGGTGAATATCCTCCGCATCCTCGGGGATCACCAAGACCCCCATAGGGGCCTCGGCCGTGATCATCTCTGAAACCGCAGCGCGGCGAGCGATATCAACGGCGCGCGACCAGGGCGCTGCTACAACAAGTGCCGGTTCCCCTGCCATGGGCGCAGGTGCCCCTGCCAGCGCCAGAAGTGGGGCCAACAACACGGCCGATAGGCAGGACAGGGAAACAATCAGGTACGACATGGCTTTCCTTGTAGCTCGTTTAAAAGCCATACGCCCCTTTCGTTAGCAATCAGTTGATACATCGGGAAATTCAGGCGGTCCCTGATGCGATTTCAATAGTCGGTCACGACAGGCCACTGCATCAGGCCGAGGATGGCATTGAAACGAAAACGGCCCGCCAATCTGGCGAGCCGTTGAAAATGCAGATCTAAATCACGCAGGCTGTGTCAGCCGGTCAGGTCCCGCTGATCAAGCCCATGCTCTCCAGTTTCAAAAGAACCTGATGGGCGCAATTATCGACTTCGGTGTTTTCGGTCTCAATGCTCAGCTCAGGGTTCTGCGGCACATCATAAGGGTCGGAGATGCCGGTGAATTCCTTGATCTTGCCTTCACGCGCGAGCTTGTAGAGCCCTTTGCGGTCCCGGCGTTCGCATTCCTCGATGGAGGTGGCGACATGCACTTCGACGAAGGCACCGAACTGTTCGATTTCCTCGCGCACGTGGCGGCGTGTCGCCGCATAGGGGGCGATCGGCGCACAGATCGCGATGCCACCGTTCTTGGTGATCTCGGACGCAACATAGCCGATACGCTTGATGTTGAGATCGCGGTGCTCTTTCGAGAATCCCAGCTCCGAGCTGAGGTTCTTACGCACGATATCGCCATCCAGAAGCGTCACAGGGCGACCGCCCATTTCCATCAGCTTGACCATCAGCGCGTTGGCGATGGTGGACTTGCCGGAGCCGGAGAAGCCGGTGAAGAACACGGTGAAGCCCTGCTGAGCGCGCGGCGGCTTGGTGCGGCGCAGTTCCTTCACAACCTCGGGGAAGGAGAACCACTCGGGGATTTCCAGACCTTCGGACAGACGCCGACGCAGCTCGGTGCCGGAGATGTTCAGGATGGTGATGTCATCCTTGTCTTTGATTTCGTCAATGGCCTCGTATTGGGCGCGTTCCTGCACCCAGACCATGTGTTTGAAATCGACCATCTCGATGCCCATTTCCTCTTGATGCTCGCGGAACAGGTCCTGTGCATCATAGGGGCCATAGAAATCTTCGCCGGCGGAGTTCTTGCCGGGGCCGGCGTGGTCGCGGCCAACGATGAAGTGGGTGCAGCCGTAGTTCTTGCGGATCAATCCGTGCCAGACGGCCTCGCGCGGGCCGGCCATGCGCATCGCCAACGGCAGCAGCGACATCGTTGTGGTGGCGGCCGGGTATTTGTCCAGAACCGCCTCATAGCAGCGCACGCGGGTGAAGTGGTCCACATCGCCCGGTTTGGTCATGCCGACAACCGGATGGATCAGCAGGTTGGCCTGTGCTTCCTTGGCCGCGCGGAAGGTCAGTTCCTGGTGCGCGCGGTGCAACGGGTTGCGGGTCTGGAACGCAACCACACGACGCCAGCCCATTTTGCGCAGGAAGGTGCGCAATTCGTTGGGGGTGTCGCGGCGGGCGCGGAAATCATAGTGGATCGGCTGCTGAATGCCGGTGACCGGACCACCAAGATAGATCTTGCCCGCATGGTTGTGCAGGTAATTCACGGCGGGATGCGCTTCATCGTCAGCGCCAAAGACTTTTTCCGCTTCGACCGATTTGTTCGGTTCCCAGCGATCGGTCACGGTCATGGTCGCCAGGATGACGCCCTCTTGATCGCGCAGGGCGATGTCCTGACCAATCTCGATGGACGAGGCGAAATCCTCGGACACATCAAGGGTGATCGGCATCGGCCAGAGCGAGCCGTCGGCGAGGCGCATGTTTTCGACGACACCGTTGTAGTCTTCCTCGGTCAGGAAGCCTTTGAGCGGGTTGAAACCACCGTTCATCAGCAGTTCGAGGTCGCAAATCTGTCGGGGTGTCAGGTCATGGCTGGTCAGTTCACCGGCTTCAACCTTTAATTTCTGGGCGGAATCATAAGATACAAAGAGTTCTGGGATGGGTGCCAAATTTCTCAACATAGTCATAAAAGTCTCTTTCGGCTGACGTGGCGGCGATATTCGCGGGAGTAGCTCATCGCGGGGGAGAATGTCTAGTCGCACATTCTAAAAAGGAAGAATTGGGCGTGAATTGCCGGAGGACGATCAACGGTTATCCCAAAACCGTTCAATGTGGAACAGACTGCCCGTTTTCGCGGCCCGGGCAAGACGGAGGGTTCAGGTCATGGCGGAAGGGTCCAGTGTGGTGATCACTGGATCGAGGCTGGATGCCCGTGGCAGGGGCAGGGCGCGAACCGGAACATCCACGCCGCGCAGCTCGAAGGTTTCGAATTCGATTCCCGGATCGGGGATCTCGGCGGCTTGGAAAACCTCGTGCGAGACCAGCAATTCGACACCGCGCTCCTTTGTCTTGGCCTCCAGGCGGCTGGCGACATTGACGGCAGAGCCGATCAGGGTGCGGGGCGCATTGTCAACGGTGCCGATTTCACCCAGTACAACAGTGCCTGCGTGCAGTCCCATGCCGATGCGGACGGGGTCCTCGCCTTCCGAGGCCAGTACCCGGTTGAACCGGGCCAGCGCCACGCCGATATTCGATGCAGCGGCAAGCGCGGCGCGGGCGGAGGATTTCGGATCGCTTGTTTCGAACAAGGCCAGCATGCCATCGCCCATATATTTGTCGACGGTGCCGCCGACGCGGGTGACTTCGGGGACGATGGCATCGAAAAACCGGTTCAGCAGAAACACAACGTCATAGGGCAACAGCCCTGCAGAACGCGCGGTAAAGCCGCGAATGTCCAGAAACAGGATGGCGATGGCCTTTTCTTCGCCCTGTGCTGAATGGACCTGTCGCCGCCCTTTCGGGGTATAGACCCGTTTGACCGTCAGCGCCGCAGTTGGTCGAATTTGACAGGCGAGGCGGACATCTTCGGCGGCATTCACCGCCCTGAGGCTGCGGGTCTCGGCGGCACTGGGGGCGGGCAGCAAGTCCAGACCGTCCTGCACCGCGACCCGGCAGGTGGTGCAGCGGCCCTTGCCACCGCAGAGGGAGGGGTGCGGGATGCCCTGCATCTGCGACATTTCCAGCAGGGTCAGACCACGATCCGCTGTGATCTGTGGCCCGTCAATGTAAGTGACGCGGACCGAGCGGCTGCGCTGGACCAGCCGTCGCAGATAATAAAGACTGATGGCGGCTGCCAAGAGGCCCAGAAAAATCCAGAGCGCACTGCGGGAGACCTCTGCCAGATGGGAGGCCTCTGTCGGGTTTGGCCAGTTGTAATCGGCCATGATCTGCGCCGCGAAACCGTCGTCGTCAAAGAGGTCCCACATCCGCCGCCCTTCGGTGACCAAGCCCGCAAGCGCAAGACTGGGCACCAGCACGGCGGCACCGATCATATAGGGCGTGGTCATTCGCCACCACCAGGTCAGCCGCAGCCACATATGCAAACCAATGCAGCCGTGAATCCAGACAGCGAGCAGTAGTAGGTACTGCTGCAAAGCTTCCGGAGAAGACCAGAGCATGAGTATGACCGAGGACATGTCGTCCTCCACACCGAACACGCGCTCGGCGTAATTGGTGTGGACGATATGCTGAAAAAGTTGCAGCGGGATCAGTAGACCAAGCGCCAGTTGGAACCATTGGCTGAAGCTCATCCTCAGGGTCCGCCGGGTCGCAACCTGCCAGAGGGCCAACCCCATGTGGGTGGTAAGTGCGCCAAATAGAGTAAGCTGTCCAAGCGGATTTGCGGTGATCGCTTCGCGCCCCTTTTGGACCGCCTCCAACAGGTCTGGCGAAACAAGTCCAGCAGCCACGTTCAGGAAGTGGAAAAACGCAAACAGGAACAGAATAAGCCCGGAGACGAGCCGGCTGATTTGGATCCAGTTGCCTTGCCAAAGTGCTTGCGCCACGGTTGGTCACACCCCCTGTCGGTTCAGGGTTCAGTATGCGATCTCTTGGATGCTGTCACCTGTTCGCGCTGCGGGCGCGTATCTTCACGGGAGAGTGGCGCGCCCGGAACACGTCGACGCACTGCGCCGCACCAAGCCTGGCTCTTGCCGAGGCATTCGGCGCGATCTCGCGGACAGCTGCGATCCCCAGGCCCGGATCCTCTGCCCGGGAGCGCGGGCGAGCCATTGCTGCTCGCCCGTCTGTCTTTTATTTGCTTTTCTTCTCACCAAGAGACAGCGGCTTCATAGCGCCAGAGTTCGCTGTTGCCAGCACCTTGGGCTTTTCCTGCTTTGGCTTCTTGGCTTCCTTATTTCCACGCTTGTTATTGCCTTTTCCCATCATGACCTCACACAGATTGAAATTCTGCGCCGGCGATATGCCGGGCAGATCGATCCTCAGAAAAATCAGGGTTGCCTGACCGGCATCAGGGCGATGACTTCGATGAGTCGCACGCGGCGGAATTCGAACACGCTGCGTTCTTTTAGAATGTGCCTGCGCAGGCCGTCTTGCAAGAGACCGCATCGCTGATTTGGGTGTTTTTCGGCGCAGCTTCGCCCTGGCAGGGCAGGGCGGACGACAAAAGCCCCCGCCGCCAAGGCAACTCCGGAGGCCTTGCAGGATAAAGACCCCCGAAGTTGCCTTCGAGAGTCTTGAGGTCGTATCCGGCTTGGCGCTTTTGGGTCAGTCCTGTTCCGCCAGGAACCGTTCGGCGTCCAGTGCGGCCATGCAGCCCATGCCGGCCGAGGTCACCGCCTGTCGGTATTTGTGGTCGGTCAGATCGCCGGCCGCAAAGATGCCGGGAATGGAGGTTTCGGTAGAGCCAGGCTTCACAGTGACATAGCCGCCATTGTGGGTTTCCAGCACGTCTTTGACCAATTCTGTCGCCGGAGCATGGCCGATGGCGACAAAAACGCCCTTTGCCGGGATTTCGGTGATTTCACCTGTCTTGGTGTGACGCACGCGCACGCCTTCCACGCCGAGTGGCGTGTCGGTGCCGGTCACCTCTTCCAGTTCGTGAAACCACAGCGGCTCGATCTTGGGGTTCTTCATCAGCCGGTCGATCAGGATCTTTTCGGCCCGCAGTTCGTCCCGGCGGTGGATCAGGGTGACCTTGGAGGCAAAGTTGGTCAGAAACAGCGCTTCTTCCACCGCAGTATTGCCGCCACCGATCACCACGATTTCCTGACCACGATAGAAAAACCCGTCACAGGTGGCACAGGCGGAAACGCCAAAGCCCTTGAATTTCTCTTCCGATGGCAGGCCCAGCCATTTGGCACGGGCGCCGGTGGCCAGAATGACCGCATCAGCGGTGTAGGTGTTGCCACTGTCGCCTTTGGCCACAAACGGCCGTGTCGAGGTGTCGAGCGAGGTGATGATATCGCCAATGATCTCGGTGCCCATGGCGCGCGCGTGGGCTTCCATGTTGACCATCAGGTCCGGCCCCTGAATTTCGGTGTGGCCGGGCCAGTTTTCCACCTCTGTGGTGGTGGTCAGCTGACCGCCCGGTTCGATCCCCTGAACCAGGATCGGTTCCAGCATCGCCCGGCTGGCGTAGACGCCTGCGGTATAGCCTGCCGGGCCGGAGCCGATGATCAGAACCTTGGTATGGCGCGTTTCGCTCATGTGCTTTCCCTAACGTCTTGCGGTCTATTGCGGAGTGTTTGCGGTCTTGCCGCCGTCGGAGACTGCATATAACTGCGTCGCGCGCCTGCTTAAAGCCCTTCGTTGCGGCGCCGGGTGCAATGCGGCCACCCCTTTCCGGCGCAGGTCAACGAATGGGAGGGCCGCGCCTGATGGGGCTGATGACAGGAATGTTGCGGCCTTGTGAAACAATATTGCGCAATCGCGCATCGCTGCTATAAGAATTACAAAAATGAGAAGAGGGCACTGAAATGGTCACCACTCGCCTTGACCCGATTGACCGTATGATTTTGTCGGAATTACAGGCTGATGGCCGAATGACGAATGTCGAACTGGCCAAACGGGTTGGAATATCTGCGCCGCCCTGTCTGCGGCGCGTGCGGGCGTTGGAAGAGGCAGGGTTGATCCGGGGCTACCATGCGGATGTGAACGACCGGGAGCTGGGATTCGAGGTTCAGGTCTTTGCCATGGTCGGTCTGGAAAGTCAGGCGGAGGCGGAACTGTCTGCGTTCGAGGAAAAATGCCGCGGCTGGCCGCTTGTGCGGGAATGCCACATGCTGAATGGCGAGGTGGATTTCATCCTGAAATGTGTCGCGCCTGACCTGTCGACCTTTCAGCGGTTCCTGACCGGTGATCTTCTGACAACGCCAAATGTGGCCAGCGTCAAGACGTCGCTGGTGATCCGGGGTGCCAAGGATGAACCGGGGGTGCCGTTTGACGTCCTGGAAGAACGTTTGGCGCGCAACGCCTGATCAGGCCTGCATGACCCGGGCCCGGTCAAAGGCGAGCGGGCCAAAATCGCTGATCTGCTCCACATGTGGGAACATGTTCAAAAAGAGCGTCTTGATCGGATAGCTCACCAGTCGCAGCGCGTCGGGGCCAGGGTGATAGGTTTCCAGCTCAAGCCCGCCGACGCGGATCACCGCATGCTGTGCAAGGCAGAGGTGGTACATGTCGATGGGGGCTGGTGGCGCGGTTTCGACAATGTTCATCCCATCAAGAAATTCCTGCACCGGCGTCAGCAGCGGGCTGTCCCCTTCGGCGTGGCGCATATGGGCGGGCGTGCGCAGCAGACGCGCCGCTGGCCCTGTCACGACGCAGGAGGCCGGCCGTTCCATGCCCAAGGCATCCGCCATGAAACTGGTGAGCGCCTGAACCGTGCCCGTGGCAGCCTTGCGGCTGGGGATCAGCGTCGTCATGCCCTTCCAGATCAGTGGCTCGTAGGTGCCTTTGCGGGTCAGGATTCTGTCGCCGGGATACAGATCCTCGATCGCGATGGGACCGTGATCCGTCTCAACAAGCGAGCCACGGGTAAAAGCGGTGAAGGCCTGTTCAAAGAGAGGCAGCGCCGGGGCGATATGCCGGGTTTCGGCAACCTGACCGCCCGAAAGCAGGCTGCACACCTCATATCGGCGCAGCTGCGGCTTGGCAGAGCCGCGGGCACCAGAATGATCCCGCAACAGCGGTTTGGTGTCTGCAATATTCATTGCAGCGCGCTGCAACGATTGAGGTACACTCATTATTCCTTGCCCTCTCAATTGGCGTGGCGCAGTCCCGGCCCCCACCGAGATTACGCGTGCGAGATACTCCTCGATCCGTCGCCCGAAACGGGACGTTGGGCCGGTGTCCATGGCATGCCACCCTAAAAGGCAGGATGCCGGGATCCTGTCCGGACCGTCGCCGCGTCTGTGGTGCAGGCGAGATGAGGCCTGCAACAAATTTTGCAGGATTGACGAGTCTTCTGGTCGGCCGGTTCGGTGCAACTGGCGCAGGGAACCCTCCCGACAGCTTAGCTTTCATGTATTCTGTTTTTGACGACTATTGCGGTCTGAATATGGCCGAGCAGTGAAAACACCGGAAAGCTCTCAGGAAAACTTTTTAAAATTAATATACCTTTGTAATCGTCTGTAAAATAAACGAAAAAATCGGACCGTTGAGGTCCGAAGGCAGCCGCATAGGGCTGTGGTCTTGCAAATGTGGCGAAATTCATTCGGCCCGGCCGCATTCGCGGCGTCCATCCTGCCTCAGCTTGGGGCCGACCGGGTCAGAGCCGAATGCAGGAAATCAGGCGTCCGTAGTCGGCTTCTTTGGCATGGGTGGTGCGTCGGTAGGAGTAGAACCGCTCTGGGTCACTATAGGTGCAGTGGCGCGTCCATTCGCAATGCGCAAGGCCTGCCGCGCGGAGGCGACTCAGGCCAAAGGCGGGCAGGTCGAACATCATGCGATCACCTGTGCCCTGGGCAAAAAAGCGCGCGTTGTCCTGATCTTGGAGCAGGAAATCGTCAAAGAATTCCGGGCCGACCTCATAGGCGCGCTGTGAAATGCTGGGGCCGATGACCGCGCGGATGCGGTCTCGCTGCGCGCCGAGTGACAGCATCGCCTCAACTGTGGCCTCCAGAACGCCGTCGAGCGTGCCACGCCAGCCGGCATGGGCGGCACCGATCACCCGCGCCTCTGGGTCCGCAAAAAGCACAGGCTGGCAATCGGCCGTGAGAACGGAAAGAACCAGGCCCGGCGTCGCGGTGACCAGCGCATCCACCTTGGGGCGCGGTTCATCGGTGGGGCTCGGGACGTCAGTCACGACGCTGACCGCGGCAGAATGAACCTGATGCATGCCGATCAGCTGCTCTGGTGCGACCGTAAAGGTTTCGGCGACACGAGCCCGGTTCAACAGAACGGCCTCGCGCTGATCCGAAGAGCCGGTGCCGCAGTTCAGCCCGAGAAAAATGCCGGAAGAGGCCCCGCCCTTGCGGGTAAAGAACCCGTGTTCGATTGGGGTCAGGAGATCGGAGGCGACAAATTCAAGCGTCATGGTTCCAGTCCTGCGGGGGGAGGGGAGGATGGCGGATAGAGGCCGAGCACTTTGAACAGGTTTCCCATTTCCTGCGGATGCGTCAACCGTCGATGTGCGGCGGTCAACTGTGCAAGCGGGTCCGGGTCGAGGGCGGCGGCCAAACTGCGCGCACGTTCGGTAATTCCGAGGCGTTCCAGAAAAATCCCCTGCGGACAAAGCCGCGTATGCGCGCATCCCGCACGGGTGGCTGCCTCGGCCAGGATTTCAAAATCCACATGCGCGGTGAGGTCGGCCGCGCCCGGGTCCTGCAGCGGGTCCGTTGGGGCATGCGCCCGCAGCGCTTGCAGGGTATCGCCCAGCGACCGCCAGTCGCCGTAATCCACAAGAAGAGCCGCGCCCCCATGTCGGGCGATCCGTTGGGCGATGGCTTCGGTCAGCACGGCGGCGGCTTCGCAGGTTTCAACCAGATCACCGTCCTTGGTGTCCGGCAGACGATGCGCCAGTGCGGGCTGATCGGCCTGCGCCCCCAGACCGAGCCGCAATCCCGTGCCCTCCGCGTCAAGCCCGACCCGGCGCTCTCGCCACCCGGTGCCGTCGCGCTGGAACTGGCGAATGGGCAGCGCATCAAAGAATTCGTTGGCCACAAGGAACAACGGCTGTTGCGGCAGATCCTCGACCGACGGCAGCCAGCGCGGCGCGTAGGGTTTCAACGCAACCGCCTGCTGTTCGCGCATGCGGGGCGAGGCCTCGATCAGGACCAGCGTCATCGCCGCATGAAAGCCGGGGACAGCAGCCGTTGCGCGCAGCAGATCGGCCATCAGGGTGCCGCGCCCGGGACCCAGCTCCGCCAGGGTGAATGGGTCCGGGCTCCCCTGGTCGAGCCAGGCCTGCACCAGCGCCAGCCCGAGCAATTCACCAAACATCTGGCTGATCTCGGGCGCGGTGATGAAATCCCCCTTGGCGCCGATCGGGGTCGCCGTTGTGTAATAGCCATATTGGGGATTCAGCAGGCATTCGGACATATAGTCCGCCAGGCTGAGCGGCCCGTCCAAGGAGATGCGCCGGATCAACGTATCCTTCAGGGTCATGCCGGGCGCTCCTTCGCGGCCTCATGCCGGGATCGGAGCACAAACCAAAGCCCGATGGCGATCATCGGCAGAGACAGCGCTTGCCCCTGGGTCAGGCCAACGCCACCAAACTGCCAGGCCAGACCAAGCGGATTGCCTTCTGTGACGAACTGCACGTCCGGCTGACGGAAAAATTCAACGATGAAACGGGCGCTGCCATAGCCCGCCATGAACACCCCGAGAACCCGGCCCGGCGCGTGAAAGGCATGGCGGCGGTAGACCATCCAGAGGATCAGTGCGCCGAGGATCAGCCCCTCCATCGCGGCCTCGTAAAGCTGGCTGGGGTGGCGTCCGCAGAGCACGCCCAGAGGCTGTCCGCAGTCCTGTGCCGCCGCAGTGGGAAAGGCAACGCCCCAGGGCAGGTCGGTCGCGCGACCCCAAAGCTCGGCGTTGATGAAATTTGCCAGCCGGCCGAGCAGCAGACCGGGCGCAACCGAGTGGGCCACAAGATCCGCCATCGCCAGTTTGTCGATCCCTTGACGCTGGGCATAGATCCAGGACGCCAGGACCACGCCCAACAGGCCACCGTGAAACGCCATGCCGCCTTCCCAGATGCGCAGAACCTGGAACGGGTCGTCAAGATAGACGCCCGGCTGGTAGAACAGAACGTAGCCCAGCCGCCCGCCGAGGATCACCCCGAGGATGATCCAGGTCAGCAGGTCCTCGACCTGCCGGGGCTGCATCGGCGGGGTGCCACCCGGCCACAGAGCGGGCCGCCTCAGCGCCCGTGTCGCCAGCCCCCAGGCGATGAGGATACCGACGATATAGGCCAGCGCATACCAGCGCAGCGCGAACTCCATCCCGAACAAAGAGATGGAGAACAACTCGGGCGAAAGGTTGGGAAAGGGGAGCGGTCCTGCCTGCATGGGGTCTGTGTGCCTCGTTGGGGCAAGGCCTGTCAACGGCTTGCCGTTTGTGTCTTGTGCGCCCATATAAGGAGCGAGCCTCACAGAGGTAAGACATGCAATGGGAGATGGCCATGCAGACTCGCAACAAGTTTATGGATGATATTTCACACCTGATGACCAACGCCATGGGCGTGGCACAGGGGGCCAAGGACGAAGCCGAAACCGCCATGAAGGGGGTGATCGACCGCTGGCTTGCGGATCGCGATTTTGTCACCCGTGAGGAATTCGATGCGGTCCGCGCCATGGCGCAGAAGGCCCGTGAGGAAAACGAAACGCTCAAAGCGCGTCTTGAAGCTTTGGAAGCTGCGCAGAAATAAGCGCAGTCCCACAACCGGGTGCGATCTTCGGCGTTTCGGGCTTGGCGCGCGCGATGCGGGTCTGGCTGGAGGTGTATCTGTTGCGCTGTGCGTCCGCGCAGCCCGGTTCAATTCCCGTTAGGTAAATCTCATGCCGTCCGGGCCGTTCGGCGCGCCGGTGGCACCCGATTGCTGTGTCGCGATGGACGGGGTGAGTCGCCTTTGTCCCGACGGCGCGCGGGGGCGGTGTGAAACCGATCCTGTCCGCGCGCAATAGGCGCAGGTCGCGTCTTCTCTGGGATCAGGTTCACGATCAAGGTTTCCTGACAGGGCCCCATATCTGGGACTCTGCGAGACCGTGTCCTGTCACTCTAGCAAAACCATCGACATTTTGCATAGTTTTTCCATTCATCCACAACTTATTGCAGTTGTCCCCAAATAAAGGGTTGCCACGACCCGCGCAGCTGATCACCATATTTAGTATAGGGGCAGGGAAATCACCCGGTTCCTAGATCCTATAGCTAGCAATAGGGGCCATCTGCGGTTCCCCAAGCTAGAGACCAGAGAGGTGGCATCATGGCACTTTCCGAGCATCACCTGCAGGACGACGACATTCACCCCATCGACATCGTTGAAAACCTCGCGTCGTATCACGACTGGGATTTTGATCGCATCGCCGATGACCAGATCGCGATGGCGGTCGAGGGGCAGTGGCGGACCTATTCCCTGACCCTCGCCTGGTCGGATTACGACGAAACCTTGCGGATGGTTTGCAGCTTCGAGATGGAGCCGCCAGAGGCCAAGGTGCAAAAGCTCTACGAGCTGATCAACCTGATGAACGATCAATGCTGGGCCGGCGCCTTCAGTTATTGGCCCGAGCATAAACTGATGCTCTATCGCTATGGGCTGGTTCTTTCGGGCGGGCAGATGGCGACACCGGAGCAGGTGGATGCCATCGTGCAGGCCGCCGTCAGCAACTGCGAACGCTATTATCCGGCGATCCAGCTGATGGTCTGGGGCGAACGCCCTGCGGCCGAAGCGATGCAGGTCGCCATTGCAGAGGCCTACGGACGGGCTTAAGTCTTACCCCATCAGGAACGGCAACGACCGCAACAGATGGGGGACATCATGGATATGGAACAGATCGCAGCGCGAGGGCTGGTGCTATTGGGCTGCGGCAGAATGGGGTCGGCTATGCTCGCCGGCTGGCTGGAACGCGGTATCCCGCGTGAGGCCGTCTGGGTCATGGACCCGAATCCCTCTGACTGGCTCCGCGCGACCGGGGTAAATATCAACGCCGCCGCACCAGACCGTCCGGCAATCGTTCTGGTTGCAGTCAAACCGCAGGTCATGGGCGCAGCCTTGCCGTCGCTGAAGTCTCATGGTGGCGGCGAAACGCTGTTCATCTCTGTTGCGGCGGGCACGACGATTGCCACCTACGAGGCGTTGATGGGGGCCGGGACACCGGTGATCCGTGCGATGCCAAATACGCCCGCTGCCATTGGCCGCGGAATCACCGCGCTTATCGGGAATTCCCACGCCAGTGCCGATCACATGGCGCAGGCCGAAGGCCTGATGCAGGCTGTCGGCGAAACCGTGCGGCTGGACAGCGAAGCGCAGATGGATGCGGTCACCGGCGTCAGCGGCTCTGGTCCGGCGTATGTTTTTCACCTGATCGAGACGCTCGCGGCCGCGGGCGAGGCGCAGGGCCTGTCCGGCGAACTGGCCTTGCAGCTGGCCACGGCAACCGTTGCGGGCGCCGGGGCGCTGGCCCAGTCCTCCGACGACAGCCCGGCGCAGTTGCGGGTCAATGTCACCAGCCCGAATGGAACCACTCAGGCTGCGCTTGAGGTCCTGATGAACGAGGAAAAAGGGTTCCCGCCGCTGTTGCGCCGCGCAGTGGCCGCCGCCGCGGACCGGTCAAAGGAGCTGTCCAATGGCTGAGATCACCTTTGACGACTTCCTCAAGGTTGACGTGCGGGTCGGGACCGTCACCCATTCCGAACCTTTCCCCGAGGCGCGCAAGCCTGCGATCAAGATGTGGATCGATTTCGGAGCTGAGATCGGCGAGAAAAAGACCTCTGCCCAGGTGACGGCGCATTACACTCCCGAGGCTCTGCTGGGCAAACAGGTGATGGCGGTGGTCAATTTCCCACCGCGCCAGATTGGCAAGTTCATGTCCGAGGTGCTGGTGCTTGGCCTGCCGGATGAGAGCGGAGAAATCGTTTTGATCGGACCGGATGGCGCTGTGCCCGCACAGGTGCCGACCGGCGGGCGGATGCATTGATGGTGGCGCAGCACGCTGCCGGCCGGGTCTTGATCACCCGCCCGATGACCGCTGCGGTAGAGGCCCGTGCCCGCGCCGCCTTCAACGTTGAGATCCGCGCCCGGACCGCGCCGATGAGCCGGGCCGAAATGGTGGCCAGCCTGCAGGATTTTGACGTCGTGGTGGCGACCCTCGGGGACGCCTATAGCGCGGAGATTTTCGCAGAGGTTCCAGCGCCGCGCTGTCGTTTGTTGGCGAATTTCGGTGTTGGGTACAATCACATCAATGCCGAGGCCGCCCGCGCCGCCGGGATCGAGGTGACCAATACCCCCGGTGCCGTGACCGATGCGACAGCAGATATCGCGCTGACCCTGATGCTGATGAGCGCGCGGCGCGCGGGCGAGGGGGAGCGGCTGGTGCGGTCCGGCAACTGGGCGGGGTGGCATCCAACGCAGATGCTGGGCCTGCACCTCAGCGGCAAGCGGCTGGGCGTAATCGGTCTCGGTCGGATCGGTGATGCCATTGCGCGGCGGGCGCATTTTGGGTTCGGAATGGAGATCGCGTATGTTGCCCGCAGCGACAAGGAGACGACCTATCCGGCGCAGCGCGCCCAAAGCCTGGTCGCATTGGCGGCAGAGGTGGACATTCTGGTGGTTGCGGTGCCTGGCGGTGCCGAGACGCGGCACCTGATCAACGCGCAGGTTCTGGACGCGATGCAGCCGCATGCGCATCTCGTCAATATCGCGCGCGGCGAGGTGGTCGATGAGGCCGCTCTGATCGCAGCCCTTCAGGCCGGCCGGATCGCCGGGGCGGGACTTGATGTCTACGAGTTCGAGCCGGACGTCCCGGAGGCGCTGCGCGCCATGGAGCAAGTGACGCTCTTGCCGCATCTCGGAACCGCCACCGAAGACGTGCGCAGTCATATGGGCCATATGGCGCTCGACAATGTGGCAGCCTGCCTTGAAGGACGCAAGTTGCCCAATCCGGTCTGACCGTCGTGGGCCGGCCCGCCTGAACAGGTAGGGTCGGCCTGATCGGGCCACACGCGCCGGTCGCATCTCTGCCGCCGGGGCTGGCGCGCGCGAGGGTAGGGGGTGCTTAGCGCGTGGCCCCGCCCGTGTCTCCCATTGCTTCTCGCCAGTGGCGGCGACAGAGGGAGACATAGGTTTCATTGCCGCCGATCTGAACCTGATCGCCTTCGGTCAGCACATTGCCCTGGTCGTCCTGCCGCACCACCATGGTGGCCTTTTTGCCGCATTGGCAGATGGTCCGGACCTCACGCATCTCATCGGCCAGCGCCAATAGTGTTGCAGAGCCTGGAAAGAGGTTGCCCTGAAAATCGACCCGCAACCCGTAGGCCAGCACTGGAATATTGCGGTCATCCACCACGCGGGCCAGTTGCCAGACCTGATCGCGGGTGAGGAATTGCGCCTCATCGACAAAAATCGCGGCCACGTCGCCCTCGGCCAGCCGTGCGGTGATGCGTTCGAACAGATCATCATCGGGCAGGAAGACATCGGCTTCGGCGCCGATCCCAATCCGCGAGGCAATGCGCCCGGTGCCCGCGCGGTCGTCGATCCGCGCCGTAAGCAGATAGGTCTGCATATTGTTTTCGCGGTAGTTGTGGGACGCTTGCAGAAGCACGGTCGATTTACCGGCATTCATGGTGGAGTAATTGAAATAGAGCTTGGCCATGGCGCTGATCTATCCGCTTCGGCGGAGCGAGAAAAGATAGAATTTGCGCCGCGCTGCACGGGGGCTCCATCGCCTCTGTGGACCCGGCGCGCAATGCCGTGTCATCCCCGGTCTCGGCCCCGAAACGCATGTCAGGGAACCTGCAAGAAGGCGGTCAGACCGTTGAAAAGAAAGCAGACCGTGGGAAAGCGATGCCCCCGGGTTACAGGGACCTGTTCCGGAGCACCAAGTGCTGTATCCAGAAAGGTAACCTGACCCGGAGGCACCTGTCGGGCAGATCAATTGCCCTGAAAAAGTCATTCCCCACTCACAAGGGTGACCCACACATCCCCACCATGAACAAAATCGCAACGTACACCACTCATAAATTTGAGAAGCCACAGTGGGTATGGCAAAGGTTTGCCACTTCGGCTAAGCAATCTTAATGGGAAATTAAGCGTAAGGTTCCCCCGCAGACGTGTATGAGGGTGGGCCGATTGAGTGAAAGAGCAATATGGCGGATATCGGATCCTATCTGAAGAAGCACACAGAGGCATTGGTCAAGGATGTGGGGATCGAAGCCGCGTGCAAGATTACCGGCAAGTCCAAGGCAACACTGGGTCGTTACTACTCTGATAACGCGGAACATTCTGACAGGTTCATTCCCGTTGACGCGGTCGCGAGACTAGAAGGCGCGGCCTCTTTTCCGCATGTGACATCGGCGCTGGCGGATCTGAAGAACATTACATTGTCCTATTCCGGCGGCGGCTCCGCCGAGTCGCGCCCAGGTGGTGTGAACACCGATGTGATCGCGCTTAGCCGCCGCTTTGCCGAGCTGATGAGCGAGTATCAGGATGCCATCGCTGACGGCATCATTACGGTGAACGAGGCAAAACGGCTGCTGCGCGAAACGGTGTTGCTGCAACAAGTGCTGCTCGACATGAAGCTGCACCTGGAGGAAGAAAGCACCTGATCCGTCGTGGATCAGGCGATCAGCTGTGACGGCGGAGCAGCACCGAGCCAACAGAATAGCCAGCACCGAAAGAGCAGATCAGACCGGTTTCCCCGTCCTTCATATCGTCGCTGTTCTGTGAAAAGGCGATGATCGAGCCGGCAGATGAGGTATTGGCGTAGTCCTGAAGGATATTGGGCTGTTCGTTGCCCTCTGGCGTGCGCCCCAGGACCTTTTTGCCGATAAAGTCGTTCATTGCCTTGTTGGCCTGATGCAGCCACAGGCGTTTGAGCGCGTCTGTTTCGATGTGCTCCGCTGCCATATGGTCGGCGATATGCTGGCTCACCATCGGCAGCACTTCCTTGAAGACTTTGCGCCCATTTTGCATGAATTGCATATCCCGACGATCCGCGACCCCATCCGGGCGCGAGCGGCGCAGATAGCCGTTGTTGTTGCGGATATTGTTGGAAAATTCGGTGGCGCAACGCGTCGAGAGAATTTCGAAACAGGGGCCGGACGCGTCTTCTTTCCGCTCGATCAGCGTCGCCGTGGCGACATCGCCAAAGATAAAATGGCAATCCCGATCGCGCCATTCCAGATGGCCAGAGCAGATCTCCGGATTGACCACCAGCGCCGAGCGGATCGAACCGGACCGCACCATGTCTGCCGCCGCCTGGATGCCAAACGTGGCAGAGGAACAGGCGACATTCATGTCAAAGGCAAACCCCTTGATCCCGAGAAGCTGCTGAATTTCGATGGCAACCGCCGGGTAAGCCCGCTCCATGTTCGACGCGGCGCAGATCACCGCATCAACGTCGGAGGCAGTTTTGCCTGCCTTGTCCAGCGCCTGTCTGGCCGCCTTCAGCGCCATTTCTGCCATGATGCCGGGTTCGTCGTCACTGCGCTGGCGCAGCTGGGGATGCATCACCTCTGGATCGAGGATGCCGGACTTGTCCATCACATAGCGGCTCTGGATTCCGGAGGCCTTTTCGATGAAGGCTTCGGAGGAATACTCCAGCGCATCCACGTCCCCGGCGGCGATGGCCTCTGCATTGCGCGCGTTCTGCAGGTCGACATAAGCGTTGAACGCGGTGACGAGTTCTGCATTGGTGATCTGCTCTGGAGGGGTGAAGACTCCGGTGCCGGTGATGGCAGCTCTATACATACTAGTTATCGTCCTACTTCACGTCTCAAGTCTCAAAGAGGCGCATATAGGGCCTCTTTCGTGGCGGGAGGTCAAGTGTCACAGCCGCGGTGCCGTAGGGGAATGTTAAATCGGCCCCTTTAAATATTTCACCCAGTGAACTATCTGCGGTGAGGCAACTGGGATTGGGACATGAGTTCAGACACTTCGGAAAACTGGGACCTATACACGCCTGAGGTCCAGGCGATCATGGGGGTCTTTACACTCCATTGGCAATTGGAGCAGCGACTGAACGAAATCCGACTGGAAGGGCAGCTGGGACGGCCAGAGTGCCAGCTGCTGCTGATTCTCGCCATGCCCCGCCGCATGGGGGAACTGGCGCGATTGACGATGAAGGCCCCCTCGGCCGTCACCGCGGCCGCGGCCACGCTGGAACGTCTGGGGCTGGTGCGGCGCGTGCGCGATGCGCAAGATGGTCGCGCCTGGCTGCTGGAATTGACATGCGAAGGACGAAAACGCCGCGAGACTTTGGTCACGGACGCGGCGCAGCTGTTTTATGACACAACCGGCCTTAGCCGCGCAGAAGCGGAAACGCTCGCGGTCCTGGCCCAAAAAATCCACAACAAGGCCGTTCAATCGGGCGCGGTGGGACCCTGTGAAGGAGATCAGACATGACATTTTCAATTTTTCGAGCCGCAGGGGTCCGCGCGGCGGCGCTGGCCGTGGCCGTGGCGCTGCCCTCTCTCGGTCAGGCACAGGACGCCGCGCCGCTAAAGCCGGTCAAACTGATGACGGCAAGCGCAGGCGATGCGCTTCTGGAGCGGCAGTTCTTTGGTCAGGTCGCCGCAAAGCGAACCGTTGACCTTGCCTTTCAGGTTGGCGGTCAGGTCATGCGGTTGCCGGTCACCGAAGGCGAAGTGATCCCCAAGGGCGAGCTGATCGCGCAATTGGATCTGGTCCAGTTCGAATTGCAGCTGGAACAAGCGGTCCTGAACAAACAGCAGGCCGACAGAGCGAAAGAACGCAACGCGCGTTTGGCGGGAACTGTCAGTCAGGTCGCAATCGAAGATGCCGAAACCGCGGCCAGCCTGGCAGAGGTCGCCGTCCGCAATGCGCAGACCGACCTCAACCACGCCACGCTCTACGCTCCGTTTGACGCATTGGTGGCCCGCCGCGAGGTGGCCCTGTTCACGACCGTCTCGGCCGGGACGCCGATCACGCGCCTGCATGATATGTCGGAATTGCATGTGGAGATTGACGTACCGGAGCTGCTGTTCCAACGCGCCAGCGAAAGCGATGAATTCCGTATCGTCGCCACCTTTCCCGGGTCAGACAAACAATATCCGGCGGAGATTCTGGAATACGCAGCCGAGGCGTCTGCTGTGGGGCAGACCTATCGCGTGACCCTGCGGATGGAGCCGCCAGAGGACCGGCAAGTGCTGCCCGGCGCCTCGACGACGGTGAAAATCAGCGTCAAGACCGGCGCGCGCCGCATTGCCCTGCCTGTGACGGCGATCATCACCGATCCGTCGGGCAAAACCGGCGTGATGATCTTCACTCCGACCGGCGCTGACCGGGGGGCGGTGCAATGGACTGAGGTCACGTTGGAGCCGAACCAGTTTGGCAGTTTCGACGTACTGTCTGGCGTCAATGATGGCGACGAGGTGGTGCTGACGGGTGGTGCCGCGCTGGAAGACGGTCAGCCGGTTCGCCGGTTCACCGGCTTCAGCAACTGAGGTCGCGACACATGGATATTGCACGCGGATCAATCCAACGGCCACTTTATACCTGGCTTATCATGCTCTTCGCCCTGTTCGGGGGCATCTGGGGCTTTATGACCCTCGGCCGGCTCGAAGACCCGGCCTTTACCATCAAACAGGCTGTGATCCAGACCACCTATGCCGGCGCCAGTGCCGAACGGGTGGCGCTGGAAGTGTCAGAGCCGCTGGAATCCGCCATCCAGAAGATGGCAGAAGTCAAAATGATCACCTCGATGAACCAACCGGGGGTCTCGGTGATCGAGGTGGAAATGCAGGACACCTATGACGGTTCTGAACTGCCCGAGATCTGGACCAAGCTGCGCGCCCGCGTCCGGGATGCGGCGCGCGGTCTGCCGGATGGGGTTGGCGAACCTCAGGTCAATGACAGTTTCGGCGATGTCTTTGGCATTTT
Organism: Tritonibacter horizontis; assembly: GCF_001518015.1. Classification (GTDB taxonomy): domain Bacteria; phylum Pseudomonadota; class Alphaproteobacteria; order Rhodobacterales; family Rhodobacteraceae; genus Epibacterium; species Epibacterium horizontis. The sequence goes on from NZ_LPUY01000040.1 coordinate 28,401, forward strand.
CTATGCGGTCACGGCGGAGGGGTTCTCCGACAAGGAAAAATACGAGCTGTCCACCTTTCTACGGCGCGAATTGCTGACCGTGGAGGGGGTCGCGGATGTGGATATTGCCGGCCTGCGCAATGAAACGATCTATGTCGAGCCGGACATGCCTGTCGCCACCAACCTTGGTGTGTCGGTCGATGCAATTGCCAATGCGATTGCGACCTCGAACTCTGTCAGCTCGTCCGGCGAGATCAAGGCGGGGACGGTGAATACCCGGCTCCAAACCCCAGAAGGGACCGATTCCGTCAATGAAATCGCCGGTTTGACCGTCGGCGTCGGCGGCGAGACGATCAATATCATTGATATCGCCCATGTCTGGCGCGGTCGCGAACTGGACCCAAGCGAATTGATCCGTTTTAACGGGGTCGAGGCCTTTACCCTGGGCGTGTCCGGCGTTGCCAACGAAAACATCGTTGATGTGGGGCACCGGGTTGACGCCAAATTGGCCGAGCTGGACAGCGAAATCCCCTTTGGCGTCGAGCTGCAACCGATCTACCAACAGCACGTCGTGGTCGAAAAGGCGTCGAACGATTTCCTCGTCAACCTTGCCATGTCCGTGGCAATCGTCATCGTCGTACTGGCGGTTTTCATGGGCTGGCGCGCGTCAATCGTGGTGGGGTCGACACTGTTGCTGACGGTGGTGGGCACCGTGTTTTTCATGGCGCTTTTTTCGATTGAAATGGAGCGGATTTCGCTCGGGGCGCTGATCATTGCCATGGGGATGCTGGTGGACAATGCCATCGTCGTCGCCGAGGGCATGCAGATCTCTATGCTGCGCGGTAAATCTTCGCGCGAGGCCGCGCATGAGGCGGCGTCGAAGACACAAATCCCGCTGCTCGGCGCGACGGTCATCGGTATCATGGCCTTTGCCGGGATCGGGCTCAGCCCGGATGCGACCGGGGAGTTCCTGTTCTCACTGTTTGCCGTGATTGCCATCTCGTTGCTGCTGAGCTGGCTGTTGGCGCTGACCGCCACACCGCTTCTGGCGCATTACTTCTTCAAGCGCGGCACGGGCGAGGTTCACGAGAGCTATAATGGTTTCCTGTTTCGCGGCTATGCGGCCGTTCTGCGGGCCGCGCTCAAACTGCGCTGGTTGGTGGTGATCGGGCTGACGGCCATCACGGTGGTCTGTTTCATGGGCTTTGGCATGCTGAAACAGCAGTTCTTCCCGAACTCCAACACGCCGCTGTTTTACGTGCACTACAAACTGCCCCAAGGCACGGCGATTGAAACCACGTCGGCCCATATGGCCGTGGTCGAGGACTGGCTGGGCCAGCGCGATGACGTTGTGTCGGTGGCCACATTTGTCGGGCAGGGCGCGACGCGGTTCCTGTTGACCTATGCCGCGGAGAAAGCGAACCCGAGCTATGGTCACCTGATCATCCGCACGGAAACGCTTGATCAGATCCCGCCGATCCAGGCGGAACTCGAAGCCTTTGGCAAAGAGCGTTTTCCGGAAGGCGAGTTTAGAACGGAGCGATTGGTCTTTGGTCCTGGCGGCGGTGCTCCGATCGAAGTGCGCTTCTCCGGCTCTGACCCGGCGGTGTTGCGGGCCCTGGCCGAACAGGCCACGGTGGCGCTCAAGACGGCCACCGATCTGACCCGCGACATCCGCCACGACTGGCGCGAACAGGAAATGGTGCTGAAACCGGTCTATGCCACCGACCGGGCCCAGACCGCGGGGGTCACCCGCGATGCGGTGGCCGGTGCGCTGCAGTTCTCGACGGATGGCATAACCACGGGCGTTTTCCGGGAACGCGAACGCCTGATCCCGATTGTCATGCGGCGCCCGCCGCAAGAGCCCTACAACCTGATGAACCAGGTGGTGTTCTCTGAAACCGCAGGCAGTTGGATTCCGATCGAACAGATGCTGGACGGGATCACTTACGAGGTGCAGAACACGCTCGTGCATCGCCGTGACCGGGTCTACACCATCACCGTCGGCGCCGACGTGGTGGCCGATGTGACGGCGGCAACCGCCTTTGGCGAGGTCAAGGCCGCGGTCGAGGCGATCAAGGTCCCGGTTGGCTACAAGATGGAATGGGGCGGCGAGCATGAAAACTCTGCCGATGCCAATGCCAGCCTCGGCAAGCAGCTGCCGCTGTCGCTGCTGATCATGGTGCTGATTTCGGTGCTGTTGTTCAATGCGATCCGTCAGCCGATCATTATCTGGCTCCTGGTGCCGATGAGCGTGAACGGTGTGGTGATCGGCCTGCTGGGCACGGGCATGCCCTTTACCTTTACCGCGCTGCTTGGCCTGCTGAGCCTGTCGGGGATGCTGATCAAGAACGGGATCGTGCTGGTCGAGGAAATCGACATCGTGCGGCGCGAAGAAGACCTGCCGCTGCGCGAGAGCATCGTCAAGGCTTCCGTCTCGCGTCTGCGGCCGGTGATGCTGGCTGCGGTGACCACGATCCTTGGCATGGCTCCGCTGATGAGCGACGCCTTCTTTGTGTCGATGGCGGTGACCATCATGGGGGGGCTTGCTTTTGCCTCCGTGCTGACGCTGGTGGCGGCGCCGGTGTTCTACCTGATCTTCTTTCGCGGGGTGGAACGCCGGGAGCAAAAAACGGCAGCGGCCTGATGGCCTGCGCGTGACCCAAACCCAGTTGGGGGCGGGGTTCGGGTCACGTTGAGGTCAAAAGCCAGCTGTGCCCGAAATCATGTGGGGGCGCACACAGCCGACTGACGCACAATAGAAAAGCCCCGGGGAAGGATAACCCTCGGGGCTTTTCGATATGAGGAGAGATCATAGATTGGCCATCGCGAGGGGTGAGAGAGCAAATATGGCCGGAGGGAACATGATCTACCGCAGCCCTTCTGAGCTGATCTTTGCCCCACCACATTGCCGTCAACAGTGAGTCGCCGCAATCTTGCCTTAATCTCCGGGCGTGAAGCTGGCGCAAAACTGGAATTCAATTTCGCGAAAATTGGCTTGTTTTCGAAACCTTTGCGCAGGACAGGGCCGCGCCGGGCGATGGCTGATGGCGCTGGCAGGGACTGCGGTGCAAAGGGCGGTCGGATCAGATCAAGGGAACGAACGGCACGCCGCAGGCCGTGAGACTGAGGAGGGCAAGAAAGCAGAACAAGCGGGTCATGACAGAACTCCGGTAGGTTTGGCCACAAGGGCATTGGGTCTGTTCTGCACCATGACGGGCGAAGGTTGCAATCTTCTGAAGCTGTCCGCTCTCGACGCAGGTCCGGGCGCGGTGGCAAGGACAGCACCCCGGAGCCGAACGAGAGCCAACCCAGAGCGCCCCTCAGATCCGGCGCCCCAAAACGACCAGAGGCCCCGAAAACGGGACCTCTGACAGTTCAGTCAATTCGTGTCGGGCTGGTCGGCGGCCGGTTGCGGGCGCCCCCCAAGCCTGATCCGGTTCAGCCCTGCAGGCTTTTGACCTCAACCTCGCCCTCGGCTTGCGCCTCGATGGCGCGGGCGGCTGCATGGGCACCCGCCGCCGTGGTGAAATACGGGATCTTGTCATAGAGCGCGACCGAGCGCATCGGCTTTGAATCCTCGACCGCCTGACTGCCCTCGGTGGTGTTCAGCACCAGCTGGATTTCACCATCCTTGAGCATATCCACCACATGGGGGCGGCCCTCATAAACCTTGTTGACCACAGCGCAGGCCACGCCATGACCGGTCAGCCAGCCCTGGGTGCCCCGCGTCGCGACCAGGTCAAACCCCTGTGCGATCAGGATCCGGGCGGTGTCGAGCATCACTTCGGTCTTGTCGGTGTCCCGGATCGAGATAAAGGCGCGGCCCTTGCGGGGCAGCACCATGCCCGCCCCCATCTGCGCCTTGAGGAAGGCGCGGGCAAAGCTGCGATCCCAGCCCATGACTTCACCGGTCGACCGCATCTCCGGCCCGAGGATGGTATCGACACCGGGGAAGCGGGCAAAGGGCAGCACCGCTTCCTTGACCGAGAACCAGGGCATGTCCGGGTCGGCCAGGGTCATCGGGTCCGCCATGGGCGTGTTGACGTCATAGCCGGCGTCCGGTTCATAGGGCGCGCGTTTGGGGAAGTTCGACAGCGGCTCCCCCGCCATGACGCGGGCGGCGATCGACGCGATGGCGCTGTCGGTGGCCTTGGCAACAAACGGCACCGTGCGCGAGGCACGCGGGTTGACCTCGATCAGATAGATGTCGCCATCCTTGACCGCGAACTGGATGTTCATCAGCCCGACCACGTTGAGCGCCCTGGCCAGCGCGTTGGTCTGCACCTTGATCTCTTCGATGATCGCCTTGTCGAGCGAGTAGGGCGGCAGCGAACAGGCGCTGTCACCGGAGTGCACCCCGGCCTCTTCGATGTGCTGCATGATGCCGACCACATGCACGTCGGTGCCGTCGCAAATGGCATCCACATCCAGTTCGACCGCGCCGGAGAGATAGCTGTCCAACAGCACCGGGCTGTCGCCGGAAACCACCACGGCCTCGTTGATATAGCGTTTCAGTTGATCCATATCCCGCACGATTTCCATGGCGCGCCCCCCCAGCACGTAGGACGGGCGGATCACCAGCGGAAAGCCGATTTCCTCGGCGATTTTCAGCGCCTGTTCGCCCGTGGAGGCGATGCCGTTATGGGGCTGCTTGAGGCCGAGAGAGGTCACAAGCTCCTGGAACCGCTCGCGGTCTTCGGCCAGGTCGATGGCGTCGGGTGTGGTGCCGAGGATCGGGATCCCTTCGGCCTCCAGCGCGCGGGCCAGCTTCAGCGGGGTCTGGCCGCCGAACTGCACGATGACGCCGTGCAGGGTGCCCTTGTCCTGCTCGACCCGCAGGATTTCCATCACATGCTCCATGGTGAGCGGTTCGAAATAGAGCCGATCCGAGGTGTCGTAGTCGGTCGACACCGTCTCCGGGTTGCAGTTGACCATGATGGTCTCATAGCCCGCGTCCGTCAGCGCATAACAGGCGTGACAGCAGCAGTAGTCGAATTCGATCCCCTGACCGATCCGGTTCGGGCCACCGCCGAGGATGACGACCTTCTTGCGGTCAGAGGGGCGCGCCTCGCATTCGACCTCGCCCATCATCGGGGACTCGTAGGTGGAGTACATATAGGGCGTCTGCGCCTCGAACTCGGCCGCGCAGGTGTCGATGCGCTTGAACACCGCCTTGACGCCAAGGTTGTGGCGGGCCCGGCGCACGTTGTCCTCGTCGCGCCCCGTCAGCAGGCCGAGGCGGGCGTCGGTGAAGCCGAGCATCTTCAGCTGGCGCAACCCGTCTTCGCGCATCGGCAGGCCGTTCTTGCGGATGTCGCGCTCCGCGTCGATGATTTCGCGGATGCGGGCCAGGAACCAGGGGTCAAACTTGGTGACGCCAAAGATCTCGTCATCGGACAGGCCATGGCGCATCGCCTGGGCAATGGTGCGCAGCCGGTCGGGGGTCTGCTGGCTGATCGCCTTGATGACGGCGGCCTTGTCGGTGCTGCCGACATCTTCCCACAGGCCGGCAGACACGCCGGGGATGGTGACCTCGTCAAAACCGGTGAGGCCGGATTCCATCGAGGCCAGCGCTTTTTGCATCGATTCGTGGATGGTGCGGCCAATCGCCATCGCCTCGCCGACGGATTTCATCGCCGTGGTCAGGAAGGGTTCGGAACCGGGGAATTTCTCAAAGGCGAATTTCGGGATCTTGGTGACGACATAGTCGATGGTCGGCTCGAAGGAGGCCGGTGTCACCTTGGTGATGTCGTTGTCCAGCTCGTCCAGCGTATAGCCGACCGCCAGCTTGGCCGCGATCTTAGCAATCGGGAAACCGGTCGCCTTGGAGGCCAGCGCCGAAGAGCGCGACACCCGCGGGTTCATCTCGATCACCACCATGCGGCCATCGTCGGGGTTCACCGCCCATTGCACGTTGGAGCCGCCGGTTTCGACACCGATTTCACGCAACACCGCAATCGAGGCGGTGCGCATCATCTGGTATTCCTTATCCGTCAGCGTCAGCGCGGGCGCCACGGTGATGCTGTCGCCGGTATGCACGCCCATCGGGTCGATGTTCTCGATGGAGCAGACGATGATCGCATTGTCCGCTTTGTCGCGGACCACTTCCATCTCGTATTCCTTCCAGCCCAGCAGGCTTTCATCGACCAGGATCTGGTTCACCGGAGAGGCATCCATGCCGGAGCGGCAGAAATGGATGTAATCCTCGCGGTTGTAGGCCACACCGCCGCCGGTGCCGCCCAGGGTAAAGGCGGGGCGGATGATCGCCGGCAGGCCAATATCCTCAAGCGCTTCAAGCGCGATCTGCACACCGGCCTCGAGATCGGCATTGCCGTTGGGCTTTTTCGGTGCGGTGACGATGGTGGCGCGGGGGTTTTCAAGGCCGAGACGATCCATCGCCTCGCGGAACAGTTTGCGGTCTTCGGCCATCTCGATGGCTTCGCGCTTGGCGCCGATCATCTCGACGTTGTATTTCGCCAGCACGCCCATTTCCTCAAGCGCGAGCGAGGTATTGAGGCCGGTCTGGCCGCCCATGGTCGGCAACAGCGCGTCGGGACGTTCCTTTTCGATGATCTTGGCGACCACCTCGGGGGTGATCGGTTCGATATAGGTGGCATCGGCGAGGCCGGGATCGGTCATGATCGTCGCCGGGTTGGAGTTCACCAGGATGACCCGGTACCCCTCTTCCCGGAGCGCCTTGCAGGCCTGAGCACCGGAATAGTCAAATTCGCAGGCCTGCCCGATGACAATCGGCCCCGCGCCAATGATCATGATCGACTGGATATCGGTTCTTTTGGGCATGGCGTGCGGTCCTTTGGAGTTCTTGCGGGGCGTGGCAGTCTGAATCGGGCGCAGGCGGGCACCCAAATTGTCCTGCGTTATAGGCAGCGAGACGAAAGGTGCAAGGGGGATCGGCCCTGCGGTGCAAATTGCCGTTTTCGGCCCTTCCGTGCGCGGCGCAAACCGGTATAGGCGGGGCGTCGAGAGCCCAAGGAGACCCTGACGGTGCAAATCCGCTTTGACAATGGCCCAGATGGGGGCGTGGCCCTGTTTCAGGCCGCCGAAGGACTGATCCGCGCTGAAACCCCGGCCGAGGTGCGCCCGGCGCTGGCGGAACTGGATGCGGCGCGGGCGGCCGGCTATTGGGTTGCGGGCTTTGCCAGTTACGAGATGGGCTACGCGCTGGAGCCGCGCCTTGCGGCGCGCATGCCGGAGCACCGGCGTCTGCCGTTGCTGCAATTTGGCCTGTATCGCGCGCCGGTGGCGGCAAGGATTGCGCCCTGGGCGGGCGATGCAGGGCTTGGCGGGGCGACGCCGCGCTGGGATTTTCACCGCTACGAGCAGGCGTTTGACCGGGTGAAGGCGCTGATCGCCGCCGGCGATATCTATCAGGCCAATCTGACCTTTCCGATTGAGGCACAGGCTTTTGGCGGCGCAGAGGCGCTTTATGCGGCGCTTGCCCAGCGTCAGCCTGTTGGCCACGGAGCCTTGATCCATCAGGCGGAGGGGCCAACCATCCTGTCGCGCAGTCCGGAGCTGTTTTTTCGCACCACGGCCGAGGGGATCATTGAAACCCGCCCGATGAAGGGCACCCAGCCGCGCAGCGCGGATCCGGCAGAGGATGCGCGGCGCCGGTCCTTCCTGGCCGAGGATGAGAAAAACCGGGCTGAGAACCTGATGATCGTTGACCTTCTGCGCAATGATATCAGCCGGGTCGCCCAGATTGGATCGGTACATGTGCCAGAGCTGTTCGCGGTCGAAAGCTATGCCACCGTGCATCAGATGGTCTCGCTGGTGCGCGCGCGTCTGGCGGCGGGTGTCGGGCTCGCGGAGATTTTTGCCGCGCTTTATCCCTGCGGTTCGATCACGGGCGCGCCGAAGATGCGCGCGATGGAGGTGTTGGCAGAGCTGGAGCCGTGGCCGCGGGAGATTTACTGTGGCACCATCGGCTGGGCAGCTCCGGATGGGCGTTCGGAATTCAGCGTGGCGATCCGGACCGTGATCCTGGACGCGGAGCTGGCGCGGTTCAATGTCGGCGGTGGCGTGGTCTGGGACAGCACCGCGGCATCGGAATATGAGGAAGCTTTATGGAAAACCCGCTTTGCGCAGGTGACGACCCGGATTTCCGCCTGATTGAGACCTTTGCCTATGCGCCAGTGTTGGCGGGGCAGAACAGCTCGGACAAAGGCGTGGCCCGATTGCGGTTGCATCTGGCGCGGCTGTCCCGGTCCGCCGCTGCCTTTGGCATCCCCTTCGATCCGAACGGGGTTGCGCGTTTGCTGGCGGGGCTGCGCGGCCAAGAGATGTTGCGCTGCCGGTTGACCCTGTCCGCGACCGGCACGCTGGAATTGACGACATCGGCGATGCCTGAAGCGGCGTCCTCTTGGGTTTTTGCCATCGCGGCGGAGCGGCTGGATCAGGCTGATCCTTATCTGCGGCACAAGACCACGCGACGGGCGCGCTATGACCGTGCCCGCGCACACCTGCCGCAGGGGCTGCAGGAGTTGGTTTTCCTCAATGAGCGGGACGAGCTGTGTGAAGGCACGATCACCAACATCGCGGTTACGACCTGTGATGGCGTCGGGCTGACGCCGCCATTGGCCTCAGGCTGTCTGCCGGGGGTGTTCCGTCAGAGCCTGCTTGACCGAGGCGCGCTGCGCGAGGCGGTTCTGACGCTGACGGATCTGCAGACGGCGCGGGATGTTCACCTGATGAACGCCGTCAGAGGCAAGATCCCCGCGATCCTTCAGGCAGCGGGCTGAACCGACCCAGGCCGGCGATCCAGCACAGAGGCGTGGGCGCGGGACGAGAGGGGCGCGGGGGGCCTCCCGCCCGTCGCGCGCTGCATTGAAAATGCGCCCGCTCCCGTTGGGCCGGGCCGCGCTACGCGCGGCGCCACGTCCACCCCCAAGCCTGTCGCTCTGCGCAGGCAGAGTGGTCGTTGGGGGCGGCAGCCAGCGGCGGCGGGAAAATCACGTCCGATCCGGCGCGCGGAGGGTTGGTTTGCTTGACAACCGGGCGCGAACCCTGTGTACGGGAGCGTACAAATTTTGCCCGGCCTTCTTGCAAGCAAACCCGCCGGCCGCAGCCGAAAGAGACCTGACCCATGCACGCTTACCGCAGCCACACCTGTGCCGAATTGAACAAATCCAACGTTGGCGAAACCGTTCGCCTGTCTGGCTGGGTCCATCGGGTCCGCGACCATGGGGGGCTGTTGTTCATCGACTTGCGCGACCACTACGGCATCACCCAGGTCATGGCCGACCCGGACAGCCCGGTGTTCTCCGAGATCGAAAAGGTCCGCTCCGAATGGTGCATCCGGATCGACGGCGAGGTGAAGGCCCGTGACGAGAGCCTGGTAAACGCCAAGATCCCCACCGGCGAGATCGAGGTCTTTATCCGCGACATCGAAGTGCTCGGCAAATCCGAAGAGCTGCCGCTGATGGTCTTTGGCGAGCAGGAATACCCGGAAGAAACCCGCCTGCGGTATCGCTACCTCGACCTGCGACGCGAGAAGATGCAGACCAACATGGTGCTGCGCTCCAACATGATCCAGTCGATCCGCAAGCGGATGTGGGACAAGGGGTTCAACGAATACCAGACCCCGATCATCACCGCCTCCAGCCCCGAAGGCGCGCGCGACTTTCTGGTGCCGTCCCGCCTGCATCCGGGTAAATTCTACGCGCTGCCGCAGGCGCCACAGCAGTTCAAACAGCTGATGATGGTGTCGGGATTCGACAAGTATTTCCAGATCGCGCCCTGTTTCCGCGACGAGGATCCGCGCGCCGACCGCTCGCCGACCGATTTCTACCAGCTCGACCTGGAGATGTCCTTTGTCACCCAGCAGGATGTGTTTGACACCATCGCGCCGGTGATGGCGGGCGTGTTTGAGGAATTCGGCAAGGGCCGCAAGGTGGACGCGGCGCAGGACTGGCCGCAGATCTCCTACAAGGACGCGGCTCTGTGGTACGGCTCTGACAAGCCTGACCTGCGCAACCCGATCAAGATGCAGGTGGTGTCCGAACATTTCGCAGGCTCCGGCTTTGCGATCTTCGCCAAGCTGCTGGAGCAGGACGGCACCGAAATCCGCGCCATTCCGGCCCCCACCGGCGGCTCACGGAAGTTCTGCGACCGCATGAATGCCTTTGCCCAGAAGGAAGGTCTGCCCGGCATGGGGTATATCTTCTGGCGCGATCAGGGCAACGGCATGGAAGCCGCAGGCCCCCTGGCCAAAAACATCGGTCCCGAGCGCACCGAGGCCATTCGCCAGCAGCTGGGCCTGGGTGTCGGCGATGCGGCCTTCTTCCTTGGTGGCAAGCCGAAAGCGTTTGAAAGCGTCGCGGGCCGCGCCCGGAACGTGATTGGCGAGGAACTTGGCCTCACCGACAAGGACCGCTTTGCCTTTGCCTGGATCGTGGATTTCCCGATCTATGAAAAGGACGAGGAAACCGGCAAGATCGACTTTGAACACAACCCGTTTTCGATGCCGCAGGGCGGGATGGAGGCGCTGCAGGGCGATCCGCTGGCCGTGCGCGGCTTCCAGTATGATCTGGCCTGCAACGGTTACGAGCTGGTGTCGGGCGCGATCCGGAACCACAAGCCGGAAATCATGTTCAAGGCCTTTGAAATCGCCGGCTATGGCAAGGATGAGGTCGAAAAGCGCTTTGGCGGTATGGTCAACGCCTTCCAATACGGCGCTCCGCCGCACGGGGGCTGCGCGGCCGGTATCGACCGGATGGTGATGCTGCTGGCGGATGAGGCGAATATCCGCGAGGTCATCATGTTCCCGATGAACCAGCGTGCCGAGGATCTGATGATGTCCGCCCCGAGCGAGCCGCTGAGCGAACAGCTGATGGAACTGGGCCTGCGCGTGATCCCGCAGGACAGCTAAGGCCCTGCTAACGGACCGCAGCGCGCAATTGAAACGCGCGGCGTGACAGATCGCCCTCGAAGTTATCTTCGGGGGCGTTTTCATGACCTACAGGGCGCGCGTCCGGTGGCAGGTTGTAGGCTGGCGTTGCACAGAACAACGGGTGTCGTCGGTCAGGTTGCGGTGTCAGCCGCCGAAACGAGCGGGGGTAAAACGCGGCGGTAACGGGTGGCGTTAAAGCGCCGCGGTAACGGGCGGCTGTAAAACGCTGTGATCAGGAAAACCAGCGCCGGGCCCGACCTGCCTGTTCGGTCATCGCCCGTCGGTCGCGGGCGCCAAGCCCGGCCTGAAGACCCAACACGATCACAAGCGTCGCAGCGGTGACAACAATGGCTTCGACCATCGTCAAATCGCGATCTTGCGTTCGAGCCGCTCTTGCACCAGATCCGCGATATGCGCGGTCTCCACCGCGATCGGACCGCCATCCTTGCGGATGCGCGCAAGGCGATCAGCCGCCGTGGCAAGCGGCGCGTCACCGACGCTGCGGGCCACCCCGGCCAGAAATTGCGCAAGATAATCAAGCGAGCGCTCGTTGTCGGCCTCCCCCAGGACGTCAGCGGCATGGGCCATGTCGTCGCGGAAGGCCAGGATGTCAGGCACCACCGCTTCGTCCGTTACGGACCGTGGCCCCACCGGCTGCCGCTCTGCGGGCAGGTTGGTCAGGATGGCATTCTGAAAGGCCGCGAGAGAGGTGATCGGTTTGGCCAGGAACCCGTCGGCGCCGGCCTCAAGCGCGGTGGTCTGGGTATTTTCATCGCCGGAAATCCCCAGGATCACCGAAACCCGTGGCGTCGTGCTCGCCAGGCTGGCAATCAATTCACTGCCGGACCCATCCGGCAGCCCAAGGTCGATGATGGCGACAGAGGGCCGATAGACCTGAAGATGCTTTCGCGCTGATTTCAGACTGTCAGCGCGTCGGATTCGGGCACCGCTGCGCAAACACAAAAGTCGCAGCGCTTCACACGCGTAACGGCTGTCTTCGACCACAAGAATGGTCAATCCCAGAAGGGGGCGGCGACCATTGCCTAGCCGTGTTGCGGAGGCAAAGAGATCCGAATCATCCATGTCCTGATCCTCACTATTGGATAAACCAAAGTTATGGAGTCTGGGCTAACAATGCCTTAACAGGCCGTTCTGTGACGTCTGGACGCAGGTATAGGTGGCTGCGATCCGTCGGGTTGGCCTTGAAATATACGTGCGAATTTGATCTCTAACGCGTAATTTCATAACCCTACATAAGGACTTTGCTCATGATCGGACGATTGAACCATGTCGCCATCGCGGTGCCTGATCTGGAGGCCGCCATGGCCCAATACCGCGATGCATTGGGCGCCGACGTCGGTGCGCCGCAGGACGAACCGGATCACGGCGTGACTGTGGTGTTCATCGAGCTGCCGAACACCAAGATCGAACTGCTCTATCCCCTGGGCGAGGGCTCTCCGATACAGGGGTTTCTGGACAAGAACCCCTCTGGCGGCATCCATCATGTCTGCTACGAGGTCGAAGACATCCTTGCGGCGCGGGATCATCTGCGGGATCAGGGGGCACGGGTGCTGGGAACGGGCGAGCCGAAAATCGGTGCCCATGGCAAGCCGGTGCTCTTCCTCCATCCCAAAGATTTCAACGGCTGCCTGGTGGAACTCGAACAGGTTTGAGGCTAGACCGGCGCGGAGCCGGCAGACCCCGGTACAGAACAGAAGGAACGGCACATGGGTATCACCTCGGGCCTGGTATTATACGCGGTCATCTGGTTTTTGACCTTTCTGATCGTGATCCCGATCCGTCTGGAAACCCAGGGTGACCGGGGCAAGGTGGTGCCGGGCACCCACGCCGGTGCGCCGGAACGGCATTTCCTGAAGGCCAAGGCCTGGATCACCACGGGCGTGGCGGCGCTGATCTGGGTCGTTCTGGCTGGGGTGATCCTGTCCGGGGTGATTTCGGTCAATGACTTTGACTGGTTCAACAGGCTGCCAGACCGCCCCTGATAGCGCGTCTTGCGACGCCCGCCTTGCGACGCCCGGGGCAGGTCAGCTCCGCCGGGCAACCGCGTGAAAGATATGAGTAAAGGTCGCCGCCCCGAGGATCGGGATCAGCAGGTTGACCAGCGGCACCGAGAGCGGCATGGCCATCAGCACCCCCGCCGCCCAGATCATCGCGCCATGGCGGCGGCGCAGGCGCTTTGCCTCTACCAGACCGACCCGACGCGCGGCGGCCAGGGTGAAATACTCCCGCCCGAGCAGAAAGCCGTTCAAGCCCCAGAAAATGAACAGCGCCGCCGGTGCAAACAGCACGTAAAAGATCAGTGCCAGAATATTGGCGGTGATCAGCACGCCGAGAAAATTCACCGTGTCCTTGAACCCGTCCCAGAACGACAGTCCGGGCACGGGGGGCAGATGGGGGTAGTGTTTGGCCTCGACCGCCTCGGCCACCTCATCCAGAAACATCGATGTGATCGCCGAGGCCACCGGCACCATCAGGAAAACCGACAGCAGCATCATCAAGAAGAACGACCCGACCGACAGCAGGTCATTCAGCCAGGTGACTTCACCCAGGAACGGCAGGGCCGTGTCGGGGCCAACCAGCCATTGGATCAGCATCAACAGCGCCGCATAAGCGGCAATCAACAATGCAAAAGTCAGCCCGATACCGAGAAACAGCACCCGACGGAACCGCGGATCTCCGAACTGCCCCAGAGCCTTGGCAAACGCGGTGAAGATCATGCATCGACCCAGGTCGTAAGCGCATCGAGGTCCGGCCTTGGCCGGTCCGGCGGAACCGCGCCTTCGGTGGCAATATGGATCAGCCCGGCGATGCGTTCATGGGGCGCCAGGTCAAAAGCCGCCTCGCAGAACCCCCGGTCATGGCTCATCCAGCCCGACAGCCAATTGGCGCCCCAACCGGCTGCCAGCGCGGCGTTGAGCAACGCCAGACAGACGGCACCGGCGGAATAGGTCATCTCCAGCGCGGGCACCTTGGGGCTGTCCTTCTGGATTTCGACCACCACCACGGCGAGCTGTCCAAGGTCGAACTGGCTGCGGCCCTTGGCGATCTCCTCGGCGGGTTTGCCGAGCCGCTCTCCGGCCTCTTCGGTCAACTGGGCAAGCCGTGCCATGGCGCCTTTTTCGACCACGATAAACCGCCAGGGCTCCAGCTTGCCATGATCCGGCGTCCGTGCGGCGGCGGTCAGCAGCGGCCTCAATTCGGCACGGCTGGGGGCGGGCGCGACAAGCGTCTTGGCAGGACGGGACCGGCGGGACAGCAGAAAATCCAGGGCAGCATCATTGCGGGTCAGCATATGTAAAACCTCTTTACATCTTTGCTGCCCTATGTCGGACGGCAAAGGAGAGAGTTCAAGGGGTAAGATGCCGACCTGCCACGCTAACCATCGGATTGCAGCGCCAGCCGATAGACCCCTTCGGGCAGATCCAGCGCCGCGGCGAGGTCGCGCAATTGTTCTGGCGACAGGGTGAGCCGCTGGACCGTATTGGTCCGGGCATCGAACTGCTCGACAGTGATACATTCGGAAAACGCATTGATGATCACATCTTCGTTGAGCGGGGAATCGCCCTCGTCAACAAGCGTGATCACGGTGGAATCGAATTCATGCTCGATGGTAAACATAAGCCCAGTTTGCCACCGGTTTCAAAGCGCTGGCAAGCGGTCTTCGCGCGGCTGGGGCGAAACAGAGACGCCAAGCGGCGTCACTTGATTGCACCTGCAGCAAAAACCGGTCTAGCCTGCCGCCATGCCCAACCGGAAAGTCCCATGCGCCGCGTCTTGATTCTCTTTTTCCTCGGTCTCGCAGGCTGCGCCAGCCTTGCGCCGGTCGATCCCAGCTTCCGCAGCTTTGCGGAGGTGGCAGAGCGGGTCGAGCCGGTGGCCAGGGCCGAGTGTCTGGACAAAGACCCCAGCCGGAACTGCGATTTTCAGGTGCAGGTCGACCTGGACCCGGACCAGCCGCCGAACGCGTTTCAGACCGTGGATCGCAAGGGGCGTCCTGTGGTGATCTTTACCGCCTCCATGATCCAGAGTTTTCGCAACCGGGACGAAATGGCCTTTGTGATGAGCCACGAGGTCGCGCATCACATCCTGGGGCATCTGGACAAACAACGGCGCAACGCCATGCAGGGGGCGGTGTTCCTCGGGGAACTGGTCTCGCTCGAAGGGGGCACGGCGGAGGAAATCGCCAATGCGCAATATGTCGGCGCCGTGGTGGGGGCCCGCAGCTATTCCAAATCCTTCGAGCTGGAAGCCGATGCTATGGGGACCGTGATCACCCATCTGGCCGGCTATCGGCCCAGCATCGGCGTGCGGTTCTTTGAGGAAATTCCCGACCCGGGCGACAGTTTCCTCGGCACGCACCCCGCCAACCCGGACCGGATTTTGGTGGTCACCGAAACGATCCGCAAATTTCAGCTGAACTGAGGTCGCGAATGGCATCCCCCAAGCCCCCCGCGCCAGAGCTGTGCAAGCTCGGTGTGGTGCTGACAGATCGCGGGTCCAAATATGCCGTGACCGGTGCCGCCGTGTCCAGCCGGGCAGAGGTGGACGCCGTTTTGGCCACATTGAAACAGGACCGGTCCTATGCCAAGGCGACGCACAACAGTTGGGCCGCGCGCCTTCCCACCGGCGGGCTCAAGGCCGATGATGGCGAAAACGGTGCCGGGATGGTGATCCTGCGGATGATGGAACGGGACAATATCGAAGATCACGTAATCATCGTAACCCGTTGGTACGGTAGTAAAAAGCTTGGTGGAGACAGGTTCCGGCGGGTGCAGGACGCGGTGCGCGCCTATCTGACGCCGCGCTAGCGCGCACTCCCCGGGCTCCCATGCCCATGCCCATGCTCATGCCTGTGCCACTGCCTGTGAAGGCGGCTGTGGCGCAGGGGGACTGGCGTGCGGGCAGATGCACCACGCCGACGACCTCAGCGCGCGACGGCGCGCCGGATGGCACGGCGCAGGTCGCTCTGTTCGATCGGTTTTCTCAACACCTGGCCACTGAACCGCTGGCTGAGATCATCGCGTACCTCGTTGGAAATATAGCCAGACATCAGAATGGCCGGGATCGTGGGGTGATTTTCAGCGAAGAGGCCAACCAGGTCGTTGCCCTGGATATGGCCGGGCAGGGCAATATCGGACAGCAACAGGTCCGGAAGGTAGTCGCCGCTCAGAAGCGACAAGGCTTCCTCGGCCGTGTCGGCAAGAACGACCTCATGCCCGTCGCGGCGCAACTGACGCGCGATGACCAGCCCCACTTCGCGCATATCTTCGACGACAAGAATGCGGAGCGCGGGCGCCGCCGAGATCTCGGCCTCCTGGGGCGGCGCAGAGGACGGCGCGGCAGCGGTGCGGACAAAGGGCAACAGCATGGTGGCCACCAGCCCGCCTTCGGGATGGCAGCGCAGCGTCAGGTCTCCGCCGGATTGGCGGCAGAACCCCTCGACGACAGAGAGGCCAAGGCCCGAGCCATCGCCAAATTTCTTGGTGGTGTAAAAGGGTTCGGTGACGCGGGCGATCTCTTCGGGTTTCAGGCCCGGCCCGGTGTCCTTGACCTTGATCGCGACATATCGGCCCGACATCAGGTCGGACTGGGGGAATTTATCCAGGAAATCTTCCCGGTTCAGGTCCGTCACACAGGTTTCCACGTGAATGCTGCCGCCGTGGGGCTGGGCGTCGCGGGCGTTGATCAGCAGATTGAGCAGCGCCTGTTGGAAACCGGTGCCATCGACATGGACAATGGCGTTGCGCTCCCTGATTTCGACGCTCAGGGCCAGATTGGCGGGGCGCAAACGGCTGAACATGCGCATCGCAGAGTCGATCAGATCCTCGGATCGTGCCTCGACCGGATTGAGCATGGACTTGCGCCCATAGGCCAGCAGCTGACTGGTCAGGTCGGCCCCTTGCCGTGCGGCGTTGATTGCGGCCTGCAGGTATTCCTTGTGTTTGTCGTCATCCGGGTCTTCGTCAAACAGCTGCAGGTTGCCCATGATGACCGCCAGTGTGTTGTTGAAATCATGGGCAACCCCACCGACCAGTTTGCCCAACCCCTCGGCGTGTTGCGACCTCAGGGTGGCAATTTGCTGCTCCTTGTGGGCGCGTTCGATCTCGCGCAATTTGCGCCGGACGGCGTCCGCTTCGATCTGACCCGCGTTGCTCTGACGCGCGAAAATCACTGCGGCGGCAAAGGTCGTTGCGATCATGATATAGGTCAGGATCGCGGCGCGCATGTCGGGGTTGAAGATGTCGTGTCGCGAGGCGATCAGCGCTGTCATGGTAAAGGTGATCGGACCAGTCACAATGACCGGGATCAGATGTCTGATCATCTCGCCGCCGATCTGATCGGCCAGGATTGTTCTGACCCACCCCTTGTTCGGCTGCGCCAGCAACAGCGCCAGATTGAGCAGGAACAGGGTGATCGCGGTATGCAACGCCATTTCCGTGTAAATCGTCGTCGCAAACAGCGCATCGGCATTGAACAGATAGCCCAGCATGGGCACCGCCGAGATTGTGATCCCCAGCGTGCCCAACAGGGTGATGGTGTGTCGGCCAAATGCATTCGGAAGGCACATCGCCAGCAGCCCGGTGGCCAGGGTCAGACTGGCGCCCGCAGTCGCAAGCGACATTGCATCGCGCGTTGCTCCGTTGCCCATGGCGAGCGGATGGAAAACGCGACTAAGCCCCACCAGCACGATCAGCCAGATGAAACCGGCAAGGAGCGCTGGGACAATTCGTAATTTGCGCGCAAGTCTTCCATGAATGGCCACGCCGCCCGCAATGACGCAGAGCGCGGTTTCCGGAACCATGGCGGGGTAGCCCGGTTGAATACGCTTGAAAACATCCAGGTCGAAGAGCCAGCCAAGGATCAGCGTGGCCAGACCGATTGCAACACACAAGAGGGACAGACCCAGACCGATACGACGGGATGTTCTTTGTCGTGCGTAGGACGTGCCGTCGCCATTCTGCAGCAGGCTGGGGACAGAATCTTGTTGTCGCATCGGATTCCAGACAATTTTTGACTCAGAAACAGCAGCGGTAAGCGAATCTTTAAAAATTAGTCTACGATACAACTTAAATCCGTATCAGTCAGCAGGTCAAACACGGTGGAGGCGATGCCCCCCCGGCAAACAGGCCCTGCGCAACCCGCGCCCAATCCGCGCGCAACCCCGCGCCCAATCCGCGTGCAGCGCGTGCCTGTCCCGCGCAGATGGTGCGCGCGGGACCAAAGCGTGGCGATTTTGCGGGCCTGCGTCAGCCCGCCAGATCGGGAAACATCTCCGCCAGCGCCTCGGCAGTGGCGGCGCAAATGCCGCGCTCTGTGATCAACCCGGTGACCAGCCGGTTGGGCGTCACGTCAAAGGCGGGGTTGGCGGCCGGGGTGCCCTCTGGCGTGACCTGGATGACGCCAATCTCACCGCTGCTGGTGGTCCCCTGGACATGGGTCACTTCGCGCGGATTGCGCGCTTCGATGGGGATTTCGGACAAACCATCGGTCACGGTCCAGTCAATGGTCGGCGAGGGCAGAGCGACATAGAAGGGCACGTTGTTGTCCCGTGCTGCCAGCGCCTTGAGGTAGGTGCCGATCTTGTTGCAGACATCGCCTTGCCGGGTGGTCCGGTCGGTGCCGGTAATGACCATATCCACCTGGCCCTGCTGCATCAGGTGGCCGCCGGCGTTGTCGGTGATATAGCTGTGAGAGATGCCGTGGCTGCCCAGCTCCCAGGAGGTCAGGGCGCCCTGGTTGCGCGGCCGGGTTTCGTCGACCCAGACATGCAGCGGGATGCCGGCATCATGGGCCTGATACATCGGGCTTGTCGCGGTGCCCCAGTCGACGGTCGCGATCCAGCCGGCGTTGCAATGGGTCAACAGGCGCACCGGCTCCCCGACAGGTTTACGCGCGGCGATCTCGCGGATCAGTGTCAGCCCGTGTTCCCCAATGCGGCGGTTGATCTCCACATCCTCATCCGCGATCTCATGCGCGAGACGGAGCGCGGCGTCGGCCCGTGCGCTGGGGGGCAAGGGGGCAAGCGCCGCGCGGCTGCGATCGAGCGCCCAGCGCAGGTTGATCGCGGTGGGCCGGGTGGCATGCAGCAGATCCCAGGTGCGATCCAGCGCCGCATCGGACGGGTCCTGCGCCATGGCCAGGGCCATCCCATAGGCGGCCGTCGCCCCGATCAGCGGCGCGCCGCGCACATGCATATCGGTGATCGCGGTCGCATACTCGGCGACAGTGTCCAGCTGCTGGATGCGAAAATCATAGGGCAGCCAGCGCTGGTCGATGATCTGTAGCGCGGCTTTGGTGCTGTCCCACCAGAGCGAGCGATAGGGGGTGCCGTTGACTTTCATGACCTGTCTCTCCTGTTGTCGGCCCGATGGGCGCCGGCGGCCCATGGGGGCACTGCGGCGCCGGACCGCGACCGTTGCCATGTGATAGTTGCCCGGTTGCGGCGCGAAAAGAAGGAATTCGCCACGCTTTATCGGGCCTGTCGTCAAAACTTCACACAGAGCCGCCGAGTTGCGCGTGAACTTTCCACGCCAAGGGACTAGAACCACTGCAAAGATCCGAACAAGGAAGGTGCAGCCATGCGGTTGGAACGGGATATTGAACTGGCGCTGATCGAACTGGTGCGTGCCGCGGCGCGGGCTGAAATCATGCCGCGCTTTCGCAATCTGGGGGCAGGGGCGATCAAGGCGAAATCCTCGGCCATTGACCTGGTGACCGATGCGGATGTCGCTGCCGAGGCGCATATGTCCCGCGCAGTGTCACAGATCCTGCCCCAGGCCGTGGTGATCGGCGAGGAGGCCGTTTCGGAGGATCCGGGGCTGCTGGATCAGCTGCCCGGTGCCGATGTTGCTGTGATCCTCGACCCGATTGATGGCACCTGGAACTACGCCAACGGTCTGGCCACCTTTGGGGTGATTCTGGCCGTGACAGTGCGCGGGCAGACCGTGTTCGGCCTGCTCTATGATCCGGTGATGGACGATTGGGTGGAGGCCAGCCTGGGCGGTGGCGCTTGGTTTGCCGCGCCGAACCGAAGCCCGCAACGGCTGCAGGTCGCAGCGGAGCGCCCGTTTGAAGAGGCAACGGGGTTCCTGCCGCATTACCTCTTTCCCAAGGCCGAACAGCCACGGCTGACGCAGGGCATGGTCGCGGCGCGCCGGGTCAATGCCCTGTGCTGTTCCTGCCATGAATATCGGATGATGGCGCAGGGCCATGCGGATTTTGTCCAGACCGAGGGGCTGAACGCCTGGGACCATGCGGCCGGCGTGCTGGCCGCGACAGAGGCGGGGGGCTTTGCCCAGCTGGCCGATGGCCGCGCCTATGCCCCGACCCTCAGCCAGGGGCGGCTGACCGTCGCCACCAGCGCCAGCATGCGGGACGAGGTGATCGCCGCCTTTGGTCTGGGCACCTAGTCCCCCCTTGGCGGGCGGATGCCGCTGATCTAGGCTCCGCAGAACACAAGGGAGGCGCATTTCATGACGGAGCCCGGCACCACCGAGCCATTGGTCACGCGGCAGGACGAGGCCGCAGTTGCCATTCTGACACTGGCGCAGCCCAGAAGCATCAATGCCCTGTCGGAGGCGATGCTGATGGCGCTGCACGCCCGGCTGGATGAGATCGCGCATGACCGCAGCGTGCGGGCGGTGATCCTGCGCGGGGCTGGCGATCACTTCTGCGCGGGGCACAACCTCAAGGAAATGACGGCGGCGCGGGCCCAACCGGATGGCGGGTTCCAGTATTTTCAGGACCTCTTCGCGACCTGCTCTGGTGTGATGCAACGTCTTGTGGAACTGCCCCAGCCCGTGATCGCCGAAGTCTCCGGCATTGCCACGGCAGCGGGCTGCCAGTTGGTGGCCAGCTGCGATCTGGCCGTTGCCTCTGACGACGCGCGGTTTGCCACGTCTGGCGTCAACATCGGCCTGTTCTGTTCCACCCCGATGGTGGCGCTGTCGCGCAATGTGACACGCAAACACGCGATGGAAATGCTGCTGCTGGGCGATTTTATTTCCGCCCCCCGCGCGGCCGAGATGGGGCTTGTCAACCGGGTGGTGCCCCTGTCGGAGCTGGCCGCCGAAAGCCGCGCTCTGGCACGCCGGATCGCCGACAAATCCCCCGCCGCGGTGAAGATCGGCAAGCGCGCCTTTTACCAACAAGCGCAGATGCCCCTGGCCGAAGCCTATGCCTATGCGGGGCAGGTGATGGCCGAAAACATGATGGCGCAGGATGCCAAGGCCGGTATCAGTGCCTTCATTGACAAGACCGCAATGCCGGATTGGACCGGCGAATAGACGCCCGTGGCGCGCGCCAAAACGTCGCGCCATTGTTAACAAACCGGTTCCAACAGAGCGCCTTTCACCGCGGCGACCTCCCCTGTAGCAGAGCGATTCGCAGCCCCGGGGAGGCCATCCGGCCCGGGTTTTGCGAAACGGTTCTCGGGATCCATCGCGGATTGTGGCCAGAAGCGCGACAATTTCCGTCTCACAGGGCACTGGCCGTGGCGCCGCGCCGGGCGGATCATGGCCTGACGACTGTTTTCCCGATGGAAACAATGATACGTCGCAAGGTGGCTGTTCCGTACAATTTTCAGCTTTTTGTGTTAAAATTCGCCATCCTTTTGCTCTGAGTGCTATCCGTTCGATAGGAAATCAGAAACAATCCGCCGGGCGGGGCCGTGTTTCTGGCCAGAGAGAGCCGTTTTGTGTCCAGACGGGGCGAGCGTTAACTTTAAATTTGTCTTTGTCGGGGTCGGCCGCTTCGCTACTTCTAATTATGCGGTTTTGGAGAATATGTTGTTAACCTCTCCAGTCAGGTGCCGGGATCATCAAGGGAATTTCCCCGTTGCTCCCGGAGTAGGCGCCGCGTGTTAAGTCGTCGAGCAAAGGATCGACTGGTTTTTTGCTCGACGGTTTTTTTGAGATCGATACGGCACAGCCTGTTGGGCGGTCGTGAATAAATTAACTCTGTCCAGGGCTGGGCCGAGTGCCGGTATGCGGCCGAAGGAGTGAGCGGTATGGCTAAGAATTTTGATAATCCATATTCTGCAGACGTTGTGGGTCTATGGGATTTCCGCTCGGGGTATGAAACCGATGACAGTGGTCTGGGCGACGGGATCGCGCAGGATGGCACCCCGTCAGCGGATGCAACATTCGGCGGTGGCTGGCTCTTTACCAATGGCGGCAGCGGGCGGATGGATGTCGACGACGGCGACGACGCCTCCTTTGATCTGACCGAGGGCAGCCTGACCACCAGTTTCCGCCCCTATAGCTTTGGCCCCGGCGACCAGACGGTCGTTAGCCGTGGACTCGCCGATACGCCGGATGAATTCTTTGAAATCCGCGTCACGCCAGAGGGCGCGGTGGAGCTTTATCACGGCGATGACGGCGCCAGCGTGACGCTCGCGACCGACCCATCCTTTCTTGTCGTCGGCGATATCGTCAATGTGACCTACGGCTGGGGCGACGATGGCGTCACCCTGATCGTCGAGAACGAAACCCAAGGCACCAGCACCACGGTGTCCTCGGATGTTTCGGGCCTGTCCTTTGACATCACCGGCGACGATGAACAGAGCTTTGTCTTTGGCGCCCGCGAGACGACGGAAGGTACCTTTGATCAGGGGCTGGACGGCTCCATCGATTATGTCGCGGTGCTGAATGCGGATGTCACCGGCGAAGGGCTCGATGGGATTGTCGAAGGCACCGAGGGCGACGACCTGATTGATACCGCCTATCTTGGCGACCCTGAGGGCGACCGGATCGACGCCGGCGATGCCATTGATCCAACGGTTGGCCCGGACGATGATCTCGTCCATGCGGGCGGCGGCGATGACACCGTCGAGGCGGGGGCCGGCGACGACACGGTTCATGGCGGATCGGGCAGCGACAGCCTTGTGGGCGGCGCGGGCGACGATGTGCTAGAAGGTGACACCGACGCGCCGGGCGCGGGGGCAACCACCCGTGAAGTGTTCAAATGGGATCTGGCGCCGGATCCGGACGATGCCTCGCTGGTTGACAATGGCGACGAGTTGGACGGCGGATTTGACCAGGACACTGGCAACGTCAACGTCAGCTATAGCGTCACCGAATCCGAGGCGAGCCTCGAAAGCGCCTTTGACGATCGCGACCAATATGTCGGCAACATCGACACTGGCGGCGATGCCGCAGATGCCAACAGCAGCCTCCGGTCCAACCTGTTGACCGATGGCCAATCGGCTGAACATGCGCTGGATTTCTCTGATCCGGTCGAAAACGTTTCGTTCCGCGTCAACGACATTGACGGCGGCGGGGTGGTGCATGTCACGGCGTTTGACGCCAATGGCGACCCGGTCAAGGTCGTGCTGGCCGGTGGCCCGGCGCTGACAATGTCGGATGACGACAGCGTTGCCGGCGACGACACCGCGCGTGCGTCTGGAAACTATGCAGAGGCCACCAACACGACGACCTCGCTTCTGGTGACCATTCCGGGGCCGGTCTCGCGCATTGTCGTGCATCATTCCCAGGACGGCGATTCCGACTCGGGCGTGTTCCTGACGGATGTCTTCTTTGACGCGACCGTCGCGGACAGCAGCGTCAGCACACCCGGCGACGATACGCTGGATGGCGGCGAAGGCGATGACACGCTGATCGGCAACGAAGGTGACGACTCGCTCACCGGCGGCGA
Source organism: Tritonibacter horizontis (assembly GCF_001518015.1). Lineage (GTDB taxonomy): Bacteria > Pseudomonadota > Alphaproteobacteria > Rhodobacterales > Rhodobacteraceae > Epibacterium > Epibacterium horizontis. The sequence goes on from NZ_LPUY01000040.1 coordinate 51,970, forward strand.
CGGCAGAGATTCCGCCGATGGTGGTGACGGCGATGACTATATCGACACCTCCGGTTCTGCGCCGGCCGTCGACCGTGGCTTTCCCGGCTATGATGGCACCACACCGGCGATCCCGGCCATCACCCCGGATGCGGATCCGTTGGACGACCGTGATACGGTCACCGGCGGCGCGGGCAATGACACGATCTATACCGGCGATGACAATGACCTGATCGACGGCGGCGCGGGCGACGACTTTATCGACGCCGGGATCGACGACGACACGGTCACCGGTGGTGATGGAAATGACGAAATCATCGGCAGCGAAGGCTCTGACAGCCTGATGGGCGGCGCCGGTGATGACACCATCTATGGCGGGCTTGACCCCGACTTCCCGGATGGGCTGAACATCACCGATGATGGATCTGACGGGCGCGATGCCGATCCCGATCCGACCAATGGCAGGGATACCATCGACGGCGGCGACGGCAACGATCTGATCTACGGTCAGGACGATGACGATCTGATCTCTGGCGGCGCGGGCGATGATACCATTGACGCCGGGATTGACGACGACACCGTCGATGGCGGTGCGGGTGCGGATGTGATCACCGGCGGCCACGGGGCGGACAGTCTCAGCGGCGGCGATGATCGGGATACCTTCATGGGGGCGACCGATGGTGACACGATCGACGGCGGCTCTGGTGGTGACGATTATGACATTCTCGACCTGACAGGTCAGAACTTTGAATATGTGTCCCGGACGGCGGATGCGGATGGTAACAGCTACTCCGGCACCATCAACCTGCTGGACGGTGACGACAGCGTCATCGGCACCTTTGAATTCTCGGAAATCGAGCAGGTGATCCCCTGTTTCACGCCGGGCACGCTGATCGCCACGCCACAGGGCGAACGTCGGGTCGAAGAGCTGCAGGTCGGCGACCGGATCATCACCCGCGACAATGGCATCCAAGCGATCCGCTGGGTCGGTCATCGGGAACTGGATCGCGCTGATCTTGCCGGTGCGGGACATCTGCAGCCGGTGCTGATCCGCCAGGGTGCGCTTGGCAATGGCCTGCCGGAACGCGACATGATGGTCAGCCCGAACCACCGTGTTCTGGTCGCCAATGACAAGACGGCGCTGTATTTCGAGGATCGCGAAGTTCTGGTTGCGGCCAAGCATCTGACTGGCCTCAAGGGTGTCGATGCGGTCGAGACCTCTGCCGTCACCTATATCCACTTCATGTTCGATCAACACGAGGTGGTGCTGTCCGATGGAGCCTGGACCGAAAGCTTCCAGCCGGGTGATCTGACCTTGCGGGGGCTGGACAACGCCCAACGCAACGAGATTTTCGAGTTGTTCCCGGAGTTGAAAACCGACCAGGGCCGCGCGGCCTATTCTGCGGCGCGTCGCTCGCTGAAGAAACACGAAGCGAAGTTGCTGCTCCACTAAGGTGCAGTCCACTTTCAGAACACAGAGTGAGGCAGGTCCCGGGACCTGCCTTTTTCTGTTCCGCGCTCTCAGCTCAGGGTGCCCGTGCCCGCGTTCGTGTCTATGTCTGTGACTGGCGGTGACGCCAGGCAGACCAGGCTTCGGGTGTGTCGAGATCGGTCAGAGCCTGGGCTGCGGGCAGGGGAACCAACTGGACGCGTTCGCCCTGCAGGACAGCGCGCGCGCCGGTGTCGCCGCGCAGGGCTGTCAGTGCCGCGAAACAGCGGTGCGGAAACAATACCGGATGACCGGGACGGATCTCGCCATCGGCGTCCGTCCCGGTTGCTCGCAAAATCGGCCCCTCCGGCCCGTCAAAACGATCAGCAAGTGCCAAAAAACTATCGCAGGTCAATTCGGGCATATCCGCCGGCAACAGAAGGACGCCCTGCGTCGTTGCAGGGAGCGCAGCAACCCCGCGTCGGATTGATGCCGCCATCCCCTCGGCGGCGTCGGGGACCACGACCCTCCGTGCGTCTGACGCTGCGGCGGCACGAGGATGGTCGAGCGCGGGAAGCGTGACCCAGACCGGCAGCGTCGTCGCCCGCGCCTCGCGGATCAAATGGGTCAGGAGCGGACGCCCCGATATGTCCTCCAAGAGCTTGTCGCCCCCGCGCATCCGCGAAGAGGCGCCCGCCGCAAGAAGAAGAATGGCAAGGTCTTGGGGCAAGGTCTTGGTCCTGCTGGCTGCGGTTTGTGGCGGTGCGCGGTGGTGGCACTGCCGGGGCCAGATTGCGCAATTGCGCGTGTCCTGCCAACCACAAAGGTCAGCATTTCTGCCCTATTGTTTCGCGCGCGAAACAATAGGGAACCGGTTCTGTCGCAAACGTTGCGCCCGCCCTTGGGGCAATCGCACGGTGGGGCGGCAACAGGGGGCGAAACAGGTCAGTAACTCTGACCTTCTTTGCTGTTCAGCCCCGCATCCGAGTGCCATCGGTGTCAAACAACGGCTCTGCCAGCAGCCTGGCGGCGTGCCTCTTGCCGAGAATTTCGATTTCGACCTCCAGCCCGTCGGCAATACGATCAACGGGCAGGAAGCCCAGCGCAATGGATTTTTGCGCATAGTGGCTGTAGCCGCCGGAGGTACAGAACCCAACCACGTCGCCGTCGAGCCAGATCGGCTCGTAGGCGACCACATCGGCGTCCTCGGCGGAGACCTCAAAGGCGCAGAGCTTGCGGTTCACACCGGTAACACGCTCGGCCTCGGCGGCGGAACGGCCAATGAAATCAACGGGTTTCTTGAAGGATATAAAGCGATCCAGACCGGTCTCGGCTGCGGTGTAATCCGGTGAGAACTCTGACAGCCAGGAGCCAAAGAACTTGTCCAGACGCAAGCTCATCATCGCCCGCATCCCGAAGGGTTTCATGCCGTGGCTTTGACCCGCGCCCCAAAGCGAGGTCCAGAGTGCGCGCTGGCTGGGCAAATCGCAGTAGATCTCATAGCCCAGATCACCGGTATAGCTGACCCGTTGCACCAGGCAGTCCACCATGCCCACCGTCAGGCGACGCACATCGAGGAAGCGCATATCGGAGATGTCGCTGCGCGTGCAGGCCTGTAGCACCTCGCGTGCCTTGGGGCCTGCAATCTGAAAGCCGTTCACCTGATCCGAGACATTGTCGATGGTGACACCTGCGTCGCGGTTCTGCAGGAACCAGCGCATGTGGTAGGCCTGCGCGCCATAGGAGGCGGTCAGCTGGAAGTCATCCTCTGCCAGACAGGAGATGGTGAAATCCCCGATCAGGCGGCCCTTGGGCGACAGCATTGGCGTCAGGCTGAGGCGGCCCTGCTGCGGCACCCGTCCGGCCATGATCCGGTCGAGCCAGGCACGTGCCCCGGCGCCCTTGACGCGATACTTGCCGAAGTTGTGAATCTCATTGATTCCAACAGCTTCACGGACGGCCTTTACCTCGCGCGCGGTGGCGTCAAAGGCGTTGGAGCGACGGAACGACGGGGTCTCGTAGCGGGCCTCGCCCTCGGCGGCGAAGTAGTTTGGGATCTCGGTGCCGTATTGGTGGCCCCAGACCGCGCCCATGCTGTCAAAGATGTCGTACATCGGCGTGGTGCGGAAGGGGCGCGCGGCGGGCAGTTCCTCGTTCGGATAGGCGATGGAGAACCGTTTCTGGTAGTTTTCAACCACCTTGGGGCGGGTATAGCCCGGTGTGATCCAGGTGCCGAAGCGGGCCACATCCATCGCCGCCGTGTCGCGTTCGCATTCGCCCTCGACCATCCATTGCGCCAGCATCAGGCCAACGCCGCCGCCTTGCGAAAAGCCCGCCATCACGGCGCAGGCCGACCAATAGTTGCGCACCCCCGGCACCGGCCCCACCAGCGGGTTGCCATCGGGGGCAAAGGTGAAGGGGCCGTGGATCACCGATTTGACGCCAGCTTCGGCCAGGGCCGGGAAGCGTTTATACGCGAATTCAATGCTTTCTTCGATCTTGTCAAAGTCGTCGGGCAGCAGCTCATGGCCAAAATCCCAAGGTGTGCCATCGACGGCCCAGGGGCGGCAGGGCTGTTCGTAAAACCCGATGCAGAGGCCGCGACCTTCTTGCCGCAGATAGCTTTCGCCTGCCGGGTCCATCACATGCGGATGCTCACCGCCGCCGTCGATGATCTCAGCAACCATCGGCACCTCGTCGGTGACGATATACTGGTGCTCCATCGGGTGCAGCGGGAAGTAGATGCCCGCCATCGCGCCGACCTCGCGCGCCCAAAGCCCACCGGCGTTGACAATATGTTCGGCGTGAATGGTGCCCTTGTTGGTGACCACATCCCAGGTGCCGTCGGGGCGCTGGTTGGTCTCGATCACCTTGCAATGGGTCTCGATCGTGGCGCCGCCCATGCGCGCGGCCTTGGCATAGGCGTGGGTGGTGCCGGAGGGATCAAGATGCCCATCCAGCGGATCATATAGGCCGCCGACAATGCCGTCGATATTGGTGACAGGGGCGATTTTCTTGATTTCCTCGGGGCTTACGATCTCTGTCTCAAGCCCCATGAAGCGGTGCTTGGCGCGCTCCGCCTTGAGCATGTCGAAGCGCTCCTGCGTGTCTGCCAGCGTCACGCCGCCCACGTGGTGCAGGCCGCAGGACATGCCGGTGATGGCTTCCAGCTCCTTGTAGAGCTTGATGGTATAGCCCTGAAGCGCCGCCATATTGGTGTCGCCGTTGAGGGTGTGAAAGCCGCCTGCCGCGTGCCAGGTGGAGCCGGAGGTCAGCTCGGACCGCTCGATCAGCATCACATCGGACCAGCCGAGTTTCGTCAGGTGATAAAGGACGGAGCAGCCGACGACGCCGCCGCCGATGACGGCCACTCGGGTGGTGGTTTTCATAGGTGAGGACTCCCTGTCAGGATCGCGTTGGCCTTCATTCTGGACACTTATGCCCAGTCGTCCAGTCAAAAAGCGACCATAGATGTCGTCACCCCGCTTCGAGGGGGTGTCTCCCGCCCGTTTGCTGACCCTTTGGGGCCAGTCTCCGGTTGGGCATGGCGCCGCGCGCCCCGGAGGGG
>NZ_LPUY01000041.1 GCF_001518015.1 Tritonibacter horizontis
GCCACGGGGCAGGCAGGGGGCGGGCAGGCAGGCGCTGCCTCGGCGCAACTGGCCCAATTCCGCCGAAGCGGCGCGCGGTGATCGCACCGTTTTAAAGTCTGCATTTTCAGACCCTTACCGAAAATCAGCGCCCGGCCAACGGCGCCGGGCGGTCGCGGCACCCTTTGCGTGAAACGCGTGCAAATCAGGATCTTGCTTTTTTCGCGCGCCGAGGGCTCAACTGGGGGGAACCGTCGCACCAAGGGAGGGGAAATGCGAAACCGTTTAGCGGGGTTACTGTTCCTCATCGCCACATCCGGCGCCGCGCAAGAGGTGGTGGAGCATGTCGAGACCGCGCATGGCAGGGCGGGGCACGCCTGTTTCGTCCGGGCCGAGACCGACGCGGGCACCGGGGTCACCTTTCAGCTTTCTGATTACACCTCCACCTGGCAGCTCAGGGTCTTTGTGTCGAACCGCGCCGAGTATTACCGCAGCTTTGCGGCGGCGGGGCAGATCGACCGCGACAGGTTCCGGCGCGCCCATGACCGATATGAAATCGGCGCGGCGTCGATTGCCGTTCAGGACGTGTTCTTTCCCTTTACCAGCCTGGACGAGATTTCGGACAGCTCCCGGGCCGCGCTTGAGGTCTCTGGCTTTCAGAACGTTGCCGAGGTGCTGATGCGGATGTCGGGCGACCGCATCGTGGCACCGGGTCTGCTGGACGTGACCGGGCTGGCGCCAGTGTTCAAAGCGGTGCGCAGCTGCGGCGTCGAGGCGATGGGGCTCAAGTTCGGCACCAGGATCGCGGTCCGGATCCGGGCCGACTACCGGATGAAGTTCGATGCGTTGCACACGGAGGTTGTCGAACATCTGAGCACGGCAGAAAACTGCGGCCGCCGGGCGCCGCCCTGGCTGACCCTGGCCGAGCTGGAACAGCGCGCGGCCAAGGCGTTCTTTCCGGGTTTGCTGTCTTTTGCCAAGCGCGCCTCCTATGCCCGCGATCTGGAATACTCCCGCAGGCTCGGCACGCTCAGGGGCGTGTCCGGCGCGATCAAGGGCAATTGCTTGGTCCCCGGAACCCTGGCGCATTCCCGTCTGGAGACGATGCAGATGATGGTGCGCGCCGCCGAGGAGCTGAACTAGGCACCACAGGCCTTCTGGCCACCTGCGTCTCCGGCCGCCCTGGTTGGCCGACCCGGACGTTGGTCGCACTGGGGCCGTCCCCCCATGTCGTCGCGACCCGCAGGTGGCGGCCAACCCAGCCATTCCAGCTGTCCCAGCCATCCGGTGCCGCCGGACAGGGGGCGAAACCGTCCACGCACCCTGGGGCGCGCGCGGGGAGTCGCTGGGGCTGGCGGCCCACTTCGAATCAACCGGGGCCCATGAGCCGCCGCAACGCGCCCCCCGTCCCACGTCCGCCCAAAATCGCGCGGCTGTCGGGACGCTTCTGGAGCCTTGTTGCAGCACCACCGGGCGGCAATTCCAGAACGTATCGTAAACATGCGTCCGGAGTGGTTTTGAAATGGGTCACAGCTGGGAAATCATGGGACGGAAAAATTCTTCAGCTCTGTGAGCTAGGTTTAGTGCCTTGCCCTATTTTTGCCTCAATATGTGGAAAAAATGTTTGAAAAATCGCTTGCGAAATTTGAATGTGTATCGGTAGTGGCCGATTCTTTTGATTCCATCTGCAGAAATGGGTTGCTGTCCCGTGCTTTCCCGTAGTATCCCTTTGTCATCGGATGAAGTTGAAGAGCAACGGGGCAACAAACGACCCCAACCTTACAAAACGGCAGGTTCATACAGGCCTTCGGTTTCATCACGCAAGAGATCCGGCGCGCGAGCGAGCAGACATCCCCCCAGGTGGCGCGCGCAGTCGGACACCCCGCAGAGCGGGTCAAGGTGGCGGGTTGATCAGTGGCAGCGGATCAGCCCGCCCCTTTTAGTTTTCAGCCCCGGAAACGTCGGGCGCCGACGACCGCGCGGGGCGCGGGGTGCGGGAAAGGGACGGCAGAGTGGCCCAAGGGTTCAGAGGCGAAAGCCATCACAAGGTGGACAGCAAGGGGCGGGTGTCTATCCCGGCCTCTTTCCGCCGTGTGCTGGAAGCCGCGGACCCGAACTGGCAGCCCGGCGGCAATCCCGAGCTGGTGATCGTCTATGGCGACAAGCGCCGTAAGCATCTTGAATGTTTCACCATGGAAGCCATCGCCGAGGTCGACGCCAAGATCGCCGCCTTGCCGCGCGGGTCCAAGCCGCGCAAGATCCTCGAACGGATGTTCAGCGGGCAATCCTTGCTGACTTCGGTGGACGAGACAGGCCGCCTTGTGCTGCCTGCAAAATTGCGGCAAAAGATCGAGCTCGACAACGAAGCCTTCTTTATTGCATCGGGCGACACCTTCCAGATCTGGAAACCCGAGACCTATGATGAGGTCGAGATGGCCGAAGCCGAGGCGTTGCTGGACGAATTCCCGGACGACTTCGATGCCATGGAACTCCTAGACGGCGCCGGAGGCCTATAAGTGATGACGGACCGCACCCCCGCTCCGACCGGTCCCCATATCCCCGTTCTGCTGACCCCGCTCTTGGCGGCAGTGGCGCCGGTGACGGGGCGGTGGCTGGATGGCACATTTGGCGCCGGTGGCTACACCAAGGGCCTGCTGGCGGCAGGCGCGGATCAGGTCATCGGTGTGGATCGCGACCCGCTGGCGTTCGAGCTGGCACAGCCCTGGGCGGCAGAATATGGCGACCGGCTGGTGTTGCAGCAGGGCGTGTTCTCGCGCATGGATGAATACGCCAGCGATCTCGACGGGGTGGTGCTGGACCTTGGCGTCTCCTCGATGCAGCTTGATCTGGCCGAACGCGGCTTTTCCTTTATGAAAGACGGCCCGCTGGATATGCGGATGAGCCAGGAGGGCCCCTCGGCAGCGGATCTTGTGGCGACGCTGACGGATGTCCAGATTGCTGATATCCTTTATCATTTTGGTGAAGAACGCGCCAGCCGCCGGATCGCCAAGGCCATCGTGGCGGCCCGCGCAGAGGCACCGATCACCACCACGCTGCAGCTTACCCAGATCATCGAAAGCTGCCTGCCACGGCCCAAGCCGGGCCAATCCCATCCTGCCACCCGCAGCTTTCAGGCGCTGCGCATCGCGGTGAATGGCGAATACGAAGAGCTGATGGGCGGCTTGCTGGCCGCTGAACGGGCGCTGAAGCCCGGTGGCCTGCTGGCGGTGGTGACCTTTCATTCGGTCGAGGACCGGATGGTCAAACGCTTCTTCCAGCATCGCGCCAACAAGACCGGCAATGCCAACCGCTATGCCCCGGCGCTGGAAGAACAGCCCGCCCAGTTCGAGCTGGTCACCCGCAAGGCCGTTGGCCCGGATGACACCGAACTGGCCCGCAACCCACGCTCCCGTTCGGCGCTGTTGCGGGTCGGTCGGCGCACCGAGGCCGCCCCGGCCGAGATCACCGCCCGCGAGCTGAGCATGCCGCAGTTGAAAGAGACACGTTGATGAAGACGCTGGTCTATATTTTCACAATCCTGGCGGTGTTTGGTCTGGCCTTCTGGGCCTACCGTGAAAACTACGCCACCCAGCAGGTGCTGAAAGAAACCCGCGTGATGCGCAGCGACATTGCCTCCGCGCAGGTGCGGCTCAGCGTGTTGCGGGCGGAATGGGCCTATCTGAACCGGCCCGACCGGTTGCGGGCGCTGGCTGAAATCAATTTCGAACGGCTCGGCCTGTTGCCGCTGCGCCCTGACCAGTTTGGTCGCGTGGACGAAGTGTCCTATCCGCGGTCCGGTCTGGTGATCGAAGAGGGCGTCGAGGTTTCGGCCTATGGCCAGGAGGAGGACCAATGATCCGCACCCCACTGCGTCCGCTGGCCCGTGTCCTGCCCGCCCGCGCGCGCGGCGAAAATCCCGACCTGATCGAACGCGAAAACATCGCCCATCGCCACCGCGACATGGAAGCCCGCGCCCGCGTCCGCGCCGAGGGACGGCTGTTGGTGCTGGCGGCGTTTTTTGTCTGCGCCTATCTCGCGGTTGGTGGCCGTATGGCCTTTATGGCGACCTCGGAAGCCTCTGAGCCGGTGGCGGCCATCGGCGGCAGCGCCATCGCCAATCAGCGGGCCGATATCGTCGACCGGGCCGGGCGTATTCTGGCGACCAATTTCGAAACCCATTCGCTTTATGCGCAGCCGCCGCAGATGGTCGACCCGGTTTCCGCGGCCGACAAACTGGTGGCGATCTTCCCGGATCTGGACCGGGAAAAGCTGCTGGAAAACTTCACCGGCAAGCGTAAGTTTCTGTGGATAAAGAGAAAAATCAGCCCGGAGCAGATGCAGGCCGTGCATGACATCGGCGATCCGGGCCTGATGTTCGGCCCGCGTGAAATGCGGCTTTATCCCAACGGTCGGCTGGCGTCCCATGTGCTCGGCGGTGCCTCCTTTGGCAAAGAGGGGGTCAATGCGGCCGAGGTGATCGGGGTTGCCGGCGTCGAAAAGCAATTTGACGAGCTGCTGCGCGATCCGGCCAATGCGGGCAAGCCACTGACGCTGAGCCTTGATCTGTCGATCCAGGACGCCACCGAAGAGCTGCTCTATGGCGGCATGAAACTGATGAACGCCAAGGGCGCGACCTCCATCCTGATGGATGTGCACACGGGCGAGGTGATCTCGGTCGCGAGCCTGCCGGATTTTGATCCCAACGAACGGCCCCGGCCGCCGACCTCCGGGTTTGATCCGTCGCAAAGCCCGCTGTTCAACCGCTCGGTGCAGGGCGTGTATGAACTGGGCTCCACCTTCAAGATCTTTGCCGCCGCCCAGGCGATGGAACTGGGTCTGGTGAACCCGGACAGCATCATCGACATTCGTGGCCCGCTGCGCTGGGGAAAATTCACCATCCGGGATTTCCACAACTACGGCAAGGAGTTGTCGGTGGCCAAGATCATCGAGAAATCCTCCAACATCGGCACGGCTCGGCTGGCGCAACAGATCGGCGCCGAGCGTCAGCGCGCCTTCCTCGACGACCTCGGGATGTTGAAAGCGACACCGTTCGAGATCGTCGAAGCCTCCGGCGGGCAGCCGCTTCTGCCCAAGAACTGGTCGGAGCTTTCGGCGATGACGATTTCCTACGGTCACGGGATTTCCACCACGCCGATGCATCTTGCGGCGGGCTATGCCGCGATTGCCAATGGCGGTCACTATGTGGCCCCGACCATCCTCAAACAGAACGGCCCGCAGCTGGGCCCGCGGGTGATGCGGCGCGAGGTGGCGGATGCCTCTCTTGCGATGCTGCGGGCCGTGGTCAGCGAGGGCACCGCCTCCTTTGCCGAGGTCAAGGGCTACGAGGTGGGCGGCAAGACCGGCACCGCCGACAAGCCCAAGCCGCGTGGCGGGTATTACGAGGACAAGGTGATCGCGACCTTTGCTTCGGTGTTTCCGGTCAGCGATCCGAAATATGTGCTGGTGGTGACCCTGGACGAGCCGGAAATCGTGGCCCATAACGAAGCGCGCCGGACCGCGGGCTGGACGGCGGCCCCCGTCGCTGCCGAAATGATCGCCCGGCTGGCGCCGCTGCTGGGGCTCAGACCACAGATTGAACCCACACGCATCTCTAGTGTAACCCTCACCTCAAACTAAGTGGTGGGGACTCCATGACAGACAATCAACCGCTCAAGCTCAGCCAGTTGGGACTGACGGCGCGTGGCGGCGTCGATCCTGTGGTGCGCGGGCTGGCCGTGGACAGCCGCGAGGCGGGCGAAGGCTTTGTGTTTGCTGCACTTGCGGGATCGCGGGTGCACGGCGCGCGTTTTGTTCCCCAGGTGCTGGCGCAGGGGGCGGTGGCGGTTCTGACTGATGCCGAGGGGGCCGCAATCGCCGGAGAGGCCATCGCGGCGGCCGGCGCGGCGCTGGTGCTGGCCGAAGACCCGCGTCAGGCGCTGTCCGGGGCGGCGGCGCTGTGGTTCGGCGGACAACCGCCGGTGATGGCAGCCGTGACCGGCACCAATGGCAAGACCTCTGTCGCGACCTTCCTGCGGATGATCTGGACCGAACTTGGCCACAGTGCGGTCAACCTCGGCACCACCGGGATCGAGGGCGCCTGGAGCCATCCTCTGGCCCATACCACACCGGAGCCGATCACCCTGCATCGCGCGCTGGCCGCCGCCGCCGAGGCAGGCGTCACCCATGCGGCGATGGAGGCCTCGTCGCACGGGCTTGATCAGCGGCGTCTCGATGGGGTCAATCTGCTGGCGGCGGGGTTCACCAATTTCACCCAGGACCATCTGGATTATCACGAAACTTTCGAGGCCTATTTTGCCGCCAAGGCCGGGCTGTTCCGCCGCATCCTGTCCGAGGACGGGGTGGCGGTGATCAACCTCTCTGATCCGCGCGGGTCAGAGATGCGCGCGATTGCGGCGGCGCGCGGCCAGGAGGTGATCACCGTCGGGCGTGGACTTGGCGATCTGAAGCTGCAGGGCGTGCGGGTCGATGCCACCGGACAGGACATCCGTTTTGCCTGGCACGACCGGCCGTTTGGCATGCGGCTGAACCTGATCGGCGGGTTCCAGGCCGAAAACGTGCTGGTCGCGGCGGGGTTGGCGATCGCCAGCGGCGAGGTGCCGGAACAGGTGTTTGAAACGTTGCCGCATCTGACCACGGTGCGGGGCCGGATGCAGCTGGCGGCGACCCGCGACAATGGCGCGACGGTGTTTGTGGACTACGCCCATACGCCCGATGCGGTTGCCACCGCGATCAAGGCGCTGCGGCCGCATGTGCTTGGCCGGCTGGTGGCCATCGTCGGGGCGGGCGGCGACCGCGATGCCGGCAAGCGCCCGCTGATGGGGCAGGCCGCCCATGAGGCCGCCGATCTGGTGATCGTGACCGACGACAACCCGCGCAGCGAGGATCCCGACGCGATCCGGGCCGCCGTGATGGGCGGCGCGCCGGATGCGCTGAACGTCGGCGACCGGGCCGAGGCGATCCTGCGCGGGGTTGATCTGCTGGATCCGGGCGACGCGCTGCTGATTTGCGGCAAGGGCCATGAAAGCGGGCAGATCGTCGGCTCTGACGTGCTGCCTTTTGACGATGTGGAACAGGCCAGCATGGCCGTCGCCGCGCTGGACGGGAGAATGGTATGAGCCGCAATACCCTGTGGACCGCACAAGAGGCCGCCGCCGCCACGGGCGGCCGGGCCATCGGGGACTGGGCCGTGGCGGGGATCTCTATCGATACCCGCAGCCTGGCAGCGGGTGATCTGTTTGTCGCCCTGAAGGCGGCGCGCGACGGCCATGATTTTGTGGCGCAGGCGCTGGAAAAAGGTGCCGGCGCCGCTCTGGTCTCACGCATTCCCGACGGGGTTCCGGCGGATGCGCCGCTGCTGATCGTCGAGGATGTGCAGACCGGGCTGGAGGCGCTGGGGCGCGCGGGGCGGGCCCGCAGTGCCGCCCGTGTGGTGGCGGTCACCGGCTCTGTCGGTAAGACCTCGACCAAGGAAATGCTGGCGGCTATGCTCAGCCCTCAGGGGCGCACCCATGCTGCCGTCGCCAGTTACAACAACCATTGGGGGGTGCCGCTGACGCTGGCGCGGATGCCAAAGGACACCGAATTCGCGGTGATCGAGATCGGCATGAACCACCCTGGCGAAATCGCACCGCTGGCGCGGCAGGCGCGGCCGCATGTGGCGATGGTGACCACCGTTGCCGCCGTGCATCTGGAGGCCTTTGACGATGTGGCGGGCATTGCCCGCGAAAAGGCCGCGATCCTGGAAGGGCTGGAGCCCGGTGGCGTTGCGGTGCTGAACGGCGATCTGGAGGTCAGCGCGGTGCTGGCGGAGGTGGCAGCGGCCCGGGGCTGTGATATACGGTGGTTTGGCCGCACGGCGCCGCGATACACCCTGCAATCGGTGTCGCTGCACGACGCGGCGACCCGGGCCGACCTGCAGATCGAGGGGCGCGGGATCACCGCCGAGATCCAGTCGCTGGGCGCCCATTTTGCGATGAATGCCATCGGGGCGCTGGCGGCCGTCACCGCCCTGGGGGCCGATCTGGATCTTGCCCTGTCCGGGCTGGCGCACTGGGCGCCGGTCAAGGGGCGCGGGGCCCGCCTGACGGTGCCGGTGCCGGGGGGCGGCGAGGTCACGGTGCTGGACGATGCCTATAACGCCAATCCGACCTCGGTTGCCGCTGCCCTTGCGGTGCTGGCGGCGACGCCGGGCAGCGGGCGGCGCATTGCCTGTCTGGGCGACATGGGAGAACTGGGCCCGGAGGCCCTGGCGCTGCATGCCGGGCTGGCGGAGTTGCCTGCGATGGCAGCACTTGACCGGGTCTATTGCGTCGGCCCGATGATGGGCGCGCTGCATGAGGCCCTGCCAGAGACCCGGCGCGGCGGCTGTGTCGCCACCAGCGCCGAGGCGGCCCAGGTGCTGACCCGGGACCTGCGCGCCGGAGACATCGTGCTGGCCAAGGGCTCGCTTTATATGCAGATGGCGCGCGTGGTTGACGCGATCCGGGAAATCGGTCAAGGCAGCGCATCTTCATGACTCATATCTTCAGACTACTCAGGACAGGAACCGCGCTGGCATGCTTTATTGGTTGACCGCTTTGTCGGACGGGGGGGACGTCTTCAACCTCTTCCGCTACATCACCTTTCGCGCCGGCGGCGCCTTTCTGACCGCGCTGATCTTTGGTTTCGTCTTTGGCAAGCCGCTGATCAACGTGCTGCGCAAGCGTCAGGGCAAGGGGCAACCGATCCGCAGTGACGGGCCGGAGGGGCATCTGTCCAAGGCGGGCACCCCGACCATGGGCGGCCTGCTGATTGTCGGGGCGCTGCTGTTTTCGACGCTGGTCTGGGCGCGATGGGACAATCCCTTTGTCTGGCTGGTGCTGTTTGTCACCATGTCCTTTGGCCTGATCGGGTTTGCCGACGACTATGCCAAAGTGTCCAAGCAGAACACCAAGGGCGTACCGGGCAAGGTGCGTCTGGCGCTGGGTCTGCTGATCGCGATCATCGCCGCCGTCTGGGCCAGCTGGAGCCACCCGGTGGAGCTGCAGAACCAGCTGGCGCTGCCGGTGTTCAAGGACACACTGGTGAACCTTGGGCTGCTCTATGTGCCGTTTTGTATCTGTGTCATCGTGGGTGCGGCCAATGCGGTCAACCTGACGGATGGTCTGGACGGGCTGGCGATCATGCCGGTGATGATTGCGGCCGGAGCACTTGGGATCATCGCTTATGCGGTGGGGCGGGTCGATTTCACCGAATACCTCGATGTGCACTATGTGCCGGGCACGGGCGAGATCCTGATCTTTTCCGCCGCGCTGTTTGGCGGCGGTCTGGGGTTCCTGTGGTACAACGCGCCGCCGGCCGCCGTGTTCATGGGGGACACCGGATCGCTGGCCCTGGGCGGCGCATTGGGGGCGATTGCGGTCGCCACCAAACACGAACTGGTGCTGGCGATTGTCGGCGGCTTGTTTGTGGTCGAGGCGCTGTCGGTGATCATTCAGGTGCTCTATTTCAAGCGCACCGGCAAGCGGGTGTTCCTGATGGCGCCGATCCACCACCACTATGAGAAAAAGGGCTGGGCCGAGCCGACCATCGTGATCCGGTTCTGGATCATCTCGCTGATCCTGGCGATGATCGGGCTGGCAACACTGAAGGTCCGCTGAGCCTGGCCATGGCTTTGGGCGCCGCAGGCAGGCTGCCGGGCGCTGGAGGATCGGTTTGAATGTGCAGAGCCGCGTGGGGAAGAGACCTCGCGCGGCTCTGTCGTTGTATAAGGAAGGCGGCGCCGCCGGGGGGGGGCGGAGCACGGTTGGCCTTTTTTAAGGGCCAAGTCCGATGAGGCCTCGGTTGGACCCGCCCTGCACCCGGGTGAGGGTGGTCTCTGGGGGCCGGTCTCCTGTGGTCTTGGGTGTCGCGACGACGCCACGATACCGCATCGGGGAAAACCCGCCGTCAGCAGGGCGTACGCCGGGTTAACACATCGCCACCCGCCATCCGCCGCATGGGTCTGGCTTGCATTCCCGCGCGGCTCCGGTGCAGTGTCGCGCGGAACTGAACAGCAAGGACGAGGTGGGGCATGATCCCGGTTAAAGGTGTGACCGACCAGAAGATCGCGGTGCTGGGGCTGGGCCGGTCGGGTCTGACCACGGCACGGGCGTTGCGCGCAGGCGCGGCAGAGCCGATCTGTTGGGACGACAACCCGGCGGCGCGCGCACGGGCCGAGGACGAAGGCTTTGCCTGCCGGGAGCTGACCAAGCCGGGGGCTTTTGACGATATCGCGGCGCTGATCGTGTCGCCTGGCATTCCGCATCTCTACCCGAGGCCGAACCCGGTGGTGCGCGCGGCCCTGCGCGCGGGCGTGCCGGTGGACAATGACATCGGGCTGTTTTTCCGCTCTGTCGCGACCTCGGAATGGGAGGAGTTCGACACCGCCCCCAAGGTGATCGCGGTGACCGGATCAAACGGCAAGTCCACCACGGTGGCGCTGCTGCATCACATACTGGAACACGTCGGGCGCGACAGTCAGATGGCCGGCAATATCGGCCGTGGCGTGCTGGACATCGACCCGCCCCGCGATGGCGGCGTGGTGGTGCTGGAATTGTCCTCCTATCAGACCGATCTGGCCCGCGCGCTGACCCCGGATGTGGCGATCTTTACCAATCTGACGCCGGATCATCTGGACCGGCACGCCGGCATGGGGGGCTATTTCGCGGCCAAGCGCCGGCTCTTTGCCGAAGGCGGCCCGGATCGCGCCATCATCGGGGTCGACGAGGACGAGGGTCTGTTTCTGGCCGACCAGCTGAGCGAGGGGCCTGCGGACGACCGGGTGATCCGGGTGTCCTCCGGCCAGAAGCTGTCGGGCGATGCCGGCTGGAGCGTATTTGCGCGCAAAGGCTTCCTGTCGGAATACCGCAAGGGGCGGCAGGCGGGATCGATCGACCTGCGCGCCATTGCCGGTCTGCCGGGGGCGCACAACCACCAGAACGCCTGCGCGGCCTATGCGGCGGCGCGTGCCCTGGGGCTGGCGCCGCGGGTTATCGAGGCGGCGATGCAGAGCTATCCGGGCCTGCCGCACCGCAGCCAACGCATCGCCGAGGCGGGCGGCGTGTTCTATGTCAACGACAGCAAGGCGACCAATGTCGACAGCGCGGCCAAGGCCCTGAGCGCCTTCAAGAAGATCCGCTGGATCTGCGGCGGTTTGGAAAAGGACGGCGGGCTGGAAGGGCTGAAGGGCGCCACCGGCGAGGTGCTGAAGGCCTATGTCATCGGGCGCGAGGCGGCGCAATTCGCCATGCAGCTGGATGTCGAGGCCGAGGTCTGCACGACGATGGCCGCGGCGGTGACCCGCGCCATGGCCGAGGCCGAGCCGGGCGAGACGGTCCTGCTGGCACCGGCGGCGGCGAGTTTCGACCAATACGACAGTTTCGAAAAACGCGGCGAGGATTTCATTGCCGAGGTGCAGGCGCGGCTGAAGGAATAGGGCCCGGCGGGGCCAGGCCTGCCGGGCCCGCCAAGGCGGACAATCGGCCGCGAATGGCGGTGCCTGCGGCAACCCCTGAGGCCCAGGCCCATTGGAAGTTGTACCCGCCGAGCCAGCCGGTGACATCTGCCGCCTCGCCGATCACATAAAGGCCGGGGCGCGCCTTGGCCGCCATGGTGCGCGACGACAGCGCGTCGGTGTCGATGCCGCCCAGGGTGACCTCGGCGGTGCGATACCCTTCGGTGCCGGTGGGTTTCAGGCGCCAGTTGTGCAGCCGGTCACACAGGGCCTGCAGGGCGGCGTCGCTCTGGTCGGCCAGACGCCCCTTGAGACTGCCATCGGCGGCGAGATCATCAACCAGCCGGGCGGGCAGGTGGCGGGCCAGTTCGGTGGTCAGATCCTTGCGCCCCGATTGCTGCCGCTGGTCGCGCAGGGCGGTGAACAGATCGACCTCGGGCAGCAGATGCACGCAGATTTCCGCACCGTCCTGCCAATAGCTGGACAGTTGCAGCACCGCCGGACCGGACAGCCCCCGATGGGTGAACAGCAACGCCTCGTCAAAGCTGGCCCTGTCGTTCGACAGCCGCGCGGGCAGCGCCACCCCGGCCAGCGGTTTGAACCGGTCAGCGCCAAAGGTGAAAGGCACGAGGCCGGGCCGGGTCTCTGTCACCGGCAGGCCGAACTGCTGCGCGATGTCATAGGCGAGGCCCGTCGCGCCCATTTTGGGGATCGACTTGCCGCCGGTGGCCAGCACCAGGTTCTGCGCAGTGACGGTAACAGGCTTGCCCTCGCGTTCCAGCTGAACGGTGAAGCCATCGCCCCCGTGCCGCACCGCGCCGACGGAGGTCTGCAGCCAGAGGTCGGCGCCGGCCGCGTGCAGTTCGGTCACCAGCATCGATACGATCTGTTTGGCGGAGCCATCGCAGAACAGCTGGCCGAGGGTCTTTTCATGCCAGGCGATGCCGTGGCGGTCCACCAGGGCGATGAAATCCCATTGGGTGTAGCGCGCCAAAGCGGATTTGCAGAAATGCGGATTGCCGGAAAGATAGTTTTCCGGTGCGGCATACATATTGGTGAAGTTGCAGCGCCCTCCGCCGGAAATGCGGATCTTTTCGCCGGGCGATTTGGCGTGGTCCACCACCAGACAGTCGCCGCCCGCATGGGCCGCACACATCATGCCAGCCGCGCCGGCGCCGAGAATCAAGGTTTTTATCCGCATATCGGGCATCGACCATGAATGTTCCCATGGCGCAACCCATGCGTGAGGGGCGCAGGGCTGGCGCCAAATTTCAGCCGTGGTGCCAGCGGCGAGGCAAATTGCGGGAAATTCCCGACCTCAGGGCAGGAAGAGGCTGGTCTGTACCGGCCAATCGGGGTAGGGTTTCAGTAATAAATCCCGAAAAAGGGATGTTTTTGAGGCAAAACACGCCCTGAACTCAGGGCAGAACCAAGGCAGTGAACCCATGACTGAGATGGTCTATGGCGCGCTTCCCGCGCAAGAGGGGGAGCCGATCCTCCCGAAATGGTGGCGAACGCTCGATAAGTGGACGATGACCTTTGTCATCGGGCTGTTTGTGGTGGGGCTGCTGCTGGGGCTTGCGGCCTCGGTGCCGCTGGCCAGCCGCAACGGGCTGGACAATTTCCACTACGTGGAAAAACAGGCGATTTTTGGCTGCGCCGGTCTGGTCGCAATGGTGCTGACCTCGATGATGTCGCCGATGCTGGTGCGCCGGTTGGCGGTGATCGGCTTTGCCTTCGCCTTTGTCGGGCTGGCGCTGTTGCCGATCTTTGGCACGGATTTCGGCAAGGGCGCGGTGCGCTGGTACAGTCTTGGTTTTGCGTCGATGCAGCCGTCAGAATTCCTGAAGCCGGGATTTTTTGTGCTGGCGGCCTGGATGATCGCGGCCAGCCATCAGATCTATGGCCCGCCGGGGACCCTGCTGTCCTTTGGCCTGTGCATGTCGGTGGTGATGCTTTTGGTGATGCAGCCTGATTTCGGCCAGGCCTGCCTGATCCTGTTTGGCTGGGGCGTGATGTATTTCGTCGCCGGGGCGCCGATGCTGCTGTTGGTCTGTATGGCCGGGGTGGTGATTTTCGGCGGCACTGTCGCCTATTCCAATTCCGAACATTTCGCGCGCCGGATCGATGGCTTCCTGAGCCCCGACCTCGACCCGACAACGCAGCTTGGGTATGCCACCAACGCGATCCGCGAGGGGGGCCTGTTTGGTGTCGGCGTCGGCGAGGGCGAAGTGAAATGGTCGCTGCCGGATGCGCATACGGATTTCATTATCGCCGTGGCGGCCGAGGAATACGGTCTGGTGCTCGTGTCCATCATCATCCTGCTCTACGCGATGATCGTGGTGCGCTCGCTGTTCCGGCTGATGCGCGAACGCGATACCTTCATTCGGCTTGCCGGGACCGGACTGGCCTGCACCTTTGGCGTGCAGGCGATGATCAACATGGGGGTCGCGGTGCGGCTGCTGCCGGCCAAAGGCATGACTTTGCCGTTTGTCAGCTACGGCGGATCCTCGCTGATTGCAGGTGGCATCGCGATGGGTATGCTCTTGGCGTTCACCCGGTCGCGACCGCAGGGCGAGATCGCAGATGCGCTGCGGGGCCGTGGTCGCGGATAAGCGGGTGGTCGAGGCACCGGCAGAACGACAAGAACGCGAAGGCAGGCAAGAGATGACACAGAAACTGCTCCTGATGGCAGCGGGCGGCACCGGGGGGCATATGTTCCCCGCACAGGCCCTGGCCGAAGCGATGCTGCGCAAGGGGTGGCGGGTGAAACTGTCCACCGATGCGCGCGGCGCGCGCTATACCGGCGGTTTCCCGCATTCGACCGAGATCACGCAGGTGTCCTCGGCCACATTTGCCCGCGGTGGCGTGCTGGCCAAGGCGCTGGTGGCGCCGCGGATCGCCGCCGGAGTGGCGACGATGGCGCTGGATATGCGCCGGGACCGCCCAGATGTGGTGATCGGGTTTGGCGGCTACCCATCGATCCCGGCGCTGGCGGCGGCGACGCTGCTGGGGGTGCCGCGGATGATTCATGAACAAAACGGTGTGCTGGGCCGGGTGAACGCGCGCTTTGCAACCCGGGTGGCGCAGGTCGCCTGTGGCGTCTGGCCGACGTCCTTGCCCGAGGGCGCGCAGGGCGTGCATGTGGGCAATCCGGTGCGCGCGGCGGTGCTGGAGCGCGAAGGCGCGCCCTATATTCCGCCCGGCGACTACCCGATGTCGATCCTGGTGATCGGCGGCAGCCAGGGCGCGCGCATCCTGTCGGATGTGGTGCCCGAAGCCATCGCCGCGCTGCCCGAAGAGCTGCGCCGCCATCTGCGCGTCAGCCATCAGGCGCGGGGCGAGGACGAAGCGCGGGTGACGCAGTTTTACGCCGACCACGGTATTGATGCCGAGGTGCGGCCGTTTTTTGCCGATGTCCCGGCCCGCATCTCTGAGGCGCAGCTGGTGATTTCGCGCTCCGGGGCGTCTTCTATCGCGGATATTGCGGTGATTGGCCGGCCCGCGATCCTCATCCCGCTGGCAACGGCGGCGGGGGATCACCAGACCGCCAACGCGCGCGGCCTGGTCGAGGCGGGCGGCGCCATCCGCATTCCCGAAAGTGCGCTTGACAGCGCGTCGCTGGCAGAGCAAATCGCCGCGGTCCTGACCAATGCGCAAGGGGCCACAAAAATGGCCCATGCCGCGTTGAGCACCGGAATTCCCAATGCCACGGACCGTCTCGTGGCGCTTGTTGAACATTTGTCCGAGGAAGTTGACCCATGACCCCTGCCACCAAACTGCCCGGCGATGTCGGCCCGATCCATTTTGTCGGTATCGGCGGCATCGGCATGTCTGGCATTGCCGAGGTGCTGTTGAACCTTGGCTATGTGGTGCAGGGATCGGACCTGAAATCCTCCAAGATCACCCAGCGGCTGGAAGAGCTGGGCGCGACCGTTTTTGAGGGCCAGCGGGCCGAGAACCTGGAAACGGCAGCGGTGGTGGTGATCTCGTCGGCGATCAAACCCGGCAATGCGGAGCTGGACGAGGCCCGCCTGCGGGGATTGCCGGTGGTGCGCCGCGCCGAGATGCTGGCCGAGCTGATGCGGCTGAAATCCAACATCGCGATTGCCGGCACCCATGGCAAGACCACCACCACCACCATGATGGCAGAGCTGATGGTGGCGGGCGGGTTTGATCCCACCGTGGTCAACGGCGGCATCATTCATGCCTATGGCTCCAACGCGCGGATGGGACAGGGCGAATGGATGGTGGTGGAGGCCGACGAAAGCGACGGCACCTTTAACCGGCTGCCCGCGACCATCGCGGTGGTGACCAATATCGACCCCGAACATATGGAGCATTGGGGGGACTTCGACCGGCTGCGCGACGGGTTTTACGAATTTGTCTCCAACATTCCGTTTTACGGCGTGGCGATCTGCTGCACCGATCACCCGGAGGTGCAGGCGCTGGTCGGGCGGATCTCGGACCGGCGGGTGGTGACCTATGGCTTTAACGCGCAGGCCGACGTGCGCGCGGTGAACCTGACCTACAAGGCGGGAGTGGCCCATTTTGATATTCACCTGCAGAGCGAAGACAAGGTGATCGAAGGGTGCAGCCTGCCGATGCCGGGGGACCACAATGTGTCCAACGCGCTGTCGGCGGTGGCTGCGGCGCGCCATCTGGGCATGAAAATGAGCGAAATCCGCACCGCGCTTTCGGCCTTTGGCGGCGTCAACCGGCGCTTTACCAAGGTGGGCGAGGTGGGCGGTGTCACTGTGATCGACGACTATGGCCATCACCCGGTGGAAATCGCCGCGGTGCTGAAGGCCGCCCGCCAGGCCAGCGAAGGCCGGGTGATCGCGGTGCATCAGCCGCATCGTTATTCGCGGCTGTCCAACCTCTTTGACGATTTCTGTGCCTGTTTCAACGAGGCCGATGTGGTTGCCATCGCCGAGGTCTTTGCCGCCGGCGAGGACCCGATTGCCGGCGCCGGGCGCGATGATCTGGTCGCCGGTCTGATCCGCCACGGGCATCGCCATGCGCGGGCGATCCTGAACGAGGACGATCTGGAACGGCTGGTGCGTGAACAGGCGCGCCCCGGCGATATGGTCGTCTGCCTCGGGGCGGGGACAATTTCGACCTGGGCCAACGGCCTGCCTGATCGGCTCCGGGGGTGAGGGCGCGCGGGGTGCGCAGCGCCGCCTGTCTCAGCCGGCCGGCCTGCGGGCTGTCTCGCCCGGGGACAGGAGTGCCGCAGCCATGACGCCCTCGCTCATTCTTGCCTGCCTCTGGGTGGTGCTGGCCAATGTGCTGGCGATGATCCCAAGCCGCGACAACCATTGGCGCCGGGCCTATCTGCTGATCGCCATCGGCATCCCGATCCTGGGCTATGTCACCTATCAGAACGGCCCCTGGTGGGGGCTGGCGCTGTTGGCCGGGGGCATGTCGATCCTGCGCTGGCCGCTGATCTATCTGCTGCGCTGGATCGGCGGCAGGCGGCGCGGCTGAGGCGGCCTTACGTCGGCCCTTTCCTCTCGGCGGCGGGTCCACTAAACCCCAAGGCGGCCCCCGGCCAGACGCATCCTCCTGACGAAGCGACCGAACCATGACCGACCTTCCTGCCGTGCGCGGCACGCTGACACCGAACCGAGACCTCTCCGGGCTGACCTGGCTGCGCGTTGGCGGGCCGGCGGATTACCTGTTTCAGCCGGCAGACCTGGCGGACCTGCAGGATTTCCTGCGCGCCTTGCCCGGGGATGTGGCGGTGTTCCCGATGGGCGTCGGGTCCAATCTGATCGTGCGCGACGGCGGTCTTCGCGCGGTGGTGATCCGGCTCGGCCGGGGCTTCAACACGATCGAGATCGACGGCGATACGGTGACCGCCGGGGCGGCGGCGCTGGATGCGCATGTGGCGCGCAAGGCGGCCGAAGCGGGCGTCGATCTGACATTCCTGCGCACAATTCCCGGCAGCATCGGCGGTGCGGTGCGGATGAACGCGGGCTGCTACGGATCCTATATGGCGGATGTCTTTGTTTCGGCGCAGGTGGTGCTGCGCGATGGCCGGGTTACGACACTGACCGGCGAAGACCTGCAATTCCAGTATCGTCAGACGGAATTGCCCGAGGGCGCGGTGGTGGTTTCGGCCCGGCTGCGCGGTGGTGCGGGCGCACCGGAGGCACTGGCGGAGCGGATGGCGGCGCAGTTGCAAAAGCGCGACGAAAGTCAGCCGACCAAGGAGCGGTCGGCGGGGTCGACGTTCCGCAATCCGGCCGGGTTTTCCTCGACCGGGGCGGCGGATGACGTGATGGATCTGAAGGCCTGGAAGGTGATCGACGACGCCGGTCTGCGCGGCGCGCGCCTTGGCGGCGCACAAATGAGCGAGAAACATTCCAATTTCATGATCAACGCCGGTGGCGCGACCGCCGCGGATCTTGAAAACCTGGGCGAAAATGTGCGGAAAAAGGTTTACGCGGACTCCGGCATTTGGCTAGAATGGGAAATCATGCGTATCGGCGATCCCGAAGCTTTGTGATCCTCTAAAGTTCAATACCTTCAAGTTGTTACGCCGTTCGTCGGCGATTTGACGCAACGAGGCAAGCGGCGAATTGGGCACAGGGCGGTTTGGGTTTTGGTTACCTTGGTTAATGAAACCGTAAGGTTTTAGTCATTAACTGGGCGTCAGCGCAGGTGTTTGTTCGACGTGAGGGGTGCGCCCGTGCCACATGGGCCTCGTTTCAGACGTCGGACAGGCGAGATACAGGCGGTGCGAGAGGTCGGTCAACGGCCCCGCACCACATCAAATCAAGGCGCCATCGCCGGTTCGATCCGGGGACAGGCGCCTGACAATAATAAATAGGGCAACAAAGCCCGGGTAAAATTGAGGCAGTGATCGTGGGTGGAGCGAGCAATACACTCCCGAAGGTTGCGATGTTGATGGGTGGCCCCTCCGCCGAGCGGGAGGTGTCACTGTCCACGGGGCGTGAATGCGCCCGCGCGCTGAGGGGAGAAGGCTACGAAGTGGTCGAGGTCGATGCAGGCCCCGACCTGGTAGTGCACTTGCAGGACATCAAGCCGGATGTGGTTTTCAACGCGCTGCATGGCCGTTGGGGCGAGGATGGCTGTGTGCAGGGGCTGCTGGAATGGCTGCGCCTTCCCTATACCCATTCCGGGGTTCTGGCCTCGGCGCTGGCGATGGACAAGGAACGCTCCAAAGGGGCCTACCGTTCGGTCGGGCTGCCGGTGGTGGACAGTGTGCTTGCGCCCAAGGCCGAGGTGATGGCCCGCCATGTGATGGCGCCGCCCTATGTGGTCAAACCCAACAACGAAGGCTCCAGCGTCGGCATCTATATCGTGCATGAGGCGGCCAACGGCCCGCCGCAGTTGTCCGATGAAATGCCCGCGCAAGTGATGGTCGAAACCTATGCGCCGGGGCGCGAGCTGACCGCCACCGTGATGGGCGACCGCGCGCTGTGTGTGACGGATATCCTCACCGATGGCTGGTATGACTACGAGGCGAAATACGCCACGGGTGGATCGCGCCATGTGGTCCCCGCCGAGATCCCGGCCGAGATCACCCAGCTGTGCCTTGACTATGCGCTGCGGGCGCATGCGGTGCTGGGGTGCCGGGGCCTGTCGCGCACCGATTTCCGCTGGGACGAGACGCGCGGCGCCGAGGGGCTGGTGTTGTTGGAAACCAACACGCAACCCGGCATGACGCCGACCTCGCTGACGCCGGAGCAGGCACAGCATGCAGGCCTGACCTTTGGCCAGTTTTGTGCCTGGCTGGTGGAGGATGCGTCATGCGAGCGTTGACCGCCCGGCGCAATGCCAGCGCGCGGGCCGACTCCCGGGCCGATCCGGCACCGTCGCGGCTGAAATACCGCATCCAGCGCTGGATGCTGACCCCCGGTATCCGCACCGGTCTGCGGCTTGGGCTGCCGATCTGTGTGGTGCTGGCCGCGGCAGGGGGCTACCTGGCGAGCGAGACCCGCCGGGCGCATCTGGTTGATCTTTATACCGAGGCGCGCACCGCCTTTGAGACCCGCCCCGAATTCATGGTCAATGTGATGGCGATTGACGGCGCCGGCGACAGCGTCGCGGCCGACATCCGCGAGGTTACCTCGCTTGATCTGCCGCGCAGTTCCTTTGACCTCGATCTTGCAGCCATCCGTGACCTGATCGTCGGGCTGGATCCGGTCAAGACCGCCGCCGTGCGCATTCGTCCCGGCGGCATTCTGCAGGTCGATGTGGTGGAGCGCGCCCCGGCGATAGTCTGGCGCAGCCGCGACGGGCTGGCGCTGCTGGACGACACCGGTGCCTTTGTCGCGGAACTGGGGCAGCGCAGTCTGCATCCGGACCTGCCGCTGATCGCGGGCCGGGGGGCGGATAAAAAGGCGGTCGAGGCGCTGCGCCTGTTTGCCACTGCACGTCCGCTGGGCGCACGGCTGCGCGGGCTGATCCGCGTCGGCGAGCGGCGCTGGGATGTGGTGCTGGACCGGGGGCAGCGTATCCAGCTGCCGGTGGAGCGACCGGTGGCGGCGCTGGAAAGGGTCATCGCCATGAGCGAGGTCAAGGACCTGTTGGAACGCGATGTGGCGGTGGTCGATCTGCGACTGCCGACCCGTCTAACCGTGCGGATGAACGCGCCCGCAGTCGAGGACTGGTGGCGCATTCGAGAATTGAACGAGAGCTCTTTTTGATATGACAGATCTGTATCAATCCCAACGTGCGATGCGGCAGATGCGCCGCCTGGCGATGCAACGTGGCGTTGTCGCTATTCTGGACATCGGGAGTTCAAAGATCTCCTGTCTGGTTTTGCGTTTTGACGGCACCGGGCGGCTGAGCGAGGATAACTCCATCGGCTCGCTTGCGGGGCAGTCGGGGGTTCGGGTCATCGGCGCGGCGACAACGCGGTCGCGCGGGGTCACCTTTGGCGAGATCTCCGCCATGCAGGAAACCGAACGCGCGATCCGAACCGCCGTACAGGCGGCGCAGAAGATGGCCGAGGTGCGGGTGGATCATGTGATCGCCTGTTTCGCCGGCGCGCTGCCGCGTTCCTACGGGCTGGATGCCACCGTGGAGCTGGAAGGCCAGGAGGTCACCGAGAACGAGATCGCCCGCGTTCTTGCCGCCTGCGAGGTGCCGGAATATGGCGCCGGCCGCGAGGTGCTGCACGCGCAGCCGGTGAACTTTGCGCTCGACAATCGCTCAGGTCTTGAGGATCCGCGCGGCCAGATGGGGCAGGCGCTGTCGGTCGACATGCATATGCTGACGGTCGAGGCGGCGGCGATCCAGAACCTGGTGCGCTGCATCCAGCGCTGTGATCTGGAGTTGGCGGGGATCGCCTCGTCCGGCTATGTGTCCGGGATCTCGGCGCTGGTCGAGGACGAACAGGAATTGGGCGCGGCCTGTATCGACCTCGGCGGCGGCACCACCTCGGTGTCGATCTTCATGAAGAAACACATGATCTTTGCCGATGCGGTGCGTATGGGCGGCGATCATATTACCTCTGACATTTCGATGGGGCTGGGCGTGCCAACGGCCACCGCCGAGCGGATCAAGACGATGTCGGGCGGGGTGCATGCCACCGGTGCCGACGACCGCGACATGATCGACATCGGCGGCGAGACCGGCGATTGGGAGCGCGACCGCCGCACTGTCAGCCGGGCGGAACTGATCGGCATCATGCGGCCCCGCGTCGAGGAGATCCTGGAGGAGGTGCGCGTCCGTCTCGACGCCGCCGGATTCGACCATTTGCCGAGCCAGCAGATCGTTCTGACCGGCGGCTCCAGCCAGATCCTCGGGCTCGACGGTCTGGCCAGCCGCATCCTTGGCCAGCAGGTGCGTCTGGGCCGGCCGATGCGGGTGCATGGCCTGCCGCAAGCGGTGACCGGGCCGGGGTTTGCCTCTGCCGTGGGGCTCTGCCTCTTTGCTGCTCATCCGCAGGACGAATGGTGGGATTTCGAGGCGCCGGTGGACCGGATGTCCGGCAGCTCGATGCGCCGCGTGGTGCGCTGGTTCAAGGACAACTGGTAAGGCGGCCCGCCAGAGGGCGAGGGCCTGCCAAACCCCGCCGCGCGCCGGCGGGGTTTTGCCGACCCGCCCAGGGTGTGCCAGAGTTATCCACAGTTTTTCCACAAGCGCGGCACATTCGCCGTGACAGTCGCTTTTGGCTGCGTTAAAATCACTCCCAATACGCTGAAATCAGCGATGCGCGAGGCCGAGCAGGGGTTCGCCAACACAAAATTGAAACGGAACGCGCGGGCAAAAGCAGGCGTGACCGATTTGCGTTTGTGTGTTGCTACCCTGCCTTACGCTACATTTCGCCAAAATGGCGATATTCGGCAAAAATCCAGAGTGAATGGCCCATATTTTGTGGGCGAATGCGCTTTTGGGGATGACGAGACTCCTGCTTCGCGATAGGATTGAGGCAGAATAGTGACAACGGACGCCCTTGCGGGAGGGCATAGAACACAGGCGGAAAGAGCATGACCCTGAACCTTTCGATGCCCGGACAAGACGAGCTGCGGCCCAAGATCACAGTGTTTGGCGTGGGTGGAGCTGGCGGCAACGCCGTCAACAACATGATCGCCAAAGAGCTGGAAGGCGTGGACTTTGTCGTGGCAAACACCGACGCGCAGGCGTTGCAGCAGAACGCGGCAAAGAACCGCGTGCAGCTGGGTGTCAAGGTGACCGAAGGTCTGGGCGCGGGGGCGCGTCCCTCGGTTGGCTCCGCCGCCGCAGAAGAAAGCATCGAGCAGATCGTTGACCACCTGGCGGGGGCGCATATGTGCTTTATCACCGCCGGCATGGGCGGCGGCACCGGCACCGGCGCGGCCCCGATCATCGCCCAGGCGGCCCGCGAACTGGGTGTGTTGACGGTTGGTGTTGTGACCAAGCCGTTCCAGTTCGAAGGCGCCAAGCGGATGCGTCAGGCCGAGGACGGCGTCGAGAGCCTGCAAAAGGTCGTCGATACGCTGATCATCATTCCGAACCAGAACCTGTTCCGGCTGGCGAATGAAAAAACCACCTTCACCGAAGCCTTCTCCATGGCGGACGATGTCCTTTACCAAGGGGTAAAGGGTGTGACGGACCTGATGGTAAGGCCCGGTCTGATCAACCTCGACTTTGCCGACGTGCGCGCCGTGATGGACGAGATGGGCAAAGCGATGATGGGCACCGGCGAGGCCGAAGGCGAAGATCGCGCCATTCAGGCCGCCGAAAAGGCCATTGCCAACCCGCTGCTGGACGAAATCTCCCTGCGTGGCGCCAAGGGCGTGCTGATCAACATCACCGGTGCGCATGACCTGACCCTGTTTGAACTGGACGAAGCGGCCAACCGGATCCGCGAAGAGGTCGATCCGGACGCCAATATCATCGTCGGCTCCACCCTGGATACGGCGATGGAAGGCAAGATGCGCGTCTCCGTCGTGGCCACCGGGATCGATGCGTCCGAAATGGTGCATGACATGCCTGTGCCGCGTCGCCCGATGTCGGCACCGCTGAAGAAAACCGTCAGCGTCGAAGAAAACCGCGCCGCACCTCTGGAACTGACCGAACCGGTCGAGGCGCCCGCCGCCGCACCGATCCCGGCTGTTGCCGCGGAAAGCACAGGTCAGGAGCCGTCGCTGTTTTCTGAATTCGACGGCGAGCAGGGGCGTGGGCAGGATCACGGCGATGAGGTGTTCGAGGATGTCTCGACCGTGAAGAGCAGCGACGATGGTCTGCCACCGCCCGCCTATCAGCCGCAGCCCGCCGCGCAGCCACAACCGGCCGCAGCACAGGCTGATAATTTTGTCGCGCCGCGCGCGCCAGCCGCGGGCACCCCGTCGCAGGATGCGATTTTCCGTCTGCGCGAAGCGGCCCAGCGTCACCAGTCCGGCAATGGGGCGTCTTCGGCACCGCAGCAGCCGCAGGGCGGCCCGGGCGCACAGCAACGGCGTCCCGCCGATCCGCAGGAACAGCGCCGGTTTGGCCTCAATTCCCTGATCAACCGGATGACCGGTCAGCCGCATGAGGCGCCGCAAAACCGGCCGCAATCGGCCCAGCGGGTGCAGCCAAGCGTGCAGACAGCACAACCGCAACAGGCCGAACACCCCCATGACGAGGACCAGGAACGCATCGAAATTCCCGCATTCCTGCGTCGTCAAGCGAACTAACCACTCACGAAACCATCGAGAGGGGCTGCCATTTGGTGGCCCTTTTTCGTTTTAAAACAGCGGGTTGAGTGATCCTGCGCGAGCTTCTGCCGACCTGTTTCGGGGATGTTTCATTCGGTTGCAAAGATTGAATTGTGAGTAGGCGGAGGACTCCTTAGGTGTAGCGGCGAGACGATATCCGTTATCGCAAACTACGCATGAGGCACTCTGTGCAAAATACGCTTAAAGCACCTGTCACCTTTGAAGGTATCGGCCTGCACACCGGGAAACCGGCTAAAATGGTCGTGTTTCCTGCTGCCGCGCAGCAGGGGATCTCCTTCAAGCGGAGCGACATTGCCCTTGGCGACACCGTGGTTCCCGCACGCTGGGACATGGTGGAGCGCACGGCGCTTTGCACACGTCTCGTCAACAAGGCCGGGGTGGCTGTTTCGACGGTCGAGCACATCATGGCCGCCCTTGCGGGCTGTGGCGTCCACAACGCCCGGATTGAGATCGACGGCCCCGAAGTGCCGATCATGGACGGGTCCTCCGCCCAGTTCGTACGTGGAATCATGGCGACCGGCCTGCAGCGGCTGGGCGTTCCGGTCCGGGCCTGGGAAATCGTCAAGCCGGTGCTGGTTGAAACTCGCGATGCGCGGGCGATGCTGATGCCCTGCGACCGGCTCAAGATCACCTTTAACATCGAATTCGCGGAACAAGGCATCGGCAGCCAAAGCCGCGAACTGGACCTGCGCAACGGTGCCTTTGCGCGTGAGCTGTGTGACAGCCGTACCTTCTGCCGCCGGGTCGATGTGGAAACCATGCAGTCCAACGGGCTGGCTCTGGGCGGTGTGCCCGGTGAAAACGCCGTTGTTTTCGACGGTCCGGTGGTTCATGCGGGGTCTGGCCTGCGCCATGCTGACGAGCCGGTACGGCACAAGATGCTGGATGCGCTTGGGGATCTGGCGCTCGCGGGGCTGCCGATCTTTGGTCACTATATCGGTGACAAGGCCGGCCATTCGCTGACCAACACGCTGCTGCGTGCGGTGTTTGCCGAGCCGGGCGCGGTGCGCGAAGTCACCTGTGATCCGGTCCGTACCGCACGTCTGCCGGGGCAGGGCCTTGTCTGGTCGGAAATCCCCAAGGATGTGCGCCGCGTCGCGTGATCCGGCCGCGTTGCCTGCTGCCCCAGGTTGGCTGCTGACCCGGTAGCCTGTTGTCCGGCGCAATCAACCCTTCAGAACCTGTTTTTCCTGAATTTTCAACGCCTTTGCGCCGCGATGGTTTGAACGTCCGCTGCTGGGCTGCGGTGATCCGCCGCGATTTCATCATCGGCCTGTTTCTGCCGATGGCAGCGCCGGATGGCGTCGGTGTCGATGACTTTTGCGCGGACGGGGTGAAGATGACCGTGGATGCAGACTTGACCCTCACCGGCTTTGTCTGCCAATTGAACAGCAGCGGCGTGAAAGGCGTTTTGCACATCATATGAATGTGCTAGACCGTGGCGACGCCGGACCGTATGCACAACATGCGGCCCCCGGACTGCGCCGCTGCGCAGGCGAACGAGACGGTGAAGTGAGGCAGGAATGATCGGCATCAGGGCAGCAGCCAAAGGCATCGGAGTGGTCATTCTGATGACGAGCTTGGCCGCATGTGGGGGCGCAGATGGCGATGCTCAGAGGACGGATCTGAACCTTGAGGCGTTCTCGCCCGCGCAGATCTACGAGCGCGGCGAATTTGAACTGGCCCGCAACCGGTCCGACGACGCGGCCTTCTTTTTCTCCGAGGTGGAGCGGCTTTACCCCTATTCGGAATGGGCAAAGCAGGCGCTGATCATGCAGGCCTTTACCTATCATCAGGATGGGGAATACGAAAACAGCCGGTCTGCGGCGCAACGGTTCATTGATTTCTACCCCACCGACGAAGACGCGGCCTATGCCCAGTATCTGCTTGCCTTGTCCTATTACGATCAAATCGACGAGGTCGGGCGCGACCAGGGGCTGACCTTCCAGGCGTTGCAATCGCTGCGGACCGTCATCGAAGTGTACCCCGAGAGCGAATATGCCTCCTCGGCGATCCTGAAGTTCGACCTTGCGTTCAGCCACCTTGCGGGCAAGGAAATGGAAATCGGGCGCTATTACCTCAAGAAGAAACACTATGCCGCCGCGATCAACCGGTTCCGGGTGGTGGTTGAGGACTTCCAGACCACGGTCCATACGGCCGAGGCGCTGCACCGCCTTGTCGAAGCCTATCTGTCGCTGGGGCTGACTGACGAAGCGCAATCCGCCGGTGCCATCCTCGGCCACAACTTCCGTTCGACGGAGTGGTATGAGGACAGCTTCAAACTGCTGACATCCCAGGGGCTGAAGCCGCGGGATCGGGGCAACAATTGGCTCGCACAGATCTATCGCCAATCCATCAAAGGCGAATGGCTCTGACGGCAATAACAGGGCATCTCGATGCTGCGCGCTCTTGATATTCGTGACCTTCTGATTATCGACCATCTGGAACTGACCTTCCAGCCGGGTCTGAACGTGCTGACGGGTGAAACCGGGGCGGGTAAGTCCATCTTGCTGGATTCGCTGGGCTTTGTGCTGGGGTGGCGTGGCCGGGCCGCGCTGGTGCGGCAGGGTGCGGCGCAGGGCGAGGTGATGGCGGAATTCGAACTCAGCCCCGGGCACGCGGCCCGTGCGGTGCTGGAAGAGGCCGGCCTGCCGGTCAGCGACAGCCTGATCCTGCGCCGGGTGAACACCGCCGATGGCCGCAAGACGGCCTGGGTCAACGACCGGCGCTGTTCGGGAGAGGTGCTGCGGGCGCTGTCCGAGACGCTGCTGGAACTTCATGGTCAACATGACGATCGCGGATTGCTGAACCCGCGCGGCCATCGGGCGATGCTGGACACGTTTGCCGGCGCGGCCCCGTTGCTGCAGGAGGTCCGGACGGCCTGGACCGCGACGGCCAAGGCGCGCAAGGCGGTGGAGTCCACCCGCCGCGCCCTGGAAGCGGTGCGGGCAGAAGAGGAATTCCTGCGCCATTCGGTGGCGGAGCTGGATCAGCTCAACCCGGAACCGGGCGAAGACGAAAGTCTGGACGCCCATCGCCGTCAGATGCAGGCCGCCGAACGCATTCGCGGCGATATTGCGCGGGCCTATGGGCTGCTGTCCGAAGGGGCAGAGGGCGCAATGGGAGAGGCGCAACGCTGGCTGGAGGCGGTGGCCGGCGACGCGGACGACGGGTTGGATGCACCATTGGCTGCCTTGGGGCGTGCCATGATCGAACTGGGCGAAGCGCAGGACGGTGTCGAACGCTTCCTCGAAGGGCTGGAGTTCAACACCAGCGATCTGGAGGATTGCGAAGAGCGCCTGTTCGCGATCCGGGCCTTGGCGCGCAAACACAATGTCCAGCCCGACGATCTGGCCCGCTATGCAGAGACGCTGCGCGACAAGTTGCAAGCGCTGGATGCAGGCGATCAGGACCTTGCCGATCAGGAAAAGGCATTGCGGGCGGCAGAAGCCACCTATGCCACGGCCGCAGAACGATTGTCTGCGCGGCGGCGTGACAGCGCCGCAACGCTGGACGCTGCGGTGATGGCGGAACTGGCGCCGCTTAAAATGGAGCGCGCGGTTTTTGAAACGCTGATCACCCCGACCGAGGCCGGACCGGATGGGGTCGACGGCGTTGCCTTTGCGGTTGCGACCAACCCCGGCGCCCCGGCGGGGCCGCTGAACAAGATCGCCTCTGGCGGCGAACTCAGCCGGTTCCTGTTGGCGCTGAAGGTCTGTTTGCGCGGCGATGACGATGCAAAAACGCTGATTTTTGACGAGATCGACCGGGGCGTGGGCGGGGCCACGGCAGATGCCGTCGGGCGGCGGCTGCGGGCGCTGGCCGAAGGCAGTCAGGTGCTGGTCGTTACCCATTCGCCGCAGGTGGCCGCCCAGGGTGCCTATCACTGGCGGGTGCAGAAATCGGTGCAGGCGGGGGTGACCCTTTCTGACGTGGTCGCGCTGGATCGCGAAGAACGCATCGACGAGATTGCCCGCATGGTCTCTGGCGACCGCATCACGCCCGAGGCGCGCGCCGCCGCCGGGGCGCTTTTGCTTCAAGAGTGACGATTCACGACAGGTAAAGAACTGTTCGATATGCCTCTTGGTCACCGCGAGAGGTTGAATTATCAATGAATTGATCGGAGGCCCGTTGATGGCGCGACAGTCCCCTTCTGTATTGGCCGGACATCTTGTTGAGGTTTGGGCGAGGATGAAGACTGCGCGCCAGTCGTTGGTGCGACGGGGGCCGAGCCAGTTTCAGTTCTGGTTGATCGCCCTGGTGATCGGCGTCCTTGCGGGGTTTGCCGCGCTGGCGTTCCGCACCGGGATCGCGACGCTGCAAGGCTGGGTCTACGGCGCCGATGATGTTGATCTTCTTCACAGTTTTGCGGCCACCTTACCGTGGTACATCCTGTTGTTGGTGCCGGTGCTGGGCGGGCTGGTCGTCGGGCTGATCCTGCATCGGTTCACCGAGGATGCCAGGGTGCGCTCCGTGGCGGATGTGATCGAGGGGGCCGCCCTGCGCGAGGGGCGGGTCGAACTGCGCCAGGGCATGGCCTCCGCCGTGGCCTCGTTCCTGACGCTTTCGACGGGGGGATCTTCGGGACGGGAGGGGCCCGTGGTGCATCTGGCGGGTATGATTTCGACCTGGGTCAGCGAAAAAATCCGGGCCGATGGCATTTCCGGGCGGGATCTTCTGGGCTGTGCGGTGGCCGCTGCCGTTTCGGCCAGTTTCAACGCGCCCATCGCCGGGGCGCTGTTCGCGATGGAGGTGGTGCTGCGGCATTTCTCGGTCAATACCTTCGCGCCCATTGTTGTCGCCTCTGTCGCGGGGACGGTCATCAACCGGCTGCAATATGGCGACGTGACCGAATTTGTGCTCAATACCCCCGGCGCGTTGCAGTTTTATGTCGAACTGCCGGCCTTTCTGTTGCTGGGGCTGATCTGCGGCCTGGTCGCGGGGCTGTTGATGCATTCGATTTTTCTCGCGGACCGGCTGGCAACCTGGGTGCAGACGACGCTGCATGTGCCACGTTGGTTGCGGCCGGCTGTTGCGGGTTTCCTGCTGGGGCTGATTGCGATCTGGTTCCCGCATATCATCGGCGTCGGGTATGAAACCACGGTTCTGGCGCTGTCAGGTCAGCTGCTGTTGGGGCAGGCGATCATCTTTGCGCTGGTCAAGGCGGCGGCGGTGTCCGTGACCATGGGCGGGCGCATGGGGGGCGGGGTCTTTTCACCATCGTTGATGGTGGGGGCGCTGACCGGGCTGGCGTTTGGTCTGATCGCCACGGCCATCCTGCCTGATGTTTCGGGGACGCATACGCTCTATGCCTTTGCGGGCATGGGGGCGGTGGCGGCGGCGGTGCTTGGCGCGCCGATTTCAACCACCCTGATCGTGTTCGAGCTGACCGGAGACTGGCAGATCGGTCTGGCGGTGATGGTATCGGTTTCAATGTCAACGGCGCTGGCGTCGCGTCTGGTGGACCGGTCGTTCTTTCTGACCCAGCTGGAGCGCCGCAATCTGCGCTGCGCTGCCGGGCCTCAGTCTTATCTGCTGGGTACATTGCTGGTGGGCAAGGTCATGCGCCCACTTGCCGCCGAGGAAGAAGAGGCTGCGGCGGAGTTGGTGGCGGATGGCATCGTGTTGTCACATGATGCGACGCTGGAGGCAGCCCTGCCGATGTTTGATCGCGAAGATCTGGATTTCGTCCCGGTGGTCGCGCAAAGCGACGCGGTTGAGAATGACGCGCCGGGACCGCAGATCGTCGGTGTGCTGCGCCATCTTGATGCGCTGAAGGCCTATAACTCTGCGCTGGTGGCCGTCTCGGCCGAGGAACATCGCTGAGCTCTGGCGCACAGGTGATTCGCTTTGCGCGACCCGGCTAGCCCGCCTCGGCCGGGCACGAAGGCCGTCTGCAGGCACCGTAACCGGTAGAGCAAAAATGCCACGGTCGGCTCTTTCGCGACAGATATCGAATCTCAAAATCGCGCCAGTCTCATTTTAAACTTGATAACAATAGGCGATCCGGGCATTTCTATAAAAAAAGGTTAACAGCAGCAGGCATCGGGTGGAAAATAATAATGCGTGCGTTGGTAAGGGGCCTCACAGAGGTAACGTCCGCAAGGGCATCGAATGAGCAGGAAAACGAACGGGCTGCACTCACGGCTTTGATCGAGTATGTTGTTGAAACAACGTGTAAATCCCAGAGCTCTCTGGGGCGGGACGGTGCTGATGATCTGCGCCGCAGCCTAAGTGACGTTGTGCTCTCCAACTGACGGATAAGCGAAAACGCTCCGCATGGTGGCGCGTTTTCTATTTTCCGGGTCAGTGCTGCGGGCGCTGACATCTGCCACCGGTCTGCTGCCTTCATTCGAAAAGTTGGAATTCACGGAGCTGCCCAGCGGGCTTTGTGTGAAAGTGTTGCAAAAAAGCCGAGCGCTCTGGCCCGGCTTAGTCACCTCTCATAGGCAAATGGCCGAGGCTCAGACCTGCTCGACCTTGACCGAGTCCTGCACCTCGAAGGCCAGATGGCCCTTGATGTCAGCGACGGCATCCAGCGGCGCCTCGTAACTCCATGCTGCATTCTCGGAAACAGAGGATTTGTTGACGATGGAGTAATAGGTCGCGTCGCCCTTGTGCGGGCAATGGGTGGTCTTGTCGGTCTGATCGAGAAAGGCCATGGCGATATCGCCCCGCGGGAAATAAATCACCGGCGCGCGGTCATCCTCCAGCAACTCCAGCGCATTGGAGCTTTCGCCCAGAACGGCGCCGCCCGAGCGTACAACCCATTTTCCTTCGGCCTTGCGGATCGTGATATTGGTCATCGGGTTCCCCCTCCTTCTCGCTGTGGTAAGGCTTCTGCCCGCTCAGTGTAACAGTCAGGTATCACAGTGGCGCACAGGCTGCTTCTAGCCATTTGGCCGCAGCTGCGCTGACGCGGGATGCTAGTTTGCGGAAGACGTCCGCGTGATACGAGTTAAGCCAGTCCCGCTCGGCCTCGGACAAAAAGCCGGGCACCACGAGGCGGCGATCAATGGGCGCGTAGGTCAATGTGCGCCACGACAGCATGTTGCGGTCCGCGTCGCCGGAGTCAAGGGGGCGGGCCGTTTCAACTACCAGCAGGTTTTCGATCCGGATGCCAAAAGCGCCTTCGCGGTAGTAGCCAGGTTCGTTCGACAGGATCATACCCGGCTCCAGCGGGACGGTGTTGAGCCGCGACAGACCTTGCGGGCCTTCATGTACGCTGAGAAACGCCCCGACGCCGTGGCCGATCCCGTGGTTGAAATCCTGACCGGCCAGCCACAGCGGCATGCGTCCGATGGCCTCAAGGTCCCGCCCGGCGCGGCCCTCGGGCCAGCGCAGACGCGAGATGGCGATCATGCCCTGCAGCACGCGGGTAAAGGCCTCGGCCTCGGTGCGGCCCGGCGTGCCGATGGCGATAGTGCGGGTGATATCCGTGGTGCCATCAAGGTATTGCCCGCCACTGTCGAGCACCAGGAGGTGGCCGTCCTGGAGGGTGGCGTTGGTTTCCCTGGTCACCCGGTAGTGGATGATCGCGCCATTGGGACCGGTCCCGGCGATGGTTTCAAAGCTGATGTCGCGCAGCGCAGGGTCCGCGGCGCGGAAGGCTTCGAGCTGGGTGACCACGTCGATCTCGGTCACGGTGCCCGGTGGCTGTGCGTCGAGCCAGGCGAGGGCCTCGACCACGGCAGCGCCGTCCCGTTCGTGCGCCGCGGCGCTGCCGTCGATCTCGGCTGTGTTCTTGCGGGCCTTGGGCAGGGCGCAGGGGTCGCCGGCGGGGTCCATCCGGTCCCCCAGCACCTGAGCCAGCGCCTGTGGCAGGCTGCCGTCATCGACGGCGACCTGACCGTTCAGCCCTGATACCGCCTCAGTGAACCGGGCCGGGTCATGGGGGGTGACGTTGGCGCCAAGGTCGATGTCGCCAAGCTTGGCCTCGGCCATGAAGAGATCCACGCGGGCGTCGTCATGCAGGATGGCAAAGCCATGCGCCACGGGGGTCCGGGCGATATCAGCACCGCGCAGGTTCAAAAGCCACATCAGGCTGTCGGGCAGGGTCAGGATGGCGGCGCAGTGGCCGCCCTTGCGCAGCCCCTCCGCCAGGCGGGCGGCCTTGGCGGCGGCGGTTTCACCAGCAAAGGCCACGGGGTGGGCCGTGACGGGAGCCTGCGGTGGCGGTGGCTGGTCTGTCCAGATCCGGTCCACCAGATTGTCGGTTTCGATCAGGCTGAGCCCGCTGCCCTTGAGCCGGGCGGACAGCTCGCGGATTTCGCGGGCGGAATGCAGCCAGGGATCATAGGCCAGCCGGCCGCCGTCGGGCAGCTCTGTGCGCAGCCAGTCCGCCAGCGACACCTCGGGCCAGGGCACCGGGGTGAAGACATCTGCGACCTGCTGTTTGACCTGTGTCCGGTAGCGCCCGTCGATGAACACGCCGGCGCTGTCCCGCAGGGCGGCGCAAAAGCCAGCAGATCCGGTAAACCCGGTGAGCCAGGACAGCCGTTCGTCGCGTGGGGCGACATTTTCGCCCTGATGGGCGTCAGCGCGCGGGACCAGAAAGCCATCGTAGCCCTCGCGGGCCAGTTCTGCCCGCAGGGCTGCAAGCCGGTCCGGCCCCTGTTCGGGCCGCGATGTGACATCGAATGTCTGGAACATCTGTTCCTCCTGAGGCTCTGGCCTGCTGCCGAAAAAAGGCGGGCAGGGACCGGGATGAAGGCGTGCCGGTGGTGGCCCGTTGCGACCTGCGGCGGGATGCGCGGCGGTTGGGAGTCGTTTTGTTGCAGATCGGGCCCGTGCAGACAAGCCCGAGCCGCAAACAGCCCGCTGTCCGTCGCGGCACCCGGCCCGCAGTCCCGGGCACGTCTGGGACATCAGCTGTCGCGCCCTAAGCCGCGCCGGGTGCGATCAGATGGGGATGGGACGGGAGCACGACAGGATGGGAGCGGCCGGACGCCGGGGGCCGATCCGGCAGGAGGCCTGCCGATCCGGTCCGCTTCCTATGCTGCGCGCCGCCGCGATGTGGTCAGCCGGCCCGGCGCATCCCCATCACCCGGGCGCGGGCGCGTGGATCACTGTCAAACAGGGCGGCGAGCTGTTCGGTCATCGCGCCGGCCAACTGTTCGACATCGGTGATGGTCACCGCGCGATCATAATAGCGGGTCACGTCATGGCCGATGCCAATCGCCAAAAGCTCCACCTGTTTGCGTTTTTCCACCATGGCGATCACGTCGCGCAGGTGTTTTTCCAGGTAGTTGGCCGGGTTGACCGAGAGCGTCGAATCATCGACCGGGGCGCCATCCGAGATCACCATCAGGATCTTGCGCGCCTCGGGGCGGGCGACCATGCGGCGATGCGCCCATTCCAGCGCCTCACCGTCGATGTTTTCCTTCAACAGCCCCTCTTTCATCATCAGGCCCAGATTGGGGCGCACACGTCGCCAGGGCGCATCGGCCCCTTTGTAGATGATGTGCCGCAGGTCATTGAGGCGACCGGGCAATTGCGGGCGTCCTTCGTTCAGCCAGGCCTCGCGCGAGAGGCCGCCTTTCCAGGCGCGGGTGGTAAAGCCGAGGATTTCGACCTTGACGTTGCAGCGTTCCAGGGTGCGCGCCAGAACATCGGCACAGATTGCCGCAATCGAGATCGGCCGCCCCCGCATGGAGCCGGAGTTGTCCAGCAGCAGCGTCACCACGGTGTCGCGGAATTCCATGTCCTTTTCGACCTTGAACGACAGGGGCGTGGTCGGGTTCGCCACCACCCGCGCCAGACGGCCAGCGTCCAGAACGCCTTCTTCCTTGTCGAACTCCCACGACCGGTTCTGCTGCGCTTGCAGACGGCGCTGCAGCTTGTTGGCAAGACGCGACACGGCGCCCTTCAGCGGTTCCAGCTGTTGGTCGAGATAGGCGCGCAGCCGCTCCAGTTCCTGCGGCTCGGCGAGATCCTCGGCAGCGATCTCTTCGTCATGGGTGTCGAGGAAGACCTTGTAGTCAGGGTCGGCATCAGACACCGACGGCGGTGGCGGCGGCTCCATCGGCGCCTCGCCATCGGGCATTTCGGTTTCGTCGGTGATCTCTTCGTCGGCCATATCGTCCGAGGAGACCTGGGCCTGGCTTTCGTCCTGCTGCTGGTCCTGCGCCTGTTCGGGAGAGGCGTCGGCCTCTTCCTCGTCGCTGTCGTCGTCGCCGGTGCTGTCGGGCTGTTCTTCCTGTTCGGCGGTTTCATCCGCGTCGTCGTCCATCTCGTCATCGAGATCATCCGGGTCGTCGCCCAGTTGATCGCCATAGCCAAGGTCGGCAATGATGCGGCGGGCGAATTTGGCAAAGGCCGACTGATCGGAAATCGTCTCGTCGAGGATTTCCAGGGTGTCGCCGGCCTGAGCCTCGATGAAGCCCCGCCAGAGCTCCATCACATTGGCGGCGGCGTCTGGCAGCGGGCGGCCAGTGGCCAGATGGCGGATCAGGTAACCGGCCGAGACCGCCAGCGGCGCCTCGGAGGCCGAGGTGACCTGATCATAGCCGCGCCGCAGCGCCTCGTGCTGGATCTTGACGTCGATGTTGGAGGCGGTGCCAGGCATGTCACGGGCGCCCATCGCCTCGCAGCGGGCCCCTTCCATCGCCTCATAGAGCTCGCGCGCCATGTCGCCCTTTGGCACGTAGCGGTCGTGCACCCCGTTGTCGTGATACTTGTGACGCAGCGCCAGCGCATCGGCGGTGCCACGCGCCAGCAGGACTTCTTCGCGGGACATGCGGCGCGAGACCTGCGGCAGGCGCATGGTGTCGCCGGACAGACCGGAGGGGTCCACCGAGTAGTTCACGTTCAATTCGGCGTCGTCAGCCATGACTTTGGTGGCCTCGGCGAGGGCCTTCTTGAACGGATCTGCCGGGTTGTTGTTTGGTTTGTTCATGAGCCCTTGCTCCTGTTGCACCAGCATTGGAGTTTTGCGCGACGCTGTCCAGTCTTTTGCAATGACTGTCCCCGTCCCGCCAGGGACGGGGTGCCGGAGCCCCCATCGAGGGGGCTCCGGCACCGGTCCGACGGCGGTGCCGTCGGATCCCCGCTCCTTATCCCAGGCTCACGTTTGCGGCGCTTTCGGGCAGCTCCTCGTCAAAGCAGCGTTGGTAGAATTCGGCCACGGTCTGGCGTTCCAGCTCGTCACATTTGTTGAGGAACGACAGGCGGAAGGCATAGCCGATGTCGCGGAAAATCTCGGCGTTCTGGGCCCAGTTGATCACCGTCCGGGGGGACATCACGGTCGACAGATCGCCGTTCATGAAGGCGGTCCGGGTGAGGTCGGCCACGGTCACCATCTGGGCGATATCCTTGCGGCCTTTTTCGGTGTTGTAATGCGGTGCCTTGGACAGAACGATGGCGGTTTCGGCGTCGTGGCTGAGGTAGTTCAGGGTGGCCACAAGCGACCAGCGGTCCATCTGCGCCTGGTTGATCTGCTGGGTGCCGTGGTACAGGCCGGTGGTGTCGCCCAAGCCGACGGTGTTCGCGGTCGCAAACAGCCGGAAATAGGGGTTCGGGGTGATGATCTCGTTCTGGTCGAGCAGCGTCAGCTTGCCGTCATGTTCAAGCACCCGCTGGATCACGAACATCACGTCGGCGCGGCCCGCGTCATATTCGTCAAAGACGATCGCAACCGGGTTCCGGAGCGCCCAGGGCAGGATGCCTTCGTGGAACTCGGTGACCTGCTTGCCGTCGCGCAGCTTGATCGCGTCCTTGCCGATGAGGTCGATCCGGCTGATGTGGCTGTCGAGGTTGACGCGCACGGAGGGCCAGTTCAGGCGGGCCGCGACCTGTTCGATGTGAGTGGACTTGCCCGTGCCGTGGTAGCCCTGGATCATCACCCGACGATTGTGGCTGAAGCCGGCAAGAATCGCCAAAGTGGTGTCGCGGTCGAATTTGTACGTCGAATCCAGCGCCGGAACCCGGTCGGTTCCATCCGCAAAACCTTTGACGGTCATGTCGGAATCGATGCCAAAGACGTCCCGGACCGAAAGGGTTTCGGTCGGTTTCGCGTTCATGTCCAGCAGGCCGTCGGTCATAGGTGTCAGTCCTTGTCTTGTCAGTCTCGGGCGCGGGCGTCGCCGTCTCGGTCGTGCGGCCCGTCGGTCAATCTTGGGAGCGTCATGCGCCTAATCGCAGGATTGGTGCCCGAAGATGCCGGTGAGGGCAAGGGAAACTCTTGTGTCGATACGTCTCGGATGAGGGCTGCGAAGGAAATACGCAGAAAACGGCCTCTGCGCCGCGACCGGAGGGGGCGGCGCAGGGGCGGGCATTGGCCAGGTGCGGCACCGGCTGGGGCGCGGACCTATGACTGGAGCGCCTGTGCCCCTCAGAGGGAGTCGCGCAGGCGCAGCAGGCTGCGTTCGTCGACAAAGCGCGGGGTGGAGCGCATGTAATCGGCAAAGGCCTGTCCGTAGCCCTTCATCAGCCAGCGTTCCTCGTTCAGGACGAAGAGGAAGTAGAGCGCAAACAGGACCGCTGCCAGTGCCACCGTGACCCAGGAGCCGGTGGTGATGCCCAGACCGACTGTGGCCAGCACCGAGGTGACATACTGCGGATTGCGCGAATATTCATACATGCCGCCAGTGATCAGCCCGCCGGTGTCGCAATAGGTGTTGTCGAGCCCGAGAAAGCGATAGCCCCAGAGGGTGATCCCGAAGGCGACAACCATCACTGGCACGCCGATGGCGTAGCGGCTCCAGTGGCCCCAGCCGGCGACGCCGATTTCCGACAGGGCAAAGACCACGGTTGCGCCACAGAAGATCCGAAACAGGCCAAATGCGAGATGATGCCGCCAGCCCTCGGCCGCTGGCCAGAGACCAAGCTCTGGTCGTCTGAGGCTCAATCCAAGGTGCGCGGCCAGCGCAAGGGCTGCCAACAGCGCGGTGATCAATGCAATGTCATGGAAGGTCGTGAGGAGGTCGGTCATAGCAGAATAACTTTCCAAGCTGGTGGGCCTTCCTGGCGTCGCCGCCAGGGCGTTCCCATCGCCTACCAAGTCTGTGTAACAGGAATGCAGCGCAAAGGTTCTATGGGGCGCATGGGAACGGTGCCGGGCAATGTGACAGCCGCGTCTGTTCCGTGCTTGGCTGGAAAAATGCAGGAGGCGGGCGCGGGGGACAGCGTTGCGGGGCGAACCTGGGTTGTTGAACCTGGCCTGTTGACCCTCATCTGTCGAACCAGGCTTTTCGTGTGGCCCGTCGGGCTGGCCTGTCAGTTGTGCCCGTCGGGCTGGCCTGTCGATCTAGCCTGAGGGCCGCCGATCAGTCCGACCTGCGGGTTCTGGCTGTCGTTTCTGCGGCACGCCGGAGGCGCCGCAGAAAAATGTATCCTTGCCCGGAAGGGCTGCGCCGGGGGGTTATTTGAAGCTGCGGCTGTCCTTGACCTGATCCCAGGCCCACATGACTTCCTGCAGTTGCTCTTCCTGGCTGCGATCGCCGCCGTTCATGTCGGGGTGCAGAACCTTGATGAGCTTTTTGTAGGCCTTGCGGATGTCGGCCTTGGACCAATCATCCTTGGCTTCGAGAATTTCCAGCGCCCGGCGTTCGGTGGGCGGCAGGCGGCGGCCGGCGGCCTGACCGTTCTTGCCGGGGTTCTTGGTTGCATTGGCGCCAAGCACCTGATGCGGATCCTCGATGCCGAGGCGGGCCCAGGCGCGGGCTTCGGGATCGCCCAGCGGTTTGGTCTGGCGTTCCCAGACCTTGTCCTTGGAGGCCTGCGCATTGATTTCGGCCTCGGTGGTGCCTTCAAAGAAGTTCCACTTCTGATTGTACTCGCGTACGTGCTGCTGACAGAACCAGAAAAAATCATCCAGCACATCGGGGGCCTTGGGGGCGCGATACTTGCCGGCCTCTTCACAGCCCTCATGGTCGCAGAGGCGCACCGAGGTTTCGGAGGCACCGGACATGCTGCGCCGCCCCCGCGGATTCTTCTTTTTCGCGGAGCGGATCGACATATCGAATCCAAAGGGATCGGATTTGGTCATTCGGGAGCACCTTCTAGACGCATCTGTTCGACTCGGAGGCAGCAGGATAGTCTAACGGTCGCGAGATAAAAGGGGGGCGAGCACAGTTTTATGAACAACAGGCGGAGTGATGCTATTATGAGCGTGAGAGCAGAGATCGAAACGACCCTTCGGGAGGCGTTCCAACCCAGCCGTCTGGAGGTCGTTGACGACAGCGACAGCCATCTGGGCCATGCAGGCCATGACGGGCAGGGGGAGAGCCATTTCAATGTATTGATCCGGGCGAAGGCCTTTG
Source organism: Tritonibacter horizontis (assembly GCF_001518015.1). GTDB lineage: Bacteria > Pseudomonadota > Alphaproteobacteria > Rhodobacterales > Rhodobacteraceae > Epibacterium > Epibacterium horizontis. The sequence continues at coordinate 37,917 of NZ_LPUY01000041.1, forward strand.
CCGGGCAGAGCCGGGTGGCGCAACATCGCGCCGTTCACAAGGCATTGGGCGATATTGTGCCACGCATTCATGCCCTGGCTTTGGATATTGGTACCTGAGTTTTGCGCATTGGCGCCGTGTTGGCCCAATGTTTGCCCCGTGTTGCCCCCGTGAGGGGGCCAGTGAACGGGCCCCGGGGCCCCCTCCTACGGGTCCGCCGGGGCGCCGTGGCTCGTGTGCTGGTGCCGCGTGTCGTCAGGATCAGTCCTGTGGCTTGCCTCGGCTGGCCCGCGCCTTGAGCGCGGCGGTCAGGCCGGAGACCGGGCTGAGTTCCTCGACCCCATCGTCGGCGACCATCCGCCGGGCGCCGGGCCCGGGCACGGGGATCGCTTCGGGCGGTGCGTCCGGGTCGCCGGCGGTAGCGGTCAGGGGCGCGGGGCCGGTTGCGGGCCGGGTGCTGGGGGCCGCGACAAAGGTCGAGGCGGCGATCAGTTCCGCCTCGGGCGCGGGTTTGAAATCGGTGGCCACGGCCGCGACCGGCGTGTCTGTGGCCTGCGCGGCACTGGCCGTGGCGTCTGGCGTTGGCGCTGTCTGGCCGATGTCGGCATCCGTCGGCGCGGCAACCAAGCGGCGGAACACCAGGAGGTTGCGCCAGGTCGTTTTGGTGCCGGTCAGCCCGGCGCGTTCCTCGGCGGGCAGCATTTCAGCGCGCTGAAATTCCCAGCCCTCGGCGGCCATTTCGTTCAGCACCCCTTCGATCCCATTGGCAAAGCGCGCCTCGGGCGTCTTGACGCCGCGGGCCTTTTTGCCGCGGCTGGGGGCGGGCATGACCTTGTATTCGTAGTTCTGCATCAGTTGTTCCTATGCGGCCCACGCCTGCAGTCTAGCAGATGTGCGGGACAGAGAGAAATGAGACCAGGGACAGATATCACTTTGGCGTTGCGGCCGCACGGGCGGCCAGCCTCAGACACATCTGCGTCGCCAGCGACATATCCTGAACCGAGATCCACTCCAAGGGGCCATGGATGCATTGCATGCCGGTAAAGATATTCGGCGTCGGGGTGCCGAATTCGGTCAGGCGGGAGCCATCGGTGCCGCCCCGGATCGGGACTGAGACCGGCGTCACCCCAAGGTCGCGGCAGGCGTCACGCGCGAGATCGACCGGGGTCATGTCGGTTTCCAGCCAGTAGCGCATATTGCGATATTGGTGGGAGATCTCGCAGGTGATTTCGGCCCGGGGTTCGGTGGCGGCGACGGCGGCGCAGACTGCGCGCAGCAGGGTGCCCTTGGCCTCCAGCCCGACCCGTTCGAAATCGCGCAGGATGAAGCGGATCTCCATTTCGGAGGAGCCACCCTGCATGTCCGTGGCGTGGATGAAGCCGTCGCGTCCGTCGGTGGTTTCCGGTGTCATCGTCGCCTGCGGCAAGATCTGGATGATTTTCGACGCCAGATGGATCGCGTTGACCATCCTGCCCTTGGCAAAGCCGGGATGGATCGACACGCCGGTGATCCTGACGATGGCGCGGTCGGCGGAGAAGCTCTCGTATTCGATCTCGCCGACTTTGCCGCCATCCAATGTGTAGGCGAAATCCGCGCCAAGGTCCTGTTCCAGCTGTGGTTGCACGCCCCGGCCGATTTCCTCGTCCGGGGTGAAGGCGATGCGGATTGGCGGCCGGGGGGCGTCGGGGTTTTGCAGCAGGTGCTCGGCCATGGTCATGAGGATCGCAACGCCCGCCTTGTCATCGGCGCCCAGCAGCGTTGTGCCGGAGGCGGTGATCAGATCGTGGCCGATCTTTTCTGCCAGATAGGGGTGATCATCGGGCGAGAGCACCAGATCGGGATCATCGGGAAAGGTGATGTCGCCGCCGTTGTAGCCCTTGATGACGCGGGGTTTGACACCGGTGGCGTTGAACTGCGGGGCGGTATCCACATGGGCGAGAAAGCCCACGGTGGGGGCTTGTACGGTGCCGGGAATGGTCGCCAGCACGACGCCGTAATCGGTCAGCTGCACCTCCTGCGCGCCGATCGCAGTCAATTCGTCGCGCAAGAGGTTGAGCATGTCGAACTGGATCTGGGTGCTGGGCGCGGTGGGCGAGGTTTCATCGCTCTGGCTGTCGATGGCGGCATAGCGGGTGAGGCGGGTTTCGAGGGCGGCGTTGAAGTCGGTCGACATGGGAGGGCTCCTGCTGTTGGCGGCAACATCGCGGAGCGGGGCGGGGAGGTCAAGCGCCCTTGCCAGCCGTAGAGATCTGATGGGGGAAGACCGTTCGGGTCGGAGCGGGGCGCGGTCGGGGTGGCGCGGTTGGAGGCGATCCTGCTACGTGTGCAACCGCCGACAGAATACAAGAATCGCACCGTCTCGTGTGACGAAAAAGGCGGCCCAATCGGCCGCCCTCTTTCAATTTATCTACTCCGAGACATCTACCCCGAGACATCTGTTCCGAGCCTCAGCCCAGTTTCGCGGCCACCAGCTCGTTCACAGCCTTGGGATTGGCCTTGCCGCCGGTGGCTTTCATCACCTGACCGACGAACCAGCCCGCGAGTTTCGGGTTCTGTTTCGCCTTTTCCACCTGGGCCGGGTTGGCGGCGATGATTTCGTCCAGCGCGGCCTCGATGGCGCCGGTGTCTGTCATCTGCTTCATGCCGCGCGCTTCGACGATCTGCGCCGGGTCGCCGCCCTCGGTATAGACGATCTCAAAAAGATCCTTGGCGATCTTGCCGGAGATGGCGTCGGAGGCGATCAGGTCGATCACGCCGCCGAGTTGCGCCGGGGTGACCGGGCTGTCGGAGATGTCGCATTCGTCTTTTTTCAGGCGACCGAAAAGTTCATTGATGACCCAGTTTGCCGCCAGCTTGCCATTGCGGCCCTCGGCCACGGCGTCAAAGTAATTGGCGCTTTCGACATCGGCGGTCAGCACGGAGGCGTCATAGTCGGTCAGGCCGAAATCCTTGATGAAGCGCGCCTTTTTGTCGTCAGGCAGCTCGGGCAGGTTGGCCTTGATGTCGTCCACCCAGGCCTGTTCGATCTCCAGCGGCAGCAGGTCAGGGTCGGGGAAGTAGCGGTAGTCATGCGCCTCTTCCTTGGACCTCTGGGTGCGGGTCTCGCCCTTGACCGGGTCAAAGCCGCGGGTTTCCTGATCCACTTCGCCGCCGGCCTCGAGAATGGCGATCTGGCGACGCGCCTCGACCTCGATGGCCTGCTGGATAAAGCGGGTGGAGTTCATGTTCTTGATTTCGCAGCGCGTGCCCAGATGGCCAAAGTCGCCGGTCTCGCGATAGCGTTCGTAGGCGCCGGGGCGGCAGACCGATACGTTGACATCGGCGCGCAGGTTGCCGTTTTGCATGTCGCCGTCACAGGTGCCGAGATAGCGCATGATCTGGCGCAGTTTGAGGATATAGGCGGCGGCTTCTTCGGGGCTGCGGATGTCGGGCCGCGAGACGATCTCCATTAGGCAGACGCCGGCGCGGTTGAGATCGACAAAGGACATTTCGGGATCCATGTCGTGAATGGACTTGCCTGCGTCCTGTTCCATATGGATGCGTTCGACGCGCACTGGCCGCGCGGTGCCGTCGCCCAGTTCCACCAGCACTTCGCCTTCGCCGACGATGGGATGATACAACTGACTGATCTGATAGCCCGCAGGCTGATCGGGGTAGAAGTAGTTCTTGCGGTCGAAGGCCGATTTTAGGTGAATTTCGGCCTTGAGGCCGAGCCCGGTGCGCACCGCTTGTTCGACGCAATAATCGTTGATCACGGGCAGCATGCCGGGCATGGCCGCGTCCACGAAGGCGACGTTGGAGTTTGGCTCGGCGCCGAATTGGGTCGAGGCGCCAGAGAACAGCTTGGCATTGGAGCTGACCTGGGCATGCACCTCCATGCCGATGACCAGTTCCCAGTCATGCTTGGCGCCCGCGATCACCTTGGGCTTGGGGAGTTCATATGTCAGGTCGAGCATCAGGCGGCCCTTCTTGCGGTTGATCCATGTGTTAGAAGGCGTTCTAGGCGGCTGCGGGCACAGGAGCAAGGGGGCAATGGGGTTTGCCGGGTGTCGCGGAGGGATGCCGGCGACGCGATGCCCTCTTGGCGGGCGTCGCAGGCCCCGGTATGACAGATGTCCCGGTGCGCGATGGTGCCGGAGGAATTCTGACAGGAGACCTTTCCTTGGACATCACGCCCCAGACCCAAATGCGCATTGCCCAGACCATTGCAGGTGAAATCAATGCCAGCGCCAAACAAGTGAGTGCGGCCGTGGCGTTGCTGGATGAAGGCGCGACGGTGCCCTTTGTGGCGCGCTACCGCAAAGAGGCGACCGGGGGGCTGGATGACACCCAGCTGCGCACCCTGGCGGACCGGCTGGACTACCTGCGGGAGATGGAAAAACGCCGGGTGGCGATCGTCGAATCAATCCGGTCGCAGGACATGCTGACCGATGATTTGGCCCGCTCCATCGCCCAGGCGGAGACCAAGGCGCAGCTGGAAGATATCTATCTGCCGTTCAAACCCAAGCGCCGGACCAAGGCGATGATCGCCCGCGAAAACGGGTTGGAGCCACTGCTGGAGGCGATTCTGGCGGATCGCACTTGCGACCCCGAGGCACTGGCCGGGGGGTATCTGAGCGAGGCGGTGCCCGGCACTAAAGAGGCGCTGAACGGCGCGCGTGACATCCTGACGGAACGGTTGTGCGAGAACGCCACCCTGCTGGGCCGGCTGCGGGATTACCTGCAAAGCGAGGCGGTGCTGACGGCCAAGGTCGTGGAGGGCAAGGAACAGGCAGGGGCGAAGTTTTCTGACTATTTCGCCCATTCAGAGGCCTGGAAATCGGTGCCGTCGCACCGGGCCCTGGCGATGCTGCGCGGATCGAACGAAGGCATCCTGACGCTGGATGTGTCGCCTCCCGGCGAAGAGGGTGTGACCCGCGCCGAGGAAATGGTCGCGGCGGTGCTGGAGGTGCGCGGGCAGGGTGGTGGCGACAAATGGCTGCGCAAGGTCGCAGGCTGGACCTGGCGGGTGAAATTGTCGTTGTCGATGATGCTGGAGCTGATGGCGGATCTGCGCGGCCGGGCGCAGGAAGATGCGATCAACGTTTTTGCCCGCAACCTCAAGGACCTGCTTTTTGCCGCGCCAGCCGGTGCGCGACCGACCCTCGGGCTGGATCCGGGCATTCGCACCGGCGTCAAGGCGGCAGTGGTCGATGCCACCGGGAAACTGGTGGCCACCGAGACCCTGTACCCGTTTCAGCCGAAGAACGATCTGCGCGGCGCGCAGGTTGCCATCGCCAAGCTGATCGCGGCCCATGGGGTGGAACTGATTGCCATCGGCAACGGCACCGCCAGCCGCGAAACAGAGCGGATGGTGGCGGAGGTGCTGAAGGGACTGCCGGCCAAGATCAAGACCCCGACCAAGGTTGTCGTCTCCGAAGCCGGTGCCTCGGTCTATTCGGCGTCCGAGCTGGCGGCGCGGGAATTTCCCGATCTGGATGTGTCCTTGCGCGGTGCGGTCTCTATCGCGCGGCGTCTGCAGGATCCGTTGGCGGAACTGGTTAAGATCGAACCCAAGAGCATCGGCGTCGGGCAATATCAGCATGACGTCGACCAGCACAAACTTTCGAAATCGCTGGAAGCGGTGATCGAGGATGTGGTGAACGCGGTCGGTGTGGACCTCAACATGGCCTCCGCGCCGCTCCTCAGCCATGTGTCGGGGCTTGGGCCCGGTCTGGCGGAGGCGGTGGTGTCGCACCGGGATCAGAATGGCGCCTTTGCCTCGCGCCGCGACTTGTTGAAAGTGGCGCGGCTGGGACCGAAGGCATTTGAGCAATGCGCGGGCTTTTTGCGCATCCAGGGTGGCAAGGAACCGCTGGATGCGTCGGCTGTGCACCCGGAAAGCTATGGCGTGGCGCGCAAAATCGTGGCCTCCTGCGGGCGTGACATTCGCCAGATCATGGGCGATGCGACGGCGCTGAAATCACTGCGGGCCGAGGATTTCGTCGAGGCGGAGGTCGGCCTGCCGACGGTGCGCGATATTTTTGCCGAACTGGAAAAACCCGGCCGTGATCCGCGTCCCAGTTTTGTCACCGCGTCCTTTGCCGAGGGGGTCGAGCAGATTTCGGACCTGAAGCCGGGGATGGTGCTTGAGGGCACGGTGACCAATGTCGCGGCCTTTGGCGCCTTTGTGGACATTGGTGTGCATCAGGACGGTCTGGTCCATGTCAGCCAATTGGCGGATCGCTTTGTAAAGGATCCGCATGAGGTGGTGAAAACGGGTCAGGTGGTCAAGGTCACGGTGGTCGAGGTCGACGCGCCGCGCAAACGGATCGGGCTGACGATGAAAAAGGATGGCGGCGCTTCGGCCAAAGAAGAGCGCAATGCCCGCAGCGGTCCGCGTGAAGGCGCGCGGCCCAAGGGGGCCAATGCGCCGCGCGGCAAAGCCTCGGCAGCGCCGAAACGGCAGACGACGGGCGGGTCTGATACCGGTGCCCTGGGGGCGGCGCTGATGGATGCCTTCAAGAAAAAGTAAGCGCGCGCAGCCCCCCAAAGGGCGTGCCCTTGCGTCAGGTCGCACGGGCTGGCAGAGCGAAGGCCACCCACCGATTGAGAAAAAGACAGAGCGAAGAAGGGGACGTGATCGTCCCCTTCTTTGGTGTGCGGTGTCTGGGTTTGTCAGGGCCTGGCCGCGCGCTGTGGCAAAAACTTTGCGTCTCGTGCGGCGCTCAGGCCGGGAACAGCTCCGGGCCCGTTTCGGTGAAGACCACGCGCTGACCGGCCTCGATTTCGGTTCGGAACAGTTTTGCAATGGCCTGAAACGCGGCGTCTTTGCCACGTTCGGCGAATTGGCGAAGAGAGGCCACCTGGGCGTCGTTGTCAAAACCGGCCGCAGCATGGGCCCAGATCATCGGTTGCACCTCGCGCAGATGCTTGCGGATGAGCCAGTCTGCGGCCTCTGCGATGTCCTGGCGCAACCGGTTTGCCTCTGGGGTGGCGTGCGGGGCGCTGCGCAAGGAGATGCAGCAATAGGCCGAGAGCAGATTGATCCGGTCCTGATTGGGCGCGCGCTCGACAATATCGACAAAACCATCGACGAAGAATTGCGGGTCCACCAGGGCGCAGGCCGCATCAGACCGTGCCAGCACGTCAAAATAGACCCAAGTGTAACCGGCCTCGCCCCAATGATCCGTGGTCAGGACCGCGGCGCGGCGGGCTTCCAGCTCCAGCGCGGCCAGCCCTTCGGCGCCCTGCTCGGCCAGATGGGTGCCAAGCGCCCGCAGGTGGCGCGGGTTGGCAGGATCGAGCCGGATCAGGTCGAAATATTCATCCGCAATCCCGCGGACCTCGGCGGTGCGACCACCGCTGTAAAGGGCGCATTGGGCGGCTTGTTGAAACCGATGTTTCGCACCATCCACGGGGATCTGGGACAAAAGCGCCCGTGCGCGGCTGTGGTGGGCGGTTGCGCGTGCCTGCAGGTTGGCGGTTTGGGGCTCCTGGGGGCGGGCGCTGCTGCGCTGGAAGGCCCAGGAGATATCCAGATGCGCCAGGGCAACAACCGTGGACAGTACCGGGGAGCGCGCACAGTCCAGCCGAACCCGTTCCAGCGACATGATGCCGTCAAGCGTGACCTTGTCGGATAGGGCAACACCGGCCGACAGGGCGTGGTCCAGGGCATTGATCACATCCGCGCGTGCGCCATAGGCGATCAGATCTGCGATAGGCGCTCCGCCGGGCGTTGCATCGCCTGCTGCATCGGCGGCTGTGATCCGGTGCTCGACCTCGTCCCAGCGGTCCTGGCGGGCCAGATACTGTCCTTCTGCGATGGCTTTGTCCGAGGCGGCGTCCTCGGCGTTGGTCTCGACAACGGGGATCGACAGCACATCCTTGATCTGCAGCGGGGCATCCGGGTCCGGCAGGGGCGCCCCGGTTTGCCGTCGCAGCGCCGGCAGTGACAGCGGCAGGGAGGCGGGCAGCGATCGCGAAAGGCTCAGCGGCAAGGACAGACCACCGGCCGTGCGCAGCGGGGGCACCCGGTCCGATAGCTGGCGCAGTGCCTTTTTCAGTCCGGTTTTTGCCGAGAGTGCATGAATTGGCATCAGGAAGCCCCAGTCTTGTGTCGCAGTCCGACAACTGTCGGCAAGGTTTCGGGCGCAAACATGGCGCGCGGGGGGAGATTGACGGTTCAATTGCGGCTGTTGGGCTGCCAAAGGGGGCAAGAGCGCGGCATTGTGCCGAAGTGGCATGTAAATGCGGGACAGGCGGGCGGGATTGGACCCGCTTAGAGAACAGTAAAATGCTGTGTTTTCACCGGGATGCCATGCGAGCGCAGCGCAGATTCGAGTGCGGCGGCCTTGGGGGTGACATGCGGCGGGATGCGATGGTGGGTGCCAAGGCGACTGTGCACCGTCGCCCGGATCGAAAAATCCCAGCGTGTGACCAGCAGCACATGGTCGATTTCCGGCACGGCAAACTCCGCCGTGCTGCGTGGGCACTGCCAGCGCAGGCTGTGGTCGTCGATCACAAGCCAGGCGACGGGATTGCGCCACAGCTCCCACAGGGCGGGCAGTGTCGGCAATGCCAGAATAACCAAGGTCCAGCCCCGGGCGTGAAATATCGCCCAGAGGGCCACCAGCGCGAGGAGCCAGAGGGCAAGCCCGATCAGTGCGCCCCTTGTGCGCGCGTCCCGGTGATACCGGAACGCGTGGGCAGGCGGGCGCGTTGGCGCCGGATCAGGCATCGAGGATGCGGCTGACCATCTCGTTGGTGTCCCGGCTCAGACCAGCGGTGGCCTTGATCCGCGACAATTCCGACCGGATCAGATCTTGCCGTGCATCGTCATAGCGTTTCCAGGTCTGAAAGGAGGTGCACATGCGGGCCGTGGTCTGCGGGTTCAGCGCATCCAGGGCGATCAACTGGTCGGCCAGCAGCCGGTAGCCGCTGCCGTCCGCCTGGTGAAAGCCCGCGTGGTTCATCGACAGGGCGCCCAGGACAGCGCGGAACCGGTTGGGGTTGGTCATGGTGAACAGCGGATGCCCGGTCAGCTCTTGCGCCACCGCAGGCGCGCGGTCGGGACGTGCGGTGGCGACCTTCAGCGCGAACCATTTGTCCATCACCAGACGGTCGTGCTGCCACTGCTCGAAGAAGGCGCGGCTTTGCGTCTCGCCTTTTTCGGCCGTCAGCAGACAGGCCAACGCGGTGCTTTGCACGGTCATGTTGTCGGCCTGTTCGAATTGCTGGGCTGCGGCCTCGCCACCGTCGATACGCGTCAGAAGGCTGAGAATGCGACTGTTGAGCGCCCTGAGGCCGGTGCTTTTGGCATCGGGTTGATAGGGGCCATCCACCAGAGTGGCAGCAAAGAGCCGGGGCAGGCTGTCCGACAGGGTTTGTGCAAGGGTCTGGGCAAAGGTCTCGGCGGCATCGTGGATCGCCTCCGGGTCCGGGGATACGCCCTGATCTGCCAGCGCCTGGGCGATCTCGCTCTCGCTTGGCGGTGCCAGAACCAACGCGCGAAAGGCGGGGTCGAGGGTGTCGTCGCGCACCAGCAGGCTCAGCGCATCGAGGTAGTCGCGATCCGGGCTGGCGCCGTCCCTGACCATGGCGATCCGGGCCGACTTGGCCAATTCGCGCCCGGCGTCCCATCGGTTGAACGGATCGGTGTCATGGGCCAGCAGGAACGCGCGTTCCTGTGTCGAGGTGTCCCGTTGCAGGATCACGGGCGCGGAGAAATCGCGCAGGATCGAGGGGATCGGTTTACCGCTCAGCCCCTCGAAGACAAAGCTCTGTTCGGCTTGGGTCATTTCCAGCACCGTGGTGGGCACGACTTCTGTGCCATCGGGCGACAGCAAGCCAACGGCAATGGGAATGAGTTTTGGGTCCTTGTCCGGCTGGCCCGGGGTGGGCGGTGTGGTCTGACGGAAGGTCAGCGTATAGGTGCCGTTTTCGAATTGCTCCTCGACCTTGAGGCGCGGGGTGCCTGCCTGACTGTACCAATTTTTGAACTGGGTCAGATCGCGCCCGGTGGAGTCCTCAAAGACCGTCAGCCAATCCTCGATGGTGCAGGCCTGGCCGTCGTGGCGATCAAAGTAGAGATCAAGCGCCTTGTAGTAGGCCGCGTCCCCGACCAGCCGTTTCAGCATGCCGATCACCTCGGCGCCTTTTTCATAGACGGTGGCGGTGTAGAAGTTGTTGATCTCCTGGAACGCCTCGGGGCGGACCGGATGAGCGAGGGGGCCGTTGTCCTCGGGGAACTGACGGGCGCGCAAATCAATCGCGTCCTCGATCCGTTTCACCGGGGCAGAGCGCATGTCGGCGGTAAACTGGGCGTCACGATAGACGGTCAGACCCTCTTTCAGGCAGAGCTGGAACCAGTCGCGACAGGTGATCCGGTTGCCGGTCCAGTTGTGAAAATACTCATGGGCGATAATCGCCTCAATTCTCTCAAAATTGGAATCGGTTGAGGTTTCGGGGCTTGCGAGGACGCAGGAAGAGTTGAAAATGTTCAAGCCCTTGTTCTCCATCGCGCCCATGTTGAAGTCATCGACGGCGACGATATTGAACACATCCAGGTCATATTCTCGGCCATAGACCTGTTCGTCCCAGCGCATTGATTTCTTGAGCGCCTCCATGCCGAAATCGCATTTGCCCTCATCGCCCGGGCGCACCCAGATGTTGAGCAGGACATCCTTGCCGGATTGGGTTGTCATCCGGTCGGAGTGGTTCACCAGGTCGCCCGCTACGAGGGCGAAGAGGTACGCCGGTTTCGGCCAGGGATCGTGCCATTCGGCAAAGCCCGCGCCCGCATCAACCGGGTTGCCGTTGGACAGCAGGACCTTTTCGTCGCCCTCGATGCGGACGCTGAAAACACTCATGACATCCGGGCGGTCGGGATAATAGGTGATCTTGCGAAAGCCCTCGGCCTCGCATTGGGTGCAATACATGCCGTTGGACATATAAAGCCCCTCGAGCGCGGTATTGGCCCGCGGGTTGATTTCGACCTCGGATTCCCAGACGAAACGCTGGTCCGGCACCGCACAGGTCAGGCCAGTGTCGGTGACCTCGGGCGTGACAGGGGCACCGTCGATCCGGGCCGAGATCAGCGAGAGCTGTTCGCCGTGCAGGAAGAACCGGCGGTCCGCGGCGTCGGGTTTGGGCACAAATGTGATCCTGGACAGAACCCGCGTCGCCTCCGGTGCGAGCCGGAAGGTCAGCTCTACCTGCGCCACGTCAAAACCAAACGGCGTGTAGTCCTTGAGGTAAAATGTCTCGGGCTGAGAAGCGGGGGCGGCGTCCTTCATAAGAGCATCCTTCGAGATTTCTTGGAACCTGCGCCGGGGCGCGTGCGTATACCTCATAGACGTATGCAACCGGGAGCAGTGGGGCAAGCGCCCTTCGTTCCCCTGTTTCGAAAGGAGCGGACCATGTCCGAGGCTGATACACCGATGACCACCCGGAGAGAGGTGCGTCAACGCAAACGTGGATTGTACTGGGCCGTGGCCATCCTGGGGCTGGCGGTGCTGGGACTGGCGCTGTTTGGGTTCGCGGATGAGTTGATTGATGAGGACAGGCCCGCAGTCAGTCTTGAAGCGCCCTTGGCCGATGGCATCGAGGGCGGCGTGGGGGCTGGCGACTGATTGCGTCTTTCGGGCGCCCTTGGTCTGCATAAACGGATGATCGCGCCGTTGCCCGGTGCGGGGCTGCGGCACAAACAGGAGAAATGACATGAAGTTTTTGGATGTCCCGGTCGATGTTGAGCAACTGGTCCAGCACGCCTCCCGGCCGCAATTTGTCTGGGCGGCGGGCGCGGGCCTCGCTTTGTTCCTGCTGTCCCTGATACTGTTGATTGGCGGCAGGGGCGGGGATGCGGCGACAACCGTCGCGCTGCCCCCCAGCGCAGCAGACGTGCAGGCCGCGATCGCGCGTATGTCCAACTGAATGTGGTGGGACAAGGCCGCCCATGATCTGCGCCTGAAGCCAGAAGATCACAGCGATTGACTTGAAAAATTTGAAGCGCCTCTGTTCAAATTGGTAAAGTCATTTGACCAGTCTTGTTGCCGATAGGAAACTTTTGTTGTATCCACTCCGCAAAGCCCACGTTGTTCTGGAGGTGCACAATGCGCGAGATTGAGGGGATGCAGGTCGCATCCGAACTGGCCGATTTCATTGAAACCAAAGCCTTGCCGGGGACGGGTGTCAACGCGGATCGTTTTTGGGCCGGTCTTGCCGGGCTGGTGAATGGCATGGGCGATGAAAATCGCGCCCTTTTGCGCAAACGAGAAACGATCCAGGCACAGATCGACGCCTGGCATCAGGAACGGCGCGGGCAGCCCCATGATGCGGCGGCCTATAAGGCGTTCCTGCAGGAGATCGGCTATCTGGTGCCTGAAAATGGCGACTTTCAGATCGAAACGGCGGGCGTCGACCCTGAGATCGCAAACCTGCCCGGACCGCAGCTGGTGGTGCCGATCACCAACGCCCGCTTTGCACTGAACGCCGCCAATGCCCGCTGGGGCAGCCTGTATGATGCGCTTTATGGCACCGACGCGATGGGCGACCTGCCGAGCGGCAAAGGCTATGACGCGGCGCGCGGCGCGCGGGTGATTTCCTGGGGCCGAGCGTTCCTCGACGAGGTCTTCCCACTGGCAACCGGATCCTGGAGCGGGGTCGAATCGCTCGCGGTTGAGGCCGGAAATCTGCGCCCGACGCTGGCAAAGGTTGACCAATTTGCAGGCTATGTCGGTGATGCGGCGGCCCCCACACGGGTGATTTTGAAGAACAACGGCCTGCATGTGGTTCTGGAAATCGACCGCGCGGGCGCCATCGGCAGCACCGATACAGCGGGCATCAATGACATCACGCTGGAGTCGGCGCTGTCCACCATCATGGATTGCGAAGACTCGGTTGCCTGTGTCGATGCCGCGGACAAAGTCACAGCCTATTCAAACTGGCTGGGCCTGATGAAGCGTGACCTGGCCGAGGAGGTCACCAAGGGCGGCAAGAGCTTTACCCGCGTGCTGAACGGCGACGTCGATTTCACCACGCCCGCAGGCGAGGCCGCATCGCTCAAGGGGCGCTCGCTTCTGTTGATCCGCAATGTGGGCCATCTGATGACCAACCCGGCCGTTCTGGACAGCGCCGGGCGCGAGGCGGGCGAAGGGCTGCTGGATGCGATGATCACCGTGCTGATCGCGATGCATGATCTGCAATCCGAGGGCGGCAATTCGCTGCATGGATCGGTCTATGTGGTGAAGCCGAAGATGCACGGCCCTGATGAGGTCGCCTTTGCGGTGAAGATCTTCGATCATGTCGAGGATGCGCTGGGCCTGCCGCGCAATACGGTCAAGATTGGTATCATGGATGAGGAACGCCGCACCTCGGTGAACCTCAAGGAATGCATCCGCGCCGCGAAATCGCGCGTCGCTTTCATCAACACTGGGTTCCTTGATCGCACCGGTGACGAAATCCACACCGCGATGGAGGCCGGCCCGATGCTGCGCAAGGGGGAGATGAAGGGCACGCCCTGGATCGCCTCCTACGAGGATCGCAATGTCGATATCGGTCTGGCCTGTGGTCTTAAGGGGCGCGCCCAGATCGGCAAGGGCATGTGGGCAATGCCGGACCGCATGGGCGAGATGCTGGAGACCAAGATCGGCCATCCGAAATCCGGCGCCACCTGCGCCTGGGTGCCATCGCCAACGGCGGCGACCCTGCATGCCACGCATTACCACAAGGTGGATGTGTTGGCGCGTCAGGATGCGCTGAAGGCCGGCGGCCCGCGCGGCACGCTGGACGATCTGCTGACCATCCCGGTGATGGACGGGCAGAACCTGTCGGACGAGGACATTGCCCGCGAGATCGAAAACAACGCCCAAGGCATTCTTGGGTATGTGGTGCGCTGGGTCGACCAGGGTGTGGGCTGCTCCAAGGTGCCGGACATCAATGATGTGGGCCTGATGGAAGACCGCGCGACCTGCCGGATTTCGTCTCAGGCGCTGGCCAACTGGCTGCACCACGAGGTGGTGTCCGAGGCGCAGGTGATGGCCGCGATGAAAAAAATGGCGCAGGTTGTCGACGGCCAGAATGCCGCTGACCCGTCTTATCGCGCTATGGCTCCGGAGTTTGACGGAATTGCGTTTCAGGCCGCCTGTGATCTGGTGTTCAAGGGGCGCGTCCAACCTTCCGGCTATACCGAGCCGGTGTTGCATGCCCGTCGTCTCGAGTTGAAGGCACAAGGCTAAGTCGAAGTGGGGCCGGGGGAGACCTCGGCCCGTTTGAAATGAAAACTAAAGAGTGGACCCTATGACACTGACCCTCGATCACGCCCGTACCATCATCGAAATTGCCCGTGCCAAGGGCCGGGAAATGAGCCTCAAACCGTTGTCTGTCGTGGTGCTCGATGCGGGCGGGCATGTGCTGGCCTTCGAGCGCGAGGATGGCGCCTCGCCCGGGCGGTTCGCAATTGCACAGGGCAAGGCGTACGGCGCCGTGATGCTGGGCATGGCTGGAACCGCGCAGATGGAACGGGCCGAGCAGCAGGCCTATTTCATGGCAGCGGTGAACGGGGCCTTTGGCGGCCAAGTTGTTCCGGTCCCGGGCGGCGTTCTGGTGCGTGACGGCAGCGGTGCCGTGGTCGGCGCGGTCGGCGTCACCGGAGACACCTCGGAGAAAGACGCCATGGCGGCGCAGGCAGGGATTTCCGCTGCCGGGCTGACGGCAGAGATCTGACGGTCGATTTGATCTGTGGTCCAGTGTCGACGGTGCCATGACGGGCACAGTCGACATTGGGCCCGCGGCCGATCCTGCCTGAAAAAACAGCAGATTATTCGGAACTTTGGTTGTGCGCAGGCGAACAGGTGCTTGCGCCAATGCTGGGAATTGCGCGCAATTTTGCCATCAACATAATGTGTGGTGAGATCCAATTTTCGTTTTCACCCTGTTGTGGAGTCCTCTCTCGTGCGCCCCAAAGTCGGCATTATCGGCAATTCCTACCTGATCAACGATCAATATCCGACCCATGCGGGCGGGACGATGAATTCCGAAGCGGTGGCGCATGTCTGCGGCTGTCTGCCGCTGCTCATCCCGACCGACCCGCGGTTTTTCTCGGTCGAGGAACTGCTGGAATGCTTTGATGGGTTCTTGCTGACCGGGGGACGTCCGAACGTACATCCCGAAGAATACGGCGAAGACCCAACTGCGGCGCATGGCGATTTTGATCGTGCCCGCGATGCCATAACCTTGCCTCTGGTGCGGGCCTGTGTCGAACGCGGCCAACCGTTTCTGGGGATCTGCCGCGGCTTTCAGGAAGTCAACGTGGCCATGGGCGGCACGCTCTACCCGGAAATCCGCGACCTGCCCGGACGGATGAACCACCGGATGCCACCCGATGGCTCCATCGAGGAAAAATTTGCCCTGCGCCACCCCGTGACGCTGACCGAAGGCGGGGTCTTTCACCGGCTTCTGGGGGCAACCGAAGTGATGACCAACACGTTGCATGGTCAGGGGATCAAGACCCCCGGCGCGCGGATCGAAATCGAAGGATACGCCCCGGATGGAACGCCAGAGGCGATCCATGTGAAGGACGCCCCCGGCTTTACCCTCGCGGTTCAGTGGCACCCTGAGTATCGCGCCGGCGAAGACCCGGTGTCGCGACCGCTGTTTGAGGCCTTTGGCGCCGCCGCGCGGGCCTGGTGCAGCGGTGTGCGACCGGCGGCGCTGCAACGGTCCGCCTGAGTTCGGCGGCTGAGCTCAGGACCCGAAAAACTGACTCAAGGGCGGCCTGAAAGGCCGCCGCAAGCGCCGGGCGATCAGGTCTGACCGCCCGCAATCTCAATCGTCTGACCGCTGACAGATTGCGATTCTGGCCCACATAGCCAAAGCGCCGCCGCCGCGATCTCCTCTGGGGCGATGAGCCGTTTGTGGCGGTTCGATTTGACCATCATCTGCAGCGCCGCGTCCTGATCAATACCGGCCCGATCCGCGATAGAGACCGTGTTGCGCGCCACAATGGGCGTATCCACATAGCCGGGACAAATGGCGTTAAAGGTAATGGGCGTGCCGAGATAGTCCTCGCTCAGCGACCGCGTCAGACCGATCAGCCCGTGTTTGCTGGCAGTGTAACATGGCGCGCCCTTCAGGCCCCGCACCCCGGCGATAGAGGAAATGGTCAGCACCCGTCCCCAGTCGGTCTGATGCATGGACTTCAGACATTCCCGAATGGTCAGAAACGCCCCGTCGAGGTTGGTGGCCATCATGTTGCGCCAGAACTCCAGGCTCATCTTGTGCAGCGATTGACCTTCGGCGACGCCTGCATTTGCCACACAGATCTGAACCGGACCCCGCACCTCCACCGCACGCGCGACGGTGGTGCGCACCGCCTCTTCGTCGCGGACATCCATCGCCATCGGATGCAGGCCGGATGTTGCGACCTGCTCCAGAACCTCCTGTCGGCGGCCGGTGATTGTGACCTCTGCACCCGCAGCCGCGAGGGCTTGGGCGATCGCCAACCCGATGCCGGTTCCGCCGCCGGTGACAAAGGCGTGTTTTCCTGAAATACTCATGCTGTGGTCCTCCTCTGCAGGAGCCTAGCCGCACGGTATCGCGAGGCAAGCGCGCCGTGTCGTCACACCGCCGACACGGCGCGCTGTTTTGTTTGGTCGCCGCGGGCAGGCGGCCCCTGAATCAGGCCAAAAACATGCCGGAAACAGAGGTTGTTTTGCCGCATTTGGCAAAAAAACGCGATATTTGCTTTTCATTGTCGGGAACTTCTGTTGCTTTGAGCGCGCGTGGCGTGAGGCCGGAGAAGATCGCTCCCGGGGGACCGGGATGTGCAAGACCACCCGGCTTTTTGCCGCGACGCAGCAAATGGCTTGCGTAACAATCTTGCGCGCTCTATTCAGGGTATTTGCGAAACGTGCGCGTCCGACCATTGGGGTGGATGCAGACAGGGGGAAGACTGGTGAAAATAGGCACACCGAAAGAAATAGCCGAAGGCGAAGCCCGCGTTGCAATGACGCCGGCCTCTGCCCGGGATCTGCAAAAGTTGGGATTTACCTGCTGTATCGAAAGCGGTGCAGGAGACAAGGCCGGGTTCTCTGACGCGGCCTATGAGGAGGCTGGCGTCGAGATCGTCAAGACAGCCGCCGCATTGTGGAAATCGGCAGATATCATCGCCAAGGTGCGCCAGCCAAGTGAGACCGAACTGAAGCGGCTGACCAAGGCCAAGACCCTGATTTCCTTCTTCAACCCCGGTGGCAACGAAGAAGGTCTGGAGCTGGCCAAATCCAAAGGCGCCACCGTGATCGCCATGGAAATGGTACCCCGGATCTCGCGCGCGCAGAAGATGGACGCGCTGTCGTCGATGGCCAATATCGCCGGTTACCGCGCTGTCATGGAAGCGGGCAATAATTTCGACCGTTTCTTCACCGGTCAGATCACCGCCGCCGGCAAGGTCCCGCCAGCCAAGGTGCTGGTGGTAGGGGCAGGGGTTGCCGGTCTGGCGGCCATTGGCACCTCGACCAGCCTTGGCGCCGTCACCTATGCCTTTGACGTGCGCCCCGAAGTGGCAGAGCAGGTCGAGAGCATGGGCGCCGAATTCGTCTATCTCGATTTCGAGGAAGAACTGCAGGACGGGGCCGCCTCCGGGGGTTACGCTGCTGTGTCCAGCCCGGAATTCCGCGAAGCACAGCTGGCCAAATTCCGCGAGCTGGCACCCGAAATGGACATCGTCATCACCACGGCGCTGATTCCCAACCGCGAGGCGCCCAAGCTCTGGCTTGCCGATATGGTCGCCTCGATGAAGCGTGGGTCGGTCATCGTCGATCTCGCGGCTGAACGCGGCGGTAACGTCGAAGGAACCGTAAAGGACGAGAAGATCGTCACCGAAAATGGCGTGACCATCGTCGGTTACACGGATTTCCCGTCCCGGATGGCGGCGCAGTCCTCCACGCTTTATGCGACCAATATCCGCCACATGATGACGGATCTGACGCCGGAAAAAGACGGTCAGGTCGTGCACAATATGGACGACGACGTGATCCGTGGTTCGACCGTGACCCATGCCGGAGAAATCACCTTCCCGCCGCCGCCGCCCAAGATCCAGGCCATCGCGGCCCAGAAAAAAGCCGAGGCCCCAAAAGAGCTGACGGCAGAGGAAAAACGCGCCGCCGAAGTCGCGGCCTTCAAGCAGCAGACCAAGAACCAGGTCACGCTGCTGGTCGTCGGCGCGGCACTCCTGCTGGCGGTTGGTCTGGTGGCCCCTGCCAGCTTCATGCAGCATTTCATCGTCTTTGTGCTCGCGGTTTTTGTCGGTTTCCAGGTGATCTGGAATGTCAGCCACTCGCTGCACACCCCCTTGATGGCGGTGACCAATGCGATCTCCTCGATCATCATTCTCGGCGCGCTGATGCAGATCGGCTCTGGCTCCTGGCTGGTGATCCTATTGGCGTCCCTGTCGGTCTTTATGGCCGGGATCAACATTTTTGGCGGCTTCCTGGTGACACGGCGCATGCTCGCCATGTTCCAGAAATCGTAAGGCGGGAGAGAGATTATGGATTTTGGATTCACAACGGCGGCCTATGTGGTCGCGGCTGTCCTCTTCATCCTCAGCCTGGGCGGTCTGTCGGGGCAGGAAAGCGCCAAGCGCGCGGTCTGGTACGGGATTTCAGCCATGGGTCTGGCGGTCTTCGCCACCCTGATCGGACCGGGGTCCGGCCTGTGGCTGCTGTCGCTGGTCCTGATCGGGGCTGGGGGGGCGATTGGCTATATGTTGGCCTCGAAGGTCGAGATGACCCAGATGCCGGAACTGGTCGCAGGCATGCATGCGCTGGTCGGTCTGGCGGCGGTTCTGGTCGGCTTTAACGCCCATATCGAACTGGGCCGGGTGCTGGCGATGGACGAGGGCGCGCGAAAGACGCTCGAAGGCTTTGCTGCTCTGCTGGCCAAGAAAGACAGCGTCGAGATCAATATCCTTCGGGTCGAGGTCTTCCTGGGCGTCTTTATTGGCGCGGTGACCTTCACCGGGTCGGTCATCGCCTATGGCAAGCTTTCGGGCAAGGTCTCCTCGGCGGCAACCAAACTGCCGGGCGGTCACATGCTGAACATCGCGGCGGCAGCGGTCTCTCTGATCTGCCTGTTCATCTATCTCGGCTCCGGTGGCTTCCTGCCGTTGTTGGTGATGACACTGGCGGCGCTGTTCATCGGCTATCACCTGATCATGGGCATCGGCGGTGCCGATATGCCGGTGGTGGTCTCCATGCTCAACAGCTATTCCGGCTGGGCGGCTGCGGCGATCGGCTTCTCCCTTGGCAATGACCTGTTGATCGTGATCGGCGCGCTTGTTGGCTCCTCGGGGGCGATCCTCAGCTACATCATGTGCAAGGCCATGAACCGCTCCTTTGTTTCGGTCATCCTGGGCGGCTTTGGTGGCACCAAGGGCCCCGCCATGGAGGTCGAAGGCGAACAGGTGGCGATTGACGCCGAGGGCGTGGCCAGCGCGCTGGATGAGGCGGACAGCATCATCATCATCCCCGGCTACGGGATGGCGGTGGCGCAGGCCCAGGCCAATGTTGCGGAGCTCACCCGCCGCCTGCGCGCCAAGGGCAAGACCGTGCGCTTCGCGATCCATCCGGTTGCGGGGCGCCTGCCCGGCCACATGAACGTGCTGCTGGCCGAAGCCAAGGTGCCCTATGACATCGTAATGGAAATGGACGAGATCAACGAGGACTTCCCGGAAACGGATGTTGCCATCGTGATCGGCTCCAATGACATCGTGAACCCCGCCGCGCAGGAGGATCCCAATTCTCCCATCGCGGGCATGCCGGTGCTCGAATGCTGGAAGGCCAAGCAGGTCTTTGTCTCCAAACGCGGTCAGGGTACGGGCTACTCCGGGATCGAGAACCCCCTGTTCTTCAAGGAAAACACGCGGATGTTCTATGGCGATGCAAAACAGTCTTTGGGCAGTTTGCTGAACCTGATCGACTGAACGCAAACCATATGACACCACGCAGGGGGCGCTCCAATCGGGGCGCCCCTTCGGCTTTCACCTTTTTGAAAATACCTTGGGGGAGGCCCGAAAGGGCCGGGGGCAGCGCCCCAAAATAGGCGCCGTCCCGCCAAACGCGCGGGACGGCGCGCGGTCCCGCCCTGATCCGGGTGATCCGAGCCACCCACCCGCGTCCGTGCCACATTTGAAACGATGAAGACGTATCTTGACCGCTCGGTATACCGCCGCATTCCGCTAACATATTGATTGTGTAGTAAAACTTTACAACATCGGTCGCTTCCGCCTAGGGTTCGGCATCTCGAACCGGAAAGATGCCATGGCCGCAATAGAAGATCACCCCCTGCGTTTCCAGCTCGCGAATGAGCTGCATGCCCGTCCGTTTCCAACCATCACCGTGCCGTCAACCCTGGCCTATCTCGCGGTCAAACAGCCCAAGGAAGCCGTGCACCGCGACCGGTCGCTGGACCTGCAACACCTGAAGGATCTGCTTGATCGCCACGGGGCCGCCCATCCGCAACCGGGGGCAACGCATCATACGGTTCAGCTTGGGCGTCACACGCTGAAGTGGGAACAGCATACCGAATTTGTGTCCTACACGCTGCATGGCGAAGGGCAGGGGGACCGCGCCTTTGATCCGCAGGATTTCGATCTCTTTCCGGCTGAATGGCTGGCCCGTGCACCGGGGCAGCGCATCACCTCGGCGTTGATCCGCATCGTGCGACGCCCTGATGATGCCGAGATCAAAGCCAGAGCAAAGGACTGGTTCGTCCCTGAAAGCCTGGCTTTATCGGCAGTGCTGGACGACAATGCGGTGGTGGCGGCGGATTTTCGCATCGACCCGGCCGGTCATATGCGGTTTGCGCTGTTTGCCAATGCCGATACCGGGCCACAGCGGGTGGGGCGGGTGGCGCAGCGTCTTTGCGAGATCGAAACCTACCGGGCGATGTCGATGCTTGGGTTTTCAAGGGCGCGGGACCTCAGCCCGACCATCAGCACGCTGGATGCGTCGCTGTCGGAAATGATGGGCGAGATGACACGGGGAGATGCGCCCTCCGAACAGACGCTGGGTCAGCTGCTGACAGTCTCTGCCGAGTTGGAAGCGATGGCGGCGCAGTCGGCCTTTCGCTTCGGGGCGACAGGCGCCTATGAGGCGCTGGTCCATCAGCGGATCGCGGTGTTGCGAGAGACGCGGTTCGAGGGGTTCCAGACCATGGGAGAGTTCATGCAGCGTCGGTTTGAGCCGGCCATGCGCACGGTGCAATCCACCGGCAAGCGGTTGGAGGTCCTGGCAGACCGGGCCCGGCGCGCGGGCGAGCTGTTGCGCACGCGGGTCGATGTGGAACGCTCTGCCCAGAACCAGGCGTTGCTGGAAAGCATGGACAAACGGGCAGATCTGCAATTGCGGCTGCAGCATACGGTCGAAGGGTTGTCTGTCGTGGCGATCAGCTATTACGCGGTGTCGCTGGCGGCCTATGCGCTTTACCCGCTGGCCCAGGCGCTCGACCTGAGCAAGGGCATGATGACAGCCATCCTGACGCCGCTTGTGATCGGAGCGGTTTTTCTGGCGGTGCGACAGGTCCGCAAGAAACTCCACTGACGCGGGGGGATAAAAAAGGCCGCCCTGAGAGGCGGCCTTTTCAACATGTTTCGAAGGTCAGGCGTCAGCGGCCCCGAATGCGCGGATCAAGCGCGTCGCGCAGGCCATCGCCAAGGTAGTTCACTGACAGCACCGTCAGCGAAATCAGGATGCCGGGCCAGACCACCCGCTCGGGGAACAGGGTCATCCGGTCCACAGCGTCGTTCAGCAAACGGCCCCAGGTCGGAAAATCCGGTGGAAAGCCGAAACCGAGGAAGGACAGCGCCGACTCGGTGATGATCGCGGTGGCAATCCCGAGCGTCGCAGACACCATGATCGGCGACATCACATTGGGCAGGATATGCCGGGTGATGATATTGCTGGGTTTGGTGCCGATAGAACGCGCCGCGAGCACGAATTCGCGCTCCTTGATCGCCAACACATCGCCGCGCACGATCCGGGCTGTTGGCATCCAGGAGGTGATCCCGATCAGGCAGACAATCAGAACAAACACCCCGCCTTCCGGTCCGATCGACTTGGACAGTGCCTCGCGGAACAAGACGGCCGCGACCAGGATCATCGGCAGCAGCGGCAGCGCCAGGAAAAGATCCGTCAGGCGCATCAGAAGGCCATCCAGCTTCTTGAAGTAGCCCGCCATAACGCCGATCAGGCTGCCCAGGATCAGTGCCAGGATCATCGCAGCCATCCCGACGGCGAGAGAGACCCGCCCGCCGAACATCAATCGTGCCAGCGTGTCCCGGCCAAGGTTGTCTGTGCCCAGCGGATAGGCCCAATCCATCTTGGCGCCGCTGTCCCACAGGATGTGGTAGATCGGACGCATGTCACGCAGCTTGATGAAATCGCGGCCCGTGGGCACGAATTTCGCATCGTTCCAGTAGACAAAAGGGCCAACCACGACGCCAAGGACGATCACCAGGAACAGACAGGCGCCAAAAAGCGCGCCGCGGTGGGATTTGAACTGCACCCAGATGTCGTGCCACTGGCTGCGGGGGGGGGACGCTGGTTCGGTCTGCACGCTGGAGTGCTGCACCGGTTGGTCTTTGGCAGCTTCAGTCATAGCGGATCCTCGGGTCGAGAATGCCATAAAGCACATCGGCGATGAGGTTGAACATCACGATAAGCACGGCAAAGATGAAAGTCAGGGTTTGTACCATCGGCAGATCGTTGGCCTGAATGGCACCGATCAGCAATTGTCCGATGCCGTTCACCTTGAACACCTGTTCGGTGATGATGGCGCCGCCAAAGATCGACGGGATGCCAAGGGCGATGACGGTGACGACCGGGATCATGGAATTGCGCAGCACATGCACCATGACCACGACATATTCGCCCAGCCCCTTGGCGCGCGCGGTGCGCACATAGTCCTGATTGAGGTTGTCGAGCATCGAGGCGCGCATGAAACGTGACAGCTGCGCGGTGATCTGCAACGCCAGCACCATGACCGGCATGACCATCTGTTGGAGCTGCTTGACGAAGCTCTCCCAGCTGTTGACCACCAGCGTGGTGTCATAGATCGACGGGAACCAGCCCAGCTGGACCGAGAAGATCACGATCACCAGCACGCCCGAGAAAAACGGCGGCACGGAAAATCCGACCATCGACACGAACGTGCCGAGTTGGTCGAACCAGCTATACTGGCGATAGGCGGAATAGATGCCAATCGGCAGGGCAATCAGGATCGCGACGATATAGGCGGTGCCCACGACCGACAGGGTCTGCGGCAGACGTTGGACAACGATGTCCATCACCGGCGACCGGGTCTGCCAGGAGATCACACGCAGGTCGCCTTGGGAAAACGTGGTGCCAAAGATATGATCCACCAGAACCTGTGGTTCGATCCAGAAGAACTGCACCAGCCATTTCCAGAACCGGATATGGACGGGTTCGCCCAGACCCAGGGCCATGCGCATCTTTTCTTTGACTTCGGGGGGGACGGTCAGGGGGACCTGGGCCATCGGGTCGCCGGGGGCAAGCTCCAGCAACAGGAAGATCACCAGACTGATAAACAGCAGCGTTGGGACTGCGAGGATCAGCCGTCGGATGGTAAAGGTCAGCATCAGCCGGGCGCCTTTGCAATTGGGAGGTGTTGAGGTCCGCTTTTACCCCGGCCAGAGAGGCCAGGTCGCGTCATCGCGCTGTCATACGATCTCTTGAGGCGGCGGACAACGCAGGATGTCAACGGAAAGACCACGTTAAGACCAGTGGGCCCCGGAACAGTGTCCGGGGCCCCTGAAGACTGCGGTTTGACGCTTACTCGGCGCGGAACCAGTCCGCTGCATTCCACAGCTCGCTGTCCCATACGTTCAGGTCAACGCCGCCGAGGGAGTTGGCATGCGCGGACAGACGGCCACGGTGCACCAGCGGGATCATGCCGCCTTTTTCGAACACGATGGTGTTCAGCTTCTGGCCGATCTCGATACGCTTGGCCATATCGGCTGTCGCGGACAGCTCGGCGTGCAGGGCATCGAATTCCTCGTCGCAGAAGCGGGAGATGTTTTCACCCTGCCACTGGGTCTCGGGGCGCGGTGCCTTGTCGCACAGACCGTTGCCGAAGTAGGACTGCGGGTCGGTGCCGTTAAAGGTGTTGGCGTACATTTCCACGTCCGCATAGAACTTCTGGAACGTGTCCGGGGAGCCGGGGTCACCACCAAAGAAGACGGACGAGTTGATGTTGCGCAGCTCGGACTCGATGCCGATTTCGCTCCACCACTGTTTGATCAGCGCCTGGAAGTCCTGACGGACGGCGTTGGTCGAGGTCTGGTACAGCAGTTTCAGCGGGGTGCCATCTTTTTCGCGGATGCCGTCGCCATCGGTGTCGACGATGCCAGCTGCGTCAAGCATGGCGTTGGCACCGGCGATGTCCTGGGTGTCACAACCCTCGGGGTTGATCGCAAAGGCTTCGGGTGCGGGAACCCAGGAGCAGGACACGCGGCCCGCTTTGCCATAGCCGATCTCGACCAGCAGGTCGCGGTCGATCGCCATCGACATGGCCTTGTAGACGGCCGGGTCAGACAGGAACGGGTGCGGACGGATCACGGAGCGTTCTTCGGGACCAAGGTCGGCAGACGGGTTGGTGTTGTTGAGCATGATCCGCTCCAGCAGCGGACCAAAGCCTGCAACGGCCTTGCCCTTGCCGCCGGCTTCCATCTGGGCGATGACGTCGGGCGCCAGCTGGAGGTTCCAAGCGTAGTCGAATTCGCCGGTTTCCATAACCGCACGGCCCGCAGCAGTTGCGTCGCCGCCGCCTTTGAACAGAACCTTGGCGAAGGCCGGTTTGGCCGGATCGCGATAGTTCGGGTTCGCGGACAGGGTGATCACGTCGTTGGGTTTGAACTCATCCACCACAAACGGGCCGGTACCGATCGGGTTGAAGTTCGCCTCGGTGCACTCAGGGGCCTTGGCGCCCATGCATTCGCTGAACTGAGCGGCCTGCAAAATCGGGCTTTCGCCACCGACAAAGGGGCCATAGGGGAACGGGGTGGCGCTGCCGAAGTTCACCACAACGGTCAGGTCATCGGGGGTTTCGACCGATGTCACGCCTTCGAATTTGGTGACTTGCGCGCAGCCACCTTCGGGGTGGGTGCAGTAGTCATAGGTGAATTTCACGTCGCCCGAGGTGAAATCGGACCCGTCGGACCATTTCAGACCTGGTTTGATCTTCCAGGTGATTTGGGTCAGCTCTGCGTTGACGCCGCCGTTCTCAACGGTCGGGACCTCTTCGACCAGCCATGGCACCATTTCGCCGCTGGAGTTGTAGCGCGCCAGCGGCTCGATCACGAGCGATGCGGCTTCAATGTCCTTGGTCCCGCCAGACAGGAACGGGTTCATGATGGACGGGGCCTGCCAATAGATGATGCTGACCTGACCATCTGCGCCACGCTCGGCGAAGGCCGCCGGGGAAAAGGCTGTCGCGGCGACAGCTCCCAGCAAAAGCGTTTTCAATTTCATTGCACTCTCCTTGTCGGAACCGACGTAGTGTTTTTGTTGTGTGGGCCACGCATCGTTGAATGGGACAGCCCTGCCGTTGCTACGGCTTCTTCCCACGGCAGCAGGCGCCACCGCAGTCATAAAATGCGTCAACCAAGGACGTTTGGATGTCAGAAATGACGGTGCACACCGCACCGGCCGGATCGGTTCGGTTTGCCGAACCTGTTTTCATAACCCCCTGTCGCCTTTGGCGTTCACTGCCATCATCGAAGCAGAGTTTTCAAAAAATGCAAGACCTGCTTAACATGAAAAAGAGTACGGGGGTTTGACGGGTCAGACTGCTTCGGCTTAGATCGCGCCCAACGGGTGCCACCAAGGCACCGCCAAAAACAGACAGGATACGCGGATGCTGGACCACCCCATTGCACAGATCAAAGGCCTCCGGGTTGAGTTTCAAACCAAGGACGGGCCTGTCGTCGGGGTCGAAAATGTGTCCTTCGACGTGCGGTCTGGTGAAACTTTGTGCATCGTGGGGGAGTCGGGGTCGGGGAAATCCGTATCCTCGCTTTCCCTGATGCGCCTTGTGGAGTATGGCGGCGGCACCATTGCGGGCGGCGAGTTGCTGTTCGATCCAGGCGATGGAAAGCCGGTCGATCTGGCCAAGGCAGAAACCGATATGATGCGCCAGATTCGGGGCAATCAAATCGGGATGATCTTTCAGGAACCGATGACGGCGCTGAACCCGGTCTTTACCGTCGGGCGCCAACTGACCGAAGGTCTGCGCATCCACAAGAAGATGTCTAAAAAAGAGGCAACCGCCCGCGCCATCGAAATCTTGCGCGAGGTGCGTATCCCCGAGGCAGAGCGCCGGATGACGCAATACCCGCACGAACTGTCGGGGGGGATGCGGCAACGAGTCGTGATTGCCATGGCGATGGCCTGTGAGCCGCGCCTGCTGATCGCGGATGAACCGACCACGGCGCTTGATGTGACCATTCAGGCGGAGATCCTCGCCCTGATGGACCGGCTGAAACGCGATACCGGGACGGCGGTGATGTTCATTACCCACGATATGGCCGTGGTCGCTCAGATGGCGGACCGGGTGGTGGTGATGTACCGCGGCAACAAGGTTGAGGAGGGCACCGTCCACGAGATCTTTGACGCGCCCAAACATGACTACACAAAATCCCTGCTGGCGGCGGTCCCGAAACTTGGCGAGATGCGCGGCAAACCCTATCCGGAACCGATGAAGCTGATGGGCGTCGCGCAGGCCGAGATCAAACCGATCAAGGGCTCGGATCAGGTGTTGCTCAATGTAGAGAACCTGGTGACGCGGTTCCCGGTCAAGGGCGGGCTGCTGCGCCGGACCGTGGCGCAGGTTCATGCGGTCGAGGATGTCTCGTTCAAGGTCTTCAAGGGCCAGACGCTCAGCCTTGTGGGGGAATCTGGCTGCGGTAAATCCACCTGTGGCCGGTCCCTGCTGCGCCTTGTCGAACCGAACGCGGGCAAGATCGAATTCGAGGGGCGCGACATTCGGGCCCTGAACCCGCGCGAGCTGCACAAGGCGCGTCTGGACATGCAGATGATCTTTCAGGATCCCTTTGCCTCGCTGAACCCGCAGATGCAGTTGCAGGATCAGGTTGCCGAGCCGCTGAAGAACTACGCCATCGCCTCCGGTTCCGAATTGCAGGACAGGGTTGCGGCCCTGTTTGACCGGGTGCATTTGCCCCGCAGCTTCATGCGGCGGTTTCCGCACGAGATGTCGGGTGGTCAACGGCAGCGGATCGCGATTGCCCGGGCGCTCGCCCTGAACCCGAAATTGATTGTGGCGGACGAGGCCGTGTCGGCGCTGGATGTATCGGTGCAGGCGCAGGTGCTCAATCTGATGATGGAGTTGCAGGCCGATCTCGGGCTGTCCTTCCTGTTCATCAGCCACGATATGGCCGTGGTGGAACGTGTCAGCCACCAGGTTGGGGTGATGTACCTTGGTCGGTTGGTCGAAATCGGTCCGCGCGAGCGGGTCTTCGAGAACCCGGCCCATGCCTATACTCAGGCGCTGATGAGCGCCGTTCCGATCGCCGATCCGAAACAGCGCAAGAGCGAGAAAGACCTCAACTTCAAACCGATTCCGTCGCCGATCCACCCGCTTGGCTACACGCCGGAGCCGTCGCAATATATGGAAGTCGAACCCGGTCATTTTGTCCTGACGACCGATGCAGGATATTGAGGAATGACAGTCGAACGCCTGTCCCCTTTGGACCTTATGACGCGACTGGTGTCCTTTCCGACCGTGAGCCGGGACACCAACAGGCCACTGATCGACTGGGTGGCCGCCTACCTGTCGGACCACGGAATCGAACACCACATCTGGGTCGATCCGGAGCAGCCGGAAAAGGCCGGGCTATATGCGCATGTCGGCCCCCGGATCGCGGGGGGGCTGGTTCTGTCCGGCCACACCGATGTGGTGCCGGTTGACGGGCAGGACTGGTCCAGCGACCCTTTTGTGGTCGAGGAACGCGAAGGCAAATACTTCGGCAGGGGCTGTGCCGACATGAAGGGGTTTGATGCGCTGGCGCTCTGGGCGCTGGTCGAAGGGCACTACCGCGATCTGAAACGCCCCTTGCAACTGGCCTATACCTTTGACGAGGAAATCGGCTGCACCGGCGCACCGCCGTTGATTGTTGAAATGCAAAAGCACCTGCCAAAGGCAGAGGCGGTGATCGTCGGAGAGCCTTCGATGCTGAAGGCGGTGACCGGCCACAAGGGCGGCGCCGGGTTTGCAACGCGGATTGTCGGCCACGAAGTGCACAGTTCGCTGATGCATCAGGGGGTCAGCGCCATCATGGAAGGCGCCCGCCTGATCGACTGGGCCAATCAACGCAATGCTGAGAATCGCAGCAAACCGGCCACGGATCTGGCCGCGATGTTTACTCCGCCCTGGACCACCTGCCATGTCGGTATGGTCTCGGGTGGCACCGCCCACAACATCACCGCAGGCGAATGCCGGTTCTGGATGGATTTCCGCGTGGTTCCCGGCGAGACGCTGGCGCAGTGGGAGGCCAACTACCGGGCCGAAGTCGCGCAGGTCGAGGCGGCCATGCAGGCCGTTCATCCCGACACCCGGATCGAGGTCGAAAAGGTCTTTGACGTGCCCGGACTGGTGCCCGAAGAAGACGGTGCGGCGGAAACGCTGGTGCGCAGCCTGACCGGTGACAACGGCCGTCACGTGGTCAGCTATGGCACCGAGGCGGGACAGTTCCAGCAGGCGGGCTATTCCGCAGTTATCTGCGGTCCCGGCGACATCGCCCAGGCGCATCAAGCGGATGAATTCATAACCGTGGCGCAATTTCAGGCCGGTCATCACCTGATGCGGGATCTGTTGGACCGACTCGCCCGCTGATCCCAGCGCGCTAGGTTCAGGAGTGGACAGGCCCGGGGCAGAACTTGGTCAGGCAGACGATAATGACAGGCCTGATTGCTCTGCTCGCCGGGCCGGGACGGAGCAATGGACTGGGCTGCGCTGATGAAACCTCGGGCAGATGTGTCGCTCTGTGGTTCATCTGTGCAGTTAGGCTTGCGTTCATTGCGCCGTTGAGTCACAGATTTCGCTAACACGTTAAAGAAAGTGCCTCATGCACGTCCGAAACCGCTTTGCCGGGCTTTTTTCAAAAGCTGCGGCACGGGGGTCACAAGACCCGGGCAGGCGTCGAACAGCAGGGGCCAATTGGAATAACATGGAGAAAACAGATGCCCGTCAAAAACCGTTTTGCTGAACTGCAGGCAGAAATCACCGAGTGGCGCCGAGACCTTCACGAGAACCCTGAAATCCTGTTTGAGACCCATCGCACCAGCGCGCTGGTGGCAGAGAAACTGACCGCATTTGGCTGTGACGAGGTCGTTACCGGCATCGGGCGCACCGGGGTTGTCGCGGTGATCAAGGGCAAAACCGACACCTCTGGCAAGGTGATTGGTCTTCGGGCCGATATGGATGCGCTGCCGATCCACGAAGAAACCGGGCTGGACTATGCCTCCAAGACGGCCAATGCCATGCATGCTTGCGGCCACGATGGCCACACGGCGATGTTGCTGGGCGCGGCGAAATACCTGTCCGAGACCCGGAACTTTGACGGGACGGTCGTGCTGATTTTCCAACCCGCCGAAGAAGGCGGCGGCGGCGGCAAGGAAATGTGCGACGACGGTATGATGGAGCGTTGGAACATCCAGGAAGTCTACGGCATGCACAATTGGCCCGGCCGCCCGGTGGGCAGCTTTGCCATCCGTCCGGGTGCGTTTTTTGCAGCAACGGACCAGTTCGATATTACATTCTCCGGGCGGGGCGGTCATGCGGCCAAACCTCAGGAAACCATCGACACAACCGTGATGGCCGCCCAGGCCGTACTGGCGCTGCAGACAATTGCGTCGCGAAATGCTGATCCGGTGCAACAGATTGTGGTGTCGGTGACCTCCTTTGAGACATCATCCAAGGCGTTCAACGTCATCCCGGCCCGCGTGCAGATCAAAGGGACCGTGCGCACGATGGCGCCCGAAGTCCGCGACCTGGCTGAAAAGCGGATCAAGGAGATCTGCGCGGGTGTCGCTGCGACCTTTGGGGGCGAGGCGGATGTGATCTACTACCGCGGCTACCCCGTCATGGTGAACCACGAGGAACAGACCGAATTCGCGGCGAAAGTGGCGCGCGACGTGTCGGGCGGATGCGACGATGCGCCGTTGGTCATGGGCGGCGAAGATTTCGCCTTCATGCTTGAGGAACGTCCAGGCGCATATATTCTCGTGGGGAATGGCGATACTGCTGCCGTCCACCATCCGAAATACAACTTTACCGATGATGCAATCCCTGCGGGCTGCAGCTGGTGGGCCGAGATTGTCGAACAACGGATGCCAGCCGCCTGAACCCGCCGCACGCTCCTGGATCAGCGTTCACTAAAAAAGGGGGCCATTAGCCCCCTTTGTCGTTTGCGCGACGCTCTTTTGTGTCACGGAAAGCAGGACAGCCCGGACGGCTGCCCTGATACACGTGGTTTATTGATCGTAGCTACGGCCGATCAGGGCGCAACGTTCGAAGCCATCCGGCAGGCTTTCGGTACATTCCTGCATAGCGGCGATATCGGCCGCTTTCTGGTCGTCAAAACCCCAGGACTGCCCCACCGGAAGCACAGCAGCGGGTTTTTCACAATCCAATGTCACGCCAGCCGGATAAACAGGGACCGCATAAGAGCCATAGCCATCGGTCTTGGCCGCCCAATTGGCCAGATTTGACCTTTCGCGATCACAGATGCTGGCATCAATTTCCAGAATGCGGGGATTTTTGACGATCACAGGGGCCTCGGCCTCGCTCTGTGCCAGGACAGGGGTGCTCAGGGCCAGTGCGGACCCAAGGGTTACAGCGGTCAGCGAAAGTGTCTTAAACATCGGAACCTCCATGTCATGGGCTACCATGACTTTGACTAATTGAATTCGGCGTCTCGTCACGCCGTCTGATCAATCAACGTATTGGAGGCGCGGAATGTTCCTCTGGCCGTGTAATTTTCTGAATGTTTGATTTGGAGGTACTGTGGAGGTTTATTTATTTCAACGTGTTAGCTGGCGGCGTTTGCGACAGGAGCGCGCGGTAGATTTCGATAATCGCGGCTGCCTCGCCTTCGAGGCGGAAGTTGCCGCTGACATGACTGCGTGCGGAGTGTGACATTTTCTTCAGTTGTGCCGGATCGGAGAGGCAGGAGATAATGTCCGCGGTGATCTGGTCCAGGTCTTCGATCTCGCACAACGTGCCGGTTTCGCCGGGGATCACCAATTCCTCGAACGCGCCGACGCGGGTGGCGACTGCGGGGACGCCGCAAGCCATTGCTTCCAGCGGAGTGAGGCCAAATCCCTCCCAGCGCTGCGGCGCCACGTAGAGGTCCAGTGCCTGAAAATGGCGCGGCACATCTGCGACAGGGACCTCATCGCGAAACAGGATCCGGTCGGCAAGACCCGCGTTTGCGACCTGCGCTTTCAGGTCATCGAGAAATGCCGCGTTGTCGGCCGTCGCGCGCCCCATCATCAGGCCGTGCACTTTTGGATTGGCGCGGCAGGCCGAAATCATCGCTGCGACGAACAGGTCATTGCCTTTTTGATGGCGGATCCGGCCAAAACAGCCGACCAGAAATCCATCACTGGGAAGGTTCAGGTCGGCACGCAGGGCGGCCCGATCGGTGACCGGGCAAAAGAGATCGCAATCAATGCCGTGACGGATGACGGTTGCATCCCGCTCCAGGTAGCCTGCCGATTTCGCCGAGGTGGCAATGACAGCATCCATTCGCCGGATCAGCCAACGGGTGAACCCGGTGTGGCGGCGTTGCGCGGCAGAGGTGAACAGCAGCTTGAGTTTCTTGCCCAACAGGTATTTCAATGCCAGCCCGGCAACCATTTCGTTGTTGCGGCGGGCGTGCCAGACGCGGTGACCGGACGGCCCACGGCGCGACATGGTCCAGAGCGCATCAGGTGTCACCTGCGGCACGTCCGGCGGCAGATCCGGCGCGGCGGCGCAGATGGCAATGTCCCGTGCCTGAATTGGCACCAGGCGGATCACCGTCGAGGTCACGCCCGAGTAGCGTTTTTTGAAATTCGGCGCGATCACGTCGATCTGGCTGAGGTTGATCTGGCTCATGGGGCGCCCTTCATGTGGCCGGTGGCAATTGTTCAAGCAACGTGGCCACGGTTTTATCCATCCGATCCGATTGCTGTGCCAGAAAGGCACGCCCCCGGTCGCGGGCTGTGTCTAGGGCAGCAGGGTCCCGCAGCCAAGCATCGACTGCGGCTGCCAGCGTTTCGGCGTCGTTGATTTCGCGGGCCGCGCCCAGTGCGCTCAGTTCGGCAAAGGACTCGGCGAAATTAAAGGCGCCCGGACCGGTCAGGACGGCGCCGCCGAGCTGCAACACCTCAAACGGGTTGTGGCCGCCGATGTCGCGCAGGGAACCGCCGAGAAAAACCAGCGGGCAGAGGCTGTACCAGATCCCGACTTCGCCCAGGGTATCGGCAAGATATACCTGGGTCGAGGTGCGGGGCAGGGCGTCCCGGCTGCGGCGGACCGAGGTCAGGCCCGCATCGGCGATCAACGCTTCGATGTCGTGCCCGCGCGCCGGGTGTCGGGGGGCCAGCAACAGCAGCAGGTTCGGACGCTCGACCAGCAATTCCCGATGCGCGCGCAGGATGGCTTCTTCTTCGCCGGGATGGGTTGAGGACGCCACCCAGACGGGGCGGTCCCCGATGGCCTGTCGCACCTGCGTAAGAACGGTCTGGTCGACCGGGAGCGGGTCCGAGAGCGCCTTGAGGTTGCTGCCGCTTTGAACGCGGT
This sequence comes from Tritonibacter horizontis, assembly GCF_001518015.1. Classification (GTDB taxonomy): domain Bacteria; phylum Pseudomonadota; class Alphaproteobacteria; order Rhodobacterales; family Rhodobacteraceae; genus Epibacterium; species Epibacterium horizontis. The sequence continues at coordinate 70,752 of NZ_LPUY01000041.1, forward strand.
CAGGGTCGGCGCCCATGGCCAGCAGATTGGTCGCGGTCTGGGTGTTTTGCGTCAGCAGCAGTTGGAATTGGTCCAGCAGAAAACGGGCTGTGCGGCGGTGTTTCGTCCAGCGTGCCACCGATTTCGGCGACAGGCGCGCATTGAGCAGCAGCAGGGGAACCCCGAATTTGCGTCCTCGCACCAGCATGTGCGGCCAGAGTTCGCTTTCGACAAATACACCAAGGTCTGGGCGCCAATGCGCCAGATAGCGATCCACGGCGGCGGCTGTGTCCAGCGGCGCGAACTGATGGCGACAGCGCGGCGGCATGCGTTTTGCCACCAGATCCGCCGAGCTGGGCGTGCCGGAGGTAATGAGGAATTCCAGATCCGGCACCGCGTCGCCAAGTCTGCGGATGAGGGTCAGCACTGAAAGGCTCTCGCCGACCGAGGCGGCATGGAACCAGATCAGCCGCCCCTTGGGACGCGGCAAGCTGGCATGACCGAGGCGTTCGCGAAGCCGCGGTTCCGCCACCCCCGCCGCGCGGAGCTTCCTGGCCACGCTGCGCCATACCGCTGGCCGTATCGCGGCGCTGACCGCGCGGTAGAGAAAATAAAGCAGTGTCGGGCGCGCGGGCTGTCGCCGGGCGGCGCCTGTCGGGAACGGATCTTGCCGGGACATGTTCGTCCCTACCCGCCGGTATGGCTCATGTGGCGCGTCATCTGACCATCCACCGTCTGCCGGGAATAGTCAAAATCGTGCCCTTTGGGTTTGAGGTTGATGGCGGCGCGGATGGCCTCTTCCAGCGGGGCCTCCGTGTCGGGGTGATCGCGCAAAGGCGCCCGCAGGTCTGCCATGTCTTCCTGGCCAAGGCACATATAAAGCTCGCCGGTGCAGGTCAGGCGCACCCGGTTGCAGCTTTCACAGAAATTATGGCTCAGCGGGGTGATGAAACCGATCTGCTGCCCGGTCTCTTCCAGCCGGACATAGCGCGCCGGGCCACCGGTGCGCTCGGCAAGATCGGTCACTTGATAGCCGTCTTCATAGGCTTTGCGCACATCCTTCAGGGACCAGAACTGACCGATACGGTTTTCATTGCCAATGTCACCCATTGGCATGACCTCGATCCATGTCAGGTCAATCCCGCGCGAGGCGCACCACTGTGTGATCGAAAACAGCTCGTCCTCATTGAACCCCTTGAGCGCAACCGCGTTGATCTTGACCCGCAGGCCCGCTGCCTGCGCCGCGTCGATGCCGCGCAGCACCTGGGGCAGGCGACCCCAACGGGTGACTTCGGCGAATTTCGCCTCGTCCAGCGTGTCGAGCGACACGTTGATCCGGCGCACACCTGCATCAAACAGGGCCTGCGCGTGTTTTTCCAGCTGGCTGCCGTTGGTGGTCAGTGTCAGTTCCTTCAGGGCGCCGCTGTCAAGATGGCGGGTCATGGAGCGGAAGAATGTCATGATGTCTCGCCGCACCAGCGGTTCGCCGCCGGTGATGCGCAGCTTTTCAACGCCAAGCGACACAAAGGTCGAACACATGCGGTCCAGCTCTTCCAGCGTCAGAAGGTCTTTCTTCGGCAGGAAGGTCATGTTTTCCGACATACAGTAAACGCAGCGAAAATCGCAGCGGTCAGTAACCGAGACCCGAAGGTAGGTGATCGCGCGTGCGAAGGGATCAATCAAAGGTGCTGTCATGGAACCATAGGTAAGCGGCGAATGCGCTCAGGACAATAGCGTCGCGGGTTTCAAATGGTGCCATTCTGTCTGGCGTCGGTGGCACGGGGCGGCTAGGGTCGCGGCATGACTCGTATTACTCTCAACACTCTGACGTTTTCGGTGCTGCTGTTCGGCGGTGTTTCCGCGTGCAATCCCATCGGGGGCGTGCATCTGAACTCGCAGGTTCTGCAGGGGCGTGGCTCCGGCGTCGAGCTGGAACCGCTGTCCTTGACGCGGGGCAGCCGGAATGCCGGTGCGGACACCGAGCGCCAGAACGACACGTCAGGGAGCACCGCGTCCTGGGCGGCATCAACCGAGGCGGCGCCTGGTGCCGCAGATGCGCCAATGTCCGCAATCATTGAGGCCCCCGTTGTCAGCACAACCGAGGTCGCGTCGTCCTCCGTCACCCCGCCGGCGCCACAGCCCGCGCCCGCGCCGATCGTCGCCTCCGCGCAATCCTTCGCGGGACAGCAAACCACCGTGGTCGGTTTGGGCGATCCGGGGCGCGATGGGCTTTGGATGGAAACGCCGCTGGTGACGTCGCGCCGCAATGCACGGCTGAGTGCGCCCAATGGTAAGAGCGTTGTTGTCACGCTGGAGCCGATTGCCGGTGACGCAGGACAGGGCAGCCGCCTGTCCATCGACGGCATGCGCGCGCTTGGGTTGCCCTTGACGGAACTTGTCGAGATCCGCGTCGGCCCGGCCTGATCTCAGGCGGAGTTAGTCCTTGAGGTATTTTGCCGCTTCTTTGCGGGCAAAGCCTTTCATCTGGGCACCATGGGCGTGGAGAAAGGCGCGGGTCCGGTCGGGGTCGTGTTTGGACAGGTCGCGCAACCACCAACCAATGGATTTCTGGATGAACCAGGCCCGGTCGGCGACATAGCGCCCGGCCCAGCCGAGGATCCGGTCGCGGGCTTCCAGCTCCGCAGGCTTTGGATTCACCATCTTCGCCCAGGGCAGGGTCGCCACCAGGGCCGCCCGCCGCGTCCACATATGCTCCGCCGTGGTCCAGGTTTCGACCAGATCGAGCCGGTCTGGTGCCGCCTGCAACCGCTTGCCCAGGGCAGAGGCCGCGTGGTCCGCAATGGCCCAGCTGTCGAACTCCGGCACCCAGCTTACCAGCAGTTCCCAGGGGGGGGTGTCGGGTTTGATCCGCGCTTGCGTCAACAGTTTCGCCGCGAGGATTCGGGCCTCGAATATGTCGCTCGCCCAGAGCTGTGCGGCCAATTCGACACGGGCCTCCAGGTCACACGTCTGTCGCAGATCGCGGGCCAGCGTATTCAGAACCTCATTGCTGACGCCCAGCACCTCGCGGGTTTGCTTGTGATAGGCCGTCATCTGGGTGGCGCGTTCGCTATCACGGCCCTGCCGGAGCGTGTCGAGCGTCTCTTCGACCGGGGGCAGGGTCATTCGACGGTCACGGATTTGGCGAGGTTGCGGGGTTGATCCACGTCGGTGCCCTTTGCGATTGCGGTGAAATAGGCGATTTGCTGCGCGGGAATCGCATAGAGGATCGGGGCGAGCGTCACTGGCGCCCGTGGCAGTGTGATGACCTCGGCGGTTCCTTCCGAGGCCTCGCGCGCGCCGTCCGGGTCGGTCACCAGCACCACGCGCCCGCCGCGCGCCATCACCTCCTGCATGTTGGAGATCGTCTTTTCAAACAGGGCATCCTTGGGCGCCATGACGATGACGGGGACGGTGTCGTCGATCAGCGCAATCGGCCCGTGTTTCAATTCGCCGCTGGCGTATCCCTCGGCGTGAATATAGCTCAGTTCCTTGAGCTTCAGCGCGCCCTCCAGCGCCAGCGGATAAAGCTGACCACGTCCGAGGAAAATGATGTCGCGCGCAGTGGCAAGGTCGCGGGCAGCACTGGCGATCTGTACTTCCGATGCAAGGGACTGGTGGATCAGCCCGGGCAGGGCGCGCAGGTCATCCGGCATCCCGGCAGGCAGCGGCAGCCCGCGCGTCTGGGCGGCTTTCAGCGCCAGCAGCAGCAGCACCGTCAGCTGGCAGGTAAACGCCTTGGTCGACGCAACCGAGATTTCGGGTCCGGCATGGATCGGCAGAACAACGTCGCTTTCGCGCGCGATGGAGCTTTCGGGCACGTTGACCAGACCGGCAATCACATCGGCCTTGCCCTGCATGTAGCGCAGCGCTGCCAGCGTGTCGGCGGTCTCGCCGGACTGGCTGACAAAAAGCGCCAGCGTGCCGGGGCTGACCGGGGGTTCGCGATAGCGGAACTCAGAGGCGACATCGACCTCGACCGGCAGGCGGGCGATGGTCTCGAACCAGTATTTCGCAACCATGCAGGCGTAGTAGGCGGTGCCGCAGGCAACCAGCGAAAGGCGCTCGATCTTGCTGAAATCCAGCCCCTCGGGCAAGGTGATCACATCCTGATCGTCCAGAAAGGCCCTGAGTGCCTTGTCCACGGCGACCGGCTGCTCGGCGATTTCCTTGGCCATGAAATGCTTGTGGCCATCCTTGTCGACGCGGGTGTTTTCCAGTGTGATCTGACGCAGCTCGCGATTGGCCAAATGACCCTTGCTGTCCCGGATTTCCAGGCTTTGGCGGGTCAGAACGGCGAAATCGCCTTCTTCCAGATAGGTCACCTGATCGGTCAACGATGCCAGCGCGATGGCATCCGATCCAACATACATCTCGTCGTCACCATGGCCGATTGCCAACGGCGATCCCTTGCGGGCGGCGACCATCAGATCTTCTTCGCCATCGAACAGGAAGGCCAGCGCAAAAGCACCGTCCAGTTGCGCGACAGTCTTGCGGGCGGCCTCGACCGGGCCGGTGCCATCGCGCATGTGAAACTCGCACAGCAAGGCGACGGTTTCGGTGTCGGTCTGTGTGGCAAAGGTGATGCCGTGGCCCGCAAGCGTGGCGCGCAGATCCTTGAAGTTTTCGATGATGCCATTGTGGACCACCGCGACGCGCCCGGCCTGATGCGGGTGGGCATTGGTCACGCTCGGCGCGCCGTGGGTCGCCCAGCGGGTATGGCCGATGCCCGATTTTCCCGGCAGCGGATTGTGCACCAGTTCGTCAGAGAGGTTCACCAGTTTGCCGACCGCGCGGCGGCGATCCAATTTGCCTGCATTGACGGTCGCAATGCCGGCGCTGTCATAGCCGCGATATTCCAGCCGTTTCAGAGCCTCTACGAGGATCGGAGACACCTCGTGGCTGCCCAGAACTCCAACGATGCCACACATGGCGTTATCCTTTGCTCATCCGGGCCTTTTTTGCGCGCAGCATGTCCATCAGCTTGCGGGCGCGGCCCGGTTTGTTTGTCTGCTCGACCCGTGCAATGGCGAGGTCGCCGTCGTCGACGTTGCGGGTGATCACCGCGCCGGTCGCGGTCATGGCTTCGTTGCCGACCCGCACCGGGGCCACCAGACAGGTGTTGGACCCGATAAAGGCCCGCGCACCGATTTCGGTCCGATGCTTCATGACGCCATCATAGTTGCAGGTGATCGTGCCTGCGCCGATGTTGGTGCCCTTGCCGACCGTGGCGTCGCCGATATAGCTCAGGTGGTTCACCTTGGCCCCTTCGGCGATCTCGGCATTCTTGATTTCAACAAAGTTGCCGACATGGGTGTCTTCGGCCAATTCGGTGCCGGGGCGCAGGCGGGCATAGGGGCCGACTTTGGCCCCGCGCGAGACATGGCAGCCTTCCAGATGCGAAAACGCGCGGATCAATGCGCCGGACTCGACCGTCACACCGGGGCCAAACACCACATTGGGCTCAATCACCGCGTCCCGGCCGATATAGGTGTCAAAGGCGAGGTACACCGTATCCGGTGCCATCAGCGTCACGCCGAGGTCCAGAAGCGCGGCGCGGGCGCGGGCCTGGAACACCGCGTCAGCGGTCGCCAGATCACTGCGGGAGTTGATGCCGAGGGTTTCCGCTTCGGCGCAGGACACAGCCGTCACGCGCAGCCCGTCGGTCCGGGCCAGTTCGACCAGATCCGTCAGATAGTATTCGCCGGCGGCATTGTCGTTGCCGACACGTTCAAGTAGCCGGAACATAACCTCGGCGTCACAGGCCATCAGACCCGAGTTGCAAAAACTGATCGCGCGTTCGGCGCCACTGGCATCCTTGTATTCGACAATTTTTTCAAGGCTCTCGCCTTGCATCACCAGGCGGCCATAGCGCGCTGGATCTGCGGCCTCAAAACCGAGGATCACCAGATCGGCCCGGCTGCGCGCCTCGATCATACGCTCCAGGGTTTCTTCTGACACAAAGGGTGTGTCGCCATATAGGACGACGACATCCCCGGCGAAACCCTCCAGCGCGGCGCGGGCTTGCAAGACCGCATGGCCGGTGCCGAGCTGCTCGTCTTGCAGCACAACGGTCGCGGTCTCGTCGATCTCTGCGACAGCGGCGCGCACCTTCTCCGCCTCGTGCCCGGCGACGACGACGGTGCGGTCCGGGTCGAGCGCGCGACCGGCCGCCATGGCGTGTTCCAGCATCGGCGCCTGTGCGATCGGATGCAGAACTTTTGGCAGGTCAGAGTTCATCCTGGTGCCTTTGCCTGCGGCGAGGATGACGAGAGCGGTGCTCATGGGGTGTTTTCCCTTTGAGTTTTTGTTGCCCCCGTTTTATCCGCTAACAGGGGCGGCGCAAGGTGCCTGCCCGTAAACTTCGGTTGCGACTTGCAATATGTGACGGCGAATTTGCGCCGAAGGCAGGAGAATTCATGCGCACAGTGATTTTTGACCTCGACGGAACGCTCGCGGATACTTCGGTGGATCTGCTGGCGGCGGCGAACCATTGTTTTCGGGTGATGGGGCTCGGGGATCTTCTGACCCACCCGATGGATGCCAAGATCGCTCTGCGGGGGGGCAAGCGGATGCTCACAGAAGGGCTCAGCCGCGCCGCCCAGATGAAGGACACGACAGTCGAGGAATACTACCCCGTTCTTCTCGACGCCTATCGCGAGGGGATCGACACCCATACGGTGATGTATCCCGGCGCGATGGAGGCCGTCGAGTCGCTCAAGACGGCGGGCTATGGGGTTGGGATCTGCACCAACAAACCCGAAGCCCTGGCCGAACTGCTGATGCAGCGGCTCGGGGTGCGGGATGCCTTTGCCTCGCTTGTGGGGGCGGATACCCTGGCGGTTCGCAAGCCCGACCCGGCGCCGCTCTTTGAGGCGGCGCGCCGTGCGGGCGGCACCCCCGAGATGTGCGTGCTGATCGGCGACAGCGACACCGACCGAAACACCTCGGCCAATGCCGGGGTGCCGTCGGTGCTGGTCACCTTTGGTCCGGCGGGGCCGGATATGGCGGCGCTGAAACCGGAGGCGCTGCTGCATGACTTTGCCGATCTTCCCGCCATCGTGGCAGAGCTGATCGGCACCAACGCGGCCTGACCCGCGGTCAGGTCAGGGCGGCGCGCAAAGGGCAGGGCCGCAACGGCTGGTCTGACTTGGCAGCAACGCCCCCTTGACCTCGGCAGGGCGGCGGCTCATGACTTTGCGCATGACAGAACAGTTTACCGGCAATTTCACCCAGCAGGAACCGATCCCGGAGGAGGCCATCGAGGCGGCCGTCGCGGTCATGCGTCACGGGCGTCTGCATCGCTACAACCTTGCGGGGGGTGAGCAGGGCGAAGTGGCGCTTCTGGAGCAGGAATTTGCCGCCTTCACCGGCGCCAAATACTGTCTGGCCGTGGCCTCGGGCGGTTATGCGCTGGCAACCGCGCTACGGGCCGTTGGTGTGGCGCCGGGCGACAGGGTGCTGACAAATGCCTTCACGCTGGCACCTGTGCCGGGGGCGATCGCCTCGGTTGGGGCGCAGCCGGTCTTTGTCGGAGTGACCGAGGCGCTGACCATTGATCTGGAGGATCTGGCGGCGAAGCTTGATCAGGCCCGGGTCCTGATGCTGAGCCATATGCGCGGACATCTGTGCGACATGGATCGGCTGATGGAGATCTGCGACGCGGCCGGGGTGGTCGTGATCGAAGATTGTGCCCATACGATGGGGGCCGCCTGGAACGGTGTGCCTTCGGGTCGCCATGGGCGCGTCGGCTGCTATTCCTGTCAGACCTACAAGCATCTGAATTCCGGCGAAGGGGGCCTGCTGGTCACCGACGATGAAGAAGTCGCGGCGCGGGCGATCATGCTGTCCGGGTCGTATATGCTCTATTCCCGCCATTTGGCTGCGCCGGGACCGGAGGCGTTCGAGCAGGTCAAATATGACACGCCCAACATCTCGGGCCGGATGGATCATCTGCGTGCCGCGATCCTGCGCCCGCAATTACGCAATCTCGCCGCGCAGGTGACGCGTTGGAATGCCCGGTATCAGACCTTGGAAACAGGTCTGCGTGACACGCCCGGCCTGACGCTGGTCCAACGGCCCGAGGCGGAAACCTATGTGGGGTCTTCGATCCAGTTCCTGCTTTTGGATTGGGCCCCGGAGGCAGTGCAGGCGGTGTTGGCGCGCTGTGCGGCGCGCGGGGTCGAACTCAAATGGTTTGGCGTGCCGGAGCCGGTGGCCTTTACCTCGCGTTACGATAGCTGGCGCTATGCGCCGACGCAAAGCCTGCCCGACAGCGACCGCATCCTTGCGGGTATCGTCGATATGCGGGTGCCGCTGACCTTCAGCCTTGAGGATTGCGCGTTGATCGCCCGGATCATCCGGGCCGAGGTCGGTGCGGTCTGGCAGGCGGGGGCCTGAGGCGGCAAAACGCCGGTTTCATTTTTGCAAGCGTATCCAATGGTGTCCCCCTCCGTCCGGAGGGAGACGCTGTCTGAGGTTTTGCGCTTTGCCTTGCAAATCGCGGTGGGGCAGGCCGGGCCCAACGGGACCGTTGGCATGTCCATGCTGACGGGACGGGCGGGAGCACTACCTTTGACGGGGCCGACTGGGGGCTTGACGGATCGGATCCGATCCGACCATAAATGAACAAGTGTTCATATAATTGAGCCGACTCGGACAATGGTGACTCGGGAGGAGACGCGCAGATGTTCAACGCAAGCATGACATTCGACCTAGGTGAGGACGTGAACGCCCTGCGCGACATGGTGCACCGCTGGGCGCAGGACCGGGTCAAGCCGCTGGCGCAAAAGATCGATCAGACCAATGAATTTCCGGCCGAGCTCTGGTCCGAAATGGGCGAACTGGGTCTGCTGGGCATCACCGTCGATGAGGAATTCGGCGGCGCGGGCATGACCTATCTCGCGCATACGGTTGCGGTCGAGGAAATCGCTCGGGCCTCGGCCTCGGTCTCGCTGTCCTATGGCGCGCATTCCAACCTCTGCGTCAATCAGATCAAGTTGAACGGGTCGCCCGAGCAGAAGGCCAAGTATCTGCCGCGGTTGATTTCCGGCGCCCATGTTGGTGCATTGGCCATGTCCGAAGCCGGCGCGGGGTCCGATGTGGTGTCGATGTCGCTGAGGGCTGAAAAGCGCAACGACCGTTATGTGCTGAACGGCAACAAATACTGGATCACCAATGGCCCCGATGCGGACACGCTGGTGGTTTATGCCAAGACGGACCCGGAGGCGGGATCAAAGGGCATGACAGCCTTCCTGATCGAGAAGGACTTCAAAGGGTTTTCCACCTCGACACATTTCGACAAACTCGGCATGCGCGGTTCCAATACCGCAGAGCTGATTTTTGAAGATGTGGAAGTGCCGTTCGAGAACGTTCTGGGAGAGGAAGGCAAGGGCGTGCGGGTGCTGATGTCCGGGCTTGACTACGAGCGGGTGGTGCTGGCGGGGATTGGTCTGGGGATCATGGCCGCCTGCATGGACGAAATGATGCCCTATATGGCCGAGCGCAAGCAATTCGGCCAGCCGATCGGGAACTTCCAGCTGATGCAGGCCAAGATCGCCGATATGTACACGGCGATGAACTCTGCCCGCGCCTATGTCTATGAGGTGGCAAAGGCCTGTGACAAGGGCACGGTAACCCGGCAGGATGCCGCAGCCTGCTGTCTTTATGCTTCTGAGGTGGCAATGACGCAGGCGCATCAGGCAGTGCAGGCCTTTGGCGGTGCGGGCTATCTGAACGACAACCCGGTGGGGCGGATTTTCCGTGACGCCAAGCTGATGGAGATCGGGGCAGGCACTTCCGAGATCCGGCGGATGCTGATCGGGCGCGAACTGATGACGCATATGGGCTGATGCGGGTCCTGCGATGGGTCCCGATCGGGATCTTGGCGCTGCTGCTCGCGGTCATGGGGTTTCGCTACGGCGTCATCCGCCAGGGGATGTCAGAGAACGATGTCATCACGCTTTATGCGCAAATCTACCTGGCGGATCATGCGGCCTCTTCCGCGGCAGGGCGTGCAAGCTCCAGCGACTGTTCCGCAAGGCCGGCGCCAGCAGTCTGGACTTGGCTGGTGGTGCGCTGTCAGCCACAAGACACCGGTGGCGACGCCACTTTTACCTACCGGGTGAATTGGCTGGGCGGGTTGATCGACGCCAGTGGTCCGGGCCGAGGCAGGCAAGAAACCGGTCCCGCTGAACCACGGACCTGACGCCTCGAAAGCGCCACGCCCGTGGCGAGAGGCCTAACTATCGGACGGGCATAGCCCGCACAGGATGAGACATGTTCGAACAAGGCATCATACCGGGGCTGACGCGATCAGGGACGTGGGACCTGCCGCCACAGCTGAATATGGCGGCGCAGATCCTGAACCATCCGCAGGACCGTCTGGCGGTGATTGACCTGACCGACGGACCGCGCCGGGATGTGACCTTTGGCGCGTTGACCGAGATGGTCGATGGCCTCGTCCGGGCGCTGACGCAGACGGTCGCAGCGGGAGACCGGATTGGTGTGCTGCTGAGCCAGTCTCCCTGGTGTGCGGCGGCGCATTTGGCGATCTGGAAACTGGGCGCGATCTCGGTGCCGCTATTCAAGCTGTTCCAAAAAGACGCATTGGCAAACCGGATTGTCGATGCCGGGGCTGCTTATGTGTTGACCGATCGGGATGGGGCGGCCCAGCTGGGCGATCTGGCAATCCCGTTGCTGGCGGCAGAGATCGGCCAAGAGGGCGCTCCGGTGGCCTATGCCGACACAGGATGCGACGATCCGGCCGTTCTGATCTATACCTCTGGCACAACGGGAAAGCCAAAGGGCGCCCTGCATGCGCATCGGGTCCTGACCGGACATCTGCCCGGCGTATCGCTGAGCCACGATCACCTGGGCCAGCCTGATGACTGCCTCTGGACACCTGCGGATTGGGCCTGGATTGGCGGGCTTTTTGACGTGGCGATGCCGGGCCTGGCGCTGGGCGTGCCGGTGGTGGCGGCACGGCTCGACAAGTTCAGCCCGGACACCTGCGCCGAGGTGATCCGCTGGGGCGAGGTCCGCAACGTGTTCTTCCCCCCCACCGCCTTGCGCATGCTGAAAGCGGCGGGGCAGGGGCTCGACGGTCTACGCTCTGTGGCGTCTGGCGGAGAGCCCCTGGGCGCAGAGATGCTCGCCTGGGGCCAACGCCACCTGGGGGTGACCATCAACGAATTCTACGGCCAGACGGAATGCAATATGACGGTGTCCTCCTGCAGTGCGGATTTCCCGGTCCGCCCCGGTTGCATCGGTCGGCCAGTGCCAGGCCATGGCGTCGAGGTGATCGACGCGGCAGGCCAGCCCACCATGGCCGAAGGCGACGTCGCCGTCCGGCGCGGCTCTGCCGCAATGATGCTGGCCTATTGGAACCGCCCCGAGGCCACGGCGGAGAAGTTTCGCGGCGACTGGCTGGTGACCGGCGATCGTGGCATCTGGGAGGACGGATATCTGCGCTTCGTGGGTCGCGAGGATGACGTGATCACCTCTGCCGGCTACCGCATCGGCCCCTCCGAGATCGAGGATTGTCTGATGACCCACCCGGCAGTGGCCACCGTCGGTGTGGTCGGCAAGCCCGACGCCCTGCGCACCGAGATCGTCAAGGCCTATGTGGTGCTGAAGCCGGACCACGCCCCGAGCGAAAAAGAGCTGCAAGACTACGTCAAAGAGCGCCTTGCCAGCTATTCCTATCCCCGCGAAATCGCCTTTCTCGACGCTCTGCCCATGACCGTGACCGGTAAGGTGATCCGCAAAGAATTGAAACGCCGCGCGTCGGCGGAACTGGAGGACTGATCCAATGAAACTCCAATCCAAGGCCATGCCTTCCTCTGAAGGCTTCAAGGAGAACCGCGAGGCGCATCTCGCTGCCCTGGCCGAGATCAGCGAGGCCGCTGAGGCCGCGCGCTTGGGCGGTGGCGAGAAATCCCGCGCCCGTCATGAAAGTCGCGGCAAGATGCTGCCGCGCCGCCGGGTGGCGAACCTCCTCGATCCCGGCTCTCCCTTCCTTGAGGTCGGCGCCACGGCGGCCCATGGCATGTATGATGGCGCGGCCCCCGCAGCGGGCGTGATCGCAGGCATCGGCCGGGTCCACGGTCAGGAAGTCATGGTGGTCTGCAACGACGCCACCGTGAAGGGCGGCACCTATTTCCCGATGACGGTGAAAAAACACCTGCGCGCCCAAGAGATTGCCGAGGAAAACAACCTCCCCTGCGTCTATCTTGTGGACAGTGGCGGCGCCAACCTGCCGCAGCAGGATGAGGTCTTTCCCGACCGCGACCACTTTGGCCGGATCTTCTACAACCAGGCGCGGATGTCGGCCAAGGGTATTCCGCAGATCGCCGTGGTCATGGGGTCCTGTACCGCGGGGGGCGCCTATGTTCCGGCGATGTCCGACGTCACCATCATCGTCAAGGAACAGGGCACCATCTTCCTGGCCGGTCCGCCACTGGTGAAGGCCGCCACTGGTGAGGTGGTCACTGCCGAGGACCTCGGCGGCGGCGATGTGCACACGCGGCTTTCCGGGGTGGCCGATTACCTGGCCGAGGATGACGCCCATGCGCTTGCCCTGGCGCGCCGCGCGGTCAGCCATCTGAACCGAACCAAACCCCTGGGCGTGAACTGGCAAAGCCCGGAAGAGCCCGCCTATGACCCCGATGAAATCCTCGGCGTGGTGCCCGGCGATCTGCGCACGCCCTATGACATCCGCGAAGTGATCGCGCGCCTGGTCGATGGCTCCCGTTTTGACGAGTTCAAACCCCGCTTTGGCGAAACACTGGTCACCGGCTTTGCCCATGTCAAAGGCTGCCCGGTGGGCATCATCGCCAACAACGGCGTGCTCTTTTCCGAAGCCGCCCAAAAAGGCGCGCATTTTGTCGAGCTTTGCAGCCAGCGCAAGATCCCGCTGGTCTTCCTGCAAAACATCACCGGCTTCATGGTGGGCCGCAAATATGAAAACGAAGGCATCGCCCGCCATGGTGCCAAGATGGTGACGGCAGTGGCCTCCACCAATGTGCCAAAGATCACCATGCTGGTCGGCGGCTCCTTTGGCGCGGGCAACTATGGGATGGCAGGGCGCGCCTATTCCCCCCGTTTCCTCTGGACCTGGCCCAATTCCCGCATCTCGGTGATGGGGGGCGAACAGGCGGCAGGGGTGCTGGCGACGGTGAAACGGGACGCCATCGAACGCCAGGGCGGCCATTGGTCGGCACAAGAAGAAGCAGAGTTCAAACAACCCACCATCGACATGTTCGCCGAACAAAGCCATCCGCTCTATGCCTCTGCGCGCCTCTGGGACGATGGCATCATCGACCCGCGCAAAAGTCGCGAGGTGCTGGCGCTGTCCCTGTCTGCTGCCCTCAATGCCCCCATCGAGGAGACGCGCTTTGGCGTCTTCCGGATGTAATTTCATCTTTTCTCAAATACCTCGGGGGTCCGGGGGCAGCGCCCCCGGCAGACCCGCCCGACACAGGAGCACCGTGAAGATGTTCAACAAGATCCTGATTGCCAACCGCGGCGAAATCGCCTGCCGTGTCATGGAAACCGCCCGCCGCCTGGGGCTGCGCACCGTCGCCGTCTACTCCGATGCTGACCGAGACGCCAAACATGTGGCCCTTGCGGATGAGGCTGTCCACATCGGTCATGGACCGGCACCGGCGGATAGCTACCTGCTGCAGGACGAGATCCTCGCCGCCGCCAAAGCCACCGGCGCGGAAGGCATACATCCGGGCTACGGGTTTCTCTCTGAAAACCCCGATTTCGTGGAAAAGGTCGAGGCAGCAGGTCTCGCCTTCATCGGCCCCTCAGCTGCCGCCATCCGCGCGATGGGGCTCAAGGACGCTGCCAAGGCGCTAATGGAGGAGGCCGGCGTGCCGGTGGTGCCCGGCTATCACGGCGAAAATCAGGAGGCGGGATTCCTCGCCGAACAGGCGGAGCAGATCGGCTATCCAGTGCTGATCAAGGCGGTCGCGGGCGGCGGCGGCAAAGGCATGCGGCTGGTCGAGGCGCCAAAGGACTTCGCCGACGCGCTCGCCTCGGCGCAGGGCGAAGCGACCACCGCTTTTGGCAACCCCGCGGTGCTGATCGAAAAATACGTCCAGAAGCCCCGACACATCGAGGTGCAGGTCTTTGGCGATGGCGTTTCGGCTGTGCATCTGTTCGAACGCGACTGCTCCCTGCAGCGGCGTCACCAGAAGGTCATCGAAGAGGCCCCCGCACCCGGCATGACGCAAGAGATGCGCCGCGCCATGGGGCAGGCCGCCGTGCGCGCGGCCGAGGCCATCGGCTATGCCGGGGCGGGCACCGTTGAATTTATCGTTGACGGCTCTGACGGGCTGCGCGCCGATCGTTTCTGGTTCATGGAGATGAACACCCGTCTCCAGGTGGAACATCCGGTCACCGAGGCGATCACCGGCGTCGATCTGGTGGAATGGCAGCTGCGGGTCGCCTCGGGCGAAGGGCTGCCGTGCCGCCAGGAGGACCTGACGATCACGGGTCACGCCTTTGAGGCGCGGCTTTATGCCGAAGATGTCCCAAAGGGTTTCCTGCCCGCCACGGGTACGCTCTCGCATCTGACCTTCCCGGATGGCGTGCGTGCCGACAGCGGTGTGCGCGCCGGCGATACAATCAGCCCCTGGTACGACCCGATGATCGCCAAGGTCGTCGTGCATGGTCCATCCCGGGCGGCGGCGCTGCGGCGGCTGGAGGATGCCCTCATGCGCACCGAGGTCGCAGGGACCGTGACCAACCTTGCCTTTCTGGGCGCCTTGGCCGGCCATGCGGGATTTGCAGCGGGCGACGTTGACACCGGTCTGATCGCGCGCGACCTCGACAGCCTTGCCGCCGCGCCAGAGCCGGACCCGCGCCATCAGGTGGCCGCCGCCATGGCCGCGCTCGACCTGATCGATACGACAGCAGAGACGGGGTTCACGCTCTGGGCGCCGCTTCAGCGCGCAGTGGAGCTGTCCTGGCAGGGGACATCTTTTGTGGCGACGGTGGCGGTGGATGGGCCGGATCATCAGACCTGGTCCATCGGCAGCGAGACACTTTCTTGTGTCCGGCGCGCGCAGGGCTGGGACGTCGCAGGGATGCGACTGCCGCCGGTTGTGCGGGATGGCGCGCGGATCACCGTCTTTGACAGGTTTGGACTGTCTTTTGACATCATCGACCCGCTTGCCCGCGATGCCGGCATGACCGGCGATGGCAATGTGGTCGAGGCGCCGATGCCGGGGCTGGTCAAGGCGGTGTTTGCCAGGGTCGGCGCGCCAGTCGCGGCGGGCGACCGGCTGGCGATTCTCGAAGCGATGAAGATGGAGCACGCGCTTTTGGCGGCCCGGGACGGGATCGTTGCGGAAATCCTTGCGCAAGCGGGCGATCAGGTGGAGGCTGGAGCGGCGCTGGTTCGGCTTGAGGAGGCCGAACCGAGCGCGTAACGGGAGGATCTCAGAATGAAAGACCGCGTTGAACTCTTTGAAGTCGGCCCGCGCGATGGGCTGCAAAACGAAAAGCGCGAAATCTCGGTGGCGGAGAAGGTGGCGCTGGTCGACTGCCTCAGCCGGGCCGGGTTCAGTCGTATCGAGGTGGCGAGCTTTGTCTCCCCGAAATGGGTGCCGCAGATGGCGGGCAGCACCGAGGTTTTGCAAGGTATCACCAAGGCGTCCGGCGTGCGCTATGCCGCACTGACGCCAAATATGCGGGGCTATGAGGATGCGCTGGCGTCGCGCGCGGACGAGATCGCCGTCTTCGCTTCCGCTTCCGAAGGTTTTTCCAAAGCGAACATCAACGCCAGCATCGCCGAGAGCATCGAACGGTTCGCCCCGATCCTTGAGGCGGCGCGCCATATCGATCTGCCGGTCCGTGGCTATGTCTCCTGCGTGACCGACTGCCCCTACGATGGCCCGACAGCGCCGGAAATGGTGGCAGAAGTGGCGGATCGCCTGTTCTCCATGGGCTGCTATGAAATCTCGCTGGGGGATACCATCGGCAAGGCGACGCCTGACAGCACCGCCCGGATGCTGATCGCGGTCAAGGATGCGGTGCCCGTGACGCGGCTTGCGGGCCATTTCCACGACACCGGGGGGCGCGCGATGGCCAATATCGACGCGGCGCTGGCGCTGGGGATCCGGGTGTTCGATACCTCCGTTGGCGGGCTGGGCGGCTGTCCTTTTGCACCGGGGGCGGCTGGCAATGTGGCGACCGAGGCCGTGCACGACCATCTAACCCGGTTGGGCTACGTGACCGGGCTTGACCGTAGCGTCCTGACCGAGGCGGCCGCGATGGCACAGGCGCTGCGTCCCGTGACGGCCGACGCCTGAGGTTTTCCACAACCACACTCACCACCAAGGACCCGACTATGTATGACACATTGGATCTGTCGCGCGATGATCGCGGCGTCGCAACGCTGACCCTGAACCGACCGCAAAAGCACAACGCCATGTCGGGCCAGATGCTGCAGGAGCTGCAGGCAGCGGCGCGGGCCCTTGCGGCCGACAGATCGGTGCGGGTGGTGGTTCTGACCGGCGCGGGCAAAAGTTTCTGCGCCGGCGGTGATCTGGGCTGGATGCAGGCCCAGATGCAGGCCGATGCGGACACGCGCGCGCGCGAGGCGCGGGTGCTGGCGGAAATGCTCAACCTTCTGAACACTTTACCGCAGCCGCTCATCGGGCGGCTGCAGGGCAACGCCTTTGGCGGCGGAGTCGGTATGGCCTCTGTCTGCGATGTCGCGATTGGTGCGGATCATCTGAAAATGGGGCTGACCGAAACCCGGCTGGGCCTGATCCCGGCCACCATCGGCCCCTATGTGATCGCGCGCATGGGCGAAGCACGCGCACGCCGGGTGTTCATGTCGGCGCGGCTCTTTGATGCGGCCGAAGCGGTGGAGCTGGGGCTGCTGGCGCGCCAGGTGCCTGCCGACTCACTCGATGCCGCGGTCGAGGCAGAAGTGGTCCCCTACCTGGATTGTGCCCCGGGTGCCGTTGCCGAAGCCAAGGCGCTGGCCCGCGCCCTGGGGCCGAAGATCGACAAATCTGTTATTGATTTGACGATTTCCGCGCTGGTGACCCGCTGGGAAAGTCCCGAAGCAGAAGAGGGCATCGGGGCATTTTTTGAAAAACGGCGCCCCGGCTGGCAAGAGAAATAAGGGCTTTTACGTCCGCTGGGCGGCAATGATTTACGCCCATTTCCCGATCTGCTAAATCCGACAAAAACCATAGGTTTTTAAGGGGTTGTTGCGCAACTGCGAAACCGCTGCACAAAGCGTTTCCTATTAACCCGGCGTTGGTTGACGGTCGTGGGCGGCGAGAGTAGTAACGGCCCAAGTCAACACGCCAATTGACGGCGCGCGTGCAGGAATTGCCGTGTGCGCGGAAAGGAGCCACTCGTGGAAGAGATGTTGCGGGAGTACCTCCCGATCCTGGTGTTTTTGGCCGTCGCAATCGGTCTAGGTCTAGTTCTTGTTCTGGCCGCCGTTGTTGTCGCGGTCCGCAATCCCGACCCTGAAAAAGTCAGCGCCTATGAATGTGGCTTCAACGCATTTGACGATGCGCGGATGAAGTTCGACGTGCGCTTTTATCTGGTGTCGATTCTGTTCATCATCTTTGATCTGGAAATCGCCTTCCTGTTTCCCTGGGCCGTCGGCTTCAAGGACATCAGCGACACCGGGTTCTGGTCGATGATGGTGTTCCTGGGCGTGCTGACCATCGGCTTTGCCTACGAGTGGAAGAAGGGGGCGCTGGAATGGGAATGATGACCGGAGCGAATACGGCGGGCGTCGACAAGGAAGTCGCGACTCAGGCCCTCAATGCGGAGCTTCAGGACAAGGGCTTTCTGCTGACCTCGGCCGAGGACATCATCAACTGGGCCCGCACCGGCTCGTTGCACTGGATGACCTTTGGTCTGGCCTGCTGCGCGGTCGAGATGATGCATACCTCGATGCCCCGCTATGACGCGGAACGGTTTGGCATCGCGCCGCGCGCCTCGCCGCGTCAGTCCGACGTGATGATCGTTGCAGGCACGCTGACCAACAAGATGGCGCCGGCGCTGCGCAAGGTCTACGACCAGATGCCGGAACCGCGCTATGTGATCTCGATGGGGTCCTGCGCCAATGGCGGTGGCTACTATCACTACAGCTATTCCGTCGTACGGGGCTGTGACCGGATCGTGCCGGTCGATATCTATGTGCCCGGGTGTCCCCCGACCGCCGAGGCGCTGCTTTATGGCCTGATGCAGTTGCAGCGCAAGATCCGCCGCACCGGCACATTGGTTCGCTAAGGGGCAGGAGAGACAGATGATCCAAGCATTGCAAGAGCTGGGCCACCAGATCGAAGCCAAGCGCCCGGAATGCGTCCTGTCCTGGGATATCGCCCATGACGAGCTGAACATTGACGTGAAGCCTTCGAATATCGCCGGTCTGGTCGAATTCCTGCGCACCGACCGCGCCTGCAAATTTTCCACCCTGGTGGATATCACGGCCGTCGACTACCCCGAGCGCAGCAAGCGGTTCGATGTGGTCTATCATTTGCTGTCGATGTACCAGAACCAGCGGATCCGCCTGCGGGTTGCGGTGCGTGAAGAGGACATGCTGCCCTCGATCGTGGACGTGCATCCCTCGGCCAACTGGTTCGAACGCGAAGTGTTCGACATGTTCGGCATCCTGTTCACCGGCCACCCGGACCTGCGCCGCCTGCTGACGGACTATGGCTTCCGCGGTCACCCGCTGCGCAAGGATTTCCCGACCACCGGCTATACCGAGGTCCGTTACGACGAGGCGCAAAAGCGCGTCGTCTACGAACCTGTGAAGCTGGTCCAGGAATACCGCCAGTTTGACTTCATGAGCCCATGGGAGGGTGCCGAATACATCCTGCCCGGCGACGAGAAGGAGGGGGCGAAATGATGGACGGCTCCAAAGGTTTCGAAGACGCCCAGACGGGCGAACAGAAAATCCGCAATTTCAACATCAACTTCGGCCCGCAGCACCCTGCGGCCCACGGCGTGCTGCGTCTGGTGCTCGAACTTGATGGCGAGATCGTCGAACGGTGCGATCCGCATATCGGCCTGTTGCATCGCGGCACCGAAAAGCTGATGGAAAGCCGCACCTACCTGCAGAACCTGCCGTATTTCGACCGCCTCGACTATGTGGCGCCGATGAACCAGGAACATGCCTGGTGCCTGGCGATTGAAAAGCTCTGTGGCGTCGAAGTGCCGCGCCGGGCCTCGCTGATCCGGGTGCTTTATTCCGAAATCGGCCGCATTCTGAACCACCTGTTGAACGTGACCACACAGGCCATGGACGTGGGGGCGCTGACGCCACCGCTCTGGGGCTTTGAGGAACGCGAAAAGCTGATGATCTTCTACGAGCGGGCCTGTGGTGCGCGTCTGCACGCCGCCTATTTCCGCCCAGGTGGTGTCCATCAGGACCTGCCCGACGACCTGTTGGATGATATCGACCTCTGGGCGATGGAATTCCCCAAGGTGATGGATGACATCGACGGGCTGTTGACGGAAAACCGGATCTTCAAGCAGCGCAACTGTGATATCGGCGTCGTGACCGAAGAAGAGATCCAGCAATATGGCTTCTCCGGGGTGATGGTGCGGGGCTCCGGCCTGGCCTGGGACCTGCGCCGCGCGCAGCCCTATGAATGTTACGACGAGTTCGATTTCCAGATCCCGGTCGGCAAGAACGGCGATTGCTATGATCGCTACCTTTGCCGCATGGAGGAAATGCGCCAGTCGCTGTCGATCATCCGTCAGGCCATCCAGAAGCTGCGCGAAGCCACCGGTGATGTGATCGCGCGGGGCAAGCTGTCGCCGCCGAAGCGGGGCGATATGAAGACCTCGATGGAGAGCCTGATCCACCACTTCAAGCTCTATACCGAAGGCTTCCACGTTCCGGCCGGCGAGGTCTATGCCGCCGTCGAGGCGCCGAAAGGCGAATTCGGTGTCTATCTGGTCGCCGATGGCACCAACAAACCTTACCGCGCCAAGCTGCGCGCCCCGGGCTTCCCGCACTTGCAAGCGATGGATCATGTCGCCAAGGGGCACCAGCTCGCGGATGTCGCCGCCATCATCGGCACCATGGATATCGTTTTTGGAGAGATTGACCGCTAATGCTCCGTCGTCTGCATTCCGAACAACCCGAAAGCTTTGCCTTCACGCCCGCCAACCAGGCCTGGGCCGAGGCGCAAATGACCAAATACCCCGAAGGCCGTCAGGCCTCGGCGGTGATCCCGATCCTGTGGCGTGCCCAGGAACAGGAAGGCTGGGTCACCAAACCGGCGCTGGAATATGTCGCCGATATGCTCGGCATGGCCTATATCCGCGTGCTGGAGGTGGCGTCGTTCTACTTCATGTTCCAGCTGCAGCCGACCGGCTCGGTCGCGCATGTGCAGATATGCGGTACCACGTCCTGCATGATCTGCGGTGCCGAAGACCTGATCGCGGTCTGCCGCGAAAAGATCGCGCCCAAGGCGCATATGCTGTCGGCCGATGGCAAATTTTCCTGGGAAGAGGTGGAATGCCTCGGGTCCTGCACCAATGCGCCGATGGCGCAGATCGGCAAGGACTACTTTGAGGATCTCACGACCGAGAGCCTGGCGAAGCTGCTGGACGACCTTGCTGCGGGCAAACCCGTGGTGCCGGGGCCGCAGAACGGGCGTTACGCAGCCGAACCGAAATCCGGCCTGACCTCGCTGGCTGATTACGATGCGGGCAAGCCGCAGTATAACGCCTCTGTCGCGCTGGCCACCGAACTGGGCGATAGCGTCAAGCGGATCCAGGGCGACGAGGTGCCTCTGCTGACCCCATGGATCGGCAAGGACGGCAAGGTGGCAGGGCGTGACGCCGCCGCCCCGACGCCGCCAGCGCCGGAACGTCCGATGCCAGCCGTCAAGCAGGCCGCCGCGAAAAAGGCGCCGCTGAAGAAATCCGCAGCCGCCACCCCGGCGCAGCCGGAAGCGGCCGCCGCAGCGGTGACCGAAGAAGAAGCGCCAGAGACGCTGACCGCTGCGCGCGGTGGTCAGGCTGACAACCTCAAGCTGCTCAAGGGCGTGGGACCAAAGCTCGAAGAGACGCTCAACGAGTTGGGCTTTTTCCACTTTGACCAGATCGCCAAATGGACCGAGGCTGAGGTGGCCTGGGTCGATGCGCGGCTCAAATTCAAGGGCCGCATCGAACGCGATGGCTGGATCGCTCAGGCGGCACAGCTTGCAGCGGGCGAAGAGACCGAATTTGCCAAGACGGCCAAGAAAGACGGCCGTTACGACGACGATAAATAGCCAAGGTGCAGCGCGGCGACCCTTTTGGTGATCGCGCATGCCCACAGGCGAGGATGATGCAGGACCGATGGACGCCGACGCACAGGACAAGGCCATAGCAGCCAAGGGACGGCACGCCGCGCTGGTGATTGCCGGAACGATGGTGGCCTGGTTGATCCTGTCACTCTTTGTCGGTCCCGCCATCGGGTTGCCAGGACGATACGCGCTGTTGTTTGATTTTGCCGCGCTTGCGGGCATGGTCTATGCGGCGATCAATATTTTTCAACTCTGGCGCCTGCGTCAGGCCACTGAACAAAAGAACCAAAGGTAGGCAGACATGCTGAAAGACCAGGATCGGATCTTTACCAACCTTTACGGGATGCATGAGCGCACGCTGGCGGGCGCCCAGAAACGCGGCCATTGGGATGGGACAGCGGATCTCATCGGCAAGGGCCGGGACTGGATCATCCAGACGATGAAGGATTCCGGGCTGCGCGGACGGGGCGGCGCGGGCTTTCCGACCGGTCTGAAATGGTCCTTCATGCCCAAGGAAAGCGACGGTCGCCCGTCTTATCTGGTGATCAACGCCGATGAATCCGAACCCGGCACCTGCAAAGACCGCGAGATCATGCGTCATGATCCCCATACGCTGATCGAAGGGGCGTTGATCGCGTCCTTCGCGATGCAGGCGCATACCTGCTATATCTATCTGCGTGGCGAATACATCCGCGAGCGCGAGGCGCTGCAGGCCGCAATCGACGAAGCTTACGACAAGGGCTTTCTCGGCCGCAATGCGGCCGGTTCCGGCTGGGATTTCGACGTCTTCCTGCACCACGGGGCAGGGGCCTATATCTGCGGCGAGGAAACTGCGCTGCTGGAAAGCCTTGAGGGCAAGAAGGGCATGCCCCGGATGAAGCCGCCGTTCCCGGCTGGCGCCGGCCTTTATGGCTGCCCGACCACGGTGAACAACGTCGAATCCATTGCCGTCGTGCCAACGATCCTGCGGCGCGGGGCCGAATGGTTTGCGGGCTTTGGGCGCCCAAACAACGCAGGCACCAAACTGTTTGCGGTTTCTGGCCACGTCAACACGCCCTGCGTCGTCGAAGAGGCGATGTCGATCTCCTTCGAGGAGCTGATCGACAAGCATTGCGGCGGTATTCGCGGCGGGTGGGACAATCTTCTGGCGGTGATCCCTGGCGGCTCTTCGGTGCCCTGTGTGCGCGGCGAGAAGATGAAAGACGCGATCATGGACTTTGACTACCTGCGGGGCGAGCTCGGCTCGGGCCTGGGCACTGCGGCGGTCATCGTGATGGACAAGCAGACCGATATCATCAAAGCGATCTGGCGCCTGTCCAAGTTCTACAAGCACGAAAGCTGCGGCCAGTGCACCCCTTGCCGCGAAGGCACCGGCTGGATGATGCGTGTGATGGATCGTCTGGTCCGTGGCGAAGCGGAAATCGAAGAGATCGACATGCTTTGGGATGTGACCAAACAAGTCGAAGGCCACACTATCTGTGCGCTCGGCGATGCGGCGGCCTGGCCGATCCAGGGCTTGATCCGCAACTTCCGCGAGGAAATCGAAGACCGCATCAAGGCGCAAAAATCGGGCCGCCTGGGCGCGATGGCAGCGGAATAACCAAGGATATGCGGATGCACCCAGCTCTTCCAGTGACCTTGATCGCGGCGCTTGGCCTCGGGCTGGTGTCTTGTGGCAAGCTCAACGAGGACAAATACCCGCGCTTTGACGGCGTACCGTTCCGGGTGAGTGCCAAGGCGATCAACAAGCGGGAAACTCTGGCCGATTTCCGGGTCGAGGTGGCAGATGCGACACGGTCGCAGTCTGGCGCATATGCTGCGGCTGACCACGCCGCCAAAAGCTATTGCATCGAGAATTACGGCACCTCGAAATTCGACTGGACGAATATCACGGTCGGACCCGACGGCAGCTATGGTCTGCATCTGGACAACGGGGCCGGTGTGTTCACGGGGACCTGCAAACCGTGACGGGCAGATCGGCATATCCTGGCCGGTTTGAAACCGGGCGCGCGGCACTGCTATTGCATAGCAGGGCGATTTCCACAGGTGGTTGCAAAACACCACCCAAGGAGAATGCCATGACTGTTGCCGCCCCGACCCCGTCCCGTCTTCTGTTGACCGTGTTCTGGTCGCTGATGCTGGCCAGTGTACTTGCGGTCAGCGCCACCGCGGGCGAGGCCAGGCCCTCGTTGCGCGATGTGCCGGAAATCGAAAACCCGCTGTTTGCGGTCGCTGTGGCCAGCGAAGTTGCAGACAGCTGCAACCACAGGCTGGCGCCGCGAACCCTGAAGGGGCTGAACCAGCTCTACCAGATCCGCTCGCGCGCCAATGCGCTTGGGTACAGCGACAGCGAGATCAAGGCCTACATCAAATCGGATCAGGAAAAATCCCGGATGCGCGCCAAGGGCGAGCGCCTGCTGACGCAGGAAGGGGTCAAACTGGACCAACCGGAAACCTTCTGCGCCTACGGGCTGGCAGAGATTGAGAAAAACAGCGCGATCGGCGTGTTACTGAGGGCGAAATAGACCATGTCTGACCTCCGCAAGATCAACATTGACGGAAACGAGATCGAAGTGGACGGGGCAATGACCCTGATCCAGGCCTGTGAGCAGGCGGGCATCGAAATTCCGCGCTTCTGCTACCATGAGCGCCTGTCGATTGCCGGCAACTGCCGCATGTGCCTTGTCGAAGTTGTTGGCGGCCCGCCGAAACCGGCGGCCTCCTGCGCGATGCAGGTGCGCGATCTGCGCCCCGGACCGGAAGGTCAGGCGCCGCAGGTGAAAACCAATTCGCCGATGGTGAAAAAGGCGCGGGAAGGGGTGATGGAGTTCCTCCTGATCAACCACCCGCTGGATTGCCCGATCTGCGACCAGGGCGGCGAATGTGACCTGCAGGACCAGGCGATGGCCTATGGCGCGGATTTCTCGCGTTTCCGCGAACCCAAACGCGCGGTGGACGAGCTGAACCTCGGCCCGCTTGTCGGAACGGCGATGACCCGCTGCATTTCCTGCACCCGCTGCGTGCGCTTCACCTCCGAGGTGGCTGGCATCACTCAGATGGGCCAGACCGGTCGCGGCGAGGATGCCGAGATCACCTCCTATCTGAATGAAACGCTGAATTCGAACCTGCAGGGCAATATCATCGACCTGTGTCCGGTGGGCGCGCTGACCTCGAAACCCTATGCCTTTACCGCCCGTCCGTGGGAGCTGACCAAGACGGAAACCATCGACGTGATGGATGCGCTAGGCTCCAACATCCGCGTCGATACCAAGGGCCGCGAAGTGATGCGGATCCTGCCGCGCAACCACGATGGCGTGAACGAGGAATGGATTTCCGACAAGACCCGCTTTGTCTGGGATGGTCTGCGGCGTCAGCGGCTGGACCGCCCCTATGTGCGGATTGATGGCAAGCTCCGGCCCGCCACTTGGCCCGAGGCACTCGACGCGGTCACCACCGCGATGAAGGGCAAAAAGGTCGCCGGTCTGATCGGTGATCTGGTCTCTGTCGAGGCCGCCTATGCGCTGAAGCAGCTGATCGAAGGGCTCGGTGGCAAGGTCGAGGCCCGCACGGACAACGCCCGCCTGCCCATCGGCAACCGCGCGGCCTATGTCGGCACCGCGACAATCGAGGATATCGACAGCGCCAAGTTCATCCAGCTGATCGGCACCAACCCGCGTGACGAAGCACCGGTTCTGAACGCCCGCATCCGCAAGGCCTGGTTGAAGGGCGCGCAGGTGGGGGTGGTCGGTCCCGAAGTGGATCTGACCTATGACTATACCCATGTCGGCACGGATCGCGCCGCGCTGGACGGTCTGCTGAACAAGGACTACGGCGATGTGCGCGACGCGCCCTCCGTGGTGATTATCGGGCAGGGCGCTCTGCGCGAGGCCGACGGTCTGGCGGTTCTGGCAGCGGCGCAAAAGCTGGCGGCGGACACCAACAGCAAGCTCCTGGTGCTGCACACGGCGGCGGCCCGCGTTGGCGCGCTCGACATCGGCGCAGTGACCGAAGGCGGCATGGCGGCCGCAATCGACGGTGCCGAGGTGATCTATAACCTGGGCGCGGACGAGGTCGAAATCGACCCGGGCGCATTTGTGGTCTATCAGGGCAGCCACGGGGACCGGGGCGCTCATCGGGCCGACGTGATCCTGCCTGGCGCGGCCTATACCGAAGAAAACGCGCTGTTCGTGAACACCGAAGGGCGGCCTCAGCTGGCGATGCGCGCCGGTTTCGCCCCTGGCGAGGCCAAGGAAAACTGGGCCATCCTGCGGGCACTCTCAGCCGAGCTGGGTGCGACGCTGCCGTTTGACAGCCTGGCGCAGTTGCGCACCGCCCTGATCAAGGACGTACCGCATCTGGCCAAAGTGGACCGGGTCGTCGCCAACGAAGGCGATGCTTTGCCGCTGGAACCGCTGGGCAAGGCGGCGTTCCTGCCCGCCGTGAAGGATTTCTACCTGACCAACCCGATTGCGCGGTCGTCTCAGCTGATGGCGGAGCTTTCCGCACAGGCGATGGCGCGGCGCGACACCAAGATCGCGGCCGAGTGATCCGCTGGGTCCTCATATCCGGACTGGGGCTTGCCCTTGCCGCCTGCGCCGATGCGCCGGACGGCGAGGTCAGCCGCGCCGCGCCCTCTTATCTGGGCGTCGGCACCAGCCTTCTGGAAGGGGATCTGGTTCAATTCCACCTGTCCATGGACCGGTTGCAAACCGCGGATGAATTGAACGATTACGCCGATTGTGCGGCCGCACAGTATGCCCTGATCCGTGGTTACGGATTTGCGCGTCACGTGCGCACAAAAATGAAACAAGAGGGTGGCATTTGGGAGGCAGATGCTGTCTACACCATCTCGCCAGCTCTCCCGCGCGGATTGCGCACCATCGACGCCGAAGTCGTGGTCGCAAATTGCGAGGCAAACGGAATACCTACGGTGTGAGGACCTATGGCTGATTTCTTTAACACCCCAGGCGGCATTGCTGTCATCATCTTGGCGCAGACCTTGGCTGTCGTGGCCTTCGTCATGATTTCGCTGCTGTTTCTGGTGTACGGTGACCGCAAGATCTGGGCCGCGGTCCAGATGCGTCGCGGTCCGAACGTGGTGGGCCTCTTTGGTTTGCTGCAAACCGTCGCCGATGCGTTGAAATACATCGTCAAGGAGGTCGTGATCCCGGCCGGTGCAGACCGAACGGTCTTTATCATGGCGCCGATCACCTCTTTCGTGCTGGCGATGATCGCCTGGGCGGTGATCCCGTTCAACGACACCTGGGTGCTGTCGGACATCAACGTCGCCATCCTCTATGTTTTCGCGGTTTCCTCGCTTGAGGTCTACGGCGTGATCATGGGCGGCTGGGCCTCGAACTCCAAATATCCGTTCCTTGGCTCCCTGCGCTCTGCGGCGCAGATGATTTCTTACGAGGTTTCCATCGGCCTGATCATCATCGGCGTGATCCTCACCACCGGTTCGATGAACTTTGGCGACATCGTGCGCGCCCAGGATGGCTCTGCCGGGCTGTTCAACTGGTACTGGCTGCCGCATTTCCCGATGGTCTTTTTGTTCTTCATCTCCTGCCTGGCAGAGACGAACCGCCCGCCCTTCGACCTGCCCGAAGCCGAATCCGAACTGGTGGCCGGGTATCAGGTGGAATATTCCTCGACGCCGTTTCTGCTGTTCATGGCGGGCGAGTATATCGCCATCTTCCTGATGTGCGCATTGACCTCGCTGCTGTTCTTCGGCGGCTGGCTCTCGCCCATTCCGTTCCTGCCGGACAGCCCGCTGTGGATGATTGCGAAGATGGCGTTCTTCTTCTTCCTCTTCGCCATGGTCAAAGCCATCACCCCGCGCTACCGCTACGACCAGCTGATGCGCCTTGGCTGGAAAGTCTTCCTGCCGTTCTCGCTGGTCTGGGTGGTCTTCGTGGCCTTTGCCGCACGTTTCGATTGGTTCTGGGGGGCTTTCGCCCGCTGGAGCACAGGAGGCTGATATGACCCAGATCGACTATACCCGCGCCGCCAAATATTTTCTGCTGCAGGACTTCTGGCAGGGCATGAAACTGGGGCTGAAGTATTTCTTTGCTCCAAAATCGACCCTGAATTACCCGCATGAAAAGGGCCCGCTGAGCCCACGCTTCCGGGGCGAGCACGCGCTGCGCCGCTACCCCAATGGCGAGGAACGCTGCATTGCCTGCAAGCTTTGCGAGGCGATCTGCCCGGCGCAGGCCATCACTATCGACGCCGAACCGCGCGAGGACGGCAGCCGCCGCACTACGCGCTACGACATCGATATGACCAAATGCATCTACTGCGGTTTCTGTCAGGAAGCCTGCCCGGTGGACGCCATCGTCGAAGGGCCGAATTTTGAATTCGCCACCGAGACCCGCGAGGAGCTGTTCTACAACAAGGACAAACTTCTGGCCAATGGCGAGCGTTGGGAAGCGGAGATTGCCCGCAACCTCGAACTGGACGCGCCGTACCGATGAGTGAAACACCGAAAAACCCTTTCGAGGCCATGATGGCCCAGGCGCAGGAGATGGCGAAGGCCCTCAATCCCGCGCTGGAGAGCTTTTCTCCCAAAGGGTTTGAGGCGCTTTGGCCGACCATGCCCAAAGAGGTCATGGAAATGATGTTCGGCAATGCCGTCAACAAGGACGGCCTTGACGCCAAGACCCGGCTGCTTTTGACGCTGGCCGGGCTGACCATGCAGGGCGCACAGGCGGACAGCGCCGTGCGTCAGACCGTGCGCCACGCTCTGGAAGCGGGCGCGAAAAAACAAGAGATCGTCGAGACGATCGGACAGATGTCGGTGTTTGCCGGCATTCCGGCCATGACCCGGGCGCTGGAACTGGCGCAAGAGGTCCTGGGCGACAAAGGGGACGATGAGACATGAGCGTTTTTGCCTTTTACCTCTTCGCCATCAGCGCCATCACCGGCGGGCTGTTCACTGTGATCAGCCGCCAGCCGGTGCATTCGGTGCTGTGGCTGATCCTGGCCTTTATTTCCTCGGCCGGGCTGTTTGTTTTGCTGGGGGCGGAATTCGTCGCCATGTTGCTGGTGATCGTCTACGTCGGCGCGGTCGCGGTGCTGTTCCTGTTTGTGGTGATGATGCTCGACGTCGACTTTGCCGAGCTGAAAGCCGAGATGGCGAGATACATGCCGCTGGCCCTGCTGATCGGGCTGGTGATCCTGATGCAATTCGTGATCGCCTTCGGCTCCTGGGAGAGCGCCCAGGATGTGGCCGCGAACATCACCCAGCCGGTGCCTGTCGACCGCCACAACACCGAGGCGCTTGGCCTCATCATTTACGACCAATACTTCCTTCTGTTCCAGCTTGCGGGGCTCATTCTGCTGGTGGCCATGATCGGCGCCATCGTTCTGACCCTGCGCCATCGCCAGGACGTCAAGCGCCAGGATGTCCTGGCGCAGATGTACCGCGATCCGGCCACCGCGATGGAGCTTAAGGACATCAAACCGGGGCAGGGGCTTTGACCAATGATAGGACTTGAACATTACCTGACGGTCGCGGCGACGCTGTTCGTCATCGGCATCTTCGGCCTCTTCCTGAACCGCAAGAACGTGATCATCCTCTTGATGAGCATCGAACTCATGCTGCTGGCGGTGAACATCAACCTCGTCGCCTTCTCGTCGTTCCTTGGCGATCTGGTGGGGCAGGTGTTCACGCTGTTCGTGCTGACCGTTGCCGCCGCAGAGGCCGCGATTGGTCTTGCGATCCTTGTGTGTTTCTTCCGCAACCGCGGCACCATCGCGGTCGAAGACGTCAACGTGATGAAGGGCTAATCCAGATGGAAACCACTCTCCTCTTTGCCCCGCTGGTGGGGGCGGTGATCTGCGGCTTTGGCCATAAGATCATCGGCGAAAAAGCCGCCATGTGGACGGCGACCGGGCTGCTGTTCCTGACCGCGCTCCTGTCCTGGATCACCTTCCTGTCCTTTGACGGCGAAACCCGTATCATCGAGATCTTCCGCTGGATCGAGAGCGGCAGCCTGTCAACCTCCTGGGAAATCCGGCTCGACCGGCTGACCGCGATCATGCTGATCGTGATCTCAACTGTGTCGGCGCTGGTGCATCTGTATTCCTTCGGCTACATGGATCACGATCCGCAGTGGAAGGACGGCGAGAGCTACAAGCCGCGCTTCTTTGCCTATCTGTCGTTCTTTACCTTCGCCATGCTGATGCTGGTGACTTCCAACAACCTGGTCCAGATGTTCTTTGGCTGGGAAGGGGTGGGCGTTGCCTCCTACCTGCTGATCGGTTTCTACTATCGCAAACCAACAGCCGGCGCGGCAGCGATGAAAGCGTTCATCGTCAACCGTGTGGGTGATTTCGGCTTTGCCCTTGGTATTTTTGCGCTCTTCCTGCTGACCGACAGCATCAACCTTGGCGACGTCTTTGCGGCGACGCCGCAGCTGGCGGAGACCTCTGTTCACTTCTTGTGGACCGAGTGGAACGCGGCCGACCTGATTGCCTTCCTGCTGTTCGTCGGCGCGATGGGCAAATCGGCGCAGCTGTTCCTGCACACCTGGTTGCCGGACGCGATGGAAGGCCCGACCCCCGTGTCGGCCCTGATCCACGCGGCCACGATGGTGACCGCGGGCGTTTTCCTGGTGTGCCGGATGTCGCCCCTGATGGAGGTCGCGCCCGAAGCGACCGCCTTTATTACCGTGGTCGGGGCGACAACCGCGTTTTTCGCGGCGACCGTGGGCCTGGTGCAGACCGACATCAAACGCGTCATCGCCTATTCCACCTGTTCGCAGCTCGGCTATATGTTCGTGGCGGCGGGTGTCGGCATGTATTCGGCGGCTATGTTCCACCTGTTCACGCATGCCTTCTTCAAGGCGATGCTGTTCCTCGGCGCGGGGTCTGTCATCCACGCGATGCACCACGAACAGGACATGATGAACTACGGCGGGCTGCGGAAGAAGATCCCCTATACATTTGCGGCGATGATGATCGGCACGCTGGCCATCACCGGCGTTGGCATTCCGCTCACCCATATCGGTTTCGCGGGCTTCCTGTCCAAGGACGCCATCATCGAGAGCGCCTATGCAGGCGGGTCCAGCTATGGGTTCTGGATGCTGGTGATCGCGGCGGCGATGACCTCCTTCTACTCCTGGCGTCTGATCTTTCTGACCTTCTACGGCAAGCCGCGCGGCGACAAGCATACGCACGACCACGC
The DNA here is from genome assembly GCF_001518015.1 of Tritonibacter horizontis. GTDB lineage: Bacteria > Pseudomonadota > Alphaproteobacteria > Rhodobacterales > Rhodobacteraceae > Epibacterium > Epibacterium horizontis. The sequence goes on from NZ_LPUY01000041.1 coordinate 101,217, forward strand.
GCATGAGAGCCCGATGGTCATGCTGATCCCGCTCGGCGTGCTGGCTCTTGGTGCGGTCTTCTCGGGCATGCTGTGGTACAACAGCTTCTTTGGTCATGCGGACAAGGTTGGCAAATTCTACGGCATCCCTGTGGCAGAGGCCTCTGCCGGTCATGGCGCGACCGATGCCCATGGTGCCGCCGACGTTTCTCATGGTGCGGATGACTCTCACGGGGCAGCGGATGACAGCCACGCCGTCGCGCAGAGCGATCATGGCGATGCGGCGGCTCACGGCGACGCGGGTGACCATCACTACGCCTTTGCCGGTGCGCCGGGCGAAGGGGCGCTTTATATCGCGCCGGACAACCATGTCCTTGACGATGCCCATGCGGCACCGGCCTGGGTCAAGGTGTCTCCCTTTATCGCCATGCTGCTGGGACTCGGGCTTGCGATCCTGTTCTACATCGTCAACCCGGAGCTGCCCAAACGCCTGTCGCAACAGCAGCGGCCGCTGTATCTGTTCCTCAAGAACAAATGGTACTTTGACGAGCTCTACAATGTGGTCTTCGTCAAACCAGCGCTGGCGATTGGCAAATTCTTCTGGAAAAAGGGCGACGGCAAGACCATCGACGGCTTCCTGAACGGGATTGCCATGGGCGTCGTTCCCTTCTTCACGCGTCTCGCTGGCCGGGCCCAGTCCGGTTATATCTTTACTTATGCTTTCTACATGGTGCTGGGCATTGCCGCCCTGGTCACCTGGATGTCGATCGGCGGAGGATCGCACTGATGGACAATATCCTATCCATCGTCACCTTCATCCCGGCGTTGGCGGCGGCTGTCATGGCCCTGCTGATGCGCGGCGAGGATGAGGCGGCGCAACGCAACGCCAAATACGTGGCGCTGCTGGCCACCACGATCACCTTCTTGGTGAGCCTGTTCATCTATTTCGGGTTTGATGCCGCCAACACAGGCTTTCAGTTCGTCGAAGAGGCGGAATGGATTTTCGGTCTGAAATACAAGATGGGCGTTGATGGGATTTCGGTCCTGTTCGTGCTGCTCACCACCTTCGTGATGCCGCTGACCATCCTGGCGAGCTGGAACGTCTCGACCCGCGTCAAGGAATATATGATTGCCTTCCTGGTGCTTGAAACGCTGATGCTCGGCGTGTTCATGGCGCTGGATCTGGTGCTGTTCTACATGTTCTTCGAGGCAGGCCTGATCCCGATGTTCCTGATCATCGGCATCTGGGGCGGCAAGGAACGGATCTACGCGTCGTTCAAATTCTTCCTCTATACCTTCTTCGGCTCCGTGCTGATGCTGGTGGCGATGGTGGCGATGTATTTCGATGCGGGCACCACCGACATCACCCGCCTGCTGGTGCATGAATTCTCCTATACCAGCTTTGATGTGCTTGGCATTCATGTGCTGGGCGGCATGCAGACGCTGCTGTTCCTGGCCTTCTTCGCCTCCTTCGCGGTGAAGATGCCGATGTGGCCGGTTCACACCTGGCTGCCCGATGCCCACGTTCAGGCACCGACCGCCGGGTCGGTCGTGCTGGCGGCGATCCTGTTGAAAATGGGCGGCTACGGCTTCCTGCGTTTCTCCCTGCCGATGTTCCCCATCGGGTCCGAGGTGATGACGGATATCATCCTGTGGATGTCAGCGATTGCCATCGTCTATACCTCGCTCGTGGCGATGGTGCAGGAAGACATGAAAAAGCTGATCGCCTATTCCTCGGTCGCCCACATGGGGTTTGTCACCATGGGGATCTTTGCCGCCAACCAGCAGGGTGTGGATGGCGCGATCTTCCAGATGCTCAGCCACGGCTTCATCTCTGCGGCGCTCTTCCTTTGCGTCGGGGTCATTTATGACCGCATGCACACCCGCGATATCGACGCCTATGGCGGTCTGGTGATCCGCATGCCCGCCTATGCGCTGGTGTTCATGTTCTTCACCATGGGCAACGTCGGCCTGCCGGGTACTTCGGGCTTCATCGGTGAATTCCTCACCCTGATGGGCGTCTTCCAGGTCAACACCTGGGTCGCGCTGGTCGCCACCTCCGGCGTGATCTTCTCCGCCTGCTACGCGCTCTGGCTCTATCGTCGGGTGGTCTTTGGCGACCTGATCAAGGAAAGCCTCAAGGCGATTCAGGACATGAATGCCCGCGAGAAATGGATCTTTGCGCCGCTGGTCGCCATGACCCTGCTGCTGGGCGTCTATCCTTCCGTTGTCACCGATGTGATCGGCCCCTCGACCGAAGCACTGGTGTCCTCCGTCAACACGGCCGTTGCCGACGCTGGCTTCCTCGCGGAAGCGGCCGAGGTCAATGTCGCCGCCACAAATTCCCACTAAGGAGCCGCTCAGATGCAAGCTGACCTCTCCGTGATCCTGCCTGAGATCATCCTCGCCATCTACGTGATGGCGGCGCTGATCGGGGCCGTTTACACTGCCAAGGACAAGCTGGCGCCCATGCTCGTGTGGGTTACCGCCGCGCTGATGGCGGTGCTCGGGGTCTGGATCGGAACCTCCGGCTCCGGCACGACCGAGGCCTTTGGCGGCATGATCGTCGATGACGCCTTCTCCCGCTTTGCCAAGGTTGCGATCCTGCTGTCCGCCGCTGCTGTCATGGTGATGGGGCAGGACTATATGTCCAAACGCGGCATGCTGCGGTTCGAATATCCGCTGCTGGTCGCGCTCTCTGCCATTGGCATGATGGTCATGGTCTCCGCCGGCGACCTGATGGCGCTCTATATGGGGCTGGAACTGCAGTCCCTCGCGCTCTATGTGGTCGCCGCCCTGCGGCGCGACAGCATCAAATCGACCGAGGCGGGGCTTAAGTATTTCGTGCTTGGCGCGCTGTCCTCTGGCCTGCTGCTCTATGGTGCCTCGCTGGTCTATGGCTTTGCCGGCACCACGCTGTTCTCGGGCATCATCGAAGTGGCACAGCATGGCGAGGTCACGCTGGGCCTTCTGTTTGGCATCGTGTTCCTGATCTCGGGCCTTGCGTTCAAGGTCTCTGCGGTGCCCTTCCACATGTGGACACCGGACGTCTACGAGGGTGCGCCGACCCCGGTCACGGCCTTCTTTGCCTCCGCGCCCAAGGTGGCTGCGATGGGTCTCTTTGCACGGGTCATGCATGACGCCTTTGGCCATGCCGTTGCGGACTGGAGCCAGATCGTTGCCTTGCTGGCAGTGCTGTCGATGTTCCTCGGAGGGGTGGCTGCCATTGGCCAGACCGACCTGAAACGCCTGATGGCCTATTCCTCCATCGCCCACATGGGCTATGCGTTGATCGGCCTGGCGGCGGGCACCGAGCTCGGCATTCAGGCGCTGCTGATCTACATGTCGATCTATGTTGCGATGAATATCGGTACCTTTGCCTTCATCATGATGCTGCATCGCGATGGCAAACCGGTGACCGACATCCGGGCGCTGAACCAATACGCCAAGCGCGAACCGGGGCGGGCGCTGGGGATGCTTGTGCTGCTGTTCTCGCTGGCCGGTGTGCCGCCGATGCTTGGCTTCTTTGGTAAATTTTTCGTGCTGCGCGCCGCGGTCGAGGCGGACATGGCCTGGCTTGCGATCGCCGGTGTGATCGCCTCGGTGATCGGTGCCTATTACTATCTGCGGATCGTGTTCTTCATGTACTTCGGCTCCGAAGGGGTGGAGGTCGAAACCGCCCGCTCACCGGTGCTGTTGGCCTTCTTCTCGGCGGGGGCCGCGCTGATGCTGATTGGCGTGATCTCGACATTCGGGCTTGAGGGCGCGGCTGCGACGGCCGCTGCGATGTTGGTCCACTGAGCGGGTGCGCCGATAATTTATCAAAAGGCCCGGTCCAGAGCGACCGGGCCTTTTGCCTTTTGCGAAACCGGGTGCTAAAGGGCGCGCATGACTGAATGGCCAAATGGATATGGACGCCGCGTGCTGGCGGAAATCGACAGCACGCTGGACGAGGCAACCCGCCTCGCACCGAGCCTCTCCGGGCCGGAGTGGATCCTTGCGCTGCGCCAGACCAAGGGGCGTGGGCGGCGGGGGCGTGCCTGGACCGACCCGGTGGGAAATTTCGCCGCAACCCTGGTCTATCGTCCATTGGGCTCGCCGCACCAGGTCGCCCTGCGCAGCTTTGTCGCCGCATTGGCGCTCTATGACGCGGTGGAGGTCGTGACCGGCCGCACCAAGGGGCTGGCGCTGAAATGGCCCAACGACGTGCTGCTGAACGGGGGCAAACTGGCCGGTATTCTGCTGGAAAGCGCCGGATCAAAAGGTGGCGTCAGCTACCTTTCTATCGGGATCGGTGTGAACCTCGCCGAAACCCCGATGAAGGAATGGCTGGAACCCGGCGCCGTCTGGCCGGTCTCGCTGCTGTCGGAGATGGGCGTGAAGGTGGACCCTGAAACGTTCCTGACCGCCCTGGCCAATGCCTTTGCCCGCTACGAGGAGCAGTTCACCACCTATGGGTTTGAGCCGATCCGCACCGCCTGGCTGGCGCGCGCCGCGAAGCTGGGCGAGGTGATCACCGCCCGCACCACCCGCGAAGAGATTTCCGGTACGTTTGAAACCGTTGACGAGGCGGGTAACCTCGTTCTCACCACCGCGCGGGGGCCTGTCAGCATCCCGGCGGCGGATATTTTCTTTTGAGCGAGGGCGGGACGTCATGCTTCTGGCAGTAGATTGCGGCAATACCAACACGGTATTTGCCATCTGGGACGGGGATCAGATGGTCGGCCATTGGCGCACCTCGACCGAATGGCAGCGCACGGCGGATCAATATTACGTCTGGCTCTCGACCCTGATGAACCTGCAAGGGATCAAGGCCAAGATCACCGATGTGATCATCTCTTCGACAGTGCCGCGGGTGGTGTTCAACCTGCGGGTTCTGTCGGATCGCTATTTCAACACCCGCCCGTTGGTGGTCGGCAAACCCGAATGCGCGCTGCCGGTGGATGTGCGCGTCGATGTCGGGACCCAGGTCGGCCCTGACCGGTTGGTCAATACCGTCGCGGGCTATCACAAATATGGCGGCGACCTGATCGTGGTCGATTTCGGCACCGCCACCACCTTTGATGTGGTGGCTGCCGACGGGGCCTATATTGGGGGCGTGATCGCCCCCGGCGTGAACCTCAGCCTGGAGGCCCTGCACCAGGCCGCCGCCGCGTTGCCGCATGTGGATATCTCCAAGCCACAAAACGTCATTGGCACCAATACCGTAGCCTGCATGCAATCCGGCGTGTTCTGGGGCTACGTGGGGCTTGTGCGCGAGATCTGTACCCGGATCCGGGCCGAGTCGGACGTGCCGATGAAAGTTATCTCGACCGGCGGGCTGGCGCCGCTCTTCCAGCAAGCAGCAGACCTATTCGACGCATTTGAGGATGACCTGACCATGCAAGGTCTCAGGCTCATCCACGACCATAACAAGGATATCGGTAAGTAACCATGAGCAGTGAACGTTTGATCTACCTTCCCCTCGGCGGGGCGGGTGAAATTGGCATGAATGCCTATGTCTACGGATATGGCGAGCCGGGCCGCGAGCGTCTGATTCTCGTCGATCTGGGCGTGGCTTTCCCGGATATGGACACCAGCCCCGGTGTCGACCTGATCATGCCCGACATCACCTGGCTGGCGGATCGCGCCGACCAGCTGGAGGGCATTTTCATCACCCACGCCCACGAGGACCACATCGGTGCCGTGGCGCATCTTTATTCACGGCTGAACAACGTGCCGATCTTTGCGCGTGCCTTTACCGCCAATATCGCCCGCCGCAAGATGGAAGAACACGGCCAGGACCCGGAGGCGGTCAAGATCATCTCGCCCTGGCCCGAAGTGACCAAACTCGGTCCCTTCACCGTTGGCGCGGTGCCGATCTCGCACTCGATCCCGGAATCCGGGGGGCTGGTGATCGACAGCCCGGCGGGGCGGATTGTCCACACCGGTGACTTCAAACTCGACGAGAATCCCATCGTGGGCGAGGCCTTCGATCCGGACCTCTGGGCCTCGATCTCCAAGGATGGCGTCAAGGCGCTGGTCTGCGATTCGACCAATGTGTTCTCGCCCCACGCTGGTCGTTCCGAGAGCGAATTGGGCGGCAATATCACGCAGCTCATCTCCGAGGCGACCGGCATGGTGGCCGCGACCACCTTTGCCTCCAACGTCGCGCGGGTGAAAACCCTGGCCGAAGCCGGCGAACGGGCAGGGCGCTCCATCGTGCTGCTGGGCCGGGCCATGCGCCGGATGATCGAAGCCTCGATCGAAACCGGCGTGCTGACGGATTTCCCAAAGGTCCTGCAACCGGAAGAAGCGGGCGAAATCCCGCGTGAAAACCTGATGCTGATCACCACCGGCAGCCAGGGCGAACGGCGGGCGGCCTCGGCGCAGCTGGCACGGGGCAAATATCGCGGTCTGGAGCTGAAAGAGGGCGACCTGTTCCTGTTCTCCTCCAAGACCATTCCGGGCAACGAAAAAGGCGTGATCTGGATCATCAACCAGTTTTCCGAACGCGGCGTGGATGTGGTTGATGACAGCTCCTCGCTCTATCACGTGTCCGGCCATGCCAACGGTCCCGATCTGGAGCGGATGCATGACATCGTCAAGCCGACGATGCTGATCCCGATGCACGGCGAACACCGCCACCTGCGCCGTCATTCCCGCCTTGCAGAGGCCAAGGGGATGGCGTCTGCCATCGTCGTGAATGGCATGATGATGGACCTCACCGGGGACCGGCCCAAGGTGGCCGAATACATCGACACTGGCCGCACCTATCTGGACGGGTCGGTCAAGATCGGCGCCATGGACGGGATTGTGCGCGACCGGATCCGCATGGCGCTGAACGGCCATGTTGTTGTCACCGCCATTCTGGACGAGGACGATGAACCGCTGGGCGAACCCTGGGTCGACATCAAGGGGTTGGCCGAAACCGGACAGTCCAATGCGGCGCTGGTCGAGGTGATGGAAGAGGACCTCAACCAGTTCCTGATGCGGGCCGGCAAGAAGACCTTGAAAGATGACGACAAGCTGGAACAGGAACTCAAGCGCATCGCCCGTCAGTCCGCCAATGCGGAAATCGGCAAGAAGCCAGAGGTCACCGTGGTTGTCAGCCGTATGCGCTAAACGCGCATCTTGATCACCACATCACATTAAAAGGCCCGGACCTGTCACAAGGTTCGGGCCTTTTTTGATCCGGAATGGCTGGGATGGCTGCCACCGGTCTGTCGTGTCCCCGACCGGCCTCCGCCAGCCGCAGATGCGGCAAGAAAAAACCGCCCGTGCCGGAGCAGGGGCGGTTTGACATCTCTCAAAAGCGGGCCGTGACCGGTCAGCCGGTGCGCCGTTCAGCAAAGCTCAGCGCGATGAAGCTGGGCATATGATCGCCCATGCCGACAACGGTACGGTCGTCGCGACGATCATCCTTGCGGCCGCGCGAACGCGATTTGTTGCTGGATTTGCTGGGGCCGGAGTTGGCGCTGCCGGCGTCTTGCGCCTTGGGGTCGGACTTGGCGCTTGTGTGGCGATTTGCATCAGAGTTCGCCGGCTCCTGCTTTGCCGGTGCTGGCTCAGACTGGGCCGCGGCTGCGGGGGCTGCAGCCTCTTCTGGTGCCGGTGTTGTCGCCTCTGCCTGCTGTGCCGGTGCCGCCACCGGAGCAGCCTCTGTCGTGGCTGATCTGGACTTGCTGGTGGTGCGGCGGCGGGTCGGCCGTGCAGGCTTGTCGGCCTGTCCAGTCTCCGCGTCGGCGGTGTCGGCTTTCTTCGGCGCGGCAGCGGATGATTTCACCGGGTTTTCCAACCGGGTGATCTCTCGTTGCACCAGACCTTCGACAGCATTGAGCGATTTTTCGTCGCGCAGACTGCAGATGGTAATCGCCTTGCCAGACCGTCCGGCCCGGCCGGTGCGGCCAATACGGTGAACATAGTCCTCCGGGTGGCCCGGCACGTCAAAGTTGAACACATGGCTGACCGATGGCACGTCAAGCCCACGGGCAGCCACATCAGAGGCCACCAGGATCTTCAGCTTGCCCTCGCGAAAACCGTCGAGCGTTTTGGTGCGTTGGCTCTGATCCAGGTCGCCATGGATCGGCGCCGCGTCATAGCCGTATTTCTTCAGCGACTTGGAGACGGCATCCACATCCGTCTTGCGGTTGCAAAAGATGATGGCATTGGTGACCGCGTCACCTTCCTGGTCGATCAGCTCGCGCAGAACCCGGCGTTTCTCGGTCGATTCGCGGTCCTTGCGAGAGGCCTTGAACATCACCACGGCCTGTTTGATCGTCTCGGAGGTCGTCGCCTGACGGGCGATTTCTACCCGCTCGGGTGCGGACAGGAATGTGTTGGTGATCCGCTCGATCTCGCTTGCCATGGTGGCAGAGAAAAACAGCGTCTGGCGGGTAAAGGGCGTCAGCGCGAAGATGCGTTCGATGTCGGGAATGAACCCCATGTCGAGCATCCGGTCGGCCTCGTCCACCACCATGATCTCAATCCCGGTCAGCAGCAGTTTGCCACGTTCGAAATGGTCCAGCAGGCGGCCGGGCGTGGCAATCAGCACGTCGACGCCACGGTCGATCAGCGCGTCCTGTTCCTTGAACGAAACCCCGCCAATCAGCAGCGCTTTGGTCAATTTCACATGTTTTGCGTAGGTATCGAAGTTTTCAGCAACCTGAGCCGCCAGTTCGCGCGTCGGGCACAGCACCAGCGACCGGGGCATCCGGGCGCGGGCGCGACCGCGCGCCAGTCGGGTGATCATTGGCAGCGTAAAAGAGGCCGTCTTGCCGGTGCCCGTCTGAGCGATCCCGAGGACATCACGTCCTTCCAATGCGGCTGGGATGGCCCCGGCCTGAATGGGGGTCGGGCTTTCATATCCGGCTTCCTCAATCGCTTTGAGGACCTTGGGATTAAGGTTCAGATCGGTGAATTTTGTCATATGCGTCCGTTTTTGCGGACACTGACCTGGCCCGCGCGTGTGTGTTTATGCCGGTATCAGTCGAACTCTTGCAGATGCAGTTTGTCCCCGGATGCCGGGCACATAGCAAAAATGCGAGATACGGTCAAATGATCGCGGGTGAAGTTCGGAGATCCGTTTGACTTCGCGCTGATTTGCAGTTTTTGGGAAACAGTTCAGCCATATTGTGGAAATTGTCGCTGCCGCGCCGCGTGGCGGGCCAGTGGGCGGTGCCGCAACAGCCCCTCTGCCTGTAACCGCGCGCGCAGATCGTCGCTGTTGGCGCAGACCTCATCGAAAAAGGCGCGCAGCCCCGCCTCTCCCTGTTCGGCTTCTAATGCCGCAAACAGGCTGTGCAGGTTACAGGACGTCGGGTCCGACCGGCGTGCGGGCGCCATTTCCGCCCGGTAGGATCCTTTTTGATGCCGGTAGCGATACTGCGCCAGCCATTGGGCCCAGCTCTCGGCGTGTAGATGGCACAGATCGACCGCGGGCAGTTCGCAGTGACCGGGGTTTTCCGCGCCATCGACAAAGACGTTGTGGATCCGCAGCTCGACCGGCGCCAGGCCCGTGCGCACAAACAGCTTGCCCTGCACATGGCTGACAAAACCGCCGCGCAGGTTGCGCCCGAACCGGGGATAAAGCCGCTCTGTGGTGTGGTCCTGCTCCGGACCCGACGGGATACGCGCCTTGAAACTGTCCGCCGACGTCTCGGCCTCGCCCGCCAGCGCCTCCAGCGGGCGCGCCCGTGCGCAGAGCGTATCCGCCGGCAGGGCGGTCAGCACCTCGGCAATCCTGTCGCCGCACCACAGGAATTCATCCACGTCGAGATGGATCAGCCAGTCCACATCACCGGCCTGACGACGATAGGCGCGGGTGGCGTTCAGGCTCTGGCGGGCCTGATGTTTTGGCGGCACTCCGCCCCGGCGCTTTTGCCAATGGGCGACGTCGGTCTCGATCACCCGAATCTTTGAATGCGCCCTCAGATGGGGCAGCGCGTCGGGGCAGGGCGCATCAAGGTAGAGAAACAGCCGATGCGCCCCCTGTTCCAGATGCCAGGCGGCAAAGTCGAGGATCTGTTCCGCCTCGGCCTTGATGGTCGCGACAAGGCCCCAGCTTGCGGCTTGCGCTGATGTCTGCGTCACAGGTTCAGGCTCCTCATGTGGTCGTCGCGCGCCATGCAAAACGGGCGCCCCTGCAACAGGGCGCCCGCGATCTCAGACCATCATTTCCTTGGTCGCAGAAAGCTGCAGGTCGGGATAGTCCCGCTGCACCCGGTCAATGTCCCATTGCAGCCGGGTCATATAAACCACGTCGCCGTCGTTATCATGGGCGATATGCTGCTTGTTGGCCTGGGCGAATTTCTCCACTGCCAGCTTGTCGCCATGGACCCAGCGGGCCGAGGTGAACTGGCTGGCCTCGAACCGCACCGGCAGGCCGTATTCCATCTCGATCCGGCTGGCGAGCACTTCGAACTGCAGCGCGCCCACGACGCCGACGATAAAGCCGGAGCCGATCGCGGGTTTGAACACTTTCGCCGCGCCTTCTTCGGCAAATTGCATCAGCGCCTTTTCCAGGTGTTTGCCCTTCATCGGATCGCCCGCGCGCACGCCCTGCAGCAGCTCTGGCGCAAAGGACGGAATGCCGGTGACGCGCAGTGCCTCGCCCTCGGTCAGCGTATCGCCAATGCGCAGCTGGCCGTGGTTGGGGATGCCGATGATATCGCCGCCCCAGGCCTCTTCGGCCAATTCGCGGTCCGAGGCCAGGAACAGCACAGGATTCGAAATCGCCATCGGTTTCTTGGTGCGCACATGGGTCAGCTTCATGCCGCGTTTGAAATGCCCCGAGGCGAGCCGGACAAAGGCGACGCGGTCGCGGTGCTTGGGGTCCATATTGGCCTGAACCTTGAACACGAAACCGGCGACCTTGGTTTCTTCGGGGGCGATCTTGCGCGGCTCGGCCGATTGGACCTGCGGCAACGGGCCGTAATCACCGATCCCCTGCATCAGCTCTTTCACCCCGAAGGAGTTGATGGCAGAGCCGAACCAGATCGGGGTCATATGTCCTTCGAGCACGGATTGCGGATCAAGCGCGGGCAGCAGTTCGCGCGCCATCTCCACCTCTTCGAGGAACTTTTCCAGCAGATGCGCGGGCACATGTTCGGCCAGTTTGGGGTCTTCCAAACCTTCGATGGCGATGCTCTCGGCGACCTTGTTGCGATCTGCGCGGTCCATCAGCTCCAGCCGGTCACGCAGCAGATCATAGCAGCCGATGAAATCGCGCCCAACCCCGATCGGCCAGCTGGCCGGCGTGACATCAATGGCCAGCATTTCCTGGATCTCGTCGATGATCTCGAAGGTGTCGCGGCTCTCGCGGTCCATCTTGTTACAGAAGGTCAGGATCGGCAGGTCGCGCAGGCGGCAAACCTCGAACAGCTTCTGGGTCTGGCTTTCCACCCCCTTGGCGCCGTCGATCACCATGATCGCCGCATCCACCGCCGTCAGCGTCCGGTAGGTGTCTTCGGAAAAATCCGAGTGACCGGGCGTGTCGACAAGGTTGAACCGCAGGTTCTGGAAATCAAACGACATCGCCGAGGCCGAGACGGAGATGCCCCGGTCCTTTTCCATCTGCATGAAGTCGGATCGCGTGCGCCGGGCCTCGCCCTTGGCGCGCACCTGTCCAGCCATCTGGATCGCGCCACCATAAAGCAGGAATTTTTCCGTCAATGTGGTTTTGCCGGCATCCGGATGCGAGATGATCGCAAACGTGCGGCGCCGCGCGATTTCCGGCGGCAATTCAGGGCGGTTCTGAGGCGTGTCCAACATGACGCTGGCCTTAGCCAGAAACCGCAGCCGAGGCAAGGGAAAGCGGTGTTGGCAACGGCGCCGGGGCAGGCCAGGCAAACGCCGATCCTGCCTGTGGGGAATAGCTGCGGGCGCATTTTTTTTCGCATCTGTCGGGAACAAGGCGCGGGCCCGGACGTTGACCAGTCGAACACGAATTGAACAGGAAGGAGCTTTCCGATGCCGAAAGATCAAACCGCCCCCTCGACCGACGATATCGCCGCTCAGATGGAAGTGCTGCGCGCTGATATGTCCGCGCTGACCCGCTCTGTGTCCGACCTTGCCAAGGATCGCGCCACACGGGCCAAGGTGGCCGCCCGCGATACCGCACGCGAGCAAACCCAGGCCATTGCCGATGGTGCCGCGCAGGTCACGCGTCAGGCCGAAGACGCCGTGCGCGCCCAGCCGCTTGCGGCAACCGCCATCGCGGCCGGTCTTGGCTTTGCGCTGGGTTTTCTCAGCAACCGTCGCTAACCCGATGCTGAGACATCTGAAATCCAAGGCCCGGCGCGGTGCGCGCCGGGTCCTGTTCTCGGTCCTTTGTGGGCTCTGTGCCCTGGTCGGTGCGGGCTTTGGGTCGGCGGCGTTGTATTCGGCCCTGCTGGCCTCCGGTCAGACACATGCGATGGCGGGATTGATTCTGACCTGTCTGTGGTTCGGAATGTCTGGCGTATTCCTGCTGTTGAAATCCGCCGTGGGCGAGGATCTGTCGGATGTCGCTGGGGCGGCCCGGTCGGGCGCGCCGCATGTGGCCCATCCCAATGGCCACGCTGCAACTGCGCCCTCGGTCGCAGAGGCCTTTATGGCCGGTGTGAACGAAGGGGCAGGATTTGCCCGCAGTCAGAAAAAGCACTAGCCAGACAGAACACCAGCTAGCCAAAATTGGCGAAAATCAACAGGACCGGGCGGCATGCTCAGTCCTGTAAAGTCGTGCTTAGTGTCACCGTCAGTGTCGTAGAGTGTTCTCTGACACGCGTCCGCCATCGCAAGGGCTTCCGCCGCAGAGGCCTCTCTTGCAAGGGAGCCCCGTGCCACCGGGCCGGGCAAGCCGGGCGGGGCTAGCGCAGCGACGCGCGTTTCAGCAGTTCGACCAGATCGGGGCGGTTTTGCTGGTTGCGGCTGATGTCCAGCCCATGATCCGCACGCACCCCATGCGCCGGACGGCGGCGGACCTCGTCCCGCAGCGCATCGGGCAGGGTGACTTCCGTCACCGGATCCAGCAGCAGCGATTCCGCCGCGATGCCTTCTGCGTAGATGATGTAATGCCGGTCAAACAGGATCTGGTAATAGTCGACAAAGCCGCCGTCCTGCACCACCACCGTATCGCCATTCACCAGATCGCGGGCGCGGACCAGTATTTCCGGGCTGCCCGCGCCGATCTCGTCGGTGCGTTGATAGACCATCAGCCGGTGATCGGGGCTGACCAGCAGGTCAGCGGCATTGTTCAGCGCACCGGCCCGGATCAGGATCGGCGCCATGCTGCCAACGGCACGCACGGTGCTGCGACCGATCCAGGTCACCTCCTGGACGCCACTGTCGCGGGTCAGCACCCGGTCGCCGGGCTGCAGATCCTCGATCGCAACCTGCGCCCCGGTGCCCAGTGTGATCCGGGTGCCACGGGTAAAGGACACGCAGGCCATCTGCGCCAGCGTCTGGCGGGCGCTCAAACGGTCAGCCTTCAACAGGCGATAGCCGGTCTGGGCCAGCAAGGGCGCCTGCGGCACCAGGAACACCGCGTCGATCATCCCCGCGTCATCCACCTGAACCAGCACCAGCGCGTCGATGCTGTCGCCCAGTTCCGGCATTAAGGTCACCGCGCAATCCAGGTGCAACGTTGCGCCGGGGGTGCCCAGTTCGGTGTCGCCATCCACCGCCAGCGCGCCATCACGCCAGGCGGCAAGGCTCAGCCGGCGGGGGGCACAGTCCTGCGTCAGCTCGTAGATGTCATCCATCACCAGCTCATCCATCACCCCCAGCGGTTCGCCGGAATTGACACCGAATTCGACGCAAAACCGTTCGGCCGGGTAGGCCGGTACGGATTGGATGGAGGCGGTCTCCCGTGTCACGTCAGTCTGGCTTTCTGGTTGCATCAGGGCGTCAGGGTGCCCCCGGACGATGCGCCGTCCGCGATGGCGAAGGGCGCAACAAGTCTGGATGGTCATTCGTAAACGATAGGTTCACACTACGGCAAGATCCGGGCAGAGGTGGGAAAAAACTTTGTACCACCGCCGCATGATCACTGGTCAAGCCGGCCGCAGCCTGCCAGTTTCACCGCGCAACCGTCAATCAAGGGGAGGATCGGGATGGATCTGGGTATTCGCGGCAAACGCGCGCTGGTCTGCGCATCGAGCAAGGGTCTGGGGCTGGGTTGTGCCGAGGCATTGGCCGAGGCGGGCGTTGATCTGGTGATGAACGCGCGCGGCTCTGACGCGCTGGAGGCCGCCGCCGCCGATCTGCGCAGCCGCTTTGGCGTTGCGGTTGAAACCCATGCCTGTGACGTCACCGATGCCGCCGCCCGCGAGGCGCTGATCGCCCAGGCGGCCGAGGTCGATATTCTGGTCACCAACGCCGGCGGTCCCCCGCCAGGCCAATGGAGCGACTGGGAACGCGAAGATTTCATCAAGGCGCTGGATGCCAATATGCTGACCCCGATCGCGCTGATGAAGGCGCTGATGCCGGCGATGATGGACAAGGGCTGGGGCCGGGTCGTCAATATCACCTCGCAGTCGGTCAAGGCGCCGATTGCGGTGCTGGGCCTGTCGAACTCTGCCCGCGCCGGATTGACCGGCTACGTGGCGGGCACGGCGCGCCAGGTGGCGGGCAAGGGGGTGACAATCAACAATCTGTTGCCGGGCATCCATGCCACCGACCGCGCCGTCTCGCTCGATACCGGCGTGTCCGAGGCCAAGGGGATCAGCCTTGACGAGGCCCGCGCGCAGCGTGCCGCCACCATCCCCGCGGGGCGCTACGGCAGCCGGCAGGAGTTCGGCGCCGCCTGCGCCTTCCTGTGTTCGCAACACGCGGGCTTTATCGTCGGCCAGAACATCCTGCTGGATGGCGGTGCCACCAACATGACGATCTGAGCGGCCCGATGGCAGAGGCGTTCTCGCTCAAGGATCAGCTCTTTAACATCGACAAGATCCGCTATCTGGCGGGTCTTTTCGCGGGGGCGGATCTCCGTTTTGACGCGTCCGCCTTTGAAGAAGACGTGATGGCGCGGCTGCTCGATCTGGAGCTGAAGGCGCGCATCCACTGGATCGCAGAGCAATTGGCCGCGCATGTTCCCGGCCCGCTGAGCGCGGTTGCGCCGGTGATCCTGCGCGCTCTGCCGCCGCCGCTGGACCCAAGCCGGACAGACGATGACTTTGGCGATTTCATCTTTGCCCCGCTCGGGGAGTGGGTGACCGCGCTGACCCGGCAGCCAGAGGAGCTGCCGCTGGCCCTGGACATGCTGGAGGCGCTGACCCAGCGGTTCTCGATGGAGTATGCCATTCGCCCGCTGCTCAAACAGTGGCCCGAACCGGTGCTGGAACGGATCCTGGGCTGGACAGATCATGACAACTACCATGTACGCAGGTTGGCGACAGAAGGCACCCGGCCACGGCTCCCCTGGGGGCTGGCGGTGGATCTGCCCCTGACGGCGACGACGCCGATCCTTGACCGGTTGCACGGCGATCCGGCGCGGTTTGTCACCCGGTCGGTGGCCAATCATCTCAATGATATTGCCAAGAAAGCACCGGAAATCGTCATCGACCGGCTGACCGATTGGCAAGCGCGCGGCCTGCAGACGGACAAGGAACTGGCCTGGGTCACCTCTCATGCGCTGCGTGGTCTGGTCAAGGCGGGTGATCCCGATGCGCTGCGGCTGTTGGGCTACGATCCGGATCTGGCAGTGACCGCGCAGCTGACCTTGCCCCAAGAGGTGCGGATCGGCGACAAGCTGGCCATTGCCTGTGATCTGCAGGGGCCGACCGGCGCCCGTGTTCTGGTGGATTATGCCATTCAGTTCCAGCGGCCCGGCGGCAAATCCAGCACCAAAGTGTTCAAATGGAAGATCGGCCAGCTTGGCCCCAAGGGGCTGCAACTGAGCAAATTCCACCCGCTGCGGGCGCAGGCCTCGACCTTCACGCTGGTGCCGGGCGCGCATCGCGTGACCCTGCTGGTCAACGGTGTGCCCCGCGCCGAAGCCGAGGTGGCTTTGCAGGGCTGAGCCGGGCGACTACCGCCGCTGCCCCGCGACGGGCGGGCGGCGGCGGCTTGCGTGGTCTGATGCCCCTTGGTATCAGCGCAGGTATCAGCGCAAGGCGATCCGCCCACCTTCGACCGTTTCCCCAGCCAGCAGGACACAGCCATCAGAATGCCCGATCCCAAGACGCCCGCCCCGCAGGCCACCGGTCACGAGGTAACGCCCCGCCTGGAGATCCGACACCTGCGCCGTTTTTTCGAGGGCCGCGCGGTGGTGGATGATGTCTCGCTTCGGGTCCTGCCGGGGCAGGTGACCTGTCTGCTCGGCCCGTCGGGCTGCGGCAAGTCGACGACGCTGCGCATGATCGCCGGGGTCGAGATGCAGGACGAGGGCGAGATCTACGTTGATGGCCGGCTGATCTGCGACACCCTCCACCGGGTGCCGCCGGAGCGGCGCGAGATCGGGCTGATGTTTCAGGACTTTGCCCTGTTTCCGCACCTCAGTGTCGGCGATAATGTGGCCTTTGGTCTGAGGGGGGCGAAGGACAGCAAACGCCAGCGGGCCCAAAGTTTGCTGGATCGGGTGGCGCTTGGGCAATACATTGATGACTACCCGCATCAGCTGTCAGGCGGCGAACAGCAGCGCGTGGCCCTGGCGCGGGCCCTGGCGCCCCGGCCCAAGATCATGCTGATGGATGAACCTTTTTCGGGGTTGGACAACCGTCTGCGCGACGGCATTCGGGATGAAACCCTGAGCCTCCTCAAAGAAGAAGACACAGCCGTTTTGCTGGTCACCCATGAACCCGAAGAAGCGATGCGCATGGCGGATGAGATCGCGCTGATGCGGGATGGCAAGATCGTCCAGCAGGGCGCGCCCTACAACGTCTACACCCGCCCCGCCGACAAGGCAGCCGTGGCGTTCTTTTCCGATGTCAATCTGCTGCACGCGCAGGTCAACGGCGCATTGGCCGAGACCCCGTTTGGTCAGTTCCTGGCGCCCGGCATGCCGGATGGCACCAACGTGGAGATCGTGTTTCGTCCGCAGCATGTGCGCATCGACTTTGACCGCAACGGCCGCGGCCCTGAGGCCACCACGACCGAGGGCGTCCCGGCGCGCGGCGTGGTGCAGCGGGCGCGGTTTCTCGGCAATGAAAGCCTGGTGGAATTCCGCATGGATTTTGACGGTTCGGTGTTGAAGGCGACGGTGCCCAATGTGTTCCTGCCAGCCGAAGGGCGGGCCATGTGGCTGACCGTGCCCCGCAACCGCTGCTTTGTCTTCCCACGCTGAAAGAAATGGCGCCCTGATGACTGACGCTCCCATCGACATTCGCCCGTTGACCGCAGCCGAGATCGACCAGGCCGTCGCCTGGGCCGCCCGCGAGGGCTGGAACCCCGGTCACGCCGATGCCGCCTGTTTCGCCGCCCAGGACCCCGAAGGCTTCTGGGGCGGATTTGTGGACGGTGCCATGGTCGCTTGTATCTCGGTGGTCAACTACGGCTCTGATTTTGCCTTTCTCGGGTTCTATATCGTCGACGCGGCGGTCCGGGGGCAGGGCTATGGCTACGCCCTGTGGCAACGCGCCCTGGCCCATGCCGGGGGGCGTACGGTTGGCCTCGATGGGGTTGTGGACCAGCAGGAGAACTACCGCCGGTCGGGTTTTGCGTTCGCCTGGCGCAATATCCGTTTCAGCGGAGCGGTGACAGCGCAGCCGGCGGCCCACGACGGGTTGCGGGTGTCGCCGCTGGCGGCCCTGACGGCCGAGGTCGCGGCGCTGGATGCGCGGGTGTTTCCCGCCCCGCGTCCGGCGTTCTGGTCGCAATGGCTCGGCGCGCCGGGCCATCTGAGTTATGCGGTGCATGACGGTGCGACCCTCTCGGGCTTTGCCACGCTGCGGCCCTGTCACGACGGGGTGAAGATCGCCCCGCTGGTCGCCACCTCGCGCGCCGCAGCGGAGACGCTGCTTGCGGTCCTGTTGCCGCAGATCCCGGCGTCGGCGCAGGTCACGCTCGACGTGCCGGAACCGCATGGCGCGGCGGTGGCGCTGGCGCAGGATCTCGGGTTGCAGCCGGTGTTCGAGACGGCGCGGATGTACCGGGGGGCAGCACCTCGGGTGGCGCCGGAGCTGATCTTTGCTGTGACCAGTTTCGAGCTCGGCTAGCGGGCCAAGACGGGGTGCAGGTGCGGGCTAGCCCCGGGCTTCGTGCTCGCACATCGGATCATAGTCCTGCAACCGCTTGCCCGGCTCGTCCACGAACAATTCCGGCAGCGCCTCTGCGGTCTCGATCAGGTCGACCCGGAACACCCGGAACGCGGCGCGGGTTTCACACCAGGCGGTCACCGTCCAGACGCGCCCCCAATATTCCATCTGCAAGGGCCGGATCACCCGCTCTGTCAGCACCCCGTCGATCCGCCGATAGCGCAAAAAGAGTTTCTGGCGCGCTTTGATCGCCGCCCGCAGCGTCGGCATCTGGGCCAGACCGCGCGCCACATCGGCAAAGGGGTAGACAGCGAATTTCCAGCTGTCGGCCTCTGCCACGGTTTCAGTCGGCAGGACCGCGTCGATCTTGGCCGCCAGGGATTCGGCGGCCATCTTGAGATCGGTATCTGCGGCCTCCGCGACGATGGCCATGCCGAGGTTCAGCGCCTCCAGTTCCGCCGGGGTCAGGGTCAGCGGCGGCAGGGTGATCGCCTCGCGCACCATATAGCCGACGCCGCGCTCGCCTTCGACCGGCACCCCGGAGGCCATCAGCGTGTCCATGTCGCGATAGATGGTGCGGGTCGAGACCTCCAGCCGGGCAGCGATATCCTGCGCCCGGTGCAATTTTCCATTGCGCAGGATCTGGATGATTTCAAAGAGACGGTCGGTGCGGCGCATGAAAATATCTTTCGCCCGCGCCGCCCTGCCGGGTCAAGAGAAGACAGCGGCGCCGGTTGCGCCGCCCCGGCCAATCCGAAAACCCGGGCGGCATCGGTCTGGCCGGGACGGGCGCGAGGGGCGGACCTAACCCATCGCCAAGGACGGCTCGGACACCCACATCTGCCGCTCATGCCGCATGACCAGCGTTGCCGGATCGATCATGCGGATGATGTCGGCGGTGCATTCCGCCTGCGGGAACTTGGCGCTGGCCTCCTGGGCGGCGGTCATATCGGTCCAGATCACATAGTCCATCCAGACGCCATCGTCGCCCTTTGACAGCCGCCGGTCGATGAACCCCCGGAGCCCTCCGATAAATTCCGCTGTCTTGCGGGTTGCTGCGATATAGTCGGCATCGCTTACGCCCGGCACCAGTTTGAAACTCACCACTTCCACCACTGTAGGGTGACAGACTTATTTACAGTGATGCCGGAAGAAGACCGAAGAAATCGGAAGAACTCGGAAGGCCAATAAAATAAGGCGTTTGGCGAGGTGGGCGGTCGATAAGCGCCCTTATGTTCAGTTTTGCAGTAAGGCCGAAAATCGGCGCGAACTGGGACCATGAGCATCGTTTCGGCGTAAGGGCTGTGCTGTAGCTCGGCCTCCCATAAAACCCGTTTAAATAAGGCTTCAAACGCGTTTCGAGGCAACCTCTGAAGGGCATTTTTGCGCCCTGGAAGGCTTCGGAACTGGGACCTTGCCCGCCCAGTTGGGGCGTTGGGTCCCAGAAGCCAGTTTTTCGTTTGTATTCAATGAAGAGGCCTTACTCTGCATCAATTAGGTTCGTCGTGGAACTGGGACCCGAATTGGCTAAACGAACTCTGGATTTTAGCATATCATGCCGGGAGGTTATTGGAGAGAAAGCCATGCCCCGAAGAGTTCAATCCCCAAGATAGCGTGCCGCCCGTACCTTGTGCGAAATGGAGGGGCACCCGCCCGACATAGCCATGGACGGGAGACCTATGTGGCAATCCTATCTCCCTGAAGTGGATGCTGTTCTCAGGGCGGCACTTTCCGAGGACGATTGGGAAAAACTTGTCATTTCCGGCAATGAAGACGCATCGCAGTCTTCGTAGTGCCGACAGCTACCCTCTGATCTAGTGAGTACGGGTATGAGGGACAGAAATCCGTTGCGCTTTGATACGGGCCATGAGTGCTCTCGGCCCGTAGCGGACCTTCACATATCGAGTCGCGAAGGTCCGGTTCCGGGGTGTTACTAACATGAAGGAGTGCGCAACGGAAAGCCGTTGCACCATCAGAACATTGACCCCAAGTCAGAAGCCCCTGTCGGGTAAGCGGCAGGCATCGCTTTCACCTGCGCCGCCGTCAGCCCCAGCTTGATCGCCAGCGAGAAGACGTTGATCAGCTCGGCATACTCCGGGCCGAACATGTGGGCTCCGAGGATCTTGCCATCCTTGCCGGTGATAATCTTCGCACCGGCATGTGTTTCACCGATGCGCTTCTGCGAGAACCAGCCCGAGGTGTCGGTGAAGCTCACCTCCACATCACCCACCTCTCGCGCCTCTTCCTCGAGCAACCCGACCCGCGCCAGCTCGGGTATGGTGAACACCACGCTCGGCACTCCAGTGTAGTCGGGTTCAGTCCGCTTGCCCTTCAGCATGTTGGAGGCGGCGATCTTACCTTCGAACACAGCTACCGGGGTCAGCGGCTTTCCTGGCGAGGCGGCAGCGTCTCCGGCCGCATAGATGCGTGGGTTCGACGGAGATTGCAGCCAAGGCATGACCTTCACGCCACCGTGCTCGGTTTCGATATCGGCAGCCGCAAGGTCAAGATGGTCGATGGCAGGCACCCTACCTGCACCGTGAACGACGAGATCGGCTTCGATGGAATGGCTCTGACCGGCCCTGCGGTAGAGCACCCGGCGCGCCCCATTCGCGTCCTCGATCCGTTCCATTTCGGCCTCGGCCGCGATCTTAATCCCGGCTTCGCGGCTCCGTTCGAGCAACATCTTTACGAGTTCGGGGTCAAACATCTTCAACTGGCGTGCGCCGCGGTCGAGGATTGTCACCTCAGCTCCCGCCAGCGCGGCGATATGGGCGAATTCGAAGGAGATGTAGCCGCCACCGACAAAGGCGATCCGGCGCGGCAGTTCGGCGAGGTTCAGGAAATCGGTGCTGTCGATCAGTCGCTCGGCACCGGGAAATTTCAGCGGCCTCGGCTTTGCGCCCGTAGCAATCAGTGCGCGGCGAAAGGCGATCTCGCCGTAGCCGTCGATCTCGATCCGGTCCTCGGCGGTGAAGCGCGCGCGGCCATGTAGCGTTTTCACCCCGGCCTCTGTCAGCGCACTTTCCATGCTCTCGGGCACCGGGTCGGTGAAGCTCTCCTTGTGCTTCATCAGCGTGGGCCAATCGATCCTGGTCTCTCCTGCGACGCCCTTGCCTTCGAGCAGCCGCACGGCCTCCACCGCCTCGGCGCCGGCGCGCAGCATCTTCTTCGGGTCGCAGCCCCGGAGTGCGCAGGTGCCGCCATAAGGCAGCTCGTCGACGATGGCGACGGACCAACCCGCCTGGCTGCATTTTTTCGCGGCGTTGATCCCGGCCATGCCGGCGCCGATGACGATCAGGTCGAGTGTCTCGGTCATATGTGCTCCTCGTTCATGCTTGTCAGTCTGGGGCCGCTTACGCGTTCAACGATAGCGACCCATCAATCGTTCACTCAGCCCCCAGATCGCCATAGTGCCTCCACCCGTCGCAATGCCGAGCCAACGCCAGCCGTCCTCTCCGAGCGGCACCAGCCCCGTGCCATGGCCCAGCACAGGAAGCGTCATCGCCAGCAGGAAGGGCCCGGTGTAGCGGCAATGGACCCGGCCACAGCGCCGGGCATTGAACAGGCAGGCACTTCCCATCCACACCAATGCCAGCAACCAGATCCCCATCTTGGGTCCATCGGGCAGTGGAATCGCCAGCACCATGGCACCTATCGGCAACCACCAGGCAAGAGCGGCGCCGAGAGTCGAACCGAGGAGGTCGCGCTTCGATTTTCCGCTCATGCCTTCACCCAGCGCAGCAACTGAGAGCGGCCACGTCCTTCTCGAAGGTCTGGGCCGCAAGCTTCAGCCCTTCCACTGTCGTGAGATAGGGCATGATGGTATCGCCCAACTCCTCGTAGGTGAGCCCGGCTTTCAGCGCCATCGCAGCGGTCTGGATGCTGTCTGCGCCCTCGGGGGCGAGGATCTGCGCCCCCAGCAGGCGTTTGCTGCCTGCCTCGGCCACCAGCTTGATCAGACCGCGCGTGTCGCGGGCGGCAAGCGCGCGGGGGACTGCGTCGAGCGGCAGGACCGAGGTGAGGACCTCGTGTCCAGCGGCGCGGGCCTGTGCCTCGCTCAGTCCCACGCCCGCCACCTGCGGATCGGAGAACACGACCCAGGGCATCGTGCTGTTGTCGTAGCTGCGTGCCTCTCCCGCCACCGCGTTCCGGGCGGCGAGCTTGGCGCCGTAGGCCGCCATATAGACGAACTGGTTGCGCCCTGTGACATCGCCAGCGGCCCAGACGTTCGAGTTGGTGGTGCGCATCTGCGCGTCCACCACGATGCCGCCGCGCGCGCCGGTCACGATCCCGGCCGCGCCGAGGTTCAAGCCATCACTGTTCGGCACCCGCCCGGTGGCAAGCACCAGTCGCTCGGCGATGAAGTTCTCACCCCCGTTACCGGTCAAACGTAGGCCGTCGCCGTCGCGCACCACGCTCTCGTAGCCGGCGACCCGCGCCAAGCGAATACCCTCGGAAGCGAGGTAGCCCTCCAGTGCTTCGGAAATCTCGGGTTCGGCCTCGGGCAGCACACCGCGGCGGCTGACCAGCGTCACCGCGACACCGGCACGGGCGAAGAGCTGCGCAAACTCCACGCCGATATAGCCCGCACCGAGGACCAGCATTGAGGCGGGTAGAACGGTGAGTTCCAGCGCCGACGTGCTGTCGAGGGCGCCGATATCCTGAATGCCGGGGATCGCGGGCGCGTGGGGACGCGATCCGGTGGCGATAACGATCTTCGCTGCCGGGAACGCCGCGTCGTCTACGGTAAGACTGCCTTTGCCGTCGAACCGGGCGCGACCTTCGATGTAGTCCACGTTCTCGTGCCGAGGCAGCACGTCGGCGTATTTTGCCGCGCGCAACTCCTCAACGAGCGCCTGCTTTTGCGCAACCGTCGCAGTCCAATCAGTCACGCTGGCTTCGGCACTGATGCCGTCAAACCGATTGGCGGCGCGGGCGTGGTGAAGGCCCTCCACGGCGCGGATCAGGGCCTTGGAGGGCACGCAGCCCACGTTCACGCAGGTCCCGCCAATCGTCCCATCGCCGATCAGCGCGACTCGAGCCCCGGCTTCGGCGGCGGTAATGGCGGCCGAAAATCCGGCCGAACCAGCGCCGATCACAGCGAGATCGTAACCGCCCTTGGGAGTGCAGCAATCTTTCATATCATTCTCTCTTCAATTCGTGCGTTGGCGCCGCCAGAGCGCAAAAATGGTGATGCCGATGAACACTGCCAGCGCCGGCAGGAGCACGAAGTCGAGCCAGCCCAGCATGGCCGAGAGCCCGACCGCGCCCAGCAGGACCACAAGGACCGGGGTGAAGCAGCACAGCGCCACCAGGACGGTGCCGATCAGCCCGTATTTCAGCATGCGGTCGTCCTTGGGGTTTGTCTCGCGCTCGCTCACGAGACGTCTTCCTGGGCCACTGTTGCTCCATAGCCCACTCCGGTGACGGCGGCGATCAGCTGGTCCGGGTCGGTGGCGAGATCGTCATAGTGCAGGACGTAAACGCCATCCTCGGCCTCGCCCTCGAGGAATTCCGCGATCTCCACAGTCTCCACGCGCTTGAGCGCAGTGGCGACGATATAGCTGCACGAGGGGCAGGTCAGACCAGTGACGTGCAGGCGGGTCTCGGCTTCGGCTGCAAAGATCGCGGTCGGCGAGATCCAGAGGATGGCAGCGAGTAACACTTGTCTCATGATGGGCTCCGATATCAGAAGGTTAGGATGCGCGGCGCGACATAGGGAAAGACCAAGGCCAGCAGCACCACGGCCAGCGCACCCCAAAGCAGTCCGCGCATCAGGCCGCGATCCACCGGGCGCGCGCAGACCCCGGTGCCACAGTCCTCGGCAGACACAGGTCGGTAAGCCTTCCAGAATCCATAGCCGAGCGCCGCCAAGGCGAAGGAGAGGGTTATCCACTTGTAGGAGTAGAGCGCTGTAAGTTGGCCGATGAAGACCCCGGTGACGCCAAGGCTAACCAGGACCAGCGGCAGGATGCAGCAGGAGGTCATCGCCAGCGCCCCGAGCACCCCGGCGCCAGTGGCGGTCCATCCGGTCCTGTCGGGGCTGTCGCCCTCCCAACGTTCGGTATCGTTCGTCTCGATCGTCATCGTGTCACCCTGTTGTCGTTCGATGACTGACAAGATAGGGTCTGTAGCAGCTACAGGATCAAGGAGAAATTTCATGTCGGCTGATCACGCCCCCGCGAGCGAGCTCAAACGCTCCGATCTGGCCAGGCTGACCGGCTGCAACCTCGAGACGATCCGTTATTACGAAAATGTCGGCCTGGTGCCTGATCCGCCACGCACCGCATCGGGCCATCGCCGCTACAGCACGGCACATGTGGAGCGGCTGAACTTCGTGATGCGCGCGCGGGACCTTGGCTTTACTATGGAAGAGATCCGCGGGCTGCTATCTCTCGTCGATCGCGGCAGCCACACTTGTGCCGAGGTCGAGCGGATGGGGCGCCACCATCTCGAGGTAGTGCGCGACAAGATCCGCGATCTCCAAGTGATCGAGACCGTGCTCGCTCAGACAATCGCACGCTGCACCGGCTCGGACACACCAGATTGCCCCCTGCTCGACGTCCTTAGTGCGGGACAGACCAAGTCAGAGTAATCAGAAAGCTCGGTGGAATAGCTGTCATACACGCGAATTGCAGCGAATGGCCGTTGTCCGCCCTTTCCTCGCCCGCCGCGTCGGTGATCGGACCTCTTTTGAAAGCAACGCGGTTGGTCCGCAGCAAGTGCACAAAATGCTCCAAAGTCAGGCTGTCATGCTTGGTTTTGGAGGCATGGCTAACATTGTATAGCCGCCGTCAAGGGGGCGACTTATGTACGCACTAGACGCGGGGACTATTTCTCAAATGAATTTGAGATCATCGGCTAGGGTCGAAAGGTCGGAGATCCCTTCGATTAGCAAACTGTCCCGTCCGAAGTCTAACAGTATCGAATCTTCAATAACGCTCCCGAACTCCTCGACGACTTGTGATTTCCTGAGGTCACCGCGCCAAAGACCCGTGTCGAGCAAGATAGTGTCAATGTCGTCCTGGAAGTCTGCGATGCGGTCCTCGCCTGATTTCTTATTGAACTCGAACCGGTCGCGCCCGCCGCCTCCTTCCAAGAGATCGTTTCCTTTCCCGCCGTCCAGAAAGTCGGAGCCGCCGCTGCCTTGCAACGTATCTTCTCCGTTGCCTCCGGCGAGTCGATCTCGGCCTGCGCCACCGATCAGTTGATCCGAGCCTGCACCGGCGGAGAGCGTGTCGTTTCCAGATCCTCCGACCAAGCTATCGTTGCCACCGTTGCCAACCAGGACGTCGCGTCCGGAAGCCCCGTAGATCGTATCGCGCCCTCCGCCGCCTTTCATTAGGTCGCTGCCAGTTTGACCGAACAGCGCGTCGCTCCCGGCGTTGCCCATCAGAGTATCGTTTCCGGTTCCGCCGTTGAGCGTGTCGTGCCGCGCCCCGCCTTGCAGGAGGTCGTCGCCAGCGTGTCCGGAGATTGTGTCGTCGCCTCCGCGGCCTGACACTGTATCGTCCCCGATGTCTCCTGCCAGTTCATCAGCACGGCGCGTCCCCTGAACCGTCAGGTTTCCGGGAGTGGTCAACGTACCAGACACTTCGATTGGCGCTGTCTCGAAATTTACTGAAACGCGGATACTGGAAATCTCGACGCTCCCCGCTATGTCTGTTCCTGAGAAGGTAAACCTGAGCAGATCACTCATCTCGACCGCTGATGCGGGAGACGCTGTAATACTGACAGTGGTGTTCGTTCCGTTTGAGGACTGATAGCTGGAAATGCTCCCAGATGTGCTAAGCGAGACATCGTCCAAGTCCATATTTGGGTTCGCGAAAGTCACGTTGATTTGGACACGGCTATTTGCCGAGACAGGTTGGTCGCCGACCGACAAAGTGGCCACCCCACCGTTCCCGGTTGGGGCAAGGACAAGCGAAAATGGATCAACGTCAACGGTCTTGACGAGTTCTAGGGAATAGTTGTGTGCCCCCGGCGTGCTTGCCTCACGTATTTTTGTGAAGAAAAGAAACTGCCCGCCAGAACCGGCGCTGAACTCGTCTGTCCAGATTGCGTTCTCATCGTCAAAAAGGTCGCCATGATTGTTCAAAACCAGGTCAACGTACCGGCCAGATTCTTCGTAGATTGTAATCGCACGGTTGCTGGTAAAGTGGCTGGTGTCGTCCACTTCCAAACGAATTTGGTAGGTATCCCCCGCATCAAGTTTCCCCACGAACGTGTCGTAGTCGAAGCTGCGGTATCGATCAGCTTGCAGGTAGGCTTGTATTTCAACGCCAGAAATGAGCTCGGATACCAGATAGTCTGGATCGCTCAGAATGGCCGAGAGCTCATCATCGGTGGGAAGTAAATCAAAACCCGATAGGTCTTTGGTCGCAGTCTCAAATATTGTTTTCATAAATAAATTTCTTCAATAGATTTTCAAAGGCGGTCTTAAAGCAACTTTGACGGTATCTCTCTTGATGGGTTTTGCGCAATATCAAAGGCTGTCGCAGCGTCACCATTCGTGCATTGATGCGACGACGCGCCCGACGACCCGGACGCCGTCGGCCTCTGGCGTCTTGATCTCGATTGGGGAGTACTGCGCGTTGCGACTAACGAGCCGCACAGTGTCGCCAGGGACATATTGAATGCGTTTCACGAACAAGTTGCCCGAGTATTGGACGGCATAGATTTTGCCGTCTGAAAGCTCGGTGTTGCCTAGGTCAATCAGCACCAAGTCACCATCGTTCAGGTCGGGTTCCATACTGTCGCCTCGCACTGAGATCACCGATAGCGTGTCTGGTTTCAGCCCGCGCTTGCTGAGCCATTTGCGATTGAATGCGTAGGCCTGCGTATTCCGCTCGCCGACCTCAGTGACGACGAGCTGGCGGCATTGGAACAAGAACCGCGCTTGCTGACCCAGCGCATCGAGGTGGTTTCCGAATAAGCGGCCAACTCTGCCCACAAGAGCCGCTTTTGCTCCGGCCAACGGAGCCTCGGTCCGGCGGCGACCTTCGCGTCGCCGGGCCATTTCCCTCACCTCTCGGAGCGCAGGCAAATGCCCTATACCACCGTCGAAGACCTGAGTGATCGCTATGGCGAAGGCCTGCCGATTTCCCTGACGGATCGGGCTGAAACCCCGACCGGGGCGATTGTCCAGGACACGGCTGATCAGGCCATCGCCGATGCCGACGCGTTGATCGACGGCTATCCTGAAGACCCGCGTGAAAGACACCGAGGACGGCATTTCTGCGCAGGCGCAATCCCTGCTAACGCTTTCGACAACCGTGGGCGAAAACGAAACTGCAGTGCAAACCGTGGCCGAAAGTGTCGATGGCATGTCTGGTCGCCATATGCTGAGTGTCAACGTCAACGGCGTGGTCTCGGGCATGGTGATTGCCTCCAAGGCGGACGATGACGGCGAAGTTGACAGCACGGTTGCGTTTGACGCTGACGCCTTCACGATTTCCAAGCCGAAGGGGAACGGGGCGGCCACGCCTTTTGCGGTCTATACTTCCCGCCGGGCGTCTACATGGAAAACGCCTACATCGGCCACGCCGCAATTGGGCGCGCGCAGATCTCGGACACGCTTGCGAGCGACGACTACGCCCAGGACGCGGACGGTCGCCCAACATCCGGGGTGAAGATCAATTTCAAGAACGGCAATATCAAGGTGGCGGGCCTGGTCATCAGCCGCCCGCTTACTCTGGCCTCGGGCAGTTTTACGGTGCCGGGAATTGTCACGGACGGTGCGCGGTGGGCGTTTGTGAATACCGGGATCCGGGTCGGCCAGAATGACGTGTGGCAGGCGAACCAGGTGGCGCTGGTCGCGACGGCTGCGATCACATCGGGGGCGACTGCAGGCGTTGGCTTCGACCCGAATAACACATTCTGGGCGTTGGAGGCTGCAATCCAGCCCGGCGCGCGCTGGAACGGCTTTGGCGGCGGTAATCCTGCGCCCACGAACAAGTGGAGCCGAGACCCAAACCAGCTTGTGACGCCTTGGTGGTCGTCGGCAACCGACCAGCGCCTTTACCTTGCAATTTCACTGGAAGCCCTCGGCGACGTCGAATTCCAAAATCCAACAATCGAATGGACCGTCTACGAGGTCACATAAGGAGAAAGAGCCATGGCTTGGGTAAGTACAGGCACAGTTAGCGTCACGAATGGCAGCGTGGCGGTTACAGGCAGCGGCACCAATTGGTTTGGGTCGTTGCAGAACGGGTGGGGGTTCGTCGGCCCGGATGGACGCACTTATGAGATCCTGACGGTCAACAGCAACACGTCGATCACCCTCAAAACCGCCTATCAGGGCGCGACGGCGGGCGCGCAGACCTACGCGGCGTTTCCGACCGGATCGCAGAATTTTGACCTGACCGCAGCCCTTCAGGCGCTGATCGGAAATTATCAGGGGGTCTATGACACGGTGGGGCAGGGCCGGTTTAACAACGGTACAGAGGCCGCACCGGGCATCACGTTCGATGCTGATCGCGACACAGGGCTAAGGCGGGCTGCTTCAAATGCGCTCGCGCTTGTCGCCGGTGGCACAGATCAGTTGCATCTTACTGGGGGTGTCGCCACTGGAGATGCTGTGCAGATTGACCCCTTGGACTTGACGGCGGGAAAGCTCCTGCGCCTCGGTGCGCTCGGGCTTGGTGTCAAGGCTGATGAACTGGCACCAAGCGTGTTGGACATGGATACGGCTCCGTCGGGGTTTGGGCGCATCGCCGGGTCTACCAATGGGGCTGTCCCGTCCGGGGTGGGGTCCGGGGCAGTACTGACCCTTGCAAATCAGATCGGTCGCGCGAGCCAACTGGTATTCCCGAGTAACACGAACCAGATTTACATCCGAACGAAGCACAATGATGAGTGGCTTGACTGGGTTCCCTTGATCACCCCGGACAACGCTTCCTTTGACGATGTAATCTATATCCAGAAGACTGAAAACGCAGGGTATTTGCAGATTGAATCAACGGGCGAATTCGTATTCGACTTTGACGTTATCCCGCCTGACAGCACAGCAAAGGCCGGGATACGGTTCTTCCGTGACACAAACACAACCGGCGATGTTACGTTCGATATTTTGCAGGGCAATGGTGGCACGAACATCAATCACCGCCTCGGTGGGAATGTGAATAGCTACATGTGCAATGCAAACGGAACTTTGTCAGTTGGTGGTGATGCCTCCTATGACAAACTAAACGTTTTTTCCGATGAAGAGTTGTCAGGGGCGCTTTACCTGCGAAATACGCACGCTTCGTTTGCGCGTCGTACAATTAGCGCGTGGGTGAACCGGGCCGGTTCGTCCGACTTTGATTTTTTGCGGTGTGTATCAAACGCAGGTGCATCTGCTGATCTGGAAACAGTCATCCGTGGGGACGGGTTTAACACTACGGATGGCACCTGGGCGGGCGGCGGTGCCGACTTCGCGGAATTCTTCGAGTGGCTGGACGGCAACCCGACCGGCGAGGATCGACGTGGCACTACGGTTGTTCTGGACGGTGACAAGATCCGCCCGGCGCTGGCGGGCGAGGACCCCTTTGGGGCAATCTCCGCCAACCCTACTGTTATTGGCGATAGTGACATCGAACGCTGGAAAGAGAAGTACCTGCGCGACGACTTCGGGTCCTATATCTGGGAAGATTACGAGTCTGTTTCGTGGACTGAGATGGCCGATGAGCCGGTCAGTCATAGCTACGCCGCAGACTAGGTTCCTGATGGCGTTACCGTGCCTGACGACGCCGTGCGCGTCACTCAGCAGCGCCGGTGCCTGAACCCGGCGTTTGATCCGGCGGAAGCCTATCAGCCGCGCAGCGAGCGCCCTGAGTGGGACTTTGTGGGGCTGGTGGGCAAGCTGCGGCTGCTCAAAGGTCAACCAGTTGGCGCGCGCTGGATCAAGATGCGCGACGTGAGCGCCAGCGTTGAAGAATGGCTGGTGCGATGACCAATCTGCTGCCTCTGGGAAACCTGCTTTATCCCGCCGCCTTTAACGCGGCCTTCACCACTGCTTTAACAGGAGTTTAAACGATGCCACGAAGCCAAGAAATTGTAACGGTTGAACCGGATACCTGGACTGAGCTGACCTCTGGCGACGCGCTCGCAGGGGCGAAGTTCCAGGCCCTCGACGGCGTGATCGCGGTGCGCCGTGGCACTGACGCGCAGCCCGCCGCCGCCGAAACCGGCTGGCGGTATGGAACCGGGCAGGGCGAACGCGTCTCTGACCTGTCGGATATCAGCGGGGCGGCCGGAAACCGGCTCTGGGGCAAGAGCCTCGGGCACACGCATGTCGAGGTTATGGTCGATCATGCGTGACTTTGCAGACCTCAGCCCCTTTGGCCTCAGCTCGCCGTTTCCCCGGCCCCTGACGCCGCATGCGCTCGCCTATGATCCGGTTGCGCTCTTTGATCCATCCGACCTCTCGACGCTGTACCAGGACGCGGCCGGGGTGGTGCCGGTGACGGCCGATGGCGATCCGGTGCGGCGGGTCCTGGACAAGAGCGGCAACGGCAACCACCTGGTGGCGCGATAGACCGGCCTTGCGGCATCGGATGTAGC
>NZ_LPUY01000042.1 GCF_001518015.1 Tritonibacter horizontis
GCTTGGCCCAACGCTTTTGAAGGCGCCTTTGGCGCAGTCGAAAGGGACGGGAGCGCCCCGCCCGCCGCAGGCGTAATGCGCAGCCGTCCTATCCGGTGGTCGCCGTGCTTTGTCCAAGAGGCGCGTTGTCTGGCGGGACTTTCCCGACGCCCGCTGGACGGGGTCCGGGTCGGCCACGGTCGTGGCGATGTCAGTAGAGTGGCAATGCCACCGTCGCGCGCCAGAGTTTCTGCAACCGTTTGTGGTCCAGTCCGACGCCGGCTTCCTTTGCCTTGATCAGCTCCTGGGCGATATGGCGCTCGGCGGAGCCATCTTCCATATCCCGCATCAGATCCTCCAGCCGGTCGCGCACCGCGCTTGCATCCCGCGCGGCAACCATGGATTCCAGAAGCTTTTTCAACTGTTTGAGAAAGGCCTTGGTCTTTTTGGAGGCAAACATGCTCTGGGTGAATTCCGCTGTTGCCCGCAGTTTGCGCAGGCTTTTGCGGAAACTGTCGCGGGCCTGGCTGTCCAGCCGTTTCAGCGTCTCGCCATGTTTGAGCGCCTGACTGAGCCGCAGCTCAAGCGTCTCATGGCAGAGCCCTTCCAGTTTTTCCGGGCTTTCGGCGGCGGGGCGCCAGAAGCCGGGGACGGTCATTTCGCGGCCACGGGCCAGCACGTCAGCCACCCGCTCCGACGCAAGTAGCGCGCGCAGTTCTGCGCGTTCCTGTTCGATCCGGGCCAGCACCCGGGCTTCGAGGGTCTGCAGGGCGGCATTGTCGGGCAGGGCCACGCGCGCGGGCGTCAGCGTATCCTGCCACAACAGGTAGAGATCGCGCAGGCGGGTGACCTCGGCGCTGAGCCAGCGGGCATCCTCCAGCAGGGCCTTGTTGTGATCCGGGGGCAAAAGGGGACGGAACAGCGTCAGCGCGCTGCGCAACCGCCGCAGCGCCACCCGCAGGGCCTGGGCACTGTCAAAGGCATCGTCCCGCGCCACAAAGGCGCGGGCGGCATCAATTTCATCCAGGACCTCTGCCAAAAGGGCAGCGGGGTGGGTCGCAGGGATTTGTGCGTCAGTCATACGTCTGTGTTCAAGGCTTTAGCCGTTCCAACGGATCCGTTACATGACGCGATTACAGCGCATCCAGCAGGGCTTCACCAGCGGACACTTCACAGGTGCCCGGACTTTCTTCGAGGTGCAGGATTTTTACCTCACCATCCTCGACAATCATCGCATAGCGCTTGGACCGGCCGATCAGGCCAGCCGGGGGGGCATCGAATCGCATGCCGAGCGCGTCGGTAAAGGCGCTTTGTGCATCGCCGAGCATGGTGATTCCCGCTTCGGTGGCGCCGGTGGACTCGCCCCAGGCCTTCATCACAAAGGGATCGTTGCAGGACACGCAGATAATCTCATCCACGCCCTTGGCATCAAACTGGCCCTTGGTGCGGATGAAACTGGGCACATGGGCCGAATGGCAGGTCGGCGTATAGGCGCCCGGCACGGCAAAGATCGCCAGCTTGCGTCCCTGCGCCAGCTCCGTGATCTCGACCGTTTCGGGACCATTGTCTCCGATCCGGGTCAGGGTTGCGGCAGGCAGCTTGTCTCCTACGGAAATCATCGCGCGGTCCTTCATGTCGTTCTCATGGGTGCCCGGAGGGGTTTGGGCAATTGCGTCTTGGCGGGCCCTGCATATAGGGTCCTGCGCAGACGGTAATGGAACTGCATCAGGAGACAAGAGGGCACATGCAACATATTGCGGTGATTGGCGCAGGCCAGGCGGGAGCCTCTTTGGTGGCAAAATTGCGCAACAGCGGATTTGACGGTCAAATCACCCTGTTCGGGGCCGAAGAGGCCTTGCCCTATCAGCGGCCGCCGCTCTCCAAGGCCTATCTGCTGGGCGAGATGGAGCTGGAGCGGCTGTTCCTGCGCCCCGCCAGTTTTTATGCCGACCAGAACATCACCCTGCGGCTCGGCACGGCCGTCGATGCCATTGACCGGGCCCAGAAGCAGATCCACATCGGTGCGGAGGTCATCAGCTATGACCAGCTGGCCCTGACCACCGGATCGCACCCCCGGCACCTGCCAGCGTCGATTGGCGGCGATCTTGGCGGCGTGCATGTGGTGCGCGACCTCGGGGATGTCGATGCCATGGCGCCGGCGGTCACCGAGGGGGCGCGGACCCTGATCGTCGGCGGCGGCTACATCGGGCTGGAGGCCGCAGCCGTCTGCGCCAAACGCGGGGTTTCCGTGACCCTGGTCGAGATGGCCGACCGGATCCTGCAACGGGTCGCCGCGCCGGAGACATCCGACTATTTCCGCAAGCTGCACACCCGCCACGGTGTCGATATCCGCGAAGGCATCGGGCTGAACCACCTGGAAGGCGAAGACGGCCAGGTTGCCCGCGCAGTCCTGAGCGATGGCAGCATCGTCGAGGTGGATTTTGTCGTTGTGGGCGTCGGCATCGCGCCTGCGTCCGATCTGGCGGAGGCCGCAGGCCTGGAGATTGAAAACGGTATCCGCACGGATGAATTCGGCCGCACCTCGGACCCGGCGATCTGGGCGGCGGGCGATTGCGCGTCCTTTCCCTACAAAGGCGGGCGCATTCGCCTGGAAAGCGTGCCAAACGCCATCGACCAGGCGGAAATCGTCGCGCAGAACATGCTGGGGGCGCAAAAGACCTATGTCGCGACGCCGTGGTTCTGGTCCGATCAATATGATGTCAAATTGCAGATCGCCGGCCTGAACTCGGGCTATGACAGCGTCGTGACCCGCGCGGGTGAGGGGGGCGCGACCTCGTTCTGGTATTACACCGGTGATCGGCTGGTGGCGGTGGATGCGATGAACGACCCGCGCGCCTATATGGTGGCAAAACGCCTGATCGAAGGCGGCAAGACCGCCGACAAGACCATCGTGGCCGATACCAGCGCGGATCTGAAACCGCTGTTGAAAGCGTGAGGATCATCGCCGGCGATTTCCGCGGCCGCGCGCTGGCGGCGGTGGGCAAGGGCGACGCGGGGGCGCATCTGCGTCCGACCACCGACCGGGTGCGCGAAAGCCTCTTTAACGTATTGGCGCATAAGGTGGATTTTGCCGATCTGCGCGTGCTTGATCTTTTTGCCGGTACCGGCGCGTTGGGCCTGGAGGCCTTGTCGCGCGGGGCGGCCAATGTCACCTTTGTCGATGACGGGCGGGTGGCACAGGGGCTGATACAGAAAAACATCGACCTCTGCCGGGCAAAGCCGCAGTGCCACTTGCTGCGCCGCTCTGCGTTCAGACTGGGGGCAAACCCGGAGCTGCCCTTCGATCTGATCTTTCTCGATCCGCCCTACGGCAAGTCGCTGGGGCAAAAGGCGATTTCCGCCATTGGCGCGGGCGGCTGGATCGCCCCCGGGGCGCTTCTGGTCTGGGAAGAAAACGCCGCGATGGAGGTGCCGCCCGGCTATGTGCTGGAAGACAGCCGAAAATATGGCGACACCCATATCACCCTTCTGTGGGCGCAGGACAGCGGTGCCGATCCGGCCGACTGAGCCCGCGCCCATTGGAATGGCCCCGACATGCCAATGGAGACCCCCGATGCCAAAGACTTACCCCAGACCTGAACTTGTGATCTTTGACTGCGACGGTGTGCTGGTGGACAGCGAGCGCGTCTTCAACGCGGTGCTGGCCGAGGATCTCAGCTCCCGTGGGCTGGCGTTGACGACCGAGGTCAGCATGACGACCTTTGCCGGGCTGGCCATGCCTGAGGTCGCCACCAGGGCCCGCGCGATGGGCGCAACCCTGCCGCAGAACTGGATCGCCGAGGTCTATGACACCGCCTATGCGACGCTGCGCCGGGGCGTGCCCTTGGTGCCGGGCGTGATGGATGTCATCGCGCGGCTCGATCAGGAAGGCATCCCCAGCTGCGTGGTGTCCAATGGCAGCGAGGAGAAGATGCAGATCACCCTGGGTCCGCATGGGCTTTGGGATCGGTATCACGCCGGGGCGATGTTCTCGGCCCATACGCTGAAGGTGGCAAAGCCGGATCCGGGGATTTTCCTCGCCGCGGCCACCCATTTCAACGTGCAGGCGCGCGCCTGCGTGGTGATCGAGGACAGCAACACCGGCGCGCGCGGTGCGGCCCGCGCAGGCATGCAATGTTTTGGCTATGCGGCGCATGACGATGGTGCCGCCCTTGCTGCCGAGGGGGCAGAGGTGTTTCACCACATGGCCGAGCTGCCGCATCGCCTTGGGCTGGGCTGACTGCGCAGGGACAAGGCGACCGACGCGGGCGCCTCTCAGGTTTCAGGTTTCAGCTGTCGGTGTCAAAGGTCGGATGGAATCGTCCCGACGGTGAGAGGGTGAAAATATCCACCCCATCTGCCGTCACCCCGACGGAATGCTCGAACTGCGCCGACAGGGATTTGTCGCGGGTCACCGCCGTCCAGTCATCCGCCAGCACCTTGGTTTCGGCGCGGCCCAGGTTCAGCATCGGCTCGATGGTAAAGAACATGCCCTCTTCGAGCACCGGCCCGGTGCCGGGGCGGCCATAATGCAGCACGTTGGGCGGCGCGTGAAACACCTGTCCCAGACCATGACCGCAGAAATCGCGCACCACGCTGACCCGCTGGCTTTCGGCGTAGGACTGGATGGCATGGCCGATGTCGCCAAAGGTATTGCCGGGTTTCACCACCTCAATGCCCTTCATCAGGGCGTCATGGGTGATCTGGATCAGCCGCTCCGCCTTGCGCGGCAGCTTGCCCGCCACATACATGCGGCTGGTATCGCCGAACCAGCCATCGACGATCACCGTCACGTCGATATTGAGGATGTCGCCATCCTTCAGCTTCTTGTCGCCGGGAATGCCGTGGCAGACCACGTGATTGATCGAGATGCAGCTGGCGTGCTGATAGCCCTTGTAACCGATGGTGGCCGAGGTCACGCCGGCCTCTTCGATCATCTGGGTGATCAGCCGGTCCAGCTCGCCGGTGGTCTGGCCGACATGAACATGGGCCGCAATATCATCGAGAATCCTGGCCGCAACGGCACCCGCTGCGTGCATGCCGGCAAAATCGGCCTGCTCGTAGATGTGGATACCGTCTTTGGTGGTGCGGCCGGTTTTGGATCTCATCAGGGCGTGCTCCGTGGTGGGTTCAGTCCGCTATTTAAGGGGTTCTGCGCAAAAGGACCAGAGGGCGAACCGGTGACTTTTGTGGAACCTTCTTCCCGGTGCGGCGTTCTGTGCCAAAGGCAACAGCAAGTGCAGGGAACACAAAGTAGAACATGGAAAGTCTAAATAGCGTATTGCAGACAGAAATTTTCAACGACAAAGCGATAGCAGACCTGGTGACGCTGGAAATCCTGGTTCAGGTGCTCGGCAGCGTGCTGGCCGCCGTCTTGATCCTGATTGCGGGCTTCGTGATTGCAGGATGGGCGAAACGCCGGGTCGCCGCCCTGGGCGAGACCCATGCCCGGCTTGACAATACCCTGTTTCACTTTCTCGGCAATGTCTTGCGCTATTGTATACTGGGCTTTGCGGTTCTCTTTGTTCTCAACACCTTCGGGGTTGAAACCACGTCGATCATCGCGGCCATCGGTGCGGCGGGGCTGGCCATCGGCCTCGCGATGCAGGGGGCCTTGTCGAATGTCGCGGCAGGGGTGATGATCATCCTGTTTCGCCCCTTCAAGCTGGGCGATTTCATTGACGTTAACGGCGCCATGGGCACGGTCAAGGACATCAACCTCAACAACACGGTGATCGCCAATCTGTCGAATGTGAAGGTGATCATTCCCAATGCCGAGGTCTGGGGCAACACCATCTCCAATTACTCCGAATACCCCACCCGCCGCGCGGAATGGTCTTTCGGGGTCGGCTATGGCGCCGATCTTGCCCTGGCAGAGCAGACCATCCGCGACACGATCATGGCGGATGCCCGCTCCATGACGGAGCCGGAACCCTTTATCCAGGTCAACACCCTGAATGCCAGCTCGGTCGATTTCCTGGTCCGGGTCTGGGTCAGCTCGGCGGACTATTTCCAGTATCAGGCCGACATGAAGCGCAAGGTCAAGGAAGCACTGGATGCGGCCGGCATCGACATTCCGTTCCCGACGCGCACGCTGATCCAAACGGCGCCGGACAGCGACGCGTCCGAATCGGACGCCGCCTGACCGCGATGACGGGCGTGTAAGACGCGGTCCGGTCAGTCTGCAAAAGGCTGGCCGACCGCGACCCCTTCGGGCGAGATCTGCGTGCCGATGACCAGCCGCTCGACCCCCATGGCGCGGGCGCGGGTGAATTCCGCCGCATAGGTGGGGTCAATGTCCCCGGCCAGCGCAAAACGGTCGCAATCCGTCCGTTGCACCAGATAGAGCATCACCGCCCGGTGGCCTGCGGCGGCCATTTCGGACAGTTCGCGCAGATGCTTGGCCCCGCGCGCGGTGACGCTGTCCGGAAATTCCGCAAGCCCCGGCTGGCGCGACAGGGTCACGCTTTTGACCTCGACATAGGCATCCGGAAGGCCCGCGCCACTCAGCAGGAAGTCAATGCGGCTGTTCTGGCCGTATTTCACCTCCGCCCGCACCGTTGAATAGGCGGCAAAGGCGGC
Organism: Tritonibacter horizontis; assembly: GCF_001518015.1. Taxonomy (GTDB): domain Bacteria; phylum Pseudomonadota; class Alphaproteobacteria; order Rhodobacterales; family Rhodobacteraceae; genus Epibacterium; species Epibacterium horizontis. Next base: position 6,562 of record NZ_LPUY01000042.1, read on the forward strand.
AATCTGGCCCGCCTCCAGCGCGGCCCTGAGCGCGCGATTGGGGACCGAGGTATCGACGCCGGTGAAATCGCCGCTGGCATGTTCCACCAGCCGCCAGCCGTATTTCAGCTTTTTCTTGGGATCATCGTTCGGCTCCAGCCAGACCCTCATGCCCGGCTCTGCCAGCCCCATCATGCTGCCGGGGTTGGCGCAATGGGCGGTGATCTCCTGCCCATCCTGCAACCGGCAATCGGCGAGAAAGCGTTTGTAGCGTTTGATCAGGGTGGCGCGGATCAGGGGGCGGGAAAATTTCATGCCGCCGGTCATGCGCCAGATGCGCGCCGCTGTCAAAGGGGCGATGTGACTGGCCGCGGCGCGTTGGTGGTTGCACCGGCCGCGCGGCGGGCTATCCTCCGGGCGAACCCATACATCCGCAGGAGTCGCGCCATGTCCAATCCCACCGCTGCCATGCTTGTGATCGGCGATGAAATCCTGTCGGGCCGCACCCGCGATGCCAATATGTACTATCTCGCGGGCGAGCTGACCAAACATGGCATCGACCTGAAGGAAGTCCGCGTGATCAGCGATGACGCCACCGCCATCGTGGCGGCGGTCAAATCCCTGTCGGCGGGGTATGACCACGTCTTTACCTCGGGCGGGATCGGCCCGACCCATGATGACATCACCGCCGATTGCATCGCCCGGGCCTTTGATGTGGCGATTGATGTGCGCGACGATGCCCGTGCCATTCTCGCCGCCCATTACGCAACCACCGGGACCGAGATGAACGCCGCGCGCCTGCGCATGGCCCGGATCCCGGATGGGGCCGAGCTGATCGAAAACCCGGTTTCTGCCGCGCCGGGTTTCACGCTGGGGAATGTGCATGTCATGGCCGGGGTGCCGCTGGTGTTTCAGGCAATGGTGGCCAGCGTGCTGGCAACGCTGGTTGGCGGTCAGCCCTTGCTCAGCCAGACCCTGCGGGTGGACAGGGGTGAGGGCGAGATCGCCGCCACCCTGTCGGCGCTGGCGGAGAAATACAGCGATCTGTCGATCGGCTGTTATCCGTTTCAGAACAACGGCGTCTTTGGTGCCAATGTGGTGCTGCGTGGCGCTGACGGCGCGCGCATTGATGCGGCCACCACCGAACTGGCCCGGGATCTGGGGCTGTGACAGAGGCGGCAGACACGGCAGAGGCGCCAGCGACCGACCCCAGGTATTATGATGTGATCGAGGCAACCTGGCCCTGCCTGCGCCGGGACAGTCTGGGCCCGATCACGCTGCGCGTTGGTGGCGGCGGTGGCAGCCGCGTTTCTGCCGCCACCGCCGAGGCGCCGGTGACCGCCGCGCAAATCGCCGAGGCGGAAACCCGGATGCAGGCCTTGGGCCAGCCCTGCCTGTTCCAGGTCCGCGATGGTCAGGATGCGCTGGACACAGAACTGGACAGGCTTGGCTATCAGGTGATGGATCCGGTGGTGTTCTGGACCTGCCGGCCACAACAGCTGATGGATGTGGAGATCCCCCGCGTCACCACATTCTGCGTCTGGGAACCGCTGGCGATCCAGCGCGAGATCTGGGCAGAAGGCGGGATCGGCCCGGAACGACTGGCGGTGATGTCGCGCGCTGCCGGGCCCAAGACATCCATCCTGGGGCGGTGGCAGGACAAACCCGCAGGCACCGCCTATGTTGCCGAACACGCGGGCGTCGCAATGCTGCACGCGCTGGAGGTGCCCCCGCATCAGCGGCGCAAGGGGGTCGGCGTCTGGATGATGCGCCAGGCCGCGCATTGGGCGCATCAGGTCGGCGCGCAGGAACTCACCGTGCTTTGCACCCGCGCCAATACCGGCGCAAATGCGCTTTATGCGCGGTTGGGCATGGCACAGGTGGGCTGCTACCACTACCGTATCAAACGCTAAAAGACGTTCAGTCTGCCGAGAGAGAGGGCACAGTCATGACCAAACCGAAGGCACCGACCGCGCTTGACCTGCCGATGGTCGACCCCTTGCCACCGGAAACCCAGGCCTATTTCGACATCTGCCAGGACAAGCTGGGCATGGTGCCCAATGTGCTGCAGGCCTATGCGTTCAACATCGACAAGCTCAACGCCTTTACCGCGATGTATAACGACCTGATGCTGGGGCAGAGCAAACTGTCGAAGCTGGAGCGCGAGATGATCGCGGTTGTGGTCTCCTCGATCAACAAATGCTTTTATTGCCTGGTGGCGCATGGGGCGGCGGTGCGGCAATTGTCCGGCGATCCGCAACTGGGTGAAATGCTGGTGATGAACTACCGCGTCGCGCCGCTGTCGGGGCGACAACGGGCGATGCTGGACTTTGCCGCCAAGATGACCCGCGCCAGTGCCGAGATCGAAGAAGACGACCGCGCCGCGTTGCGGCTGGCCGGTTTTGACGATCAGGACATCTGGGATATCGCCAATGTGGCGGGTTTCTTCAACATGACCAATCGGGTGGCCAGCGCGACGGCGATGGTGCCCAACAGCGACTATCACGGACAGTATCGGTGATCCGACGCCCGGCCTTCGCGCTTGCCGCCGCCCTTGGCCTGACGGTCAGCCTGTTATCCGGTCTGTCGGTGGCCCATGCGACCCCGGTGGCGGTTTCTCTGCCGGCCGGGGCGGAACCGCTGCGCAATCAGGACACGCCGCTTGCGACACTTCTGTTGCCGGTCGGCCCGGCCCGGGGTGATGCGGTGCCGACCCGATCCTACGAAGGGCGCGTCTATCGGCGCAGCTGGCGCGTGACCGGCGATTGGAGCGCGCTGCAGGTGCTGGCGCCGATCCGCAGCACATTGGTGGAGCAGGGGTTCGAAGAGGTCTTTGCCTGCACCGCCCGCGCCTGTGGCGGCTTTGCCTTTCGCTTCGGGATCGAGGTGATCCCGGCGCCGGATATGGCGGTGAACCTCTCGGATTACGAATTCTTTGCGGCGGAACATCCGGAAACCAAAGCGGTGGTTTCGCTTCTGGCCTCCCGCACCGGCGATTCGGTCTATGTGCAGCTGCTGGAGCGGCAGGATCCCTCCGCTCCGCTGCGTCCGCCCGCGACGCCGGATCAGCTCCGGCCGGGAGGCGCTGCGCCGACAGACCCGACCGCCGCAGACCCGCAGGCGCCGCCCGCCGGGGCCGGGCAGCCAGATCCGGCGGAGCGCCTGTTGGCCGCCGCGATTGAAAAGGGCAGCGTCCTGTCCACCGGCGCCATCGCCGATCTGCTGACCCTGCAGGGGCACGCACCGCTGCTGGATCTGGAGTTCGCCTCCGGCTCCACCCGCATGGGCGAGGGGCCGTTTGATACGCTGGAGCAATTGGCCGCCTTCCTGACCGCGCAGGAGACGGCGACCATTCTTCTGGTCGGTCACACGGATACGGTTGGCGGCCTGGACGCCAATATCAACCTGTCGCGCCGCCGCGCCGCCAGCGTGCGCCAGCGGCTGATATCGCGCTATGGCATCGCCGCCGGACGGATCGAGGTGGCCGGGGCCGGCTTCATGGCGCCGCTTGGCTCCAACGCGACAGAGGCCGGTCGGGAAACCAATCGCCGGGTGGAGGCGGTTTTGGTCACGCCCTGACCGGCCCGGACAGGCCGCGCGCCGCCCCGCGCATCACGCCACAAAAAAGCCCCCCGCTGTTCAGGCGAGGGGCAGGCTTGGAGGGACCGTGGAGTCTCTTGGGCGGTGGCCGCTACCAGTTTTCCATGCCCTTGTCGGCAAAGGCATGCACGAGAAAATCTATGAATGCCCGCACCTTGGGCTGGGTGAACCGCCCCGGCGGATAAACGGCATACACACCGAAGGTTTCGACCGGCAGGCTGGGCATCACGTCCTCGACCAGTCCTTCGGCCAGGGCCTCGGCATAGAGATAGCTTGGCAAATAAGCGATCCCCAGGCCGGAGATCGCAGCGTTCAGCAGGGATTGACCATCGTTCACTGACAGCCAGCCGGTGGAGCGCACCTGGCGTTTCTCGCCCGAGGGGGCCGTCATCTTCCAGACGTTGCCGCTGGATTGGTTCGAGTAATGCAGCAGTTTGTGCTCGTTCAGGTCGTCGATCTTCATCGGGCGACCATAGGCCTGCAGATAGGAGGGCGAGGCGATCATCCGCTTGGTGGTTTCCGTCAGCTTGCGGGCGCGCAGGGAGCTGTCTTCCAGCTCGCCAATGCGCACCGCCATGTCGAACCCTTCGGAGATCAGCTCTACAAAGCGGTTGTTCAGCACCATGTTCACGGTGATGTCGGGGAAATCCTTCAGGAATTCCGACAACACCGGCGACAGATGGTTGACCCCGAAATCGGTGGCGACCGAAATGCGCAGCAGGCCAGAGGGGGCGGTCTGCATGGAGGTCACCAGCGCATCCGCCTCGCCGGCATCGTTCAGCACCCGGCGGGCGCGATCATAATAGGCCAGCCCGATCTCGGTCGGCGAGACCCGGCGCGTGGTCCGGTTCAGCAATCGCGCACCCAGCCGCGCTTCGAGGCTGGACACATGTTTGGACACGGCCGATTTGGAAATACCCATCTTCTTGGCAGCATCGGTGAAGCCACCCTGGTCCACCACATTGGCGAAGGCTTCCATTTCGGTCAGTCGGTCCATCACATGATCCTCGTCACATCCGCTCTTGCTTTGACCGTTTTGGGCTTGAATTCAGGCAAGATCGCGGCGGTGGTGGGATAATTGCAGGGTTTTCGCAGGATCGTCCCGTCTGTGGAAACAAGACAATTTGAACTGTTCGGCACGCAACGAAGCCTTCGCCTGCGCGGGCGGCCTATCAGGAGATCTCTGCCGTGAGGCGCAACAAGGACCAATCCCATGCTGACCTGCATCATCCGCTATCACATCGATCCGACGCAAAAATCGGCCTTTCACCAGTATGCCCGGACCTGGGGGCAGGCGATCCCGCGCTGCGGGGCCGATCTGATCGGCTATTTCGCCCCGCATGAGGGGTCGTCGACGCGGGCCTACGGGATTTACTCGATCCCATCGCTTGCGGAATACGAACGCTATCGCGCCCGGCTGGCGGCGGATCCGCTTGGGCGGCAGAACTATGAATTCGCACAGCGGGAAAAGTTCATTTTGCGCGAGGACCGGAGCTGGCTCACACTGGCCTCCGACCCCCATGCGGATGGCACAGGAGAGCGAACATGATTGCAGTAATATTTGAAGTGACCCCGGCAGAGGGACAACAGCAGGCCTATCTGGACCATGCCGCAACCCTGCGCCCGCTGTTCGAAGGGCTGGAAGGGTTCATTTCGGTCGAACGGTTCCAAAGCCTCACCACGCCGGGCAAGCTGCTGTCGCTGTCGTTCTGGACGGATGAGGCCGCAGTGGCGCGCTGGCGGCAGCTGGAAAAGCACCGCGCGGCGCAGACCAAGGGCCGTGACGCCTATTTCGCCGATTACCGACTGCGCGTGGCGGCGGTGATCCGCGACTATGGCATGGATCAGCGGGACGAAGCCCCAAAGGACAGCCGCACCCGGCATGGCGCCTAAAGCGCCGAACTCAACCCGGAGCCGGGACCAGGGCGCGGAGGAGGCGGAAGAGGCTGAGGACGGGGGCAGGTTCCGGACGGCAGCGAGGGCAGGGGCGCGGGGGGCTCCCGCCCGTTTCGACTGCATTGAAATGCAGCCTCTCCCGTTGGGCCGGGCAGCGCGCCTGCGGCGCGCTGCGGGCGCGTTGGCGGCATGGGGTGCGTCCTGTGGGTTGACCGGTGCCGGGTCAAGGGCCGCGTCAGCGGTCGCGCCACCGGCGCGGTTTACCCTTGATGCGGCAGAGGTTCTGTAAACTGGCAAAGGCGCCTTCAGAGGCAGATCTGCCCCTGAAGGCGCCTCTCGGCGCTGGGCCTGCACCGCGAAGCGGTGCCACGTCCAACGCCGTCAGCGGGGCCCGGCCGCGCCGGGCCATGCGCGGGGGCGGGAGCCCCCCCGGCAGGGCTGCCGCCCGCCGCCACGCCCAACGCCGCAAATCGGATCGACAGGGCGCCGGCAGGACCTTGGCAGCAGACATGAGGCAGCAGATGGGCCCGTCAGGCCGCCTTGCGGCTATGCGTGCCTTCTTCGACCTCTTCGACGATCTTTGCGACAAAGGCGTCAAGGTCGTCAGGCTGGCGGCTGGTCACGATGCCCTTGTCGGCCACCGCATCCGTGTCGACCCAGTCGACGCCGGCGTTGATCATATCGGTCTTGATCGACGCGTAGGAGGTCATCTTGCGCCCCTTCACGATACCGGCTTCGGCCAGCACCCAGGGGGCGTGACAGACCGCTGCGATCACCTTGCCGTCGTTGTGGAAGTCCTTGACCAGCTTGATCACATCGGCCTCGACCCGCAAAAGATCCGGGTTGATCTGCCCGCCGGGGATCACCAGCGCGTCATAGTCAAACGGGTTGGCCTTCGAAATCTCCAGGTCGGCCTCGGCGGAACCTTTCCAGTCCGGACCTTCCCAGCCCTTGGCCGGGCCGCCATCCAGCGTGGCGACATGGACCGTCGCCCCACGGTCGCGCAGCTGGTCACGCGGCACCTCCAGTTCGGATTTTTCAAACCCATGGGTGGCGATGATGAGGATCTTGGCGTCTGAAATCTTCGGCATGACGTGTCCTTTCCTGTAAGTGTCCGGGCCGTTTCGTTGCGGCCCTCTCACAGGAAAACGTCGCCCCGCACGGGATGTTCCAAGCGGGGCTGACTGCGGCGTGGTTGACGTGGCGTGACGTGCCTAGAGCGTCGCCGCCAGACGGGTGCCCTGGTTGATCGCGCGTTTGGCATCCAGTTCCGAGGCAACATCGGCGCCGCCGATCACATGGGCCGTGATGCCCCGGTCCGCCAGGGCCTCCGCAAGCGCGCGTTCGCTGACCTGCCCGGCGCAGAGCACGATGGTGTCAGCGGCAATCACCGTCGGGTTCTCCCGCGCCGCGCCAAAGCTGACATGCAGGCCCGCATCGTCGATCCGCTCATAGGTGACGCCGCCGACAAATGCGACCTGCTTCATCTTCAGCGTGGCACGGTGGATCCAGCCCGTCGTCTTGCCGAGCCGCTTGCCATGGCGTTCGGCCTTGCGTTGCAGCAGGGTCACCTGGCGCGCGGGGGCGTCGGGTTGCGGGCCCTCGGGGGCGAGGCCGGCGCGATGCGTGGCCGGGTCGGTGACCCCCCATTCGCGCATCCACAGCGGCAGGTTCTCGGTGGGGCTGTCGCCGGCGTGCAGCAGGAATTCCGACACGTCAAAACCGATGCCGCCGGCGCCGATCACCGCGACCTTCTCACCGACCGGCACCCGGTGGCGCAGGACGTCGATATAGGACACGACCGAGGGGTGATCCTGTCCGGGAATGCCCGGATCGCGCGGCAGCACGCCGGTGGCGATGATCACCTCGTCGAACCCCGTCAGATCCTCGGCCCCGACCCGGCGGCCCAGATGCACTGTGATGCCGGCCTTGGCGATCATGGTGCGGTACCAGTCGACCAGCCCCCAGAACTCCTCTTTGCCGGGGATCTGCTTGGCCATGTTCAACTGGCCGCCGATCTCGTCACTGGCATCAAAGAGCGTGACGGCATGGCCCCGCTCCGCCGCCGCCAGCGCGGTGGACAGACCGGCCGGACCCGCGCCGACGATGGCGACGGATTTCACAACCTCGGCCGGGGTCAGCACCAGTTCGGTTTCATGGCAGGCGCGCGGGTTTACCAGACAGGAGGTCAGCTTGCCGCCGAATGTGTGGTCCAGACAGGCCTGATTGCAGGCGATACAGGGCGCGATCTCGGTGCCGCGCCCGGCCTCGGCCTTGGCGACGAAATCCGCATCCGCCAGCATCGGCCGCGCCATCGACACCATATCGGCACAGCCCTGCGCCAGCACGTCCTCGGCGACCTCGGGCGTGTTTATGCGGTTGGAAGTGATCACCGGAATCGACACCTGTCCCATCAGCTTTTGGGTGACCCAGGCAAAGGCGGCACGCGGCACCGAGGTGGCAATGGTCGGAATGCGCGCCTCGTGCCAGCCGATGCCGGTGTTGAGGATGGTGGCGCCTGCGGCCTCGACCGCCTTGGCCAGCGCAACGACCTCGTCAAAGGTCGATCCATTCGGCACCAGGTCGATCATCGACAGGCGATAGATCAGGATGAACTCCGCCCCCACGGCGGCGCGCACCCGGCGCACCACTTCCAGCGGCAGGCGCATGCGGTTCTCGTACGAACCACCCCAGCGGTCGGTGCGTTTGTTGGTGTGGGTCACCAGGAACTGGTTGAGGAAATAGCCCTCGCTGCCCATGATCTCCACCCCGTCATAGCCCGCCTGCTGCGCCAGCCGGGCGGCGTTCACGATGTCGGCGATCTGCTTTTCAATGCCCGCTTCGTCCAGCTCGGTCGGGGCAAAGGGAGAGATCGGCGATTTCACCGCACTGGGCGCGACGCATTTGGGGCCATAGGCATAGCGGCCCGCGTGCAGGATCTGCATCGCGATCTTGCCCCCTGCGTCATGTACCGCGCGGGTGACCACCGAATGGTTTTCCACATCCTTGTCCGTGGTCATCATCGCCGCGCCGGGCAGGACCGACCCTTCGAGGTTGGGACCGATGCCGCCGGTGACCATCAGCGCCACGCCGCCCCGCGCACGGGCGGCATAGAATTCGCCGACACGCGGCCAGTCGCGGGTTTCCTCCAGCCCGGTGTGCATCGAGCCCATCAACACGCGGTTCTTCAACTGGGTAAAGCCCAGATCCAGCGGGGCCAGCAGATGTGGGTACGCAGCCATGACACTCTCCCTCCAAGTTCGGTGGAGCATCCGCCGGACGCCCCTTTGCGGCGCAGGATTGCCGGCCGCCACGGAATTGTCACCCATCAACGCGGCGTCACCCCCTTGCGTGCCCCGGCGGCACACGGTCTAAGGGGGGGAGACGGGCCAGATATTGCGGAGCGCAAATATGAGCAAGGACAGCCAGATTTCCCTGACCGCCGATCAGATCGCGCGGCTGCCCTATCGGCCCAACGTTGGCGTGATGCTGCTGAACGCCGCGGGTGATGTCTGGGTCGGTCAGCGCAAGGACCGGCACAAGAACGCCTGGCAGATGCCGCAGGGCGGCATCGACAAGGGCGAAGATGCCCGGGTCGCCGCATTGCGCGAGCTGGAAGAGGAAACCGGCGTCACCCCGGATCTGGTGGAGATCATCGCCGAAAGTGACGGCTGGCTGCCCTATGATCTGCCGCATGAGGTGGTGCCGCATTTCTGGGGCGGCAAGTTTCGCGGCCAGGAACAAAAATGGTTCCTGCTGCGTTTTCTGGGCACGGATGCGCAGATCAACATCGAAACCGACGATCCGGAGTTTTCCGCCTGGTGCTGGCAGCCTGTGGCGGAGCTGGTCGACAAGGTCGTCCCCTTCAAACGAGAGGTCTATGCCCGTGTGGTGGAGGAATTCAAAACCTATCTCTAGAACCGTTCTGGCCGGGCTGGTCGGACTGGCCTGCGCGTCGCAGGCTCAGGCGCTGAGCTGCCTGCCGATGGGACCGGGAGACGTCTATCGGATCGTCGCCAAGAGCGAAGACCCCTTTGTGATCGTCGAAGGACGGGTCACCTTTGACGAGGCTTTGTTGCCGAAATACTCCCAAAGCGCGCCGGAGGCCACCAAGACGCCGACCCGCATTCCCGCTCAGGTCACCGGCCTGTTGCTGGGGGAGCAGTATTTTGATCAACCCGTCGATGGCGAGATGACCCTGGAGGCGCATTGCCTCGGGCCGTGGTGCGGGTCACTGAAATCCGGCGGCCGCTATCTGTTTTTCGCCCGCAATACCGAAGGCAAGGCCACCGCCTATCTGGAGCCCTGCGGCGGGTTCTTTTTTGATGCCGAGGATGGCAGCGCAGGCGATATTGTCCTGCAATGCCATCAGGGGCGTGCCTGCCCGTCCAAACTGCCCGACGACATGGAAGGCGCGGTGGATCTGCCCCGGAGCGACTGAGCCGCTCAGGCCGCGGGGATTTTGGGCGCCGGGCCGGTGGCCGCGAGGGCGGGCGCTTTGGACACCGGCGTGACGGGCTTGCGCGGTCCCTGCTGGCCGAGCCAGACGCTGAACAGCGCAAGGCAGGCACCACCGGCCTGAAGCAGCGAAAAACTCTCGCTTGCCAGGGTCACCCCAAGAACAACGGCCGTGAGCGGGCTGAACACGCCGAGCAGCGAAATCCGCGCCGGGTCGATCCGGCCGATGCCGCGAAACCACAGGATATAGGTCAGGGCCCCGCCGATCAGGCTGAGGTAGGCCAGGCCGAGCAAGTTCTGCGTTGTCAGCCCGGGCCAGTCCGGCAGGGCGACAAAAGCCACCGGGATCAGCAGCACCCCGCCCGCCATCAGCTGCCAGGCGGTAAAGGTCAGGGCCGGCACCGCCGGTTGCCATTTGCGGGTCAGGACCACGCCGGCAGCCATTGAGGCCGCACCTGCCAGCCCGCCAAAGACCCCCAGCAGGTCCAGCCGGGCCTCTGGTCCCAGCACCAGGAATCCAACACCGACCATCCCCAACAGCGCCGCGAGAACGCCTTTCGTGTGGATCCTGTGCCCCAGCAGCAGGCCCGACAGTGCGAGCACAAACAAGGGCTGCACGGCGCCAAGCGTCGCCGCGACACCGCCGGGCAACCGGTAGGCGGCGAGAAACATCAGCGACCAGAACAGCGAAAAATTTAACGCCCCCAGGACCAGAATTTTCGGCACCAGCGCCAGGGGCGGCAACTGGCGCACCAGCAGCATCAGGAAAATCCCGGCCGGCAGCGCCCGCAGCAGGGCAACCAGATAGGGCGATTGCCCCGGCAAAAAGGCGGTGGTCACAATATAGCTGCTGCCCCAGATCGCGGGGGCAAGTGCCGTCAGGGCGAGGTCTCTGGTCTGGGTCATGCTGGCCTCCTGGTTATCTCGACGTCGAGATAAGTGCGAAGTATCTTGACGTCAAGATAAAAGAACCACATGAATTCCCGTCATGGATCATGTGGACTTCATACTGCAGCAATGGCACCGCGCGCGGCCCGATCTGGATGTCACGGCAATGGGGGTGATTGGCCGGGTGGGGCGGCTCTATCTGGCGTATCTGCGGCCGATGGAAAAAACCTTTGCCCGCTTTGGCCTCAACGCCGCCAAATTCGATGTCATGGCCACGCTGCGCCGGTCAGGCGCACCCTATCAGTTGTCGGCGGGCGACTTGTTGAAGGCGACGATGGTGGCTTCGGGCACCATGACCAACAGGATTGACCGGCTGGAGGCGGACGGATTGGTGTCCCGTACCACCAACCCGAGCGACAGCCGCAGTTTCCTGATTGCGCTGACGCCGGAAGGTCTGGCGCTGATCGACGAGGTGGTCGAGGCGCATGTGCAGACCCAGGCGGCGTTGCTGGACGGGCTGACGGCACAGGAAGCAGAGGCCTTCAGCGCGCTGTTGTCCAAGGCGCTGAAAGCGGCCGGGAGCAGCTGACCGGTGGTCGTCGGCCACCCGGCAGTTGGCGCCAGATGGTCGCTGCTGTGCCGACCTTAGCCGTCGAGCAATCCCGCGCTGCGCAGGACGCTGCGCATATCCGCCTGTGGGCGCGGCCCGATATGGCTGATCACCTCGGCGGCGCAGGCGTTGCCGATCCGGGCACAGACCTCGAGATCGCGCCCGGTGGCCAGACCAAACAGAAAGCCGGCCGCGAACTGATCCCCGGCCCCGGTGGCATCGACGGGCACCACCTTGGTCACCGGCACATCAAACCGCTCGCCCGCGCCCACCACGGTGACACCATCGCCAGAGCGGGTGCAGACCACCAGGGGGCAAATCGCGGCGGTCTTGGCCAGGGCGTCTTCCAGATCGTCGGTTTCAAAGAGGGATTTGATCTCGTCCTCATTGCCGATCACATATTCCAGCTCCGTTTCGATCAACCTGAGGAAATCGGCGCGGTGGCGTTCGACGCAAAAGGGGTCGGAGATCGCGATGCCCGGCTTGCCGCCGCCCGCACGACAGTCCCGCGCGGCTTCCAGAAAGGCGGTCTTGCCCTTGTCCTTGTCGAACAGATACCCTTCGAGGAACATGATCTGGGCCTGTCCGGCGACCGCGGGTGGCACGTCGTCAGAGCTGAGTTCCGAGGAAATCCCGAGGTAGGTGTTCATCGACCGCTCGCCATCCGGCGAGACGAAGATCATCGACCGCGAGCTGGGCAGCTCGCCGCCGGGAACGGGCGCGTTGACGAAATCGACGCCATCGTCCTGCATCGCGGCGGCATAGAACCGGCCAAGCGCGTCGTCATGGACGCGGCCAATGAACGCCGCGCTGAGCCCGAGCGCGCCCGCACCGGCGATGGTATTGGCTACCGAGCCGCCGGGGGTCTGGACGCGGTCCTTCATCGAAGCATAGAGCACCTCGGCGCGGTCGCGCTCGATAAGCTGCATGATGCCTTTTCCGATCCCCATATGGTCGAGGAAACTGTCATCGCATTGCGAGATGACATCGACAACGGCATTGCCGATGCCCACGAGCTGATAGGTTTTGGTCATTGTGTCTTGTCCTCGAACTGACAAAGGTCCCGGATGATACAGGTCGGGCACTGGGGTTTGCGTGCCTTGCAGTGATAGCGGCCGTGCAGGATCAGCCAATGGTGGGCGTGGAGTTGGAAATCGACGGGGATGTGGTCCTCGATGGCGCGTTCCACCGCGTCCACATCCTTGCCCGGCGCGATGCCGGAGCGGTTGCCGACGCGAAAGATATGGGTGTCCACCGCCTGCGCGGGGTGGCGCCACCACATGTTGAGAACCACATTGGCGGTCTTGCGGCCGACGCCGGGCAGGCTTTCGAGAGCGGCGCGGGAACAGGGCACCTCGCCGCCGTATTGCTCCACCAGGATGCGCGACAGCTTGATGACGTTCTTGGCCTTGTTGCGATAGAGCCCGATGGTCTTGATGTGTTCGATCACCTGCTCTTCGCCGAGGTCCAGCATCTTTTGAGGCGTGTCCGCGATCTGGAACAGCGCCTTGGTCGCCTTGTTGACGCCGGCATCGGTGGCCTGCGCGGACAGGGCCACCGCCACGACCAGCGTATAGACATTGACGTGATCCAGCTCGCCCTTGGGCGCGGCGTCGGCCGCCTGAAACCGGGTGAAGATCTCGCGGAGGGTATGATAATCGAGTTGTTTGGCCATCGCGCGCCGTTTTGCCCGCTTGCGCGCGATGGCGCAAATTAAAAACGCGGCGCATTTGTCCGGGGTTTGGGGGTGCGATGGAAAAGCCGCGGTTCGCGCCCCCGCCCGGCCCAACGCTTTTGGAGGTGGCTTTGCCGCGCTCCTGAAAAGGGGCGGGAGAGCCCGCCGTGCGGCGGCAGCCCGGACTTGCCATTTAGGTCAGCATGGCTGACCCATTGTTTCGCGTGCGAAACAATGGGTCAGAAGTTGCGCCACTTTTTATGGGCGTTGCCACCAGGGCGCACGCATAGATCTGCCGGGCGCGCAACAGGGACGGGTGTTTTCGGGGCGGCGTGCAGGGGGATCCGCACCGCCCGCGCGCGGCAAAAGCGCAGGTTCCGGGTCGCGCCGGCGGCGCGTCCGCGCTACCGTGGCGACGCGACAGGATCGCAGCCGAACGAGGGGAGTTGACCCATGCAACGCGACGAACAGGCCTATCACTATGGGGTGATCCGCCGGGCGATCGAGATCATAGACGAAGATGGCGCTGATCTGCCGCTTGAGGCGCTGGCGGCGCGGATGGAGATGAGCCCGGCGCATTTCCAACGGGTGTTTTCCGCCTGGGCCGGGGTGTCGCCGAAGCGCTATCAGCAATACCTGCGCCTCGGGCATGCCAAATCGTTGCTGCGGGCGCAGACGCCGTTGCTGGACACGGCCCATGCGGTCGGACTGTCGGGGTCTGGCCGGTTGCACGACCTGTTTGTGCGCTGGGAGGCGATGAGCCCGGGCGATTATGCCCGCAAGGGGGCGGGTCTGACGATACGCTGGGGCTGGTTCGACAGCCCCTTTGGCCTTGCCCTGGTGCTGGGCACGCAAAAGGGCCTGTGCGGCCTGGCCTTTGCCGCCGAAATCGGTGCGGAGCGGACCCTGGCGGATATGCGCGGGCGCTGGCCGAAGGCGGCGTTCATCGAAGACCCGTCAGGGCTGGCACCACAAGTCGCCGATGTGTTCGCCCGCCGGGGCGAAACCCAACTACATCTGATCGGCGCGCCCTTGCAGATCAAGGTCTGGGAGGCGCTGCTGAACATCCCGGAGGGGGGCGCTGCCACCTATGGCGAGATCGCCGCTGCGGTCAAAGCCCCCGCTGCGGTGCGGGCCGTTGGCACCGCTGTGGGAAAGAACCCGCTGAGCTGGCTCATTCCCTGTCACCGGGTGTTGCGCAAAGGCGGCGCGATGGGGGGGTACCACTGGGGCCTGCCGGTCAAACGCGCGATGCTGGCCTTTGAGGGGGCGCGCAGGGATGCCGCGTCCGGGACCGCAGCCGAAGAAACCGCAGCATAGCCAGTTGCCTCAGCCCCCTGCGCAATGCGGCGGCCTGCCGGTGTCGGCGGGCGTGACGGGCCGCCCTGTCCAGGGAGTCCATGTGCTGCCAGACCTCTTCCTGTTCGATTTCGTAACCGCTGCGCGGCGGTCTGGGGGCCTGCCAGCGGTCCAGGCCGAGGCTGATCAGCACGATCCAATCATATGACAGCATGGGATATCTCCTGTTGTAAGCGTTGCTGTGTCGCCTCCAGAAAAACAGATCGCTGCTGACACCCTGTTGTCAGTGGGGCATGCTATGATGGCAGCAGACTGTCACCTCATGACCCAGACAAAGGAGGTCGCGGATGTCCCGCAGTGACCGGCTGTTCGAGCTGATCCAGATTCTGCGCACGGCCAAGGGCCCGATGCGGGCCGAAGACCTTGGCGCGCGGCTTGAGGTTTCAAAACGCACGATTTACCGCGATATTGTTGCGTTGCAGGCGATGCGCACCCCGGTCGAGGGCGAGGCGGGGATCGGCTATGTGCTGCGCAAGGGCTACGATCTGCCGCCGCTGAATTTCGACGAAGAAGAGATCGAGGCGCTGCATGTCGGGCTGGCCATGCTGATCCGCACCGGCGATGGCGCCCTGCAGCAGGCGGCCGCGCGGGTGGGTCGCAAGATCTGCGATGTCCACAAGAGCGCCGAGTGGCTGCAGGTGGCCCCCTATGGGGCGCCGCAGGACAATCCCGATTGCGGCTGTGTCCCGATCGCAGTGTTGCGCCAGGCCGTGCGCAGCGCCCAAAAGCTGCGGCTGGCCTATGTCGACAAGGAAAACGTCCATAGCGAACGGGTGCTGCGCCCGCTGGCGTTGATCTATCACGTGGAGTGCACGCTGCTGGTGGCCTGGTGCGAATTGCGCCATGGTTTCCGGCATTTCCGAACCGACCGGATGATTGCGGCGGATCTGCTTGAGGACCGGTTTTCCGCGGATGCGCCGCTGTTGCGCAAACTTTGGCAGGAACAAGAAGACAGTTCATTCGTTCACGCTCCGTGAGGCCCCTCTGCACAGGGCAGGCGACACTGCGCGGCAATCCGCCGAAGCGCATCTCTTGTCGCTTGTTGCTGCTGCGATGTGGCACAATATCTATGCGTAACGTCTCCGCCCGTGATGAGGTCATCCGGTGCGTCCAGAGACAGGATTGAGAAGAAAAGGTAGACTGAATGTCTTTTGCTAAACTCCCCGTGATTGGTGTTCTGACCGCCGCCGTTGCCCTGAGCGCCTGTAACGACCCGGCCTCTTACGGTGCGCCGGGTGGCATCAACCGGTCGCAGAATGGCGCAATCATCGGCGGTCTGATCGGGGCCGGCATCGGGGCGGCGACCTCGGATGACGACAAGGCGGCCACCATTGCCGGGTCGGCGGCCATTGGCGCGCTGGCCGGCGGGCTGATCGGGCGGGAGCTGGACAAGCAGGAAGCAGAGCTGCGCCAGAGCCTGGACAACGATGCGATCTCCATCGTGAACACCGGCGACAAGCTGATCGTGTCCCTGCCGAACGATCTGACCTTTGCCACCGACAGCGCGGCGATTTCGTCGATCGTGCGTGGGGATCTGCGCAAGGTTGCCGGCAGTCTGCAGCGCTATCCGGGCAGCGTGGTGCAGGTGATCGGCCACACCGACAGCGATGGGGCCGCCGCGTATAACTACGGGCTCTCCGAGCGGCGCGCCAATGTGGTCGCGGATGAAATGGCAGCGGGCGGCGTGTCTTACGGCCGCATGCGCATCATCGGGCGCGGCGAAGATGCGCCGGTGGCCAGCAACCTGACGCCGGAGGGCAAGGCCCGCAACCGGCGGGTGGAGATTGTCATCATTCCGCAAGCCACCTGAGCGAAGCCGGATAGGCTGGAACCGGGACGCTGAGGGCAGGACGCCCTTGGTGCGTCCCGCATAGCAGCAGATTGCACCACACTGGCCGCGCAGATGGCGCGGCCTTTGCATTTGACGCGGCTCCGATCCAGCGTCAGTGCCCCGTTTTGTCCGGTCTTGCCCGGGGGCGCCCCGGTTCACACCGGCCGCCATTGAACGGGCGCGCGACGGGTTTGTGTGGTCCTGCACAGCCGCTCTGCGCGCAGCGGCCTTTCACGCCCGTGCCCGCGCGCTTAGCTAAAATCAGACCGATACGTTACGCAGAAAGAAGGAACAGATCATGTCCGACCCCAAATTGCTGCTCATTTCAGGTTCGCTCCGGACAGAGGCGACCAATCGCAAACTGACGCGGGAGGCGGCGCGCCTGTTCGGCGCGGCAGAGGTTGTCGAAGCCGATCTGCGGTTTCCGCTCTACGATGGCGATCAGGAGGCCGACAGCGGCATTCCCGAGGCCGTACAACGCCTGACGGACCAGATTGCCGCGGCGGATGCGGTTGTGATCTCGACACCGGAGTACAACAAAGGCCCGTCCGGGGTGTTGAAGAACGCATTGGACTGGGTGAGCCGGACCGAGGGCAACCCCTGGAAGGACAAGCCGGTTGCGGTGATGTCAGCCGCTGCGGGCCGCGCCGGGGGCGAGCGGGCGCAGATGATCCTGCGCAGCTTCCTGGTGCCCTTTCGCCCCCATGTGGTGCCGGGCCCGGAGGTTCATCTGGCCGGGTCGCGCGAGGCGTTTGACGAGGCGGGCCAGTTGACCAGCGAGCAATACATCAAGACATTGACCGAGCTGATGACGCAGCTGCGGGCGGTGGCGACCGGCAGATCCTGAGCGGCGCAGAGCCCAGGCCCAGGCCAAGGGGGACCCCTGCGGGGCGGGGTGGCTCCCGCCCCTTTGACAAGGACCCCTTTTGGGGATCCTCGGCACAGCGTTGGGCCGAGCGGGGGCCGCGCCGCAGGCGCGGCCCCCGCCCACCGCGATGCGCACCGCGCAGCGCAATCCCTCGATGTCGCGCCAGTCCCCTTTGAACCAGTCCCCTTTGAAACGGAGCCAGAAGCCAAGCCCATGACAGACACACCGATGACCCTTGCCGAAATGGCGACCGAAGTCCTGACAACAGCTGACGGTGCCGAAAAAACCGCCCTGTCGCGGCGCCACGCCGCCGCCTGGCGGGCCGCGCGCACCGGCGACGCGCCTGTGATCGAGATCGGCCATGCCGCACCGCCGCGCCATCCCAACCGCCCCGACAAGCCCGAATTGCTGAACCCGCGCGAGGTGCCAAAGCGCAAGCCCGGTTCGCCGCAGGGGCGTATCGCGCTGTTGCACGCGGTCGCACATATCGAGCTGAACGCCGTCGATCTGCACTGGGACATCATTGCCCGCTTCACGGATGTGAAAATGCCGCTGGGGTTCTACGACGACTGGGTCAAATCCGCGGATGAGGAATCGAAACATTTCAACCTCATGTGCGACTGTCTTGCGGCGCTGGGCAGCCACTATGGCGCCCTGCCCGCCCATGCCGGCATGTGGCGCGCGGCGGAGGATACCACCGAGGATCTGATGGGGCGGCTCGCCGTGGTTCCGATGGTGCTGGAGGCGCGCGGGCTTGATGTGACCCCCGGCATGATCACCCTCTTTCGCAAGGCAGGCCTGACCCAGGCGGTGGAGGCGCTGGAAGTGATTTACGCCGAGGAAGTCGCCCATGTGGCCTATGGCGCGAAATGGTTCAACTTTCTCTGTGGCCGTGACAACCTGGACCCCAAGGCGGAATTTCACGGCCTTGTGCAGAAATACTTCCACGGCGCGCTCAAACCGCCCTTCAACGAAGAAAAACGCGCCGATGCCGGGCTGCCGCCGGATTTCTACTGGCCGCTGGCGGATGAGGAACCGCCCGCCTACGCCCGCTAGATCTGCACCGGATTGACCTGTAGGCGGCCTGCGCGAGCGCCCGCCAAACAGGCCGATATCGGCAGTTTTCTGCCCAAGGCCAAGGAAACGCGCAGCTTTCCCGCAATTGACCCGGAACAGGGTTGCCGAATGGCCACAGTCTGGCTATTCCCATGGGTCAAGGCCAGTGAGGGCCGCTTGGCAGAACCCCAAGCGGCATAGGGTCAGGGGATGGGACAAGGAATATACGGATCGTGCGACGCGGTTTGACACTGAAGATTCACGCGTTTCTCGAACGCCGTTTTCCCGAACGACGGGTTTTTCTGAAATCGGACAGCGATACGCGGTTCATCCGGCTCAGCTCCGAAACCCAGATCCTTGCCGCGGTTGGAACGACGCTCTTTGTGTCCTGGGCCATTGTGGCCACCGCCATCGTGCTGATGGACAGCATCGGCTCTGGTAATTTTCGCGATCAGGCCCGACGCGACCAGCAGGTCTATCAGGAGCGGCTGAATGCGCTCTCGCAGGAACGCGACCGCCGCGTCGAGGAGGCGCTGGCAGCCCAGGATCGCTTCAACGCCGCACTTGGGCAAATCTCGACCATGCAGTCCGAGCTTCTGGCGTCTGAAACCCGCAAACGGGAACTGGAAACCGGCATCGACGTGATCCAGTCGAACCTGCGCCAGACCATGAATGAACGCGAGATCCTGCGGCGCACGGTGCTGGACCTGCGCGAAAAAACCGCACCCGACAGCCCCGAACAACTATTGGCGGCAACGGCGCCAGAGCAGCTTGATTTTCTGACCACCGCGCTGGCGGAAACCGCCGCAGAGCGCGACCAGATTCTGTCGGATGCCCGCTCCGCGCTGGCCGAACGGGACGATCTGGAACTGGAACTGCAACTGGCCGCACAGCGCAACGACCAGATCTTTCGCCAGCTCGAAGAGGCAATGGCGATCTCGGTCGAACCCCTGACCAAGATGTTCTCCAGCGCCGGCCTGCCGCCCGATCGCATCCTGGAACAGGTCCGCCGCGGCTATAACGGCGAAGGCGGCCCGCTGGAGCCGCTGTCGCTCTCCACCCGTGGCACGCCGCCAACCCCGGACGAAGCGCGAGCCAATGGGCTTTTGCACCAGATGAGCCAGCTGAACCTCTATCGCATTGCCGCCGAACGCGCGCCGTTTTCAACACCGGTCAACCTCGGCCAGGTGCGTCAGTCCTCGGGATTTGGCTATCGTCGCGACCCCAAGACCGGCGGACGGCGGCTGCACAAGGGGTTTGATTTTGCAGGTGGAACCGGCACCGATATCTTTTCCACCGCCGATGGTGTGGTCACCCATGCGGGTTGGCAATCCGGCTATGGCCGCCTTGTGACCATCCAACATGCCTTTGGAATTGAAACCAGATACGCCCATAACTCCAACATCCGCGTCAAGGTCGGTCAAAGGGTCTCGCGCGGGGATCACATTGCTGATATGGGTAGCACCGGACGGTCCACCGGGACCCACCTCCATTACGAGGTTCGGGTCAATGGCAAACCTGTAAACCCCATGATCTACATCAAGGCTGCGAGAAATGTTTTCTAAGAGCAAAATCAACGAGCCCGGCCCCAAGCAAGCCGATATGACCCCGGCGACACCGGCTTCCACCCCGGCGCCCTCTTCGGCTTCCGGCAGCGCCACCTCCGGTGCCAGCGAGTATAAAAAGCCCGCCGCGCCCAAGGCAAAACCGCCAGCATCGCTGCTCAGCTCGGATCTGCACATCACCGGCAACATGAAGACCACCGGTGACATTCAGGTTGAAGGCACCGTCGAAGGCGACATTCGCGCCCATCTGCTGACCATTGGCGAATCCGCGACCATCAAGGGCGAAGTGACCGCCGACGATGTGGTGATCAACGGCCGTATCGTGGGCCGGGTCCGGGGTCTCAAGGTGCGCCTGACCTCGACCGCGCGGGTCGAGGGCGACATCATCCACAAAACGATTGCGATCGAGAGTGGCGCCCATTTCGAAGGCTCCGTGCAGCGTCAGGACGACCCGCTGAGCCCCGGCAAGGCCGCCCCCAAGGCGCAACAGCCCATCCCGGCAAAGGCCGAAGGCTAACGCCAGACCACCTGGGCGCATTTGCCCAGTCCGTCATTGTCATGACCAACAGCGCCGGGGGCAAATCCTCCGGCGTTGTTGCATTGACTCGTCAGTTTGGGGAATTCACGTTCCACTTGGGCAGGCAATAAAAAGAAATTTCAAATTTCTGCTAAAACAGGCTTCATCTTTGTAAAAATTGTCAACACTCTGGAAACAGAGACTGGCATCGATTTTCTGGATCTGACGGATTACTTTTCAAACCCGAATTTGGTTTCCCGCACCGATACAAAAATCGTGATTTCCGGAACCGGTGGATTTATCGCCGAATATAGCGGGAAGAATCTCAGTCTCTCGAGCTGGCTTTGGTCCATTGAATCAATTGAATATCGACGCTACGGGGACACCGTTTTTACCTTGGATGGGTTTGATCTGTCTTGGAGCACGATTTCTTCCGGAAACTTGTTCAACCTGCAGTCCATGTCAGGAAATGACTATGTCTTTTCGGATTATTCCGGTGGCGACCGTTGGAACCTCTACGGCGGCAATGACACGATCGAGCTTGGCGCAGGGGATGACACCGTCGATGGCGGATCCGGGTCGGACAGACTTTACGGCAGCGACGGCGACGACAGCCTGATCGGCTCCCGCGGTCAGGATCACTTGTATGGGCGGGACGGCGATGACCAGCTGTTTGGCAGCGCCGGGCGGGATAAACTCTGGGGCGGCGATGGACAGGACCAGCTTGACGGTGGCGCAAACAACGACCTGCTGATCGGCAAACTCGGCCAGGACACGCTGAACGGCGGCAGTCGAATCGATACCTTGATCGGGGATCGCGGAACGGACGCGCTGACAGGTGGCAGAGGCGCCGATGTCTTTGTCTTTGACGGCCAGAGCGACCGCGACCGGGTTTACGATTTCAAAGTTGGAACCGACCGCGTCGAACTCAGGGGAGATTTCAGTTTCTCCGATCTTGATTTCAACGACGTGCGGCGCGGCACCTGGGTGGAGTTCCAAGACAGTCGCATATTGTTTTACGATGTCGAGGCTGCGGACCTTCAGGATACAGATAACTTTCTGTTCTAAACAGGCATCGCGGCGCCCGAGCCCTTCAGCGTCAAATCTGCGGCCCTTTGACTGGGCATCTCACCAGATGATCGCGCCGCGTGACAACAGACCAAAAAAATGGCCGCTCGGAAGCGGCCATTTCAGAGATTGTCAGAAGATGACGGTTTAGTCCGTCACGGTGACCTTGGTCATCACATCCGGCGTGCCGCTGATGGCACCGGACCGCGCCTCGCCGCGTTTGATCGCGTCCACCACATCCATGCCGCCGGTTACCCGGCCAACAACGGTATATTGCCCGTTCAGGAAATACCCCGGCTCGAACATGATGAAGAATTGCGAATTGGCGCTGTTGGGGTTCTGCGACCGCGCCATGCCGACCACGCCGCGTTCAAACGGCAGGTCAGAGAATTCCGCAGGCAGGTCCGGACGTCGCGAACCACCGGTGCCCGCCGCCCGTATGTTTTCCCCAAGACGGCCAAACTGCACATCTCCGGTCTGCGCCATGAACCCGTCGATGACCCGGTGGAACACCACACCATCATAGGCACCCTCGGCGGCCAGCTCGGTGATCTGGGTCACGTGTTGCGGGGCGACGTCTTCCAGCAGGTCGATCACGACCGTGCCATTGGCCTCGCCCTCGATCTGGATTTCCAGACCGGAGGCAAAGGCCGGCCCGGCGGCCAGCACAGCCAGCAGGCTCAGCGATTTATACATCTGCGGCAACCTTGACCGAGATCATCCGGTCCGGCGCCGCTGGCGGCTCGCCCCGGGTGATCGCGTCCACATGTTCCATGCCTTCGATCACGCGGCCATAGACCGTGTATTGACCGTTGAGAAAGTTGTTGTCCTTGAAGTTGATGAAGAACTGCGAATTGGCGGAGTTCGGATTGGCCGAGCGTGCCGCCCCCAGCGTGCCCCGGTCATGCGGCAGCTTGGAAAATTCTGCCGGCAGATCCGGCAGGTCGGAGCCCCCGGTGCCCGCGCGGCCCAGGTTGAACCCGTCTTCCATGTCGCCGTGCTCCACGTCGCCGGTCTGCGCCATGAAGCCGTCGATCACCCGGTGAAAGGCCACGTTGTCATAGGCGCCCGCGCGCGCCAGTTCCTTCATGCGCTCTGCGTGCTTCGGTGCCACATCTGCCAAAAGCTCGATGACGACATTGCCGTCCTTCAGCTCCATGATGATGGTGTTTTCGGGATCCTTGATCTCGGCCATGAGGCCCTCCTGTCTTTTCAGTATTGGCCGAATACCTAAGGCCCATCCCCGCGCTTGCCAAGGGAACAATGTGGCGATCCAGGCCTCCCTGCAGCGGAGCATTGACGAATGGCGCAAAACACGGGACACCCTGAGGGGAATTTTCTGCACCCGCAGCCGGGCGGCGCCCCGGACCGCGTGCTGACATCGTATTGCAACAGAGGAGCCACCGATGGGCTGGAAAACACTCGACGACATGGATCTGGCAGGCAAGACCGTATTGACCCGGGTTGATATCAACGTCCCCATGGACAAGGGCGCCGTCACCGACGACACCCGGATCCGCCGCCTGATCCCGACCCTGTCGGATTTGCTGGCCAAGGGAGCGAAACCGGTGCTGCTGGCCCATTTCGGACGTCCCAAGGGGCAGCGCGTCGCCGAGATGTCCCTACAACCATTGGTGCCTGCGCTGGAGACCGCCTTTGGCGCGGCGGTGGTTTTTGTGGCCGACTGTCGCGGTCCCGCCGCCGAGGCCGCCGTGGCCGCGCTGGCGCCAGGGCAGATCCTGCTGTTGGAAAACACCCGCTTTTATCCTGGCGAAGAGGCCAACGATGAGGCGCTCGCGCAGGATATGGCCAGGCTGGGTGACATTTACTGCAACGACGCCTTTTCCGCCGCCCACCGCGCCCATGCCTCGACCGAGGCGCTGGCGCGCCTGCTGCCGGCCTGTGCCGGCCGCCTGATGGAAGCGGAACTGAAGGCGCTGGAGGCCGCCCTGGCGACGCCGCAGCGCCCGGTCACCGCTGTGGTTGGCGGTGCCAAGGTCTCGTCCAAGCTGGATCTGCTGGGCAATCTTGTCACCAAGGTCGATACCCTGGTCATCGGTGGCGGCATGGCCAATACCTTTCTGGCGGCTCAGGGCATCGACGTGGGCAAATCGCTGTGCGAACATGACATGACCGCCACCGCGCGCGAGATTTTGACCGGCGCGGCCGAGGCCGGCTGCACCATTCTGCTGCCCTCTGACGTGGTTGTTGCGCGCGAATTCAAGGCCGGTGCGGCCCATGAAACTGTCGCCGCGACCGCCTGCCCGCCGGACGCGATGATCCTCGACGCCGGCCCGGCCTCGGTCGCGGCCATCGCGGCGACGCTGGCGGACACCCGGACCCTGATCTGGAACGGCCCGCTGGGCGCCTTCGAGATCGCGCCCTTTGACACCGCCACCAATGCAGCCGCGCAGAAAGCCGCCGAACTGACGGCAGCGGGCGGGTTGATTTCCGTTGCTGGTGGCGGCGACACGGTGGCAGCGCTGAACCAGGCCGGCGCGGCCGAGGCATTCACCTATATCTCCACCGCAGGCGGTGCTTTCCTTGAATGGATGGAAGGTAAGGTCCTGCCCGGCGTGGCTGCGCTCGACCAATAAACGATCATCAAGCGGAAAATTTTCCATAAAAAGAGATGCGTTACCACGCATAAGACAAACAAGGTGGCGCAGCCAGCCTGCGACACCTTGTTTTGAAGTTTCAAAATATCTGCATCGGTGGATCTGTGCCGATCGCTGCCGGGTGTCGTGGCGCTGACAACGGTTTCTTTACCTGCCATGCCGTAGAATTGGGCAAGTCTGCAACGCGTGTTGCATGCACTCCGAACTTGTCAGGTAATTCATATGCGCAACTTTTCTCTTCGTACCCAGGTCCTTATGTTTGCAGGCGCCTTTATCCTTATGCTTGCAACCATTTCCGCGATCGCCTGGGTCAATAACAAACAACTGACGGATGCGATTTACCTCTCCCGACTCAGCAACGCCCAACTCAAAAGCCTTGATGACATCAAGGAAGACATCGAACAGGGTCTCGGCGACCTGCTGTCCTACGCAGTGGGCGTTCCCGACGGGCTTGATCGTCTGCGCGGCAACCTTGAAGAAGTGCGCAGTGAAATCGCTCTGGCTGACGACCGGTTCATCAACGTGAAAATCGCCAGCGCGCGCAATGAGGCGGCGCATGAAACACTCACCGGCCTGTCCGGCAACCTCGACCGTCTCGATGTCGAAATCAACACGCTTGAAGCCGCCGCGGCAGACAGCCAGCGCGCCCTGATCTTTGACTCTGTGATCCCAAAGATTGCCGAGGTCCGCGATGCGGTGGATGGCCTGCAAGACGCCATTGGCGCCCGCAATGTCGAGGCGCTCGCCTATGTCGACCGCAAGATCGAAACCAGCCAGATCACCCAGATCGCCAGCAGCTCCATCGCGGCGCTGATCGCGGTGGCCGTGGGGCTGTTCTTTGCCCGTCAGCTCAGCGCGCCGATGGCCCGCACGGTGGAAACCATCCAGGCCCTGTCGGACAAGGATTACACCCGCGAAAACACCGATGTCGGTCGCAAGGACGAACTGGGCATCATTGCCCGCAACCTTCAGGAGCTCGGCGGCCGCCTGGCCGAGGCCGATGCCATCGAACAGCGGATGCGGGAAGAAAACGACCGCAGAGGCGAGCTGTTCGATACCCTCGGCAATGCCATGAGCAGCCTCAAAGGCGGCGATCTGAACCAGGAAATCCCGCCCTCGGACTGGGCCGACCTCGGCACCGGCTATACGACGCTGTGTTCGGATTTCAACGATCTCTCCAGCTCGTTGGCCGACCTTGTCACCCAGCTCAACCAGAGCTCGGATGTGGTCGAACAGAACGCACGCGAAATGGAACGGATGTCAGACCAGATGTCCCAGCGCGCCGAAACACAGGCGGCCACACTCGAAGAATCCGCCGCCGCGCTTGAACAGATGTCGGCCAGCGTCCAATCCAGCGCCGAACAGGCACAGGCGGCCGATCGCGAGGTCGAAGAAGGGCGCCGCCGGGCGGAACAGGGCGGCCAGGTGATGGCACAGGCCCGCGAGGCCATGACCTCGATCGCCAATTACTCCGAACAGATCAGCCAGATCATCACCTCTATCGACGACATCGCGTTTCAGACCAGCCTGCTGGCGCTGAATGCCGGGGTTGAGGCCGCGCGCGCGGGTGAGGCCGGTCGTGGCTTTGCCGTCGTCGCCTCCGAGGTGCGCGGGCTGGCGCTCAAAGCGGCCAAATCGGCCAGTGAAATCAAACAACTGGTCGCCGACAGCTCCAGCCAGGTGCATGAGGGCGAACGGCTGGTGGAGGCCACTGCCGAAACCCTGACCCAGATCGTCGAGAGCGTCACCAATGTGTCCGGCATGGTCTCCGCCATTGCCAGCTCGGCCGGCGAACAGGCCTCGGGCATCAAGGAAATCAACATCGGCGTCGCCCAACTCGATACCGTCACCCAGGAAAATGCCGCCATGGTGCAGGAAACCTATTCCGCCAGCCAGGAAATGCGCACGCAGGCCAGCCGCCTTGCGGAACTGTTGCAAAGCTTCGTCGGCCACAAGGCCAGCGATGTGGCGCAGGATCCAAAAGCCGCCGCCTGATCCCCGGCCCCACCCCGCCGCAAGGTGCGACGGGGACCGACGGTCGCGGGCTCCTGTTCCTGACGCAGGTGCCCCTCACATCGACAGACACAGGTCTTACTCCCCCGGATCCTTACAAGGTCCGGGGGAATTCTGTTTGTCCCGGACGCTCTGGCCGCCACCGCCGCCATGAAACCACGCCCGGCCCCAGTCGGCCCCTCCGCATCGACAAAACGCCACGCGATCAAACTTCTGCAACCTATGACCATTTTGGGGATTCACAGGCCGATTCGCATGTGACATAACAGGGGCAGACGCGGGGCAAACCGGCGCAACACACCATTGAGCACTTCATACAGGCAACCGACGTGACCCGAAATTCCACGCCCTCCCTGGGCAGCCTCCTGTTCTTCGCTGCGGCGTTCCTTCTGAGCGCCTATTTTACCTTTGCAGCGGTCCAGGGTGATTTCGGACTGTTCCGACGTGTCGAGATCCAGGCCGAAGCGGAAACGCTGAGTGCGGATCTCGACCGTTTGGAACAGGACATCGTGCGGATGGAAAACCTCACCCAGCGCCTGTCGGACGACTATCTCGATCTTGACCTGCTGGACGAGCAGGCACGCTCGGTCCTGGGACTGGCGCGACCGGACGAGATTATCGTCGACTAACCCCCGCCATTGGCGCCGCCCGCTGCGGCTCTGCAGCCCCTATGCATTTGATCCACTGCACGAATTTCCAGCGGAATAAAGCCGTTTGAAACCTTGCGTCACATTATCCCTCGCATGACGGCGCAAAATGCACTAAGAGATAGTTTAGTGTTAAACTACCTAAGCTTTAGGGGGAGCTTGCTGACATGGCCGCAAGAAAAAGCGCTCAGAAATCAAATATTTCCGCTGAAGAACTGACCAAGTATTACCGCGAAATGCTGCTGATCCGGCGATTCGAGGAAAAAGCAGGTCAGCTCTACGGCATGGGCCTGATCGGGGGCTTTTGTCACCTCTACATCGGTCAGGAAGCGGTGGTCGTCGGTCTTGAGGCCGCAGCCGAGGAAGGCGACAAACGCGTCACCTCCTATCGCGACCACGGCCATATGCTGGCCTGCGGCATGGACCCCAATGGTGTCATGGCCGAACTGACCGGGCGCGAGGGCGGCTATTCCAAGGGGAAAGGCGGCTCCATGCATATGTTCTCGAAAGAGAAACATTTCTATGGCGGCCACGGCATCGTCGGCGCGCAGGTGCCGCTTGGCGCCGGTCTGGCCTTCTCCGACAAATACCGGGGCAACGACCGCGTCACCTTCACCTATTTCGGTGATGGCGCGGCCAACCAGGGCCAGGTCTACGAGACCTACAACATGGCCCAACTCTGGGACCTGCCGGTGGTTTTTGTCATTGAAAACAACCAATACGCTATGGGCACAAGCGTCCAGCGCTCGACCAAATCCCCGGCCCTGTGGAAACGCGGCGAAGCCTATGGCATCGCGGGCGAAGAGGTCGACGGCATGAACGTGCTGGCGGTCAAAGAGGCCGGCGAACGCGCCGTCGCCCACTGCCGCGCCGGCAAAGGCCCCTATATCCTTGAGGTCAAAACCTACCGCTACCGGGGCCACTCCATGTCCGACCCCGCGAAATACCGCACCCGCGAAGAGGTGCAGAAAATGCGCGAGGAACGCGATCCCATCGAACAGATTCGCGAGATGCTGCTGACGGGCAAACACGCCACCGAAGAAGACCTCAAGGCGATCGACAAGGACATCAAGGACATCGTCAACAAGTCGGCTGATTTTGCCAAGGAAAGCCCGGAACCGGCGCTCGACGAGCTCTGGACCGATATCTACGCAGCCGACGTGCCGCAGAAAAGCGCCTGAGGGGAGAGACAACGATTATGGCAACTGAAATTCTGATGCCCGCCCTGTCGCCGACCATGGAGGAAGGCACGCTGGCCAAATGGCTGGTCAAAGAGGGTGATACCGTAGGCTCCGGCGATATCCTCGCCGAGATTGAAACCGACAAGGCCACCATGGAATTCGAAGCCGTGGACGAAGGCGTGGTGGGCAAGATCCTGATCGCCGAAGGCACCGAAGGCGTCAAGGTGAACACCCCCATCGCCATCCTGGTGGAAGAGGGCGAAAGCGTCGAGGATGCGGTCGCCGCCGCAGACAGCGCCGACGCCGCCCCGGCAGCTGCCCCGGCCGAGGCCGCGAAGGCCCCCGCCAAGGCCGCCGCGCCCGCAGCGCCCGAGGTGGACGAAAGCCCGGATTATCCCGAGGGCACCGAAGTGGTCGCCACCACGGTCCGCGAAGCATTGCGCGACGCCATGGCCGAAGAAATGCGCGGCAATGAAAACGTGTTCCTGATGGGCGAAGAAGTCGCCGAATATCAGGGCGCCTACAAGATCAGCCAGGGCCTGCTGGATGAATTCGGCGCCAAACGCGTGATCGATACGCCGATCACCGAACACGGCTTTGCCGGCATCGCCACCGGCGCCGCCTTTGGCGGTCTGCAGCCGATCGTCGAATTCATGACCTTCAACTTCGCCATGCAGGCGATTGACCACATCATCAACTCCGCCGCCAAGACGCTTTATATGTCCGGCGGCCAGATGGGGGCACCGATGGTGTTCCGGGGTCCCAACGGCGCCGCCGCCCGCGTTGGCGCCCAGCACTCGCAGTGCTATGCCGCGTGGTACATGCAGATCCCCGGCCTCAAGGTGGCGATGCCCTACTCCGCCGCCGACGCCAAGGGCCTGCTGAAATCCGCGATCCGCGATCCCAACCCGGTGATCTTCCTGGAAAACGAAATCCTCTATGGCAAATCCTTTGACGTGCCCAAGATGGATGACTTCACCGTTCCGTTCGGCAAGGCAAAGATCTGGCGCAAGGGCGAGGATGTCACCATCGTCTCCTTTGGAATCGGCATGACCTATGCCCTTGAAGCAGCAGAGAAACTGGCCGAGGACGGCATCAGTGCCGAGGTCATCGACCTGCGCACCCTGCGTCCGATGGACCTGCCTGCGGTGATCAAATCGGTGATGAAGACCAACCGTCTGGTCACCGTCGAAGAAGGCTTCCCGCAGGGGTCTGTCGGCGGGTACATCGCCAGCCAGGTCATGCAGCAGGCATTCGACTACCTCGATGCGCCGATCATCACCTGCACTGGCAAGGACGTGCCCATGCCCTATGCGGCCAACCTCGAAAAACACGCGCTGATCACCACCGACGAGGTGATCGAGGCGGTGAAACAAGTGACCTATCGGTAAAGGAGAGCGAGAGATGCCCACTGAAATTCTCATGCCCGCCCTCTCTCCCACCATGGAAGAAGGCACGCTGGCAAAATGGCTCGTGAAGGAGGGCGATACCGTCTCCTCCGGCGATCTGATTGCCGAGATCGAAACCGACAAGGCAACGATGGAGTTCGAGGCCGTGGACGAAGGGATCGTTGGCAAGATCCTCGTCGCCGAAGGCTCCGAAGGGGTGAAGGTGAACACCCCCATCGCGGTGCTGCTGGAAGACGGCGAAAGCGCCGATGATG
>NZ_LPUY01000043.1 GCF_001518015.1 Tritonibacter horizontis
GATCGCCAGTCTCGACGATGTCACGCGCGGTCAGCCCACTGTCATTGGTCGGCACGCCTTGAGACAAGGCGAGACCGGGCAGCAGGCAAAGTGCCAGGATATGAGGCAGGCTAGACTTCAATGTCGCCCTCCGGGGTGCCAAGGGGCGTGAAGGTGCAATCAGGCGAGATGGCTGTCGTGGAGGCGAGGAAGGTGAAGCAATTGGCCTGCGGTTCCTGGTACTGGGCACAGGAGGCCAACGCACCGAGCGCGGCAACGAACATCAAAATACGGGTCATGAAAGCCTCCAGAAATCAGGGCGGTCGCGGTAATCGGCACCCACGAGCGCCTCGCCTTTGTCCATGCCGCCAAGGATGGTGAGATTGGGTCCAAGCGCGCTCAGATCGGCATCGACGACGATCGAGCCCTGATCGTCGCGGATCAGCGCCAAGCGGCTGTTGCTGCCCGTGTTGAGAAGGACATCGAGCTCCTTCTCCGTGAGGTTCAGCATGGCGTAGTCCGCTGGCTGCGCGCGGATATTGGGGAGCAGGATCTGCGTCGGCACCGCCTCGATGATGGTCTTGCCGGTCCGGGTGCGCTCGAGCTGGCTTGCGTATTGCGTCATCATCACCGCGACCGTGTTCTGTTTGCGCGCTGTCACCAGCCAGTTCGACAGCCGCTCGGCGAAATACGCGTTATCGAGGGCCTTCCAGGCCTCGTCGATCACGATGATGGTGGGGCGGCGGACCTCGATTT
>NZ_LPUY01000044.1 GCF_001518015.1 Tritonibacter horizontis
ACCTTGCCAAGGTTAGGGTCGGGCGTTCGAATCGCCTCGCCCGCTCCATTCGGTCCTCTCCAGATCAGACCAGCCGACCACCGCTCCGGGCATGTTTTTGCGCAAGATCAGGTCGCGTTGCGTTTTTTGATCAAAAGTCTTTGACGGCCCCGGATTTGCACGCCAATCCTAGGGCAACGTTCTGACAGCAAGGGATCAGCCGCATGTCTTCCGTGATCTACCCGACAACCAATTTCACCGCGACAGAGCAGCTCTGCATCACCCATGGCGAGGGCATCTATGTCTACGACAAGAGCGGCAAGGAATACATCGAAGGCCTCGCCGGGCTCTGGTGCACCTCGCTGGGCTATTCCAACACCGAAGTTGTGGCGGCAATCACCGACCAGCTGAACCGGCTGCCCTTTCAGCACACCTTTGGTGGCAAGACCCACGAACCCGTGATGCAGCTGGCGGAAAAGCTCAAGGCGATGGTGCCAGTGGAGGATGCCTATATCTTCTTCGGCAACTCCGGGTCCGACGCAAACGACACGCATTACAAGATGCTGCGCTATTACTTCAACGCCATCGGCAAGCCGGAAAAACGCAAGATCATCACCCGCGAGCGGGGCTATCACGGCGTGACCGTGGCCGCCGGGTCGCTGACCTCCCTGCCCGCCAATCTGGCCCATTTCGATGCCCCGCTGGAGGCACTGTCGATCCTGCGCACCGATGCGCCACATTACTACACCGGCCGTCAGGGCAACGAAACTGAGGCCCAATTCGTCGAACGGATCCTGAAAAACCTCGAAGAGCAGATCCTCGCCGAGGGCCCGGAAACCATCGCGGCCATGATCGTGGAGCCGATCACCGGCGCCTCCGGCGTCATCGTCCCGCCCGAAGGCTACTACGCCGGCCTGCAGGCGCTGCTGCGCAAACACGACATCCTGGTCTGGGCGGATGAGGTGATCTGCGGATTTGGTCGCACAGGCGCCGATTTCGGCTGCACCACCATGGGCATCAAACCGGATCTGATGACCTTCGCCAAACAGCTCTCTTCGGCCTATTTTCCGATCTCCGCCTCCGTCATTCCCGGCTGGATGTATCAGGCGATGGTGGACCAGACCAATGAGGTCGGCGTCTTTGGCCACGGCTATACCTACTCCGGCCACCCGGTGGCCTGCGCTGCGGCCCTCAAAACGCTGGAGATTTACGAACGCGACAAGACCTTCGACCATGCCGCCGAAGTGGGCGCCTATCTGCAGGCGCAACTGCGGGCGATCTTCACCGATCACCCGCTGGTCGGAGAGGTGCGCGGCAAGGGCCTGATTGCCGCCCTGGAACTGGTCTCCAACAAGACCACCGGCGCCACCATTCCCGGCGGCAAGGGCGGCGCCGCTGCGGTCAAGGCCTGCCAGGACGAAGGCCTGATCCTGCGCGCGGTCGCCGGCAACGCCCTCGCCTTCTGCCCGCCGCTGATCATCACCCGATCCGAGGTCGACGAAATGCTCAAACGCACCAAGACCG
The DNA here is from genome assembly GCF_001518015.1 of Tritonibacter horizontis. Lineage (GTDB taxonomy): Bacteria > Pseudomonadota > Alphaproteobacteria > Rhodobacterales > Rhodobacteraceae > Epibacterium > Epibacterium horizontis. The sequence goes on from NZ_LPUY01000044.1 coordinate 1,504, forward strand.
CGCTCGACACCGCCTATGCCGCGCTCAAGGCAGATGGAAGTCTGGACGGCTGACCGCACAACCAGCACCGCCCAGGGGCGCCCCAAGGGTGCCCCAACGCTGCGCCCTTCATCTTTTCAAAAATACCTCGGAGCGCGAGGCAGCGCCTCGCCCTTCGGCTTTCCCCGGCAGGGGAAAGCCCTGGCACCGCCCGCCATCCGGCGCCCTTGCATCCGGCGCCCATGGGCACAGCTGGCGTACCTCGAACAGCGGCCCCAGCGCGGGGGCCGTCAGAACGCTTCAGAACACCTTGTAGGTCATCGTGGTCAGGGAGCGCTCGATATTGGGGATCTGCAGCAGATGATCGTTGATGTATTTGCCCACATCCGCGTCTTCGGGAATATAGAGCTTCATCAGCAGGTCATATTCACCGCTGGTGGAATAGAGCTCTGAATGGATCTCCCGCAATGCAATATCCTCGGCCACCTTATAGGTCGTGCCGGGTTTGCAGCGGATCTGGATAAAGACACATGTCGACATGTCTGGCCTCAAATTCTGTCAGGTCTGGTTGCTTGCGACCGTCGCATGGCCCGCAGCAAAGGGCAATCCCGGTTGCATCCCCGCGCCTTCCACCGCTCCGGCGCCCCCTCTGCCCGCATGTCACAACCCGCAGCTTTCTGCGTCAGAAGGCTTGAGCCTGCCTCAGTCGCAGCACTATAAGCCTGTGGGACTGAAAGAGGATATCACCCATGCGTACTGCCCAGGTTTCCCGCGCCACCGCCGAAACGGAGATCTCCGTCTCCGTCAACCTCGATGGCAGCGGCGCCTATGACAATCAGACCGGGGTCGGTTTCTTCGATCACATGCTGGATCAGCTGTCGCGTCACTCTTTGATCGACATGACCATTCGCGCCAAGGGCGACACCCATATCGACGACCACCACACGGTGGAGGACACCGGCATCGCACTGGGGCAGGCCCTGGCGCAGGCGCTTGGCGACAAACGCGGCATCAACCGCTACGGCGAATGCCACCTGCCGATGGATGACGCCCAGGTGCGCGCCGCGCTGGATCTTTCGGCGCGGCCCTTCCTGATCTGGAACATCGATCTGCCGACGGAAAAGATCGGCAGCTTTGATACCGAACTGGTGCGGGAATTCTTCCAGGCGCTGGCCACCCATGGCGGCATCACCCTGCATGTGGACCAGATCCACGGGGTGAACAGCCACCACATCGCCGAGGCCGCCTTCAAGGCCGTCGCGCGGGCGCTGCGCGTTGCGGTCGAGGTGGACCCGCGCAAGGCAGATGCGGTGCCGTCGACCAAGGGCGCGTTGTGATCTGACAGCCCCTCTGCGCCGCCAATTGTGCGGCGCAGAAGCCGGATCAGGCCCGGTTGAGGCCCATCAGGCGGGTTGCAGGCTGGCCGCCTGTGCTTCCCGGCGCAACAGCCATTCCGCCGCCAGCAAATTGGGCAACCAGCAGATCCAGCAAATCACCGGATAGCTCGCCTCGAACCCCACTGTACTCAGCCCGATCGGCAAATAAAGCCGCAGCGTAACCGCCGCCAGGGTCAGGGCCGCCGACCGGATCATCCAGGCGCGGTGCAGGTCGATGCGCCGCTGCAGTGCGTAAACCACCGCAAGCCCGGTGGTCCCCAGCCAGACTCCCGCCAGCACCGCAAGACCAAGCCCCGCCACCGGCCCCGCATCGGTCGTATAGGCCAGCGGCAGGCTGGCCAGCCCGGACAGCAGGACGCAGGTCGCATAGAGCCGTCCAGCCCATCGGTGCAGCGCGGGTCGGCGCGCCCTGAGACGGCGCGAGAACTGGACCGGCAACAGCGCCAGCGCCACCGGCGCCAATCCAATATGCAGATAGAGCATCACTGGCCGTGCCAGCGCGTGATGCAGCATCGCCGGCATCACCACGGACATCTCCGCTACGACAAAGCGCAACGATCCCAGCGCGATCAGCACCGAAAGCCCCCATAGGGTCGCCAGCGCCCAGGCCAGCCGCCGCCGGGTCCAGAATTCAAGGGTCATCACCAAGTCTCCTTCACTCATCACTTTCCGATCAAACTTGACAGTGTAAAGTACATATCAACTTGACACCGTCAAGTCCTTCATTGACCCTGCCCGCATGAGCCGCGACACATCCAAGCCCCGACACCATCATGGCGACCTGCGCAATGCCCTGGTCCAGGCCGGGATCGATCTGCTTGAGGACGGCGGCATCGAGGCGCTGACGTTGCGCAAATGTGCCGCCCGCGCCGGTGTGTCCCATGCCGCCCCGGCGCACCACTTTGGCGGTCTGCCGGGGCTGAGGGCGGCAATTGCAGAAGAAGGGTTTCGCATCTTCTCCAGCTACATGCAGGAGGCCCGCAGGCAGGGGGATCCGTCGGCGCGCGGCCAGCTCAAATCAATCTGTCGCGGCTACCTGCGGTTCGGACTTGATCATGCCGGCATCCTGACCGTGATCTTTGGCAATCAGGGGCTGGCCAGCCTGGTGCCGGGGCGCAATCAGGAAACCGCCGATGCCTATCAGATCCTGCGCGAAGTCTGCGCGCCCTTTGTGCCGGAAGGCGGCCACTGCCGGGTGATCGAGTTTCAGGTCTGGTCGCTGATCCATGGCTTTACCCTGTTGTGTCTGGCCGGCGAGTTCGGCCCGCCCCGTCAGGCCCTGGAGACGGGTGTTTTCGACCAGGTCATCGCCTTGCTGGAGCATCTCGGGCCACCGGATCCGGCCCTGCGCTCTTGACCCGCGCCCGGATTCCCGCCACTTCAGGATCCGCAAGAGAACGAAGGATGTCCGCCCATGTTGACCGCCATCATCGACTATGAATCCGGCAATCTGCACTCGGCAGAAAAGGCGTTTCAGCGCATGGCCGGCGAGGTCGGCGCGGGCGAGGTCGTCGTGACCTCTGACGCCGATGTTGTGGCACGGGCAGACCGGCTGGTGCTGCCCGGCGATGGCGCCTTTCCCGCCTGCGCGCAGGAGTTGCGCGGCCACAAAGGGCTGTACGAGGCAATGGTCGAAGCCGTCGAGGTCCGGGGCCGCCCCTTCCTCGGGATCTGTGTCGGCATGCAGCTGATGGCCACGCGGGGCCATGAGTATAGCGAGACAGCGGGCCTGGACTGGGTCGGCGGCGATGTGGTCAAGATCACCCCCGAGGATCCCGCCCTGAAGGTGCCGCATATGGGGTGGAACGACCTGATCATTGACAACCCGCATCCGGTTTTTGATGGGGTTGATCAAGGCGACCACTGCTATTTCGTCCACAGCTACCACTTTCGCGTCACGCGGCCGTCGGACCGTCTGGCGCATGTGGATTATGCCGGTGATGTGACCGCAGTGATCGGCCGGGACACGATGCTGGGGATGCAGTTCCACCCGGAGAAAAGCCAGCATGTCGGGCTGCGGATGATTGCCAATTTCCTGACCTGGGCGCCCTGATCCGCAAGCTCGGGACCTCCCTGCCAAACGATGCCAAGCGGACGTGAATTTGCGCCATGTGCGCGCCCCGTCCTCCGGCGGGCGCGAAAGGCTCGTCTATGCGAGGCGCTGCCTCGCGCTCCGAGGTATTTTTCAAAAGATGAAGGCTGGCGGGTCGGGCAATTCACCGGGCGGGTCCCGGTGGCCCGGCGGCGATCAGGCGACGCCCCAAGGGCCGGGGCCGCTCGGGGGGGGGAACTGTCGACGCGTTCCGGTGGCCTGACAGTCCTGCAACACCGGCCCGCCAACGCCACGTGAACAATGGACATATTCCTGGCAACAGGGCATACGAGCCCGACCAAATTCACCGGTCGGGCCCGTTTTACCGTGTACCTACGTTTTGAAAAATTCAGTCATCGCGACGGCCAGCACCGCTATCTGGTCCTCAGCCTCGCCCCCACCCTGTTTGGCGACTGGTGTGTGGTGCAGGCCTCGGGTCCGATTGGCAAAGCCGGCGGCCATGAGCGGCGCAACTATTGTGCCTCCCTCGACGAGGCAGAAGCGCTGTTCAACAGCACCCGCCAGCGCCAGGTGAAACGTGGGTTTGTGCCTATTCCAGTGCAGATGGGACTGTTCTGAGCCAAATTCCGCGATGGGTCTGAGGCAGGCAAGGGGCGCGACGCCTTCTCTGTCGCGCCGCGCCGCCCCGTTATTTTACCCGCGTCCAGGTTTGTTTGGAGCAGATCAGCCCGCCTGCGACACAGCCCCGCAAGCGCAGGGTGTCCCCGTTGAGGTCCATTTTACCCAGGTAGATCTTGTCATTCGAGGGCCGCCAGACCTTGCCTTCATAGGCGCCACCACCCTGTGCGACCATATCGATCACCAGCGTTTTGCCCAGATTGGGCGATTGATAGGCACCATTGGCGTTGAACGTGCTTGTGATGGTGCCGCAGAGCGCCGCGCCACAGGGCGCCATCGCGACATGGGCATAGGCGCCATCGTCCGGTTCCGTTTGCCAGGTGCCTTCGATCGGGTCAGCGGCCAGAGCCGCCCCCGCAAGACCGAGTGTGACGGTCAGGGTTGCAATCAAATGTTTCATGGGATGATCCTCCTCCTGGATTGAACTCTGACCGAGGCAGGCCCTCTCGGGCAAGATTGACCTTGGGTCGCCAGCGGTCGGCCTCATCAGGGCGCGGGGCGGCTCAGGACGGCGCAGGAGCCTCGCGGGCAGTGCGTTGCAATTCTGCTGCCGCTTGGGCACAAGGGCGCGCAGGAGCTTTAACGACCATAAAGGGCGCAGCCGATGATCCTCTACCCCGCCATCGACCTCAAGGACGGCCAGGCCGTGCGGCTATTGCACGGCGACATGGACAAGACGACAGTGTTCAACGACAATCCCGCAGCACAGGCGCTGGAATTTGTCGCGGCCGGCTGTGAATGGCTGCATCTGGTCGATCTGAACGGCGCATTCGCCGGCGCGCCCGTCAATGCGGCCCCCGTCGAAGAGATCCTGAAGCAGACCAAGGTGCCCGCGCAGCTGGGCGGTGGCATCCGCGATATGGCGACCATCGAACGCTGGCTCGACAAGGGGTTGGCGCGGGTGATTCTGGGCACCGTGGCGGTCGAGAACCCCGATCTGGTGCGTGAGGCGGCCCGCGCCTTTCCCGGCAAGGTTGCGGTGGGAATTGATGCCCGCAACGGCAAGGTCGCGACCAAGGGCTGGGCCGAGGAGACCGATGTCGAGGTCACCGATCTGGCGAAATCCTTTGAGGACGCGGGCGTGGCCGCCATCATCTATACGGATATCATGCGTGATGGCGCGATGAAGGGTCCGAATGTTCCCGCCACTGCGGCGCTGGCCAATGCGGTGTCGATTCCGGTGATCGCGTCCGGCGGCGTTTCTTCGCTTGACGACCTGCGGGCGCTCAAATCCTGTGGCGCGCCGCTGAATGGCGCCATCTCGGGACGCGCGCTCTATGATGGTGCGATTGATCTTGCAGAGGCGCTGGCCGTTTTCAAAAGCTGATCCACTTCGATCGCGCATCGACCTTTGCGGCCTGAATGCTTGCCGATTGCGGCGCAATGGTTTCGCTTCGGGCAGAGCCCGAAGCGACCGCCGT
>NZ_LPUY01000045.1 GCF_001518015.1 Tritonibacter horizontis
GGTGCTGGGCTGGGGCGGCGCGCGGGAGGCGGTGACCGCCGCCGTGGCCCGCTGGTCCGGTGATGCGCTGGAACAGGCGGTGGTCGCGGCCGGCGGCGTCGCGGCCGCTCTGCGCAGCCGGGCCGAATGGCTGGCCCATCCGCAGGGGGCCGCCGTCGCGCAGGAGCCGTTGATCGACTGGGTGAAGCCCCGCCGCGTGGTGCTGCGCCCGCGCCCCGCCGCCAGCCTCTCGCGCCCCTTGGCCGGGTTGCGGGTGCTCGACCTGACGCGGGTGCTGGCCGGTCCCGTCAGCACCCGCACGCTGGCCGGGTTCGGCGCCGATGTGCTGCGCATCGACCCGCCGGGATGGGACGAACCGGGCGTGTTGCAGGATGTGGCGCTCGGCAAGCATATGGCCGCGCTGGACCTGCGCAGCCCCGCCGGACAGGCGCGGGTGCGGCAGCTGCTGGCGCAGGCGGATGTGCTGGTGCATGGCTATCGCCCCGGCGCGCTGGAGGATCTGGGGCTGGATCTGGCCACCCGCGATGCAATTGCACCAAACCGGGTCGAGGTTACGCTGGATGCCTATGGCTGGACCGGGCCCTGGGCCGGGCGGCGTGGTTTTGACAGCCTGGTGCAGATGAGCGCGGGCCTTGCCGATGCAGGCCGGGACTGGGCCGGGGCAGACAAGCCAACGCCCTTGCCGGTGCAGGCGCTCGACCATGCCACCGGATACATGATGGCAGCGGCGGTGCTGGATGCGCTGAGCCGCGCGGCGGGCGGCGCAAAGATCGCCGTCGCCCGGCTGTCACTGGCCCGCATGGCCGAAGCGCTGGTCGCCCTGCCGCAGGGTCGCTGCGACGGGCCAGAGATCACCTCCGCCCTGCCAGGCGATTTCGGCCCCCAAGAGGACAGCGGCTGGGGCCCCGGCC
>NZ_LPUY01000046.1 GCF_001518015.1 Tritonibacter horizontis
CCCTATCGCGTGCCGCTCGATGCGCTGATGGAAATCGATGACCGGAGGGCGGCGTAACGCGCCCTTTCTCAAACACGCATCGCCAATACCCTGCCGGGCCTGCGGCCCTCTCGGGACATTGGCGACAACAATTCCCCCAATGAGAGAAAGGACTCTGAAATGGGATGGCTCTTCTACACCGACGGCCGCGTCCAGACCTACGCGGATGAGAAAGCGGAGATTGCTCGGCTGTGCACCTTCGAGGGCGAAAGGCGCAAGACGGAACTGGTCAAAGCCTGCAAGGTGGGTTCGACTTGGTACGCGGCGACAAAAGTCACAAATATCGACGGCACCCCTGTCGAAGACACGACCTATGTCACCGATGCGGATGGCTCCATCACTTTCGCCGCCGTATTCCTTACCCGATATGATGACGGCTGCTGGGGCTACAAGGACATGGAGGAAAGCGCGGGACCAGTCGAATCCCGCGCGCCACTGAGCCTATTGGCCCTGCTGTCCGAGCTGAAAGACCCAGACAGCTATGCTCATGCCTGGCGCCAGCGCTGCCAGGACTGGGCTGCGATCCCGGACTACGAGGAGGGAGACAAGATCAAACTCGCAGCACCCGTGACGCTCACCGATGGCAGCACCTGCCAGATTGTCACCGCGACCCACTACAGGCGCGGGCGGCAAAAGCGCCGCTGCTACCGCATCGAGGAAACTGGTGGGCTCGTACGCCTGTCGAAGGCCTCGCTTGCGGGCTCGGAGCTGCTCAGCTCCGCGAAAGGTGCTGCCAGCCCGGTGCTGGCGGAGTTCCTGGCGGAGCGAAATTAGGTCCTGCGCCGGACGGTTCATCGACCTGCCCGGCGACAGCAGATGCTGCGGCTTGTCTTGACAAGGCAATGCAAATGCATTACCTATCGCGGGTAGCAAAGAACCTTTTCTTCAGGAGACTGCCATGACAGCCCTCGCACAAGATGTATCGAAGCTCACGGATCGATATCAGACGACCGTGCCGGCGGGTGTGCGCAAGCAGCTCAAGCTGGGCAAGGGCGACCAGATTCGCTACTGCACCGAGCCGAGTGGCAGGGTCTATATCGAGCCCGTGCGCAGCGACGAGGATGATCCTGCGCTCGGAGCGTTTCTTGATTTTGTCGAGGCCGATATCAAGGCGCATCCGGACCGCATTCGGGTGTTCGATGGGGCTTTGCATGATCGTCTTGCCGCACTGGTCGGAGACGTTCACGTCGATCTCGATGCGCCGCTCTCGATCGAGGATGAATGAGCGGCGATAGCGTGCCCGCCCAAGCGCCCCTTGTCGTAAACGGATGGTCGATTTATGCGCATCCGCTCTTTCTGGACCAGCTCGAAGGGCTGACCCTGGAGGTCGCGGCGCGTAAGGCACGCGATCCCAAGACCTGGCGCAAGAAAAATTCCACGAAACGGCTGGCCGCCATCTTCAAGCTGGTCACCGAGGCCATACCGGCAGATCCGGGTGCCGCCGCCTTCCGGCAAGGCGGCACACTCGGCGATCATCGTAAGCACTGGTTCCGGGCGAAATTTTTCCAGCAGTATCGGTTGTTCTACCGCTTCAACAGCGACGCGAAGGTCATCGTGGTGGCCTGGGTGAACGACGACAAGACCCTGCGCGCCTATGGCAGCAAGACGGATGCCTATGCGACGTTCAAAGGGATGTTGGAAGATGGCAATCCACCTGACAATTTCGACGCGCTCTTGAAAGAAGCTGCAGCGGCGGGCAAGCGGTTCGAAACTTCCCTTGAAGCGGTGCCCGATCGGTAAGTGCGGTCGAATGCCAGAGGGGGGTAGGTCACCTACATTTAGGCTGTCTATAAGGGGGGGTCTTCGTTACAATCTCCCGTCACCTTTGAGCCGAGTGAAATGGGCGATATTGGTGTGCAAGATGGCTGGTACGATGAAATTCTCAGAAGTCCCACCATATCCGTACACCTGCCGTTCGCTGCGTCGTGTACGAACTGGTAAGATGCGGGACAAAGGGTATATTCGCTGCGGTTGCGCCAATGGCTGCTTCCGGAAATTCCAACCCTTGGTGATTGCCTTTCCAAGATCTCCACCGTTCATCATCATACCAGATGTCGTCTCACAACATTCTGCATCGGGCGTGGTCTTTGACCCAGCAGGCGCTCAAGTGTGGGATCCACCATTGCGAATTCCCCTGCCTGTGCGGCGCGGTAGTAACCCAGAATGACGCTTTTGACCGCTTCCGGTAGGTTGGCTCGTTGCAAGTTCTCGATCATTTCCTCTTCGTTGATGATCTGGCGCTTGATTGTTCTTCCTGTCGCCCCGCTTGCCATCTGCGCGAGGTCAGCAAGATCAAGCCCCTCGCTGCCGGTGAGGGGTGGAGTCACGCCTTCGAATGTCTCTTTTCCTGCCAGCAAAAGCGCATCGACGTGAGCCAAGTCTTCATGGGTCGTCCAAGCCACCTTGCCATCTGCCGGCCCCACCAGATTGCCATTCGCAAATCCCTGCGCATTCATGCTCATGGCGCTGTCCGCATAGAACCCGTGCCGCATGGAGGTCCACGCCAGACCTGAATCAGCCAACATAGCCTCCGTTGCGGCATGATGGCGTCCAGGTGGGAAATGCGACTGCTCATTGGCCGACACCTGGCTGGTGTAGAGTAGCCGTTCGACACCCAGCTCCTTGGCCACAGCAATCGCCGTTTCGTGCTGTTGCAACGGGTCGCCTCCACTGGAAGCTGCATTTGAGGACACCAACAGTACGCGGCTGGCTCCTTCCCACGCGTGGCGCAGGCTGTCAGCGTTTTCGTAATCACCACGCCTTACGCGTACGCCACGCGCCGCGAGACCGGCCAGTTTTTCCGAGTCACGTACGCTGACTCCGATTTGGTCCGCTGTCACGAGACGCTGCAGAGCCTCAACCACAAGTCCGCCGAGTTTTCCCGAGGCTCCTGTAACAATGAGCATTATTCGATCTCCATTTCTTTGACTCGTGCCAGTTGGCGCAATTCTTATTGATGATCGACAAGATGACTGTTCTGCAATAATTGCATAAGATATCAAAACTGGAGTGGACTGTTCTCAATGAAGAACAATATTTCTGCTGACGATCTTGCCGTTCTTCTGGCAGTTATCCGTGAAGGCGGCTTCCGCGCAGCTTCCCAGCGGCTCGGCATAGCAGCCTCAAAGGTTAGCACCACGGTCTCGCGGATAGAGACGCAACTTGGCACCCCCGTGCTGCGCCGCACAACGCGCAGCCAGCACCTAACGGAAGCGGGGCAACTTCTGGTGGATCGTGTGGGCCCATTGTTATCCGCAGTGGATGCTGCCTGCCATGACGTTGCAACGCTCGGAGGGCAGATACAGGGGCGGTTGTCGCTCAACGTGCCGGGGGCGGTCATGCCGGATATATTGCCGCCTTTGCTTGCCGCATATCGGACGCAGCATCCAGACGTGGAGGTGGAGATCACGGTAGAGAGCGATCTCGTCGATATTGTTGCGGCAGGCTGTGATGCGGGCATTCGCTACGGCAGCGTGCTGGAGCAGGACATGATCTCGATACCGGTCGGTCCGCGCAGGCAACAAATGGCGATGGCCGCATCGCCAGCTTATCTTGATGCATACGGGGTGCCGCAGGTTCCCAAAGACCTCACCGCCCACCTCGCGATCCGTTACCGGCTGGACGCGGGCCCTTTGCTTCCATGGACGCTGCAATGCGAAGGACAGTCCGTGAAAGTGGAACCCCAAAACGCGCTTATCCTTAGCGTAGGCGCGCTCAACACTGGGTTCCGATATGCGCAAGCGGGAATGGGAATCATATATACCTTCCGCAACTGGCTGGAGGATGAGTTCGAAAGTGGAAAGCTGGTGCCCGTGCTGCCGGGCTGGTGGTCCGACGTTGAGGGGCCATACCTCTATTATCCGAGCCGCTTTGCTCCCAAACCCCTACGGGCCTTTATCGAGATATGTCAGGCTACACCCGCAGACGCGTAAGCATTCCCTCGCCAGCACGTTATCCGCTTATAGGAACTGCCGAGTGTCGATATGCTGATCTTCCGTGGTCATTGATGCGAAAACGCTTTTGCGGCCCAGTCAATAAACACGCGCACGCGCGGCGACAGGTATCGGTCGCGTGGGTAAAAGATCGAAACAGGGGACGGGGCCGGTGGTGTGTCGCTGAGGAGTTCAATCAAGCGCCCTGCGGCAAGATCTTCGGCGGCAGAATAGCGTGGCTTTTGGATAATGCCGTGGCCAAGACGGGCGCAATGCGCCAATGTGTCTGCGCCGCTTACAGTGATTGGTGTCGGGAGTGAGACCGTGCGCAGGATACCATTTTGAACAAATTCGAGCGGCAAGATAGATCCTGTCGCGGTAGAGCGAAATCCGATCATCTGGTGGCCTTTGAGCGCGTCAATGTTTTGCGGTGTACCGAACCGTTCAAGGTAGGTCGGGGCCGCGCAGGTCACCTCTTCAAGGTCCGTCAATTTGCGACCGGTCATGTTGCTATCGATCGGATCACCCACCCGTATCGTGCAGTCCACACCTTCGCGGACCAGATCAACCAGTCGATCTCCTTCTCCGATATGGATCTCAATGTTAGGAAAACGCGCCATGAAACCTGGCAGCGAAGGCAACAGGAAATGCCGCGCTAGGACACCATGGGTTTCGATACGCAGCGAACCTTTCGGCGTGGTTCCTGCAAAGGCGTCTTCGGCATCTTCAATCTCGGATAGGATTGACAGGCAGCGTTGATAATATGCTTCACCATCCAGCGTTGGGCGCACGACCCTTGTAGTACGGTGCAGCAGGCTCACGCCCAATCGCGCCTCAAGTGCTTTGATCGCATCTGTGACCGTTGATCTTGGCAACCCCAGATCAGTTGCGACTTTAGAAAAGCTTCGCACTTCTACGATCCGCACGAAGACGTTCATGGCATCAAGACGGTCCATTTATTATCCGATTATGCAGAACAGTGATGCCGGATTATAGTAGATTATCCAAACTATATAAATGCCTATTGTTCCGAAAAGGTCGGCATAGGGCCGATCAACGAAAGGACAAAATATGGCCACTAACGAAAACAGAACAGCATTGGTGACCGGTGCTTCACGTGGGATTGGCGCGTCGATAGCTGAACGGCTTGCAGCGGATGGATTCAACGTCATCGTCAACTATGCAGGAAGCGAAGCCGCCGCACATCAAATTGTCGAAAAGATCGAAGCAGCGGGCGATAAAGCCATCGCAACTCAAGCCGACGTGTCGGATGCGGTCGCTGTCAAACGGATGTTCGACTCCGCAGAAACAGCCTTTGGCGGGATCGACATCTTGGTCAACAATGCGGGCATTTTGAAGTTGGCACCTATTGCAGATAGCGATGACGCTCTCTTTGACACTCAAGTCGCAATCAATTTCAAAGGCACGTTCAACCTGCTAAGAGAAGCCGCAAATCGCCTTCGTGACGGCGGGGCAATCGTTAACTTATCGACCAGCGTCGTCGGATTGAAGCTTGAGACTTACGGCGTCTACGCTGCGACCAAAGCGGCCGTCGAAACAATGACAGGCATTATGGCCAAGGAACTTCGCGGGCGGTCGATCACTGTGAACACGGTCGCCCCTGGCCCAACAGCAACGCAGCTTTTCCTAGACGGCAAGCCACAAGAGGTCGTCGATCGCATGTCAAAAATGTCACCCCTGGAACGGCTTGGGACACCGCAGGATATCGCAAATGTTGTGGCGTTCCTCGCGGGGCCAGATGCTGCTTGGGTCAATGGCCAGACGTTGCGTGCAAACGGCGGCGTAATCTGATCTGCCGCATTGGAGGCGTATGCATTTTTGCACGCCGCCAATGCCATGCATAAAGTCCGATGCTTGAGCCGGTCTTCAGGTGATACTCGGGCATTTCGCAGAGACAATATCGCGAGGCCCAGCAGCGAAAACGGGTAAAGACATTATTTCTTGTCATCCAGTAAGTTGGCAAAAGTGGCCTTTCGACGCTTGCGCAGCATTGGTCGATTTGGGCTCCTAGCGGTCGATCGCCGCGCGCTGCCTCAATGTCGGCTCTATTGATCAACAAGTTCGGCGGTTTTGCTGCGTGGCTTTCTCTTTGTTGCTGAGGAAGGCGGACCGCGTTGACGGCCCGCCCTTGTTAATAGCTTTCGGGCCCGTCACCCTGAAAAGCGAAAGATGCCGTAATGGGGCTTTCGGCGAATCGAGCACGTTTCGCTTGTTTGTCAGCATGATCTGAAGTGCCGTTGCCCTTGATGCGCCTGCTGCGCGTCTACGAGGTCGTATGTTTCCATGCGCCTCAATTCCTAAGAATAGAAGGGCAACGACATGAATGTATTTATCGGATTGGATGTATCTCTGGCAAGCACGGCGATTTGTGTGCTGGGGCCGCAAGGGAAGGTTGTTGAGGAGTTGGAGGCAGCCAGCGAGCCTGAGGCGCTGGTGCGTGCGATGACGTCATTACCTTACGCGGTCGATGCAATTGGGCTCGAAGCCGGACCACTGTCCCAATGGCTGAGCAGGGGCATCGAAGAGGCCGACTTTGACGTGGTTTTGATGGAAACGCGGTTGGTGAAGGCCGCCTTGAAAGCTATGCCGATCAAAACCGACAGGCGCGATGCTCAGGGGATTGCGCGGTTGCTTCAAATGGGATGGTACAGGCCCGTACACCGCAAATCTGTGTCCTCTCAGGAAATCCGCGCTCTGTTGACGGCGAGAAAATCAGTTCAACAGGTGATCATCAACCTCGAGCTTTCTATGCGTGGTGTTCTGCGGAACTTCGGTCTGAAGCTCGGGCATGTCACCCGGATCAGGTACGAGGCCCGGGTGAGGGAATTGGTTGAGCAAAATGAAATCCTGTCGGCGTCGACAGAGGCCCTTTTGCGCGCGCGTGCGCAGTTGCGCGCCGAGTTGGCTGAATTGGATGCGACAATCGCGGATCTGGCAAAACAAGACGACGTTTGCCGTCTGATGATGACGATGCCGGGCGTCGGTCGGATCGTCGCCCTGACGGTCAAATCCGCGATCGACGATCCGACCCGGTTTGTGCGATCGAAGGATGTTGGTCCGTGGGTGGGGCTGACGCCGAGGCGCACTCAATCCGGAGAGATGGACATTGTCGGGCAGATCACCCGAGCCGGCGACCGAGGCCTTCGAACGGCCTTGTATCAAGCGGCGATGATCTTGATGCACCGTGGGTCACCAAACTGGCTCCAGGCTTGGGCGCTCAGAGTGGCCCATCGGCGTGGATCGAAACGGGCATTGATTGCACTTGCGCGGCGCATTGGCGTTGTTTTGCACCGCATGTGGCGAGACGGCACACCATTCCGCCATGCGCAGAGCTCCCCGGCAACGGTCTGAGTAAAACAATTCCAGAACTTGATCGGACGGAGGAACGCACTGCACCTGACGACAGGTACGACGAGGTCCCTTGCCGGGACGAGGTTCCTGGAGATGCCGGAAGCCCGCAAGTTATCGGCTAACGCTGAATACGCGTAAAAGATAGGTACCCAGGGATCAGATTTGGACCAGGCATAGAGTGGCAGCCATGAGGCTGACTACGGACGGAAGAGCGAAGCCCGTGCAGGGGGTGTCCTTCAGTCCTGACGTGCGGATGCAGTGAAAAAGAAAAAGTAAGCTTCTGAATTTGTGCCTTAAAACTCGGTGAAGAATGAAATCTTCGCTGGGATTTTTGACTTGCCCGAAACCCTTGACAGAGGCCCGCCCCATTACGAAAGCGGGCTTTTTGTCCTTTGGAACTCAGACCCTGATCCAAAGGAAAATCCC
>NZ_LPUY01000047.1 GCF_001518015.1 Tritonibacter horizontis
CCCGCTACCTCGCGATGATGCTGGAACGCTTCGGCGATCCGCATCTGGCGCTGGCAGCCTACAACGCGGGGCCGGACGCCGTGCGCCAACACGGTGGCATTCCCCCTTACCGAGAAACCCAGAACCACCTGGCCCGCGTCATGGCCGTCGTGGCCCGATTGGAAGGATCAAATTCATGAAACAGATTTCAAACCTCTTTGTCGCCTCGCTGGCGCTATTTTTGTTCATTGCCGAGCCCGCCCTTGCACAGAGCATCGATCTCTCCCCGATCCAAAGCTTGTTGCAGGGTATTGTCGATGCGCTGACCGGACCCCTTGGTGTGGTCATCGCCACACTCGCGGTCCTCGGCGTTTTCTTGAGCTGGTTCTTCAACATCATCGACCTGCGCCAAGCGCTCTGGGTCCTCGTGGGCATCGCCGGTGTTGCGGCCGCCCCCACCATCGTTGCCGCGGTCTTTGCCGGTGGCTGAACGCTCGCCCCTTTTTCTCGGGCTCGTGCGGCCGCCGAAGCTTCTGGGCCTGCCCATCATGTACGCGATGGTCTGGCTCTTCGGCTCAGTGCTCTTGTTCGTCTGGGTCCAGCACATCGCGGTGCTGGGTGTCGCTGCCCTGCTCTATCCCGTTCTTTGGAAGGCCGCAGACTGGGATCCGCGCTTCATCGACGTGATAATGACGACGCTGCAGGAAACCCCGCCCACGCGGAACCGCAGCATTCACGGCGGAGACAGCTATGCCCCGTGATGCTGCGCTCGATGCCCGCACAATGACGCCAGACTGGTATGCGCGCGAGACCCGCCTCGCGCATATGCTGCCCTATGTGAGCCTCGTCGATGACCAGACCGTGCGCACCCGGGTCAACGAGCTCTTCCGCTGCATTCGGCTCGAAGGGATCAACAGCTATACAACCGACGATGCCTATCTCGACAAGGTGACGGCGCTCTTCGCCCGGATCATCGCGCAGCTGGGACCGGAATTCAGCTACTACGTCCACAAGGTCTCAAAGGCCATCAAACCTGATCTCGACCCGATCCGTGAGGACAGCTTCGCAGGCGAGGTTGACCGGCGCTGGCGCGCGAAACTCGAGACCAGCGGGCTGCGCGACAAGACGCTGACGCTCACCGTCATTCACCGCCCGCCCCCTAAAAGCCTTCTGCCATTCCTCAGCCGCAGCGCGCCGGATCGGCTGAGGGAGGAGACCCGCAAACGCCTGCAGCGCCTCGGTGAGGCCGTGAACGTCTTCCTGTCCGGCCTCACAGAGCTCAAGCCGCGCCTGCTGTCGGCCGCATCGGGGGAGTTGGTGGGGTTTCTGGGGGCGCTCAACACGGGCACCGAGCTACCGCTTTACCCGGCAAACACCTACGGCTTTTTGTCCTTCAACGTTGCCAATACCCGCGTGACGTTTCACCGAGACCATTTCGAGCTTTCCGAAGGCGTCGTGGGACACCGCTACGGCAAGAGTTTCACCATCGGAGAATACTCGGAGGCCACTTCCTGCACCATGTTCGACATGCTGAACCTGCCGGTCGACATGATCGTCACGCATTCCTTCACGCCGATCAATTCGAACCTCATGGCGGGCCGCATCAAGCGGCAAAAGCGCCAGATGCAGGCCAGCCAGGACGCAGCCCTCTCGCTCCTGGAAGCCCTCGACATCGCCGCCGATGATCTCGAGGCCAAGCGCCAAAGCTTCGGCGAGCATCACATGGTCGTGACGCTCTTTTGCGACACGCTCGAAGAACTGCAAACCCTCAGCGCCGAGATTGTGAACGCCGCCGCAACGGAAGGCGTGAAGATGATTGGCGAGCGGGTCGCGGCCAAGGCGCATTACCTCAGCCAGCACCCCGGCAACCAGCCCAAGCGCGTCCGCGCCAGCGCCGTCACCAACCGCAACTTCGCGGATTTTGCGGCCTTCCACCGGACACAGCTCGGCAAACCTGCAGCACTTACCCCCTGGGGCCGGGTCGTCACATATTTGCCCACGCCGGAACAGAGCGCCTACCGGTTTTCCTATCACGAGCAGGGATCGCCCGACAAAGAACCCACCAGCGGCCATACCCTGATCATGGGGCGGCCCGGGTCAGGTAAGTCTGTGCTTTCGGCCTTCCTGATGACCCAGGCCCGTCGCG
>NZ_LPUY01000048.1 GCF_001518015.1 Tritonibacter horizontis
AACGCAACAGGTTGTAAGGGTCGGCGCGGCATAAACCGGAGCGCGGCATTATGGGCCAGCTCATGGGCCCAGACCCCGTAGAAATTGCGCGGGTCCTGGAACCGCGTGATGGATGGCATGTAGACCTTGTCCACGGGGGGCAAATAGTACGCCTCCGTGCCCGTGAAGACGGTCATGATGTCGATGGCATCGAAAAACGCCTGCATGTGCGGGATGGGCTCGGACGGGGGATTTTCAGGCGCTGGAGCGGGGTCCGGATAGAAACTGTCGGGCAGGCCCTCGATCTGGCAGGCATTGAACACGCGGTAGGATTTCTGGAAGCGAAAGACGCGGGCTTCCTCAGAGCTATCATCCCCATCGCTGCGACCGTCCTCATCGGCGGCGTTCGTCCGGCTTTGTCCGTAGTAGACGACGACAGACGACTTCTCGCCCTTGCGGACCTTTGCGTCCAACGCATTGGCCTGCGGCAGCGTCATCCAGAAGGGAGAGCTGTGGCCCGCCATCACGGTCCGCATGGTCAGCAGGAAATTGTTCACGCCCTGGTAGGGTTCCCCGCCCACGCGCAGGGGGCGACAGCTGCCACCTGCGGTCCATGGCTTGCGCCACGGCAGGACGCCGCGCTCGATGATGCGGATGATTTCGTTTGTGATGACCTCGGAGGCATCGAATTTGGGCGTACGGGATCGGGCCATGGCTGGCCTCCTTTTCGAGTTTTGGTGAGAGGGAGTGGTGACTAGGTTGACCGACGGGGCCGCGGATCGTTGGCGATCTTGGCACCGAGGGCTTCGACCATGTCGATGTAGGTGGTCAGCGAGACGGACCTGCCAGGACCGCAAGGGTCAGGGTCGGTCGATCCGTCCCGCGCCACCCGCGGCAGGTTCGCGAAGACGATGACATCGGTGACGGTTCGGATATCGATGAACGGAGTCCCTCGTGCGACCGCAAGAGCGGCCAAGGGAAAGCGCTCGATCGGCGCGAAGGTCGAGACGGTGGTCCAACCGAGATGGAGGAATGTCCCACCCTCCCCGCAGATCACATGCGCGTTTGGCAATGACGCCGCCTGCTTCAGATAGCCGAAATCACGCAGGACGGTCTGGCGTTTGAGCCGCTGTGCCAGCGCCGTTTGGCCAGTTCGGCGCAGCTCTCTATGCCGCCACCAGGAGGCGGCGGTTGCGCGGAGCACGCGCAAGACACCTGATTGCATAGGAATGCCCTTCATCCGGAACGGCAGACCGGAACCCGGCCCGGACCCATCTGCGGGACCCCAAAGGCCCTCATCCGTCAGTCACAAAACCCGAAGAACACTTTCACTTTCCAACCGCCAACTGGACCGCGGAAACTGACAAGGGTCCGACACCACCGCGATTCCCAAGGACTTCATGCAGTCAGTGCCGGTTGGGGTCCAAGATCGGCAAGGTATATCGGCAACCCCAGCCCGACCGCAGCAGTCTTTGGCATATTATCAATAATTTATCTGATGTTCTCGATCGGCAAAAAACGCGCCTACTGCGACTTTTCAGGCCCAAAAATCAGGATTTCCGGCGTTCAGAGCAATGCAGCGTTACGGATTAGCATGGGAAACGAAGGCACAGCGCCTCCTGACAGCTTGAAATTCAGCAATATTGTCGCTATATACCGTCAGTATCACTGTAGGAGCATAGATCATGCACATCACGAACTTTGCTGAAGCTGGGCAATTCGAACCGCGCAAGATCGCCGCGGTGCTACGCACGTCAGCAGAAGAGATCGCATTGACCGTCGGCTTGGGCAAAGACGCGTTGCAGAGGCGAACCCGCATTGGTTCGGACAAGACGCAGCGCCGCCTGCGCGAATTGGTAGAGGTGCTGAACAAAGTCGAGCCCCGCTTCGGCTCAGAACTGATGGCCTATGCATGGTACCGGTCAGAGCCCCTGCCCGGCTTTGATGGCCGGACAGCCATGCAGCTGGTGCAGGAAGGCAAAGCTCAGCAAGTTCTGGAATACATCGATGCGGTCGATGCGGGTGTCTTTGCCTGATGCCGCTGAAAGATGGGCGCTACACGGGGCCACTCTATCGCGCCCTGAACCCGGTCTATGCGCGTGAACCTCTGTCCGGACGAGGCGCTGAACTCTATGGAGGGCGCTTCAATGCCAAGGGCACCCCTACCCTCTACACCTCGCTGGATCCCGCGACCGCTCTTAGAGAAGCCAACCAGGTCGGCAGCCTGCAACCCACGATCCTGGTGTCCTACAAGGCCGACCTTGGGCCTATTTTCGATACCCGCGATCAGGACGGACTTGACCGGTATGGCGCGACCGAGGCGATGCTTGCCGACCCTGCATGGCGCATGAAGATGCTCGATGGCCAATTGGTGCCGACACAGGAGTTAGCACGGGCCCTCATAGCAGATCGGTTTGCGGGGCTCCTGATCAAGAGTTTTGCGAAGGGTGCGTCGTTATCGGACTTCAACATCGTGCTGTGGGCCTGGACTGACAACAACGGTTCTTTGGAAGTGGTGGATGACGAAGAGCGGCTGTCACGCATGTGAGTTGTGAGACTTGGTGCCGGATCTGTCCACCGCGGTGGACATCGGCCGGTCGGAGGAGCACGGAATGACCGCGCAGTATCGCCCTATTGGAATTTGGCTCGGTGGCTTTGATGCATGTGGAGAGACCGCGCGTCATTGGACTAGGTGTTTAGTCCCATCGTGTGCTGGTCTAGTTATCTGTGACCATCAGAAGGACGCACTATGGGACAAATTCTTCACGGCAGCGCCACGACCACGCACGCGATCCGAACAGCAATACAGCGATCGTGCGCTTCGAACGCGGCGCTGAGCCGGGAGTTGGGCATCAACGTCAAGACCGTCGCCAAGTGGCGCAAGCGTCAGACGGTTGAAGACGTGCGGATGGGTCCGAAGGAAGCGCATTCGACAGCTCTCAGCGTCGAGGAGGAAGCCGTGATTGTCGCTTTCCGGCGCCACACGCTGCTGCCGCTCGATGACTGTCTCTACGCCCTGCAGCCGAGCATCCCACATCTGACGCGTTCTTTGCTGCATCGATGCCTGCAGCGCCATGACATCAGCCGTCTGCCGGGCATGGAGGGCGACAAGCCGAAGAAGAAATTCAAACGCTACCCCATCGGCTACGTCCACATCGACATCGCCGAGTTGCGCACGGCCGAGGGCAAGCTTTACATGTTCGTAGCCATATACCGGACCTCAAAGTTCGCCTTCGTGCGGCTGGAGAAAAAGGTCGGCAAGATGGCCGCTGCCCAATTCCTGCGCGATCTCATCGCGGCGCTGCCCTGCAGAATCCACACGATCCTCACCGACAACGTCCTATGTCGGGAATTTCCGGCTGCTTAGGTCAGCAGGTCATGGAGCATCCGGAGCCCCGGACGCCCTGACAGGTTTGCCCAGACGGGCTCTGCCGTCAAGAAATGATCTCTTCCATAGCAAACACAGGGTACGCGCTCCGGCGGCCCTCACCGTCCTTAATACGAGATCCCAAATCCCAAGCAGAAAGCCCGAACATTATCTACGAGGTCAGCGAACTGCCTCCACGGCCATTACAGAGAGAGGTACTTCCGCCTGGGCTCACCCCTCGAAGAAGGGGCGATAAGGTTCACCGTGTTTGACCACAGCGTGAACGGTGCGCGCCATCTTGGCAGCAATCGCGGTATAGGCCTTGCGGCGCAGGTGAGCATTGTGCCGGTCCTTCGAAATGTAACGCTCGAACTTGTCGCGGAAGCTGTTTGTCTTCTTCAACGCGGCCGTCTGACCCGCCATCCAGAGCGTGCGCCGGAGCCGGGCATTGCCATATTTGGAGATCTTGCTTTGTCCGCGGACCATCCCGGATTGCACGGTGGCGAGATCCATGCCGCAGAACTTAAGGAACTGGCGGTGATGCCGGAAGCGGCGCAGATCACCCGCCTCAGCCAGGATGGTCATTGCGTTGATCGGGCCGATGCCAGGGATGGTCGTCAGCAGCTGATAGTCAGGCAGGCCGGACAGGAGTTCGACGGATCTGGCCTCAATCTCATTGCGCTGTCGGATCAGGCTGCGGCCTTCGGCGAGAACGAGGCGGAACATACGCACGGCGTCGGAATCCGGGCCGACAGGAAGCCCGACTGAACCCGCAGCAGTCGTGTAAATGTCTGAAAGCAGGCGTTCTTTGGCAACCTTGCGGCCGACGACTTGCCAGGCATCGGCGATGAATGCCTGTCGGCTCATGGCCGAGATCATGTGAGGGGACGGGTACTTATCGAGAAACGCCAGGAACCAATCCGTCCGGGAGCTTCTGTGAAACCGCTCGGCTTCGGGAAAATAAAGAGGCAGGTAATGGGTCAGGATGCGATGCCAGAGTTCGGTCTTCGACCGCGAAACGATCTCATGGGTCTTTGACAGTTCCTGAATGTCAGCGGTTCCGGTGGCCAGCGGATCATGGAAGAACTGCACGGCTCCGATCTCCAGCATGTGAAGGATGACCTGGGCGTCCTTCGGATCGTTCTTGTCCCAGCTGTTATGCAGGGCCTCGCGTGTCCGGGCCAAACCCACGGAGGACACGAGCTTCAGTTCGAACCCCGCTTGGCCGAGATAATGCGCCAGTGCCCGGTGATAGTTGCCGGTTGCTTCGAACCCGATACGAACCGGCAGGCCGTAACCGGAAAGAGCCGCCACCAAACGTTGAAAATCGTCCAGGGTGTTGGTGATGGTCATGCGGCGGCGGCGTTTCTTGCCGGGAACGCCAATCAGCACTTCATGGCGGTGTTTGGAAATGTCGATGGCGACCAATAAGGTCGAGACGGTAAAATCAAAAGCGGTCATAGCCGGTCTCCTCAGCGGTGTGGTCTACGCAAAACCACTGTTGAGACCTGAGACCCGGTTATGGCCACCCGCTGCGCGGTTTGAGGGCTGCGCGCGTGGCCATAACCTCTCAGCGGCCAATCTTCCCGACGTGCTACGGCATCCAGTTCACAAACCGCAAACAGGATCGCTATGCGATGGAGCACATCTTCGACCGGGTCTGCTCAGAGCACGGGATCGAGCATCGCCTGACAAAGGTGAACCATCCCTGGACCAATGGCCAAGTCGAGCGCATGAACCGCACGATCAAGGAAGCGACCGTCAAGCGCTACCATTATGAGGCACACGCTCAACTCGAAACCCACCTCGGCGACTTCATCGCAGCCTACAATTATGCGCGTCGCCTCAAGACGCTGCAGGACCTAACGCCATTCGAGTTCATCTGCAAAATCTGGACAAGAGAGCCAGAAAGATTCACTGTCGATCCAACCCATCACACGCTGGGACTAAACACCTAGTTGCCAGTCAGACGTCCACCGCGGTGGACACTAGGCGGTTTGCATAGCAGTTTTGGATAGTCGCTTGATCAAAGCCACTGGATCAAACTGGTCTTGACGTTGGCCCAAGGTAATACTGTGAAAATACGCTCCAAAGTCCCTGATGCGTTTTCCAAGTTGTAGCATGATGAAGATCGCGCATGACGCTTTCTGAGCTCCTACTGCATTCATGGCTTTCTCGAATGTATCTGGGTGAATCCCCATCATGGGTGCAAGTGTTCGAGCATGGTTTTCAATGTCCAACCAGTTTCTAAGTCTCTCTGTGGAGAACGATGTCGCTTGATCGCAAACTGAGGTTAGCAAGTCTGGTTTCAGAGCTTCATTGCCTATGTTGCTTTCTAAATCTTTTTTTTCTTCTTCAGACTTAGATTGGTGTCGGACAGTTTGTCCGTCATTGGCGGGCAATTCTACAGTTTCTGGTGGGTCATCTGGGGTATGCAAACTCTGGCATTCTCTGTCTGTGTCTGCGAGTAGCGCGTGGTATTCAGGGAGGCTCAGCTTCCTGCGCAGAGCTTTCCGTGCGTGGTTGATGAATGTGTTGCTGGGATCATGCTCTTCCAAATGGGCGAGCTTTGTAAGGATCTGTTTGCGGGCAAATATCCGATCCCGCCGGTTATTTTCCATCTCATGTGCGATGGCGACAAGCTCGTTCGCGCGTTGGAGGAGGGGGGCTAGAGACAGTCCATAGCTGATGCATTGACCGTCGGATGAGCGAACGCGGTAGCGCTTTCGGTTCGAGCTGTCATTGCGCTTGATGAAACCGAGTTCAACGAAACGGTTGATGTGTCTGCGGAGGGTCCGTTCGTCGATACCGCCGACGCGCTGGCAAATCGAGTTGTTGGACGCGAAAACCGTTTCGCCATGGCCTGGTTTCAAGAAACTGAGCATTGCTTGAAGTGTTTGGATATGGCCAGGACGTAGACCGAACACGCTGCGTGCATCTCTCAGTGCCCTGAAGATGGTCCAAATGTCGGTTTCAGCCGCAGAAATTGGACCGCGTGATGCATCAGCACCAGCGGTTCCGATCGATAGTTTTGTAAATGCCATGGTTTGTTCACGACGACCGTTTGGCCCACAACTTCCCAGTCTCTTCCCAAGATTTCGCTCAGAAAAAGGCAATAAAATCCGTCCACCGAATCGGTGACTCTTGACCGGTTTGCTGGAGGTTGCTACATCATGAGTGCTAATCGAATGATGAGGGCTCTCCAGGGGAAACTTTGGGGGGCTCTTTTCTTTCTGGTCTTCGCTTTTCTCCTCTGCTCGCGTTACTCTGTGTGGCTTGGGTTAGGACCCAGAGCCGCTCTCATTCCGCCACTGTTCGAAGAGCTGCAAAAGCGTTGCCTCCGCGCGCTCTTCGAGCCATCGGCCGAATTCTGGGTTGTCCTTCTTGGCGATCTTGATGGCGATCGTTTTCTGATCGACTGTCAGCGTTCCCACAGAGCTACCGTCCCCATCTTTGACGACGGACGTTAGGCTGCGGTTGGCTTGCTTATTGTCGCTACGCGCCTTGTTCGAGCAAGCCGAGTAGACTGCCTGAAACTTCTCCGCGCTTGGAGTGTCGTCGGGCAGGGCGGCAATCGCCTCTTTGGCCGTGTTCACCAGATCTATCTTTTTCGAGAACGCCGCCAGGTCACCCCATTGCCGTCGTCCGATGCCATGTGCCGGCCCGATCAGCTGTACAAGCCCTTCTGGCAGTTGCTCTATGACGACGCGATGGTTGGATACGCCCTGCCGTGTCAAGCCTAGAGCATCCTGAATAACGTTTGGCTTGTAACCTGATTCCTGCATCTCTTTGATAAAAAGAGATTTCTCGATAAAAGACGGGTCTAGTCGGAGGTTGTTCTCTTGGCCCTGTGCGATCAGAGATGCGTCGTCATCCAAGGTTCGAACGATCGCCTTGACCGTTCCGCCGACCATGCGGATTGCTGCAAGTCTGCGTCGGCCGTAGATGATACGGTATCTGTCCGGTTGGGCCGATGGACGGACCATAATTGGCACTTGTTGCCCATGCTTGCGAATGCTTTCGGCCAACTCATCAATACTGGAATCCTCCAGCACCAACCGATCGCGCAGACCATCCATGTCAATCTGATCGGGCTCGATGTCCCGAATGGAATTCGCGGTGATCTCGCGCAAAGAGTCGCGCAAGCCGCCAACAGATCCTGGCAGTTTTGCCGCTTTTGGCGGGGTAGGGGAGGGGGCCGCGCTCTCCTTCTCGTCCTTTGGAGGCTGATTGAAGATATTTCGGGCCATCAGCGACGCCCCCATGCCATTTGGATTGTTTGCTCCAACTCATCGCCAACGCCGTTCACGCTGGTCAGAGCGCGATCAATCGTTTTCCTGATGAACTGGCTCGGATCAACTTCGTAGACGGTTTGCTGGGTCATACCGGCGTCCGAGATTGCTGTAGACTTCAGCATTGGCTCAGTCATGACCTGTCCGGCCAAGATCGATCTCAGGTAGCCCGCCATCTGGGTCTGAGGCCCGTCCGACGGCTCGTATCTCGTGATCAAGAACTTTACGAAGTCCCATGTAACGCGCCGGCCAATGGCTTCTTCGACAGCCTTTACCGTTTCCGAAGCAAGTTTCAGGAACTGGCTCATTGAAGCAATGTCGAGCATGCCTGGTACGACCGTTACCAGGAGTCCCGTCGAGGCTGCCAACGCCGTTAGGGTCAGAAAGCCAAGTTGAGGCGGGCAGTCGATCAGAACGATGTCGTAACGCGCCTCAACTTCCTCAAGCGCTAAGGCGAGGCGCTCCGCAAATATGGGCTGCACCCGACGGGCGAGGGCGTTTGCCGTCTCAGTTTCGTATTCCGAGAGCATTAGGCCCGCCGGAACCATATCGAGCTTATGGAAGTAGGTCGTTTGGATGACGTCGGCGAGTGGAACTTGCTCCTCATATCTCAGAGCATCATAGATTGTGCCGCCTTCAGCGAACTCGAGCTCAGGCCGAAAACCGAAAAAAGTGGTCAAACTTGCCTGCGGATCGAGATCCAAGACCAACACTCGGTAACCTCGCAAAGCATACCGTTGTGCAAGATGGATCGTCGCTGTTGTTTTTGACGATCCGCCTTTGAAATTGACGACAGATATCACCTGGAGACGATCGCCTTCACGTCGACCGGGGCGGTAGCTTTCTGCGTTCTTTCCGGTGCGCCCCAGAATGTCGCGCAGCTTATCGATCTCTTGGGCTGTGTAGAACCGGTGTCCGCGGTTGTCTGTATGAACTTCCGGGAAGCTGCCGTCCTTGTGCCGGTTGCGCAGGTTAGATGTGCTAACGCGCAGGAGGCTGGCAACTTCGGTAGAACTGAAACGGCGCAGGGACTTTCGTTCTTCGGGCTCGAAAGCGATCTTCATCTGGCGATCCAAAGATTCAGCCAGATTGTCGGCAAATGCTCCGATGTCAGAAGAGCCTATGCCTTGCGCGTATCCAACGTTACGATCATCCATGTCCTGCCGCCCACTCTCGGCCTCTGTTGAGGCTCTTGGTCATTCTGACGGTGTACAGCGCGTCTGACGCGCTTTGCCGTCAGAACGGGAATGCCACGATCAAGTGAGTCCGGCAAGAGGAATCTAGATGTAGTGTGAAAGTTATCCACAGCACCAATACGTACAGTCACATCAAGATAACCGCAAGTTGTTGATTTTATGGCAATAAGTCCACAAGACCGTGCTTCAAGCCACTCATGAGGATTGTTTGGACGGTATTGGCTAAACCCATGCAACCAATGGCACAATTGACCTTCTGACGGTGTTTGGAGCGATAGATCCAGCTGTTTGAGCCTCTGCTAGTTACAGTTGGGAGTGAGCCGATTCTGATGAAATTAGGCCAAGCCGCTCCGCTCGTTCGAGCAACATTTTGACCGAAGACGGCTGCCAGTTGGCACGACCTCGAGGGGTCCGTTCGCGCATCGATTCCAGCCGGTCGCAGATCGCCTGCAGCGTGATCTCGGGGTCCGCGCCTTTGATCGCGGCGACAATCGCCGGCAGGCGGTCGTCGGTGTAGCGGCGCCCGGCGCGGGTCAGCACCTCGGCGGGCAGGAACCCGTCGCGCACATAGGCGCGCACGGCGCGCAGCAGGCGGCCCTGGGTCCAGCGCCGATCCGGGGGCAGGGGGGCGTTGATGATCCGCAGCACGTCCTCCCAGGCCATGTCGGGCCGCAAGCGGCGCACATGGGGCACCCAATCCTGCGCGGTCTCGTTCAGGCGCTCCATGTAGCCGTCCTGCCGCGCCAGCCGCACCTTGCGCAGCGCGGCGGGATCCTTGGCGCGTAGCCCAGGATTGCCACCAACGCGCCCTTTGGCGCGCGCAGAGGCAAGCCCGGCCTTGGTGCGTTCGCGGATCAGAGCGCGCTCGAACTCGGCCGCGGCACCCAGAACCTGCAGCGTGAACTTGCCTTGCGGGGATGCGGTGTCGATGGGATCCTGCAGGGAGCGGAAGAAGGCGCCCTTGGCCTCTAGACGTTCGATCACCTCCAGCAAGTGCGACAGAGACCGCGCAAGCCGGTCGATCCGCACAACGACCAGCGTATCGCCGCTCTGGACGCGTTCGAGCACGCGTGCCAGCACTGGTCGCGCGCGATTGCCGCCCGAGGCGTGCTCTGCAAAGATCTCGAC
This sequence comes from Tritonibacter horizontis, assembly GCF_001518015.1. Lineage (GTDB taxonomy): Bacteria > Pseudomonadota > Alphaproteobacteria > Rhodobacterales > Rhodobacteraceae > Epibacterium > Epibacterium horizontis. The sequence continues at coordinate 9,963 of NZ_LPUY01000048.1, forward strand.
GCAACCCGCAGACTGAAGGGCCTCAGACTGGGGCAGGGGGGTCTGATCCTCTGTGGAAACACGGGCGTAGCCTATCAGGGGCATGAAATCGGGCCGTTTGCAATTTAAGGTATCGCTACTAAACGACCGTTTGTAAGCGAATGCAAGTGCGGGCTCTGTGGGGCTGTTCAATACAAAGCCCTTGGTTCCCTTACGCTGAGCGCGATCAGCGAGCTCTCGCAGACCATTGCGCGCGCGTGCTATATAAGGTGTGCAGGCGCACCCTGACAAAACCCTTGGATAAAACGCAAAAGTACCATATTTTGCACATATGGAGCCTCAAGCATGTATAAATTATAGTATTTTTGATGATCCTCTTGAGGATGCGGAGGAGCTTGAAGAGACTTCTGAGGACGACCTGTGGTTCCTGCCCGGTCCGATGGAAGAGGAGCCGCATTTTCTGCCGCCCGGACCTAGGGCCGAAGTGCGTGAGACCGCTGTTCTCGACGATTGGCGACATGCCGAGGCGGGCCATGCTGCCCGCCTTGCCCGTGTGGCCTGCCGGATCGGGGCGTTAGACGACCGTCTGAAGCGTGGCCCGGAAGGCTGGCGGCACAGGCTTGCGTTGATCGAGGCGGCAGACCTCAGCTGGTTTGCAGGCGACCGAATTGGCCCGGATCGGCTGGCGCTCTGGATATCCATGCGCTTGTCCGGCGTGCAGGACGACACCGCAGCGCTTGCGCGTGTCGGATGGGCGGTGCGGCGTCTTACAGGCGGTCCCGGCCCAGAGGTGGACCTGTCCGCCTTCCTCGATCGCCGTGACCCCGAGAACATGGTGGATGAAGCCGAGCCCTTCGCGGATCGCGCGGGCGGGTGGCTTGACCTGATGGCGCAAGCCGCCGACCTGCACCCGATCACGCGTGCCTGCATGGGGTTTCACCTCTGGAGCCTCGCGGGCCTCGGACAGCAGAGCAACCGCATGGAAGCGGCGGTCACGGCGTCGCGCATTGCCGCGCATGAGGGCGAGGGGGCAATATTCGCACCCCTGGCCATGGGTGGGGCGGGGGCGCTGCGCGCCGGCGGCCCCCCGGCTGAACGTTTGGCGCGATGGCTCGAGAAAATGGAAACGGCCTGCCTGACCGCGATGCGGCACCTCGACGATATCGAGACATGGTCGGCGCTGGCGGAAGCCGAAATGACCCCACTCTCGGGCAAGACGCCGCCAGCCCTGCGCGGAGTGCTGACCGAATGGCCCCTGGTCTCTGCCCCTATGGCCGAGGCCCTGACCGGAGCCAGCCGCGCCGCTGTCCAGCGCAACCTCGCCTGGATGGAAGCGCGGGATCTGGTCCGCGAGCTAACAGGGCAAGGACGGTTTCGAATGTGGCGCGCCACAAACTGATGGTCGAACCGATCTGTGCGGCGGCCATGTTGCGTCTATCCGCAGCGCAGCTGAAACGGTGAGGAGCGCCGTTTTCCAGATTCTCGAGGTCAAAGAGTTCGGCTGATCGGCTGAGACAATTCGGCTTTCGCCGCGTCCCCAACTACCATGAAAGCATTGTCGACTGGGTCGTGACCGGTCTGCGGGTATAAACCGGACAGACCATACAACGCTCCAAGCGACGAACGTGCCGTTGTCGTAACGGCCTGTCTAATGATGTCTTTTTGAAAATCGCCGACGAAAAGAGCAGGGGCAGGACATGAAGCTGCAAAATCTCGAACGCCATCAAGCCTGGATCTATCTCGCTGCCATCCTCTCCGGTCTGGTCTTGGGCGCGCTCGCGCCCAGTATCGCGGGGGTGTTAGAAGCACTGCTGTGGCCGGTGCTGGGATTTATGCTTTTCACTACCTTCGCTCAGATGCCGCTCGCGCACTTGCCGCGCGCGACGCGCGACCGGCGTTTCATCGGCACCCTGCTGATCGGCAACTTCGTCCTGGTGCCGCTGCTGGTCTGGGGGCTGATCGCGTTCCTGCCTGACGATCCTGCGCTTCGGCTCGGGGTGCTTGTCGTGCTGCTGGTGCCCTGCACCGACTGGTTCATCACATTCACCTATCTCGGTCGCGGCGATGCGGTGCGTGCCGCGACCGCGACACCGATCCTCCTCGCGGTTCAGTTCGCCTGTCTGCCGCTCTTCCTCTGGCTCTTTCTGGGCAACGCATTCCTTGAGCTTCTCGCCGCCGATCGCATTGCCGCCGTCTTTGCGGCGCTTATCCTGCTGCCGCTCACAGCGGCTTTCCTGCTGGAGCGTTGGGCAGAGGCGCGCCCGGAGCGGGCCACGATAGTAAATCGCCTCGCCTGGCTGCCGGTTCCGCTTCTGGCTGTCGTGGTGTTCCTGATCGCGGCCTCGCAAGTCGACGTGGTACGGGATGCGCTACCGGTTCTGGCGCAGGTGGCGGGCGTCTACGTCGCCTACCTCGTCGCCGCAGCACTTCTGGGTGCGGCGACCGGGCGGGCGGCCGGATTGCCCACTAGCGTGCGACGAACGGTCATCTTCTCGCTCGGAACCCGCAACTCCTTCGTCGTACTTCCGCTGGTGCTGGCGCTCGGACCGGAGTGGAACGTGGCGGCCGTGGTCATCGTCTTCCAGTCGCTCTTCGAGCTCTTCGGCATGGTCGCCTATCTGTGGATCGTGCCGCGCTATCTGGTCCCCGAAAATGCGGCGAACACGCAGGACTCCGCGGCGAACGAATGATCGCAAACAACGGCGCTGGCACCATTGCCCGCTTGGCTGACATGCGTGGGCGTCCTCAACTATGGCCCTTCAGGTCACCTCCGTCAGCGCGTCGATCACAGGGCATTCAGGGACATCGTCACCGGTGCATTGCGCCACGGTGGAGGACAGCACGCGTTCGATGCGTTTGAGATCGTCGATCTTGGCGCGGACCGAGGCGAGATGCGAATTTGCAAGACCCTGCACCTCACCGCAGGTCTGGACCCCGCCATCGACCAATGCGAGCAGATCGCGGACTTCGTCCAGCGTGAACCCCAGCTCGCGTGCCCGCATGATGAAGCGCAGGCGCCCGACATGGCTCTCGTCATAGGCCCGGTAATTCTTCGACGTGCGCGGCGGCTCGGGCATGACGCCGATGTTCTCGTAGTAGCGGATGGTCTCGAGGTTGCATCCGGTCAGTTTGGCCAGATCGCCGCGCCTGAGGACCTTCACCGATCTGTGATGATTATTCACACCAAACCCCCTTGAGCCTGTACCAGCTACAGACCCTAGATTGAGATCATCATTGAGGCAAGGATGATTCGAACCATGACTGAAACCACATCTGCGGGCCGCCAGACGGCAATGGGCGAAACCCCGGCTGCCGACAAAAAGACATGGGCGACAACCGGGCTCGGCGTACTCGGCGCGCTGGCCATGACCTCCTGCTGTATCCTGCCGCTGGTGCTGGTGAGCTTCGGCGTCACCGGCGTGTTCATCGCGCAGCTCGGCGCGTTCTATCAATACAAGTGGATCACCTTCGCGCTGAGTGCCGCCTTCATCGGATACGGCTTTTACAAGGCGTATAGCCCGATCCCGGCCGAAGCCTGCGCCGACGGCACCTGTGCGCGGCCGATGAACCGAACACTGATGCGATCCATTCTCTGGGTTGCCACCGCGATCGTCGCCGTGGCGATGATCTTCCCCTACCTGACACCCTACCTTCTGTCCTACTGAAAGGCCGTACCCATGAAGTCACTCCATCTTGCCCTTGCGGTCGTTGGCACTCTCTCAGCTTTCCCCGCCAGCGCCGCCGAACAGCGCATCAATATCGGGGTCGGCGAACTGACATGCCCGACCTGCTCCTACACGGTGGCGGCGGCCATGCGGGGCGTTCCCTCGGTCGAGATCATCGACTTCACGGAAGGAGAGGAATTCGGCACCGGCACCTACATCGTCGCCTTTGATGACGAGGCCACCGATCAGGACATGATCGTCGAAGCAATCCGCGCCACCGGCTATCCGGCGGACATCGTCGAGTCCGGTGATTCCTGATCGCATTCACCGACCCGCACCCGGAGCTGGAGACAGCATGACAGACATGAACAATAACAATGAACCCACGACCCTTTTGCGGCGCGGCCTCATCGGCAGCGTCATAGCAGCGATCTGTTGCTTCACGCCGTTCCTGGTGGTGATCGTCGCCGGGGTAGGGCTTTCGGCCATTGTCGGATGGCTCGACTACGCGCTTTTCCCGATGCTGTTCGCCTCGCTGAGTGTGGTTGCATATGCCCTGTGGCTTGAGGCTGGAAAACCCGGGCGCAATCCAAAAATCCCTCTCATCGTCCTGGCCGTTGTTCTTTCGGCACTCCTGTTCTGGCTGGAATTCCGCTTTGCGCTGCGGATATCGGCCGCCGCCGCTTTGGCGGTGGCGGGATATGCGCTCTGGCTCAGAAAATCAGGCAGGTCATCAGTGAGTCAGATCAAGAGAAACTGGCACAAGGAAAGGAACAGGCATGACCAAGACCTATGACCTCATCGTGATCGGCGGCGGCACCGCTGGAAATGGCGTTGCCCGGATGGCGGCGGAGGCAGGCTGGAGCGTCGCCAGCATCGACAGCGAACCCCATGGCGGCACCTGCGCCCTGCGCGGCTGCGACCCCAAGAAAATGCTGGTCGCGGTCACCGAGGGTGTCGAATGGGCCGAAAACATGGAAGGCAAGGGGCTGGAGACGCAACCTTCGGTCAACTGGCCCGACATGATCGATTTCAAGCGCAGCTTCACCGACAACATGCCGCCGCGCATAGAAGGCGGAATGGAGAAGGCGGGGATTGACGTTTTGCACGGAGAGGTACGGTTCACCGGCTCCGATACGATCGAGTTGAACGGCGAAACCCTGACGGCGAAGCATTTCCACATCGCCACCGGCGCGCGGCCGATGACGCTGAACATTCCCGGGGAAGAGCATCTGACCACCAGCACCGAGTTTCTTGAACTCCCCGACCGTCCTGACCGCATCGCCTTTGTCGGCGGTGGCTTCATCGCGATGGAATTCGCACATATCGTCAGGCGCGCCGGGTCCAGCGAAGTGACCGTGCTGGAAATGGCGGATCGCCCCCTTGGCAACTTCGACCCCGATCTGGTCGAAATGCTGGTCGAAGGCACCGAGGCACTTGGCATCGACCTGCGCACCAAGGCGAAGGTCACGAAGATCGAGAAACAGGGCGATGAATTCACCGTCACAGTGGAACGCGCCGACGGCACCGAAATCGTGACCTGCGACCTGGTGGTGCATGGCACAGGCCGGGTGCCGAATATCGACGGGCTGAACCTCGAAGCCGCAGGCGTCGAATACGCGCGCCGCGGCATCAATGTGAGCGACGCGATGCGCACCACCAACCCGGCGATCTTCGCCGCGGGCGACTGCACTGACAGTGGGCCCAAGCTGACCCCGGTGTCCGCCTTCGAAGGGCGTGTGGCAGGCGAGAACCTGCTGGCTGGAGAGGACGAGCGTACCGTGGATTATCCGCCGATCCCGTCGGTAGTCTTCACCCTGCCGATGGTGGCCACCGTGGGCTTGTCGGAAGCGGCGGCCAGGGAACAGGGGCTGAAGTTCGACACCCATTTCGAAAAGACCGGGGACTGGTATTCGTCGCTGCGCGTCGGCGCGAAACATACCGGATTCAAGGTTCTTGTCGAACAGGGCAGCGGGCAGATCCTCGGCGCGCATCTGATCGGACCGGGCTCCGAGGAACAGATCAATCTCTTCGCCATGGCCATGGGTGCCGGGCAGACCGCCAACCAGATTAAGGCGATGATCTTCGCCTATCCGAGCTATGCCTCTGACATCGGGTCGATGGTGTAATTTCAGAATTTTGGCCGGGCGACCGTCGCGATGTCCGGTCGCAGGCCAAGGAAGAAGACATGGACCAGACCGTCAAGAAAAAGGATTGCTGCTCATCGAAAGAGGTGAGCGGCGACCAATATGACCTCATCGTCGTGGGAGCCGGCTCGGCCGGGTTCTCTGCCTCGATCACGGCAGCCGAGGCCGGAAAGCGCGTGGCTCTTGTCGGGCACGGCACCATCGGCGGCACCTGTGTGAACGTTGGCTGCGTGCCATCCAAGGCGATGATCCGCGCCGCCGAGGCGGTCCATGGCGGCGCGTCCGCTGCCCGGTTTCCGGGCATCTCGCCTTGCGCCCATGCCGTGGACTGGGGTGGCGTGGTGAAAGGCACCGCCGATCTGGTCGAGGAGATGCGGCAGAAGAAATACATCGACCTGCTGCCCGCCTATGAGAACGTCACCTATATCGAGGAAGGCCCGGCGCGACTGGTCGAGGGTGGCGTCGCTGTCGGAGGCCGGGTGATATCCGCGCCGCGCGTCCTGATTGCCGCCGGGTCTCGCCCGCATATACCTGTAATTGACGGGATCGAGGCCGTGGAGGCGTTGGATTCCTGGGGACTGCTGACTCTACCCGACCGGCCCGAAAGCATCCTCGTTCTGGGCGGCGGCTATATCGGCTGCGAGCTGGCGCAAATGGCCTCGAGACTGGGGGTGAAGGTCACGCTAGTGACCCGCTCACGCCTTCTGCCAGGCGCCGAGCCGGAGGTGACCGAGGCGCTGACGGAGGCGCTGAAGGCGGAGGGCATCACGGTCGAGACCGGTCTTGCTTACGTCTCGGTCGCGAAAGCTGCGGGCGGCGTCAGTCTGACTGTCGAACGGGGTGGCAAGACCGAGGATCTGACCGCCGAACGGCTGGTTGTGACCACCGGTCGGATCGCCAATTCCGAGAACCTTGGATTGGAAGAGCTTGGCATCGAGACCGATGCGCGCGGCTCGGTCATGGTCGGCCCCGACATGGCGACCACGCGTGCCGGCGTCTGGGCCGCGGGCGATGTCACTGACCGTGACCAGTTCGTCTACATGGCGGCCTATGGTGCCAAGGTGGCGATCAATAATGCCCTTGGATTGGAGCAGATGCGCTATGACAACGCGGCGATGCCGTGGGTCGTGTTTACCGACCCGCAAGTGGCCGGCGTCGGCCTTTCGGAGGTTGAGGCCAAGGCGGCGGGGCACAAGGTCAAAACCAGTGTGATCACGCTCGACAACGTGCCCCGCGCCGTCGCTGCACGCGATACCCGCGGCGTGATTAAGCTTGTGGCCGACGCGAAGACCGACCGCCTGCTGGGCGGTCAGATCGCAGCACCGGAGGGGTCGGACACGATTCAGGCACTGGCAATGGCGCTTATATTCGGCATGACCGCACGGGCGCTCGGAGAGACGATCTTTCCTTATTTGACCACGGTCGAAGGGCTGAAACTCGCCGCACAAACCTTCGACAAGGATGTAGCCAAACTCAGCTGCTGCGCGGGGTGAAAAGACGAGAAATTCCGGCGACACCGACTCATAAGCAGCGCTCATTGTGAACCAGCGCGTACAAAGCCACAAAGTGCTTGTGGCGGTCAGCATTCTCTCGGCATGGAGGCTGACGGCGGTAACGGATAATCACATATTAGAGCCAGCAGTGCACATCCCACGTTTTGTCATTAGGTTGGTTATTGTGGCGGGGTTCATAAACAGACCGATCTCATCAAGATGGAAAGTGATCGGGAGTTGCCGAGAACGTCGCTGGGTCAACAATTGGTCATTACATTAGCCCTGTCTATTTGATCGCCCGCAATACAAAGAAAGAATCGCCATGAATACAGTTGATACTGATTCTCGCACAACAGGTTCACTACCCGCATTCAACGCCCGAACTTTAGGGTTAATGTTCGTCGCAGGTTTCTTTGCAACCGTCGCGTTCGATCTGTTGGGTCAGATCATCAGCCCGGGCTTGGGCTTTTCGCGGTTGTCACCGCACGGGCTAGCGAGGAGCTTACTCGGCAGCCTTGGTCTGCCGAACGGTGACTTCGCGGGATATTTCGTACATTTTTATCTTGTTGGCCTGATTGGCTATCCCGTCGGTTGGTTGTTCGTCTTTAGACCAATTTGGCACCGTATCGCGGGGCAGACGAACTGGCTTTTGCCCTCAGCGATCTATGGATTCGGCCTGTGGGTGTTCGCCATAGGGGGCATTACGTCTGTCGCAGGCCTTCCTTTCTTTCTGAATTTCACCGGCATTACCTGGGTAGCGTTGGTGGGTCATGTCCTATACGGTGTCGTATTGGTTGCGACACTGCGGGTAATTGATCGACCGTAAATCGGATCGTCGGGATGTGATCGGAGCGACGATTTGCCTGTTCGGGGCGGCAAGACCCTCGCCGTATGTTGGTGCCACCCCCGAACAGCCAGACCCGCGTAACGCTCGGGACCGGGATCATGAAAAAGCGTGGCACGCTACAATTTCCGGGCCAACGACCGGTCACTATGGATGAGAAATCACCGTCAGTTGCCAGTAGCCCTATTGCAGGAAATGCAATTCTTGTTGATGGTGATCGATGGACCCACTCCTGATGAGAGCCAAGCGAAAGAACCATCGGCTTTCGTCCGGAAACCTTCAATAGGAAGCGAAAACCGTGCGTATAGTCGAACTCGGTTTCGGATCATCCGAGTTGCTGGGCTGTGTCCACGACAGGTAAACCCCTTCATTCGTTCGCGCCGTGCGCGGGAAGTTGACCGAACCTGCGCCGTTGTTTCGCGCAATCAGTTGCAGGTCCTTACACTGCTGACCGGTTGTGATCTGGCAAGCAAGGATCACCTCGCTCTCATTTGTCCATTCGACCCACGTCACGAACGCAGTCTGAGGGTCCAGCATGAGAACATCTACCCGACCGGCAGCAATGCCCAGGCTGACTTTCGCCGGATCGCCAAAATTCCTTCCGCCGTCGGAAGAGAACGCAACCTTGACTTCCGGCTTGTCATTTGCAGCCGTGAACCAGGCCACGGCGGCTGTTTGACCGGCGGTCGCGATGGCGGGGCCATTGACCGGGCAGCCGGAGATTTCCCAGCCGTCATTGTGGACGTTTGTTGGTTCTGACCACATGCCGCCTTGGTGTCTTACGACAGATATATCCCTGATTTCCGCATCTGTTCTGTCGCGGTATGCGACAAGGACGGTGCCATCGTCCAGCGATGCGGCGGACGTCTGGCAGCATGAACAGGTCTGCGCATCGACAAGAACATCATCGGTTCGCGTACCTTCGGGCGTGATCCGGGTTGCGCGCAACTGCATTGCATCCGGGTAGTTGCTGGCTGCGCTGGTGAAAAGCGGCTTGTCATATGCGCGTCCGTCAAGCCAGACAGACATCAAGGAACCGTCTTCGAGCGGCTGGAGCGTGACAAAACCGTGTTGGCTGACCGACCGATCATCATGTGGCGTTATCGGAGCGCTCCATGTCAGGCCCTCATCCGGCGAAAGAGAGATCTTGACGTCATAGGCATAGTCGTTTTTGGAATTTTCCCACAGCCAGTGAGCCGCAAAGGTACCGTCATCAAGCGCAACAACGGACGGAAAATCGGCCCAGTTCACGAAGAGTTCGTCGGACACGGTAACAGTGCGGGCCGCGCTCCATTCTGCGTTTTCAAGGACCGACAATTTTACCGCAAACCCGTCAGGGTGTGGTTCGGTCCAACCCAGCAGGACCCGATCATCTTGCAGTGCGAACAGGGTGGGTTCCTGCGCATTGTTCCCGACCGGTGGGGCCAGGTCGGAGAACTCCAACGGCTCGGCAAGGGCAATGTTTGCCGTCATGGCCGCAAACAGATACGCAACACTCAAAACAGAATGGATTTTTGATGGCATTGCGCACCTTTCCGATTATCAGACCAGCGTCATTCACAACCTGAGCATAGGCAAATTTTGGCGAGTGCCATGTAAACTTTTGTATGACGGGCCTGTGCTTGTTGTGAAGAGCGATATCCCGTTGTGGCACAGCTTCGCGTCAACGGTTGGCGCAACCACCGCTCCGACCTCAGCTGACTTGCACCCAGGTCGCCATGCCATCAGCCTGATGGCTCAGCATATGGCAGTGCAGCATCCACGCGCCGGGATTGTCGAGTACGCACACAATCGTCATCGCCTCGCCCGGCGCTACGAGGGTCGTGTCGCGAAGGTGGGTTCGCGCACCATTCTGATCGGTTTCCCAGAAATGGTGGCCATGCAGGTGGATACCGTGCGGAAAAGCAGTGTCGTTCACCATCCGCACCTGCACTGCTTCACCACGTCTTGCCGAAATCAGCGGTTTGTTCGGCAGACCGCTCACGTCGTTGAAGGCCCAGCCCCCGAACCCGCCGTGCGCGCCGCCCCCGGCACCGCCTTGCATGAAGAGATCTGCCGTTTGCGTGATCTCTCCGGGCGCGGGCACTGGGTTCGCGGGGAGGGGAGCTATCGGCGCAGACCGGATTTGTCGCTGACCGTTCAACACAATGCGCCCCAGTTCCTCGCCACCCGAAGGCACGGTTTCTCTTAGGATCACATCACCCGTCACATCCGCGATGATGTCGATGCGCTGCGCCGGTGCGAGTTTTAGATTGCCCAGCGAAACCAGCTCGGGCAGCGGCATCCCGTCATAGGCCACACAAAAGCCCGTCAGCCCATCGATACGTATCTCGAAAATGCGATCCGGTGTCGGATTGATCAGACGCAACCGGATGCGATCCCCCAGCCGCGCCTGCTCAGACGACAGGAAGGTGGCCATCAAGTCCCCCAGCCTACCTGCTGTTATGAAATCAGCGCGGTCGAATTCCATGTCGAACTGGCCGGTGTCATCAAGCCGAATGTCGAAGAGGATGGCCGTGATGTCCTGATCCACGTCTGGCGGGGCAGGTTCTTCGACGATCAGGGGGCCGAACAGCCCGCGGGCGACCTGTTCGTAGGAAAGGTAGTGGGAGTGATACCAGTAGGTTCCGGCATCGGGAACCGGAAACCGGTATTCGTAACCCTCATTCGGGATGATGACATCCTGTGTCAGCACGTTTACGCCGTCCATCGCGTTGGGCAACCGAATGCCATGCCAGTGTACGAGGGTCCCGTCCTCCAGCCCGTTTTCCACCCGCGCCCGCAGAATTTCGTTCTGGCGCAGTCTGATTTCGGGGCCGGGACAGGTGCCATTGAATCCAAGCATTGCAATGTCCCGCGACCCGATCCGGGTGAAGGCCGTGCCGGGCGTCAGGGTGACAGGCACCGAAGCCGCACTCAGGGGCAGGGGGAGCGTGGCTGCGCCAAGCGCAACCATCATCTGACGACGCGTAAGCATGGTTTTCCGTGTATTCCTTGTTTGGGGCCTGCAAACCACATCCCCCACCTTTGCGGAAGGGCGCCCCGGCGAGATATTTTGATACATTGCAGATCGGCGTGCCTGTTTGGCAAAGCGCCGTGAAGCACCTAACGTATCTGCAGGTCCTGAATGGCCGCAAGGATCTTTCCGTCGGTATCATCGCTGTCGGCTGTCACAGCAAGACCGACCAGAACCTTTGGCCTGTCCCCGAACGCACGCACGAAATCGCGATCCAGGTTCACATTCTCGGTGAAGTTGCCGGTTTGCGCCGTTTGCAGAATTTTCGATTTGAGACCCGTCGAGTAGGGGCTGTTCAGCAATGCGCCTTTCGCATGATTGCCACCCCAGACATAAACCAGCGCCCGCGTATTGGGATCACGCAGCAATTTGCGCGCCGTTGTTCGGCCAAGCGTGCTTGCGGTCTGCGGATCGACGAACACGAAGTACAAGGCGAGATTGCGATCGTCGCCGCCGCGCCGTGTGAGGTCGGTTCCCTTAACACCCTGCGTGACGGACCACCCCCACATTGCTGCCTTTGCGGTGCCAAGGGCCGCGCTGACAGGGCGCCAGAGAACAGACACCGTGCCGTCGGAAATCACGTCCAGCCGCCGACCTTGCAGGCCGTATTCGTTCGAAAAGAGCCGCAAGAGGCCCTGTTCTTTCCAGTTTCCATCGAATGGGATTGTCTTTCCTTGCGCATAGAGGGGCGGGGCGTTTGCAGCTAATGCAACAAAAGCGATGAAAAGTGTCGCTGCGAGGGACCGTATAAACATCTGAACTCCTATTGCGATGCCGCTGGTCCTGCTTTGGTCCCGGTCATCAGCATTATGTGCCGTCATGATCCGTTGAATTGTGCCGGGCGCGCGCAACTTCAATGAACATATCCGTGATCATAGATGTGGTTGCGCAATGGTCGTTGCAGGACGCGGGAGCGAATTCAGATCATGGAGCGCGACCTTGATCGGCTGATTTCCCGCAACGGACGGATCCAGTAGGCGGCGGAGCTTCCAACCGTTACAAACAAGTACAAAACTCATGGGATACAAGCGCCTGAACACATGGACGCGGGTGCCGATGTGCGTCATCTGTGGTTCAACGGAACCGACTCCCGCACGCAAGGATGGCACATTCACCACAACGCTTTGGGCTGGGGACAACAGGGTTGAACGCGCCAACGTCCGTTGCGGGAAACAACATGTGGCCTTGTGTGAAACAGGTAAAGGTAACAAAGGATGCTGACTTCGATCATCCAATTTCCTGACATCGGAACAGAGATTTTTGCCGTTGATATCGGATCGTTCCGCTTTGCCCTGCGTTGGTATGCGCTGGCCTATATTGTTGGCCTCCTTATCGGCTGGCGCATCTGTGTCGAATTGGTCCGCTCTTCGTCAGTCTGGGGGGCCGGGGCGCCGCCGCTGCAACCCAAGCAACTGGAAGACCTGCTGACATGGATCATTCTGGGCGTTATCGTGGGGGGCAGGCTGGGGTTCGTGCTTTTCTATCAACCTCAGTACTATTTTCAGAACCCCGTCGAAATCTTCATGGTCTGGCAGGGTGGTATGTCATTTCATGGCGGCTTTTTCGGCGTGGTCGTGGCCATCTTGCTTTTTTGCTATCGCAACGGCGCACCCGTTCTATCAACGGCGGATCTGCTCGCTGTTGCAACACCACCGGGTCTTTTCCTCGGACGCCTGGCCAACTTTACCAATAACGAGCTTTGGGGCCGTCCGACAGATGTGCCCTGGGCGGTGGCATTCCCCGGCGAGGCGGCCCAGTCCTGCGCGGGCATCGTGGGCCTGTGTGGCCGCCATCCGTCCCAGCTCTATGAGGCGCTTCTGGAGGGCATCCTGCTTGGGTCAGTATTGATTTTTCTGGCTTGGAGGCGCGGTTGGCTGCGCTTTCCCGGAAGCCTTACGGGCCTGTTCCTGGCGGGATACGGAAGCGCAAGGTTCCTTGTCGAGTTCTTCCGGCAGCCTGATATGCAGTTCGTCACGCAGGACAACCCGATTGGACATGCGGTTCATTGGGCGGGCTATGGGCTGACAATGGGCCAACTGCTTTCGTTGCCGATGATTATCCTTGGCGCGGCCCTGATCGTATGGTCCCGCAGGCGTGTGACGGTTAATTCTGCGGATCTGGTGTCAACGTCAGATTAGATTTGAATATCCGATCGTAGTGTTGGCGAAGTGACCATTGCGGCGGACCCCGGTTGCCTGGGCCCGCATATGAACCTTGGACGCGTGTTCAATGATGGGGCTTGCCGCCTTTCGCAATCATCAGATGGTGCTCTTGATGATGTGCACCGATTGTCATCAGACCAAAGAAACCAAGGCCCTGTATCTGTTCACCATCGCCACCCACGATCAGTGCGACACCATCCTCCATTTCTTCTGACGCAACACTCCAGTCTGTTTCACCGGCAAGGAACGGCGCATGGGCGGGAACTATTGTGTTGATGGCCGACAGAACACGCGGGCTGCCACGCACTTCGAACCGTGCGCCGTCGGGCCGCAGAATGCGGGTGACCTCTGCCTTTCGTGTCAAAAGGTCCATATCGACCAGATGGTCCCTCAGTTTGTCGATATTGACGGCGCCCCAGTCGGTTTCGGGATCGGCCTGGAGCAGCGCAACTATTTCGGCCATTTCGGCGAAGGCGGACTGGCCGGTTTCCTGGGGGGCGTCGGACGCGTGACCCATGGATGAATGCATTTGTTGCGAGGTAACGGGTGTCGCAAGCAAGACAGCGAAGAGAACGGGTATCAGTCGCATGGACCAGCCTTTCCTGGGTGTATTCGGATCCAGGCTAGTACCTGATCGGACCCTGAAATATGATTTGGATCATATGATGCCAGAACCCTATAATCTCATACCGCCCTCCGCCTTGCGTCCGCTGACGAGGGCCGCAGGGGATAAGGTTTTTCGTCAGGGCGCGCGGACCTGCGGCCTTTATGTTGTTAAGTGCGGGCGCGTTCATCTTGAGCGTGTCGGACCGGATGGCGAACGATTTATCATCTACCGTGCCGGGCCCGGGATGAGCCTTGCCGAAGCATCGGTGTTTTCGGATAGATACCACTGCGATGCGGTCGTGGCGGAGGCTGGGGCGTTTGTACAGATCGACAAAGCGGCGGTCTTGTCTGCCTTTGCAGATCCGGATTTTGCACGCGCCTATGCGCGGCAAGCGGCACAGCAGATACAAGCGCAACGTCAGGCGCTTGAGATCGTAGGCATCCGCCGCGCAGAAGAACGGGTCTATGCCGGTATGGTGGCGGACCTGCTTGAAAGCTCCGTTGTCGATTTTGCCAGCGCGCTACATCTTTCGCACGAGGCCACCTATCGGGCCTTGCGAAAGCTTGTGAATGATGGCCGGATCGCAAATCCGACCCGGGGAACGTATCATTTGCGCCCCTGAATGGATCAGCCGGACCATGCCCGGTTCGAGATAACAAAAGGTGCGGTAGCAAAACTTGGCGGGTATTTCGCTTGCCCGATAACAATGAGAATTGCTGCCCGCGGCGATGACCTGTTTTCAAAGATCGCCGTTATGCCCTGTCTTACTGCTCGCCGCTGACAGGTCGATTGCTTCAGCGCCGCTTTCGTCGAGGCACCGTGTTTCGATCTGCAGGGTTGCGAAAAAGAACCCGAAGTCCTTACGCAGCGTGTCATAGGCGGTTTGCAGGACCTTTTCTTGATCTGCTTGCTCTGCGACACGCAGATGCGCGGAGAAGACATGCTTGCCACTTGTCAGCGCCCGAGCATGAATATGGTGAACATCGGAAACCTCGTGCAGTTCTTCAAGGGTACGTTTGATTTCAGGCCGACTCACTTCGGGAGGCGTGCCTTCCATCAAAAGATGCGCCGCTTCTTTCAGCAAGCCCCAGCTCGCCCACAGCAGGACAAACCCGAATGCCATGCCAAGCAGCGGGTCGATCAGCAGAAACCCGGTGAATTCGATTACGAGGGCGGTCACGATGATCGACAGACTGCCAACAAAGGTCTGGATGATATGCCAGAACGCTCCCTTCGTGTTCAGATCTTCCTTGCTTTGCTTCCAGATCAGCGCAAGCGAAATGAACTCAGTAAAGAGCCCCCCGGCAGCCGCAATCAGCATCGGACCCGTTGGAAGATCAATTGGCGCAGACAAGCGCATGGTAGCCATCGCGATGACAACCACCGCCATCGCCAGCAAGAAGCCGCCATTCACAAGGGCGCCGATGATTTCGGCGCGCGCCCAGCCAAAACTCCGCTCTTCATCCGCCGGACGCAACGCCATGCGCGCCGCGACAATGGCGACCAGAACACCGCCCACGGCCGAAAAGGTATGGAACGCGTCGGAGATGACCGCGATCGACCCTGTCCATAGGCCAATCGCCAGTTCGATCACAAAATAGATGCCGGTCAACCAGGCTGATATCGCCAGCCCCTTGCCGCCGGACGGCATATGCCCCTGATGTCCGCTTGCCATCATCTATCTCCTTGGTTTGCGACTAAAGCCGAACCCGTCGCAGCCGCAGTGCATTGCTAATGACGGAGACCGAAGACAGGCTCATCGCGGCGGCGGCGATCATCGGCGACAGAAGAAGGCCGAAAAACGGGTAGAGAATACCAGCCGCGATGGGCACACCTGCGGTATTGTAGGCGAAGGCAAAAAACAGGTTCTGCTTGATGTTTCGCACCGTTGCCTTTGCCAATCGGCGCGCACGCACGATGCCGACAAGATCACCACCCAGAAGGGTGATGCCTGCGCTTTCCACGGCAACGTCGGCACCGGTGCCCATCGCAATGCCCACATCAGCCGCCGCCAGGGCAGGGGCATCGTTCACGCCGTCTCCTGCCATGGCGACCCGGGCCCCTTCTTGTCTGAGGGAGTCCACCAATGCCTTCTTGTCTTCGGGCAAGACGCCTGCGTGGACTTCATCAATACCCAGCTTTGCGGCGACGGCTTCGGCGGTTTTCTGATTGTCACCGGTTGCCATTATGACCCTGAGACCGAGGCGATGAAGGTCATCGATGGCGTCTGCCGTGGACTCCTTGATGGGATCGGCAACAGCGACAATGCCGGCAAAAGTGCCATCTATCGCCACAAGCATTGCTGTCTTTCCAGATTCACGAAGGTCGTCCGCAGCAAATTCCGCAATCGAAGCGTCAACGTTGATCTCTGCCATCATGGCGGGATTCCCAAGTGCCACGACCTGGCCATCGACCATGCCTTTCACGCCCTTGCCAGTCACGGCTTCGAATTCCGTTGCGTTCGGAAGCGTCAGCCCCCGTGCCAGCGCACCCTCGACTATTGCTTCGGCCAGCGGATGTTCGGAGCCCCGTTCGAGGGCCGCAGCCATTGTCAGCAGGTCATTTTCAGCCTTGTCCCCCGTGGGCACCACGTCTGTCAGCTTGGGGCGCCCTTCGGTGAGTGTTCCGGTCTTGTCAACGATGACGGTATCGACACGCGCCATGCGTTCCAGTGCTTCGGCGTCTTTGATCAGAACGCCAGCCTGTGCCCCGCGGCCCGCCGCCGTTGTGATCGAAATGGGCGTCGCAAGGCCCAAGGCACAGGGGCAAGCAATGATAAGAACGGATACGGCTGCCGTAACAGCGAAGGCGAGCGCGGGATCGGGCCCTAAGAACAGCCAGACAACGAAGGATATGATCGCAATGACGACAACCGTCGGAACAAAGACGGACGATACCCGGTCCGCCAGACCCTGAATCGGCGCGCGCGACCGCTTTGCACCTGCCACCATGTCCACGATCTGGGACAGGACCGTGTCCGCACCGACCTGTGTGGCCCGGATCGCCAATGTGCCGTTCTTGTTGATCGTGCCGCCTGTGACCCGGTCGCCTTGTGTTTTCTCGACCGGCAACGGCTCTCCGGTGATCATACTTTCGTCGATAGATGAATGCCCTTCGAGGACCTCGGCATCGACGGGTATGCTGTCGCCGGGGCGTACCCGCAACCTGTCACCCTCAACAATGTGTTCGAGAGGTGCGTCATATTCCGTCCCGTCCGGCAGGATCCGCCGCGCCGTTTTTGGTGCGAGATCGAGCAATGCACGGATGGCATCACCCGTCCGTTCGCGGGCGCGCAACTCGAGCACCTGACCGACAAAGATCAGCGCAACGATCACAACCGCAGCTTCGTAATATGTCCCGACGCTTTGGCCGTTTCGATACGCTTCGGGGAAAATGCCGGGCAGGAATGTTGCGGCAAGCGAATAGATATAGGCAGCCCCAACGCCAAGCGCGATCAGGGTCCACATGTTCGGCGATATATTCCTGATCGATTCCCACCCCCTTTTGAAGAAGGGAAGAGCCGCCCAGAGAATGATCGGGGTTGCGAGGACGAATTCGATGTAGACAGCCGTCTGATGTCCGATCCATTCCCGCACAGGTAGGCCGACCAGTTCACCCATCGTCAGGATAACCAGCGGAACGGCGGCTGCCGCGCTGATCCACATGCGTGTTGTGAAATCGGACAACTCTTCTGACGGCTCGTCCGATGGAAGCATCGGTTCAAGCGCCATGCCGCAGATCGGACAGGACCCGGGCTCATCCTTCAGGATTTGCGGATGCATCGGGCAGGTCCATTGCGTACCGGCCTCGCCATGTGCTGGTGTCTTTTGGGCGTTTCCCGACGCATAGTAAAATGGGTCTTTGCCAAACTTGGTTTCGCAGTTTTCCGAGCAGAAATGAAAGACCTCTCCATCATACTCGGCACTGCGCGTGTCTTCGTCTATCTCGACGGTCATGCCGCACACCGGGTCGGTCGCTGTATCTGGGTCTGATGCGGTCGACGTGCGCGTCATGTCGTGATGATGTTCTTGGTCCGTGGCCATCTTCTAATTCCCGTTTTCAAGACAATTGAACACATAACCCTTCCAGTTACTGGAGGGTCAAGACTCTTCCGACAACGCTGCGTATGAATTTGTATGGGCCTTCGCGATGCGCGAAGCTCCTGTCAGCCCAGGGTCAGTATCATGTCTTCCGAAACGGACATCGTGGGAATATGCAGGTTCTCCGGTGCCGGACCCTTTCGAATGCGTCCTGCTGTATCATAATGGGAGCCATGACAGGGACAGAACCAACCACCAAAATCGCCGGCTCCGTCACCAAGTGGTACACATCCCAGATGCGTGCAAACGCCTATCATGACCAAGAAATTCTCATTTCCCGCCACTGCCCTGTTTGCATCGGTGGCCAAAACATCACCAGAGATATTGGGATTTCTGGCCACGGTATCAGGAAGGGATGACACATCTTCAGAGCGGGCCTGCGCGATTTCCGCGTCGGTCCGGTGCCGGATGAACACCGGCTTGCCGAGAAAACTGACCGTCAACTGCGTTCCTGGTTCCACAGCCGAGATATCGACGCGGATCTGGGACAGCGCGCGGACATCTGCGGATGGGTTCATTTGGTTGATCAATGGCCAGACCGCAGCCCCTACGGCGACCGCTCCCGTTCCGGCGGTGGCGTAGTACAGGAAATCTCGGCGGAATTGTGGTGTTTGTGTATCCATAACGATTCATTGTCCAAGCTTCCCGTGGGGGAAGGTCAATGGCCAGAAGAACCAATCAAGCTTTTCGTTTTCCTGACTCTTTCCGATCTAGCAGACCTAGGTTGCCCCTCTTGTTTGCCAGACACCTGCGACCAGCAAAGGCGCTGCAGTTATCAGTCCAGGACCGATTATGATAGTTCTCATCCAAGACCCTCTTGACCATTTGACTCCGTCCCCGACGGTGCCTGTCAGTCGGGGGCACGAAGTTAAGCGACGCTGAATTGCCCCATCATCCCGCCATCTTCGTGTTCCAGAATGTGGCAGTGATACATGTAAGGCGCAGCCGTTGAGGCAGGTTTTTCGAATTTCATCGCAAGCTCCACTTCACCATCCACCAGCACCGTATCCTTCCACCCCCTGTTCTCTGCGCGCGGTGCCATACCGTTTTCCGACAGTACCTGAAACCGGACGCCGTGAACATGGAACGGGTGCATCATCATGGCCCCACGCACAATCCAACGCTCGATGCTGTTGAATTTGGTGGAAAAATTGAGAGTGTCCGGATCGTATGACGCGTCGTTGATCGAAAATCGGTTCCCGGACCGCGAGAACATCATCCCCATGCCCATCGACATATCCAGTGACAGACGTCGGACTGGCGCGTCCTTGACCGCAAGATCAGGCAACTGCCCGTCCAGAGAGCCGGGCAGGGCGTCGATGCGAACCGGAAGGGTTGTGTCGACAGCGAAAGGCAGCACGGTGAATGGACTGCCGGAACCGCCGCCGCCCATCATTCCGCCCATGGCCGAATTAATGATATCGTCGGACTTCAAAACACTGCCCCGCCCGCTTGTGAAATCCACAAGCACTTCTGCGCGCTCTCCTGGTGCAAGGGTCAGGCGGTTCAGCGCAATCGGTCGATCCAGAAATCCGGCATCTGTCGCGATGAGATGAAGCGACCGGCTGTCAGACATGGACAGGCGGTAAACCCGCGCATTCGAGCCGTTGACGACACGGCACCGCACGATCCCCTTCGGAACCGCTGCCGACGCGCCGATTTGACCGTTCACAACCATTGTGTCGCCCTGAAACCCGTTCATGGACTGGTGCATGCCGGGATCGTATTTCAGGCGTCCGCGCCAGTTGAACTGACGGTCCTGCAACACAAAGGTCAAATCATCGAGCCCATAGGTGGATGGCAATCCACGCTCGTCATCTGCGCCATCGGTCACCTGTAGAACACCCGCCAACCCCAGCATGACCTGTCGTGCCGTCGCGCCGTGAATGTGGCTGTGATACCAGGCCGTTGCCGGGGGCTGATCCAGGTCCAGCATCGGCTTCCAGGTGTCTCCCGGTGCGATGGCCTGATGCGGTCCGCCATCGAACTCACCGGCAACAAGCAAACCGTGCCAATGCGCCGACATCGGCTCGCCAAGCGTGTTGTGCACCTCTGCCCGTGTCTCGACGCCGGTTTGCACCCGGATCGTCGGGCCAAGGTATCCCTGGTTGTAGCCGAACGTTTCGCTGGCGGCACCATCGTCAAAACGGGTCTCGCCAGTGCGGGCTTTCAGCTGAAAGAGCCGGGATGTCGTCGCATCGAGAAGCGAAGGGTACGCGAGCCTTATGTCGGATGCCGAAAATGCCGCCGATGGCAGGACGGATGCAGCCCCAAAGCCTGCGGCATAGCCAATCAAATCGCGGCGGTTCAACAGTTTCATCTCAGGATAATTCCTCTGGCAGCGCAGCCAGGGCAGCATCGACACCAACGACCGGATAACCTCCCGCGATCCAGCCCGGTCCGGCGGCAGAACCGAGCATGCCTTCGGATACGTCAAGAAAGCCGCTGTAGCCAGCCTGCCGAAGACTTCGCATGACGCGGCCAGACCGCCCGCCTGTCGCACAGATGAGCGCGACAGGCCGCCCTTCGGCCCGTTCCCGGGCGGCAAAAAGCCGCTCGGCGAAACGGTCCTCATGCAGGCTGATGGGCCAGGCATCGCCTGCAACGCCGGTGTCGGTCCATTCCGGTCGCGACCGAACGTCGATCATCCGGATCAGGTCCTGTTGCAGCGCATCTGCTGCCATGTCCGCCGACCAGACCTCGGCGGTCTGGCCCATCACCGGGAAGGGTGCGAAGGAAACTGCCAACATAGCAAGTGTCGCACTGCGCCGCGTCAGAACAATACCCATCATGTTTCTCCGTCAGGCTGCCTTGCGGGTCCTTGCCCGTTATTCGCTGTCATGATGACCTTCCATGTCCGTTCTGCTGGATGTGCCTTTCATTTTGCTCATGCGCATTCCGGCATCTTCCATCTCGTCTTGAGAGATCTGACCGTTCCCGTCCGCATCAAGGTGCTGAAAGCGATCAACCATGCGCGCCCGGATGACGCTCATGTGCAAGGCTTCGAATTCGTCAAGTGTCAGCTCGTCGTCGGAATCCGCATCAAACTCCCGCATTTTTTCGGCCATCTGTGCGGCCATTTCATGAGGCTGACTGCCGGACAACATCGTCGTCATCATGTCGCGGTCCATCATTTCCATCATGCTGCCCTGGCCGCCCATCATGGAGGCATGCATCTTCATCATCCTCTGCATCATCGGCATCATATTGCCGTCCATCATGCCCATCTGCTTGTCGCCATCGCCCATCGCCATGTCGGACATATTCCCGCTGTCAGCCTTGCTATCGGCAGTCCCATCGGATTCCGCTAATGCTGTTTGTCCCATGCCAACAGCGATCACCACGCCAAGCGCAAGAATTCTTTTGTTTTCCATCTCTCATTCCTTTCAGGTTAATTCTGGAAACATCGGCGTTATAGCGCTTCGATTAAAGGCCGAGGGCTGGCGGGTTTGTAATCATTTGTCACAGCCTCCCGTTACAAACGGTGACAAAGCAACCACTCACGGTCCGCCGGACGATTTGCTAGACAGACGTTAATCCAGTGAATTCATCGAAGAGGCTGATGATCCCTTGACACCTGAAATCGGTCATTTCGCCCTGGCCCTGGCCTTGGCCCTGGCGCTTGTTCAAAGTGTGCTGCCCATTTTTGGTGCTGCACGCGGAAACATCCTGTGGATGCAGTCGGCGAGATGGTCATCACTAGGACAGGCGTTCTTTATGGGCTTTGCGTTTCTCGCGCTCATGCAAGCCTTCATCACCAGTGACTTCACGGTCAAGAATGTGGTTGAGAATTCCAATTCACTCAAACCGATGCTGTTCAAGGTGGCCGGCACCTGGGGCAGCCACGAAGGATCCCTGTTGCTGTGGACCCTTATCCTGACGGTGTTCGGTGCGGCGGTCGCTCTCTTCGGATCGAACATTCCGCTGGCGCTGAGAGCAAGGACGCTGTCGGTGCAGGCCTGGATCAGCGTTGGCTTCCTGACTTTCATGCTGCTGACGTCCAATCCCTTCGACCGCGTTTTCCCTCCGCCAGGCGACGGTCAGGACCTCAACCCATTATTGCAGGATGTCGGTCTCGCCATGCACCCGCCGCTTCTCTACTTCGGGTATGTTGGCTTCTCGATTGTCTTCTCGTTTGCGGTCGCCGCCCTGATCGAAGGGCGGGTGGACGCGGCCTGGGCACGGTGGGTACGTCCGTGGACGCTGGCTGCCTGGATGAGCCTGACCGCAGGCATCGCGCTGGGATCCTGGTGGGCCTATTATGAGCTTGGCTGGGGCGGCTGGTGGTTCTGGGACCCCGTTGAGAACGTCAGTTTCATGCCATGGCTGATGGGCACTGCCCTGCTGCATTCCGCAATCGTGACGGAAAAACGGGATGCGTTCAAAAGCTGGACAATCCTTCTGGCGATCCTGACTTTTTCCCTATCGCTCTTGGGCACGTTCATTGTCCGATCGGGCCTGCTGACGTCTGTGCATGCGTTCGCGGTCGACCCGGAAAGGGGACTTTATATCCTTGGATTGCTGGCCGTTTCGATCGGCGGTTCCCTTGCTCTGTTTGCCTTGCGCGCGCCGACAATGGAGCCCGGCGGCCTGTTTAAGCCGATCAGCCGGGAAGCGGGGCTATTGGTGAACAACCTGCTGCTGGCCACGGCCACCGGCATTGTGCTGTTCGGCACCTTGTACCCGCTCTTCTACGAAGCCGCGACGGGCGGTGAAAAACTGTCGGTAGGGCCGCCCTTCTTCAATGCGTCCTTTATTCCCGTGATGCTGCCGCTCGTCTTTGCGATGGGGCTGGGGCCTTATCTGTCCTGGAAACGTGCCGATCTGGCGGGCGTTCTGCAACGGTTGCGTTTCGTGGCCGTTCTGGCCGTGCTCGCGACATTGGTGACCTGGTATCTCGCCGAGGGCGGTCCGGTGTTGGGGTATCTGTCGCTGATGCTTGCATTCTGGCTGTTTTTCTCAACCCTGCGGGAATGGGCGATGCGCATAAAGCTGTTTGAGGCACCGTTCCCGGAATCGCTGCGGCGGGCACGCAACCTGCCCAGATCCTCTCATGGGATGACACTGGCTCATGCGGGGCTCGCGATGGCGATGTTCGGGTTCATCGGATCAACGGTCTGGAAATCCGAGGAAATCGTCTTTGTCCGGCCCGGCACAGAGATCAGCATTGCCGGGTTCGATGTCACCTTTGAAGGGGCCGAACGTGTGCGCGGACCAAATTACTTCGCGGATCGTGGCACGCTTCGTGTGGTCCGGGACGGGCATTATGTCACCGATCTTT
The DNA here is from genome assembly GCF_001518015.1 of Tritonibacter horizontis. Classification (GTDB taxonomy): domain Bacteria; phylum Pseudomonadota; class Alphaproteobacteria; order Rhodobacterales; family Rhodobacteraceae; genus Epibacterium; species Epibacterium horizontis. The sequence continues at coordinate 33,257 of NZ_LPUY01000048.1, forward strand.
TCCCGGAGCGGCGCACCTATCCGGTCGCGCAAACCACCACCACAGAAAGTGCCATCAGGTCCACAATGGCCGGTGATCTCTATGCGTCCATCGCAAATCCGGCAGCAGAGGACGAGAGCGCACAAGGGGCCTGGACCCTGCGCATTCTGTATGAACCATTGGTCAACTTCATCTGGATCGGATCGGCGATGCTTGTCCTTGGTGGCGGTCTTTCGCTGTCTGACAGGCGGTTGCGCGTCGGGGCACCTCGTCGCAAGGCGGCAAAGCCCTTAGCGCTTCCTGCGGAGTAGGCATGGGACGGCTATTGGCATTCATTCCGCTGGCAATCGCAGCCGTCTTTGGTGGGTTCTTCCTGTGGGGTCTGAACCCGGACCGGGACCCGAACAACATTCCGTCGGTTCTGATCTCGCAGCCAGCGCCGGAATTCGACCTGGCCGCTGTCAGCGGGCTGGAAACGCCAGGGCTTTCCCGCGCCGATCTGGTCGGAAACCCGGGACCGGTCATCGTGAACGTGTTCGCCTCGTGGTGCGTGCCCTGCCGGGCCGAACACGGGGTATTGACCCAAATGGTCGAAAGGGACGGGCTGACGTTGTTCGGGATCAACTACAAGGACAAGCCGGAGGATGCGACGAAATGGCTCGCTGAGCTTGGCAATCCCTACGAAAGGATCGGGTCGGATCTGAGCGGAAGAGTGGGGATAGAATGGGGCCTTTCGGGCGTACCAGAGACATTCATTGTCGGGTCTGACGGGACGGTCTTGTTCAGATATGTCGGACCCGTCGTGGGCGATACGGCGATCTCCACATTCAGGGAAGCGTTGATCCAGGCTGGCGCGTTCCCAAGAGGCCAGAACGGATGAGACTTGTCGCATTTGCATTTCTAATGCTGCTGCCCGTGATGGCCTTCGCGGTCGAGCCCGACGAGATGTTGCAGGATCCTGTACTGGAGCAACGCGCCCGTGAAATTTCTAGGGAACTGCGCTGCGTTGTCTGCCAGAATCAGGACATCGACAGCTCCAACGCCGGGGTTGCGCGGGACCTGCGCATACTGGTGCGCGAAAGGCTTGTTGCCGGTGACAGCGACAAGGAGGTCATCGCGTACATCCACGCCCGGTATGGCGATTATGTCCTGATGCGCCCGCCCCTGAATCGCGCCACTCTCGCGCTCTGGATGGCGCCCTTCGTGTTTGCGCTTGTTTCGCTGCTTGTCGGCTGGACCGTCATTTCGAGAAGCCGGCGCAGGGCTGCCGCAACGGGATTTTCCGATGACGAAAAAGCGGAAATTGCGCGTTTCATTGAAGAGAACGCTTCAAAGGACGGTTCATGATCTGGTTGGTTTTCGCCCTGTTATCCGTTGTCGGTCTGCTTTTCATGGGCCTGCCGCTGCGCCATCGGTCGTCGCGGACACCCGTCCCGGCTGACGCCACGGATGCGGTCCTCATGGATCAGTTGGATGAGGTTCGGCGGGATCTTGAGCGCGGTGTCATTTCCGACCCCGAGGCCACGGCGGCGGAGCAGGAGATCAAGAGACGGATCCTCGTGCAGTCGCGCCGGTCCGTTCTGTCAGATGGGAAACCGGCGGCAGGGGGCCGCTTGATGGTCGTTCTGAGCGCAGTGTTCGTGCCGGTCTTCGCTTTTGGATATTACTCCGCAATGGGCTCGCCAGAGATCCCAGGTGTCGCCTTTGCCGAACGTGCCACTGAACGGCAGGAAGCGGCGGAAATCGCCGAATTGACAGATCGTCTGTACGTCCGGCTCAGTTCAGACCCCGAAGGCGGGCCTTCGGAAGGCTGGATGCTGCTGGGGCAAACCTATTCGAAAATGGGCCGGTATGCGGATGCAGCCGATGCATATAGAGTTGTCGCACAACGACCGGAGGCCGATTCCGCCGTCTTCTCCATGTTGGCCGAGGTTCTGATCTACGCAGAGCAAGGTGTGGTGACACCTGAAGCGGACACCGCGATTGATCGGGCGTACGAACTGGATCCTTCCAATCCCGGTGCTGCCTTTTTCAAGGCAGTCTCGCTCGAGCAGAAGGGCGATGAGGCTCGGGCTCACGAAACGCTGGTGGCCCGGCTGGACGATGCGGATAGGTTTTTCCCGTGGATGGAAAGCTTTGTTGGCGAAGCCAACCGGATTGGCGCGAAGATCGGCAAGGCTCCGATCTCGCTGGCCGACTATGCCCCGAAGACCAGTGCGTCCGGCCCGACACAGGAAGACATCGAAAACGCGCAGGACATGAGTGTGGAGGAACGACAGGATTTCATCCGCTCGATGGTCGAACGGCTGGCCACGCGGCTGGAAGATGAGCCTGACGATCTTGATGGATGGATGCGGCTTGGCAATGCCTATTCGGTTCTGGGTGATACCGCGCCGGCAATCGCGGCGTTTGAACACGCTGAAATCCTGTTGTCGGAGGTGCCGGGAGATGACCCGCGCCGTCAAGCCGTGCAAAGCGCGTTGGAACGGTTGCGCCCGTAGTGGCGTGGGCGACCGTCGCTGTGCAGGTGAATGTGAGGCAGGATCAAGGTTTGGCGCTTAATCGAAAGCCCATCCGGTCCGGCCGTCGTCACAGACTATTTCGTGGGTAGTACCTTCAGACTGACCGACCAAGCGACATCCTACGGGAAGCATGACGTCGTGTGCCGCATCCCGTGTCACGGAAGGGGGCTCAAGTGGGCAAAGCTTGCCCGAGGCCGACTGGGCACAACCGCCGAGGGCCAGAATACCTGCAATCGGAATTCCGATTGTCAGCCGCGTTCTAGCGGGCGCGTACCAGTTCTCGTTCGGGAGCTTGGCCATCTTCAAATTCTGCATCCACAGTCGCCTCGTTCGCCTGTTCAACTCTTGACCCGTGACACGACTTTCCCATCATCCTGTGCATGACGACATGCGCACCAAGACAAAGTGCGAGCGGCGCAAAAAGGCCGACGTTGCCCCACAGACCCGCGATCGTGCCGCCTGCAATAAAGAATGCGGCGACTGGAAACAACATAACGGCACAACAGGCCATCATACCATACTGCATCAGTTTCGATGAACCGGTGGATTTTTGACTTTGATTGTCAGACATGTAGCTCTCCAGAATATGCTCGTGTTCTTCTGCGACATTCCAGTGAGGCAAGGTCAAGGGTACATTCGGATACAATTTGATCAGATGACAGCCTGCGGGTCGTTGACCAAGTTGGCCCGTCAGGTTGCCAGATCCAACGCATAGGACAGGAATGTGACGAGGGGGATCGGGGTCAGGCTGAACAGCAAGGCCATGCTCATTGTCCTGAACATGGTAGGCTTCGATGCCTCGCCAGAAGGTTCTGTCAGAACCACCAGAAGCGCGATGAAGGTGCCGGGCGCCAGGGCATAGAGATATACGCCCGAGATGTTCCCAAACATGAACGACCGCTCGAGCGTTGGTCCGACCACGCTCAAAGCTGTTGCACGGCTGCCGTTGAACGAGCCGAACAGATCGGCCGACATCACATAGACGGCAATGTGAACCCCAATGAATGCGACACTCCGCAGCGGGCCATCTAAAACCAGGTAAACAATCGGCCGATGCTGGTACTGCTTCAGCGCGACCGATGCGGAAACGAACCCCAAGTAATTCACGAGGAAAACGACCACAAACCCATTGGTAAAGACCTGCCGGAGGAAGCGCGAGAGCGCGGTCCCATTCGTCAGCAGCAGCGTCGCAAAACCAGGCGTTGCGAGGATGTAGACAAGCAGGAACGGCAATATGCTTGCCAAGCTCAGAACGGATACGTTCCAACAAAATCTGCCGAATGGTAAGGTCGGCGAAAAACTTTGTCGGAACGTATCGCGGGCAAACACGTCAGCCGTGGGTTGCGAAGACTTGCGTCGACCCGTCCATCAGTACAAGCAGCACGTCATAGGGATCACCCTGGGTGCCCATGCCGGGCGACCCCATCGGCATTCCCGGTGCTGTCAGTCCGCGCGCGACAGGTTTTTCGCTCAGCAACCGCCCGATGTCAGCCGCAGGCACGTGACCCTCGACGAAATATCCGCCCATGGACGTCGTGTGACATCCTGCCAGTTCCGGCGCGATGCCGTGTTTCTGCTTCAGCACCTGAAGCGTGTCGTAATCGACGTCTTCGACCGATGCCTTGAACCCGGCAGAGATCATCTCATCAACCCAGGCGCCACAGCAGCCGCAGGTCGGTGTCTTTGTCACCTGCAACGTGGGTGCGGCGGTTTGCGACAAAGCAGGCCCGGCCAAGGCCAGGCTGAGTCCCGTAAGGACGAATTCGCGTCTGTTCATTTCAAACTCCTTGATGTTCTTCCTTAAATAGTTGCTCGGTATCCCGAAGTCGACTGCCCGCGCTGTTACATTTGGCTACAAACACGGGATGGGCGTCCCTTGGTGAAAATGACTATGTTGGCGGCATGAGCGATCTGCCACGCATCCTTGTCGTCGATGACCATTCAGAGATTCGGAAATCCGTCACCAGTTATCTGGAACGCAACGGCATGCGTGCTTCAGCGGCGGAAAATGCAGTTGAGATGCACGCAAGGCTGGCGGAAGCGCATTTCGATCTGATTGTCCTCGATGTGATGATGCCGGGGGAAGACGGGCTGTCCGCGTGCAGGCGATTGCGCAAGGAAGGGCATATTCCGATCCTGATGCTGACCGCATTGGGTGACGACGAAGACCGCATCGCGGGTCTGGATGGCGGGGCAGACGATTATCTCGCCAAGCCGTTTAATCCCAAGGAACTGGTGGCGCGGATCAACGCGATATTGCGTCGGACGCAGCTGATCCCAAAACCGAATGGTTTTGCGGGGAAAACGTTGAAGTTTGCACACCTAAAGCTGGATTTCGATGGCCGCACACTGATTGACCAAGGCGGTTCGCGTACGCAACTTACATCCGGTGAACTCAAACTCCTGACCCTGTTCCTGCAAAGGCCAAGGACGGTCATTGGCCGCGACGAGCTGCTCAAATTGAGCACCGGCCGGGTCGCCGGTCCATTGGACCGAACCATCGACAATCAGGTGAGCCGGTTGCGCCGGAAGATGGAAGAGGACGTTTTGCGCCCGAAGATCATCGCGACTGTCCGGCATGGGGGGTATAGTCTTTCCTGCGATGTCGAGATTTGCGAATGAAGCTGCTTCCGCGGACGTTGCGTGCACAGATTGCCCTTCTGGTCCTCGGTGTCTTGATCCTCGCGCAAGCTCTGAGTCTTTGGTTTTTCGTTGATGAACGCTCGTTAGCCATTCAGGCCGCCATCGGTGCCGAAGCCGCCGGAAGGGCCGCAAATGTCGCACAGTTGATTGAAGGCGCACCCCCGGAATTGCATGCCCAGATCGTCCGCGCGGCAACGTCTCCGCTCGTACGGTTCGACCTTACAGACGAGCCGTCGGTTGCACACGGACAACACGATGACGGTGGAGCGGTCGAAGCGCGGATACGGGCACTGCTTCAGGAAAGCTACAGCCGGGATATCCGGGTTGAGGTTCATGAAATCGAGGGAGGTCTGCTGCCCCTTCCGAACCTGTCACCGGAAATGGCGCAAATGCACGCCGAAATGATGCAGGGCAGCCTTGCGGCCATCGAGATGGAGTTGTCCATTGCGCTGTCCGGTGGGAATTGGCTCAACATCGAGACGCGGTTCGAACGGCCGCCTCTGCAACGGTCGCAGGCATCCAACATATCCTTCGCGCTGACTGCAGGCCTGCTGCTGGTGGCAAGTTTCTGGTTTCTTCTTTCAAGATTGACCGGACCGCTCAACAATCTCGCGACTGCGTCGGAACGTCTCGGTCGAGGTGCTGCAGAGGGCGATTTGCCGGTTGTGGGGCCTAAGGAAGTTCAGGACCTGACCCTTGCATTCAACATCATGCAAGACCGGCTAACGCGATTTGTCAGTGACCGAACCCAGATGCTTGCGGCACTTGCGCATGATTTGCGCTCGCCGCTGACTGCTCTCAGGGTGCGGGCCGAGATGGTGGACGAGGAAGACACGCGCGCGTCCCTGGTGGCGTCAAGCGAAGAGATGCAGCGGATGATCGATGCAACACTCGATTTCGCCGAGGGTGTCGGCCAGCATGAAGAGGTCCAATCGGTTGATTTGCACGATCTGATCACCGGTATGGGGTCTGACAAGGTTCAGGCGGGCAGCCAGGGACCGCTGATCGTATCCGTGAAACCAAGTGCGATGGGACGGGCCTTGAGAAACCTCATTGAAAACGCGATCCGCTACGGGAACGAGGCCAGGGTGTCCTGGGAACGTGCCGGCGGTGAGGTGGTAATCGCTATCGACGATCGGGGCCCCGGCATTCCCGACGATCAGCTGGAGGCTGTCTTCGGGCCCTATGTCAGGCTTGAGGAGTCGCGATCCCTTGACACTGGCGGGCATGGTCTGGGGCTGTCAATTGCGCGCAGTATCATCCTTGAGCACGGCGGCTCCATTCGACTGAAAAACCGTACTGATGGGGGCCTGCGGGCTGAGGTCACGCTGCCGGTAAGGCCGGGTGCCGACCCACCCGGGTAAGAGGAAGGCTCGCCACATATGGCGCGGGTTGTTCGTCACCTCAAACCCGACTAGTTTAGTGAGGCAAGTATATGAAACGAAGATATTTCCTGACTTCTGTTGCAGCTCTTTCGGTGAGCGGAAAAACAGCATTCGCGCATAGTGACGCAGAGCACGACCGGCGCGTCGGGCCATCTGTGGTGCCCCCGGAGCAGTTGCCGCGCCAGGTTCCGTTCACCGAGGCAGACAAACCGGGAGAAATACATGTCGATCCGAACCAGTTCGCTTTATTTTGGACTTTGCCGAACAATCGGGCAATCAGGTATACCGTCGGAATTGGCCGCGAAGGTCTGTATGAATCCGGCGAGTTCTATGTCGCGCGCAAGCAAAAGTGGCCGCGGTGGACGCCCACACCCGCCATGATAGCCAGAGATCCTGACCGATATCTTCGTTTTGCGGGCGGTGTGCCCGGTGGGCTGAACAATCCACTCGGTGCCCGCGCCTTGTATCTTTACCAGCCAGGGCGTGGGGACACCTACCTGAGAATTCACGGCACAACGGATCCGAAGACGATTGGTCGACGTGTCTCAAACGGCTGTGCAAGGCTTACCAATAATCAGATCATCGAACTCTATGAGAAGGTCCCGCTCGACACGCGTGTTGTCCTGAAACCCATCGAGGTTTGAGGCAGCAGCGCGAAGACGTGTCCGTTGGCCGGGATACATATCGTTACATAATATCAGGCCCCGGACTGTTCATGAAATGCGACCAGGCGGGTAGTCTAGTGGATAGGCAGACAACAACATGAGGCCATATGATGACCCGCAAGCAAACACGTGTAACGCGTCGAGCATTCACGGCAGGTGCCGCATCGGCAGCTTTCGCGGCCCCGTCCATCCTGCGTGCGCAGGTGGATCAAACCAGTGTCCGAAGGAATATCTCATCGTTTCGTACACACGCTTGGCAAGACCACTTTGACGCTTTGGACAAGGGTATCATCATCGCAGACACCGTTACCCGCGTGATGCAACACTGGACGGCCGATGGCGAAATGCGCATTTATCCGACATCGGTTCCCTTGACTGACGAGCTGACAAAGCGCGGCTACACGACAGTCACGTTCAAGGACCCCGAACCTGACTGGACCCCTACACCCTCCATGCGCGAACGTGACCCGTCTTTGCCAGCCTATATGCCGCCCGGGCCGGATAACCCGTTGGGCGTCCGTGCCCTGCACCTGAGTTGGACGTACTACAGGATTCACGGCACCCATGATACGCGCAAGATCGGAAGACGCTCTTCAAGCGGGTGTATCGGTCTCTACAACGAGCAAATCATCGAGGTGTTCGAAAGGACACCGGTCGGCACGCAGGTACGATTAATCTGATGTCGAAGTCCGGCATCCTGATTGCGGCGTTTTTTGTCGTCGGTGGCGCGGTTGTGATCTGGCAGCAATTGCAGCCATCGTCTTTGATGCCCGGCCACACAATGACAACGCCTGATCTTTCGCAGACGGAAGAGGGCGCGCCGATTGCAGACGTGGTTGTGCCTGCTGAATTCTCAGCAAATGCCCAATTGGGAAAGCGTGTTTTCGATGGCGCTTGCGCCGCTTGTCACGGTGCGAATGCTGCCGGACAGAATGGCGTGGCACCGCCGCTTGTCCACAAGATCTATGAACCGAGCCATCACGGTGACGCCGCTTTTTTGCTTGCCGCGAAACAAGGTGTCAGAGCGCACCATTGGAAGTTTGGCAATATGCCGCCAGTTGAAGGCGTCACACCCGGCGATGTGAAGATGGTTGTTGCATATGTGCGGGAACTTCAGCGCGCCAACGGGATCAATTGACAGGAATGACCAACATGAACATGAAGATATGGATTACTGCCATTGCGATCGGGACGACCGGCGTTGCTGCCTTGGCGCATTCCGGAGCAACCGGCGTGGTGCTGGAGCGGATGCAGGGCATGTCCGCGATGGCCAAAACACTCAAGACGCTATCACCCATGATGCGGGGTCAGGTACCTTATGACGCCGATGTCGTCCGCAGGGAAGCTGGCGCGATGATCGGCCATGCCGGTGAGCAAATGACGCGACTGTTTCCTGAAGGCTCGGGTGGCGGAGTGTCCAAGGCGTTGCCGTCGGTCTGGGAAAACAGCGAAGAGTTCGCGGCCCTTGCGCAAGAGTTGAGAACAGCCGCCGAAGGATTGAAGTTGAGCGCAGGCAATGGGTTGGCCGCAGCACAGGGCAACGGTAGCGAATCAATGATGGGCGGCGCCACTGACGGGATGATGGGTGGCGGGTCCGCGCCTGCAATGGGAGGGGGCATGATGGGATCGGACCTTCCCATGACGACCGAGATGTTTGCGGACATGCCGACCGACCGTGCGTTCGCGATGGTCGCCCAGACCTGTTCGGCCTGCCACCAGAAGTTCCGCAAAGAGGACAAGTGATCAGATGCGGTGGTGGCGTTGGATCATCGGTGCGGGGGTCGTCGGCGGCATCGGCGTTGTCGCGGCAACGATAGCCTGGCCGATCGGTGCGCCAGTCTCGGACCTGACCCTGCAAGGCGATGCCCAGCGGGGGTCGTATCTGGCGCGCGCCAGTGGATGCATTGCGTGCCACACCAACTTTGAAGCTGGCGGGGCGCCATTGGCAGGAGGAGCGCCGCTCCGGACCGATTTCGGTACGTTCTATCCGCCAAATCTGACCACCGATGTCGAACACGGAATGGGGGGCTGGACCGTAGAAGACTTTGCAAGGGCCGTCCGGCAGGGTGTTTCCCCGGATGGTGATCCTTATTATCCGACCTTCACCTATCCGTTTTACGCGAACTTCACGGATCAAGACATTGCCGATCTGTGGGCCGCGTTCCAGACCGTGCCAGCCGTGAGCGTGTCGGCCCCGGCGCACGAGGTGCCATTCCCGTTCGATCAGCGGTGGGGAATGAAACTTTGGCGGGCGGCTTTTCTAACGAAGCCTGATACAAAACCAGTGGCGGACAAAAGCGATGCATGGAACAGGGGCAAGCTGTTGGTCAACGGGGCCGCGCATTGCTCTGCCTGCCACACGTCGCGAAACTTTGCAGGTGCGCGCATCGTGGCGGAACGGTTTTCCGGCAACGACGCCTTGCCCGGAGGCGGCAAAGCGCCTTCGATCCGGTCACGCGACCTTTTGTCAGAAGGCTGGACGGTGGACGATATGGCTTATGCTTTGCGATCTGGAATAACTCCTTCCGGCGACGTCTTTGGTGGTTCAATGGCCGAAGTCGTGCGCTATGGCACAGGCTTTCTGAGCGATGCGGACTTGAACGCGATGGCCACCTACCTGCTGGACAACAAATCATAATCTTGGGAACCCACGAATGATCACGCTCAATCGCCGCCAGTTTCTGGCAACATCTGCTGCGTTCAGTGGTCTGTCGGCCAGCACTGGATTTGCGGGCACGCCATTCGCGACCCTGACAGCCCAGCAAAGCGACGTGCAGCTGCTGCCCGGCGACTATGGCAAGACATCGCTTTGGTGCTTTGACGGCGGCTCACCCGGTCCGGAGATTCGCGTGGCGCAGGGGGGGCGTGTCCAGCGCAGGTTGGTCAACCGGTTTTCTCAGGGAACGTCGACGCATTGGCACGGCATCCGCATCAACAATGCAATGGATGGCGTTTCCGGCCTGACCCAGGACGCGGTCCAGCCGGAGGAAACATTCGACTATGATTTTACCGTCCCGGACGCCGGGACCTATTGGTACCATGCCCATAATAGGTCGTTCGAGCAGGTGGGCAGAGGGCTTTACGGTGCACTGATCGTGGAAGAGGCCGAGCCTCTCGACATTGATCGCGAGGAAGTCCTGATCCTGGATGACTGGCTTATTGATCCCGAAACCGCGCAAATCAAGGACGACTTCGGCGCGTCTCATGATCTTAGCCACGCAGGGCGCATCGGAAACCTGCTGACGACCAATGGAACCTTCAATCTGGGCCTGCGTGCCCGAAAGAACGAAAGACTGCGTTTGCGGCTGATCAATGCTGCCAATGCGCGCAATTTCCAGCTGGGCCTGGAAGGCCTGGACGGTTGGGTGGTCGCGCTGGACGGCATGCCCTTGACGGCACCCGTGAAGGTGACAGAGGCGATGATCCTCGCTCCGGCACAACGGATTGACCTGATCGTCGATGTGGTCGCGGATGTTGGTGAAGCGGCTCATATTCTTCAATTCGGCCGGGAAGAAGCCTTCAGCCAGGTTGCATTCGAGGTTGTTGAGGGGGGCACGACAAACCGTCGCGACGCGCCCTTGGCCTTGCCGCCGAACGACCACAGGATGGTCGACCTGAAAGAAGCCACGACGCTCAGCCTCAGCATGGAAGGCGGTGCCATGGGTCGCATGAGGTCCGCCTCCCTAGGAGGTGAGCTCAAGCCGATTGGCGAGATCGTCGAGGCCGGGTATTTCTGGTCGTTCAACGGCAGAGTGGATGGCATCAACGGTGATCCCCTTGCGCGGCTGGACCGCGGCCAGAATGTACGATTGAAGATGGTGAACGACACGGCGTTTCCGCACGCGATGCACCTGCATGGCATTCACTTCCACGAGGTCGCCGAAAACGGCACCCTTGGGCCACTGCGTGACACGACCCTTCTTGAACGGGGTCAGACGCGCGAGATTGCCTTTGTGGCGGACAACCCGGGCCAATGGCTGCTACATTGCCACATGCTGTCGCATGCGGCTTCGGGCATGATGACCAAGATCGTCGTTGGATGACCCCGCGATCCGTCTATCTTGCGTTGGGCGTAGTTACCGTTGCGGTGGCTACCATATTCCTGTGGACCCGGTCCGGCGGAACCGACCATACGGCGGAAAACCTCATCAACTCCTCAGCCGATGTGGCCGCGGGCGAAGTTCTCTATGCCGAAAATTGCGCCGCGTGCCATGGCGCAAATTTGGAAGGTGAAGAAAACTGGCGCAGTCCGCGTGATGACGGAAGCCTGCCCGCACCGCCGCATGATGCAAGCGGCCACACTTGGCACCACGCGGACAGCATGCTGTTCGCCTACACCAAGCTGGGGGGCGCCGAGGTTCTCGCGGCGCAAGGCGTTGACTTCAACAGCGGCATGCCCGGTTTCGGCGACCAACTGAGCGACGGGGAAATCTGGGACATCCTCGCATACATCAAGTCAACATGGCCGGAGCGTGAACGCGCCACGCAAGCCGAGCGCACGGCCCAGGATATTGCCTCACAAGGAGACGGATAATGAAAAGATTCTTGGCTACCACCGCACTGTTAATGCTTCCCATCGCTGCGACGGCAGACGGCATGGACGAAGACCGGATCAAGGAACTGGTGCTGGAAGCCATCCGCGAGAATCCGGGCATCGTGTTCGAGGCCGCGCAGTTGTTCGAACAGCAACAGCAGGCGTTGCAGGCGCAAGCCGCAGCGCAGGTTCTCGATACGGAAAAAGCCACGCTTGAAAATGATCCCAATGCGCCCGTTCTGGGCAATCCGGATGGCGATGTCACGGTTGTCGAATTCTTCGACTACAACTGCCCCTATTGCCGCCGGGTTAAACCTGAAATGGAGGCCCTGCTCGCTGCTGATCCCAACGTCAGGGTCGTTTACCGGGAATGGCCCATTCTGGGGGACGGGTCGGTTTTTGCCGCCCGCGCGGCGCTGGCGTCCCGAAACCAGGGCAAATATGAAGAGTTTCATTGGGCCATGATGCAACTGAAGGAACGCGCAGAGGAAGCATCGATTCTCCGCACTGCGGAAGACATCGGCCTCGATGTTGCACAGTTGCGTCGCGACATGAACGGACCGGAAATAGAAGAACACATACAGACTTCCATGCGGCTTGCGCAATCTCTGGGGTTCAGTGGCACACCTTCATTTGTGATCGGCGACAGTCTTGCGCCGGGCCTGATCCAGGCGGACCAGATGATCGAGCTTGTCGATCAGGCACGGGCCGCCGAATAAGGACAAGCTTACGCGGCTGAAGCGTCGTAGCCAGCGTCAACGATGGCTTGCCGCACAGCGGCCTGTTCCAATGTGCTTTGGACAGTGACAAGGCGAAGGTCCAGATCGGACGTGACAACGGCTGATGGATCCTTTGCCTTGATGCCGCTTTCGATAGCGGATGTACAGTGTCCACAGCTCATTTTCGGGACGGAAAAAGCCATGAAGGCCTCCATTTTTGGTACAACCTCAGACTTGGTTGTTCCATCGGGAGGAAGGTCAAGCAAATATCAGAAAAATAAATGAGATACTCTCTTGAGCTTCCAGCAACTGGAAGCCCTATATCAGGGTAAGTTCAACCGAGGAGGCTCTCATGACCGACCCCAATACGATACGTCTATCCGTTTCCGGCATGAACTGTGCGTCTTGTGTGGGCAGGGTTGAGAAGGCTTTGAACGAGGTTCCGGGCCTTTCGAACGTCAGTGTCAACCTTGTGAACGAAACGGCTCAATTTCAGATGGATGATCCGGCCACCACGGGCGTGGCGGTCACGGCCCTCTCGAACGCCGGATACCCTGCACGGACGGCGCGCGTAATATTGAACGTGGACGCCATGTCCTGCGCGTCCTGTGTCGGTCGGGTTGAACAGGCGCTTGTACGGACACCCGGCCTATTGAATGCGGCGGTCAATCTAGCAACCGAAACTGCTGTGGTAGAGTATCTTTCAGATGCCATCACCCCGGAAGAGATTGCCCGGATCAGTACGGAGGCGGGATACCCGGCCGAGATTGCGCAGAGCGATGCGCACGAGGACCGATCGGACCGCAAGGCAGAAGAAGCCGACGCGCTGGCGCGCCGTGTCATCCTTGCCGCGATCCTGACCGTGCCGGTGTTCGTTCTGGAAATGGGAAAACATACCATACCCGGCTTTGAGGGCCTGATTGAGAGCACAATCGGCATTCAAACGTCATGGCTGATCCAATTCGCGCTTGCCACGGTGGTTCTTTTCGGACCGGGTTGGGGGTTCTTTGCGAAGGGCATTCCGGCGTTGATCAAGCGTGCCCCGGATATGAACAGCCTTGTCGCACTGGGAACCGGGGCGGCGTGGACTTATTCCGTAGTCGCGACCTTCCTGCCTCAGGTGCTGCCTGACGGTGTGCGCGCCGTCTATTTCGAAGCAGCGGCGGTTATTGTCGTTCTGATCTTGTTGGGTCGCTGGCTTGAAGCGCGGGCCAAGGGCAAGACCGGTGCAGCCATTCAGGCCCTTCTTGGTCTGCAGGCAAAGACAGCCAGGGTCCTGCGTGACGGGCAGGCGACCGAGGTTGACATCAAGGAACTGCGGATCGGCGATCAGATCCTCGTGCGTCCCGGTGAAAGGCTGCCTGTCGATGGCGAGGTCACAGAAGGATCAAGCAACGTCGATGAAAGCATGATCACCGGTGAACCCCTCGCCGTGCCAAAGGCTGCTGGCGAACCGGTGACCGGCGGCACGGTGAACGGCACCGGGAGCCTGACCATAACGGCGACGCGAGTCGGGGCGGATACCACGCTGGCGCAGATTATCCGCATGGTCGAAGATGCTCAGGGGGCCAAGCTGCCGATCCAAGGCCTAGTGGATCGCGTGACCATGTGGTTCGTGCCTGCCGTTCTGGTTCTGGCGCTTGCGACTGTGGTTGTCTGGCTGCTGGTCGGTCCCGATCCGGCTCTGACCTTTGCGCTTGTGGCGGGTGTCTCCGTTCTGATCATTGCGTGCCCCTGCGCCATGGGGTTGGCCACGCCCACCTCGATCATGGTGGGGACAGGACGCGCGGCCGAGATGGGGGTGTTCTTCCGCAAGGGAGATGCGCTGCAACATCTGGATGAAGTTGGCGTTGTCGCATTGGACAAGACCGGGACGGTCACGCAAGGGCAACCCAGTTTGACAGACCTCATCACGGCCGACGGCTTTGACCGGGCAGAGACACTCGCCCTCATCACATCTGTCGAGGCGCAGTCTGAGCACCCGGTGGCAGAGGCCATTGTGCAGTCCGCAAAGAGCGAAGGCCTGTCCTGGCCCGATGCGACGGAATTCCGGTCCGTGACCGGCTACGGTGTCGAGGCGCTTGTCCAGGGCCGCAAGGTTCATGTCGGTGCGGATCGCTTCATGGTGCAGCAGAGCATTGACACCAGCCCGCTGGAAGACCGCGAAAGGGCCTTGGCCGAAAAGGGACGCACCGCGCTTTATGCTGCGGTGGACGGATCCCTGGCGGCCGTGATTGCCGTGGCAGACCCGGTCAAATCCTCCAGCGCCGAAGTGATCGCAGCTCTGCATGATCGAGGGATCAAGGTCGCGATGATCACCGGAGACAAGAAGGCCACGGCAGATGCCATCGCCCGCGAGGTCGGGATCGACCATGTCATTGCAGGGGTGTTGCCGGATGGAAAAGTCGCCGCCCTGGACGAATTGCGGCAAGGGAACAGCAAGATCGCCTTTGTCGGAGACGGCATCAACGACGCGCCAGCGCTGGCCCATGCCGATGTCGGCATCGCCATCGGAACCGGCACGGATGTCGCAATCGAAAGCGCCGACGTGGTGCTGATGTCGGGCGACCTGCGCGGCGTGGTGAATGCCATCGACGTGTCGCGCAAGACCATGCGCAACATACGGCAGAACCTTATCTGGGCCTTTGGCTATAACGTCGCGCTGATCCCTGTGGCGGCGGGCGCGCTTTACCCGGCCTTTGGATTGCTCCTGTCGCCGGTGTTTGCCGCCGGGGCCATGGCGCTGTCCTCCGTGTCGGTTCTGACCAACGCGCTGCAGCTGCGACGAATCAAGGCGACGATGTCGGAACAGGATCCGCCCCACGACGCGGAGACGAAATTCGCAACGCAGCCCGCAGAATAGGAGACAGGTGTGAACATCGGAGAAGTATCAGAACGCGCGGGTTTGCCAGCGAAGACAATCCGCTACTACGAAGACATCGGCCTTGTCCGGCCTTTGCGCAGCGACAACGGCTATCGCGCCTTTCGCGACAGCGACATCCACAAGCTCGCATTTCTCGGTCGCGCCAGGACGTTCGGGTTCTCGATCGAAGACTGCCGCACGCTGCTTGATCTCTATGAAGATGAGACGCGGGAAAGCGCACAAGTAAAAGCGGTCGCACAAGAACACCTGGCGGCCATTGACGAAAAGATTGCCCAGCTCAGGTCGATGCACGATACGCTGTCACACCTCGTTGACGCCTGCCATGGCGATCACCGCCCGGATTGTCCGATTCTGAAAGATCTGGCCAAAGAGCCGTAGCGCATGATGCTTGGGGCCGACATTCTTCGGATTTTCGCACCGTAGCGTTGGAGTTTGTTGGAGCCCTCCCCCGCTGGAATGTTGTTTCTTCAGCAATTCAAGCCAAGGTGGAGGGATCAAATGTCTGAAGATACGACCGGGAAATCTAGCGGCGGGTCCCACGCCCGTTCAAGTGAAGATGCAGCACATTCGGGGGGCCATTCAGGTTCATCCTATGGCCGGTTTCTGGCGATGGTTGGCACGTCGACAGCGATCATGTTCGGCCTGATGTACATCAACTCGTACTCCTTCGAACATGTCTACTGGAGCGAAACCCGATTTTACATGACGTTCATCATGGGCGCGACGATTGCGACCGTGATGCTCCTTTTCATGTTGAACATGTACAAGAACAAGGGCGTCAACGCCGCGATCTTTCTCGGGTCTGTCGTGATGTTTGCCGGCGCGCTCTGGCTCGTGAGAAGCCAGGAGACCATTCAGGACGAAAGCTGGATGAGCGCGATGATCCCGCACCACTCCATCGCGATCATGACAAGCGAACGGGCCGAGCTGACAGATCCACGGGTCAAGGCTCTGGCTTCGGAAATCGTGACGGCGCAAAAATCGCGAAATTTCCGAAATGCGTTTCCTCATAGATGACATTGAGGCAAATGGCGAAGCCGGTCCTGAATGGCCACTTGGTGAAGCGGACGGTCCGGCTGAAATGGAGGGGCTTCAAGAAGCGATTGCAACCCCGGTGATTGCCGGAATCCGTCCTGCACCGCTCAAAGCCGAAGAAATAACACGCGCACTGGGGTCCGACGGACAATGCCGTTTCATTCGCGCCGTGAACGCCGATCCCATTCTGGTCACGGACGGGGCGGGGAACGGCGTCGCCAAGATATCCGGATCGCTGGTCAACTTCACGTCGCAAGACACAGTGACGTCCGGTGGCGTCCTGTCTGCCGATGGTGGCCAATTCACGCTGGCGCCGGGTGACGCCGACGGTGAAGACGCCACCCTGCTGTTTGAATTGACGGGAGAGACGCCTCTGACTGTCGGATTTACCGGGTATTGGACCTGCAACGGTTAAAGGATTTAAAGGAACGCGTCATGACGAGAGAGGCAAAATCCACCCCGAAGACGGCGGTTTTGTACCGAATGGTGATGGAGGAGCATGTTTGTCCCTATGGGCTGAAAATCGAAGGACCTGCTTGAGCGGGAGGGGTATTCGATTGAGGACCGGCCTCTGAACACCCGCGAGGAAACGGATGCTTTCATGGAAGAACACAGTGTCGAAACGACTCCGCAGACCTTTATCGGCAATGAAAGAATTGGTGGCTATGACGCGCTGAGGGAATTTTTCGGCCAGGACGTAAAGGATGACGACGAGACGACTTATCAACCCGTCATTGCGATATTCGCGGTCGCATTCCTTATGGCGCTTGGTCTCAGTTGGGCGTTTTACGGTTCGATCCTGACGCTGCGGGCATTCG
Organism: Tritonibacter horizontis; assembly: GCF_001518015.1. GTDB lineage: Bacteria > Pseudomonadota > Alphaproteobacteria > Rhodobacterales > Rhodobacteraceae > Epibacterium > Epibacterium horizontis. The sequence goes on from NZ_LPUY01000048.1 coordinate 50,441, forward strand.
AGTGGTTCATCGCGATCTCGATGAGCTTTCTTGCTGTTCAAAAACTGCAGGACGTCGAGACGTTTTCCACGATGTTTCTGAACTACGATCTGCTTGCCCAGAAATGGGTGCGCTATGGCTATGTCTATCCCTTCGGCGAAGCACTTGCCGGTATTCTCATGGTCGCCGGTGCCTTGGTCTGGATCAGCGCGCCTGTTGCACTGTTCATCGGTACGGTCGGAGCGGCTTCAGTTTTCAAGGCCGTCTACATCGATAAGCGCGAGATCAAGTGCGCCTGCGTGGGCGGCGGTTCAAACGTGCCGCTGGGTTTCGTGTCCCTGACCGAAAACCTGATGATGATATTCATGGGCGTCTGGATGTCGGCGCGTGCGATGGGCCTCTTTTAGGCCTAACCATCCGTTTTCAAAGCGGTCACAGGGTCGCCAAGTGCGGCCCTGCTCAGCGCGTCGAGAACGGCTTCGGACGTCAGAACCTCGGACAGGATGATCCCGTCTGGCGCGTTTGGCCCGTAGACGATGTTGAACGGGATGCCAAACCTGTTGTGGCTTTCCAGATACCGGGAAATGTCAGTGCTGGGCCTAGTCCAGTCTGCCCGCATCGCAACGACATTATCACCCCGCAGTTGGTCGACCACGGGCGCACGGTCCAGCACCAGCGTCTTGTTGGCCTTGCACGTCAGGCACCAGTCTGCGGTCACGTCGACAAAGACGGTTTTTCCCTGCGACACCAGTTTCGGTATCTCGGAGCGATCGAACGCGACCCAGTCCTGGCCCACCGCTCTCGTCTGCGGCGGGATTGTCAGCGCCGTCGGCACCAGAAGGCTGAGAACAGCAACCACCACCAGCGCTGTCGGGCGCGTCAATCTGCCCGGCAAACGTATTGTTGCGAGAAGAATGAAAAGGCTCGTCATAAGCAGCACGGTCATGGCCACCCGGCCACCCGCCACCCCTATCAGTACCCAGAGCAGCCAGATCGCGGTCCCGGCCAGAAGACCGGCAAGCACCCATTTGACGACAACCATCCAACGTCCCGGCCTGGGCAACAACCGGACCAGACCAGGCTTCCCCGCCAGAACCAGATAGGGCAGGGAGAGCCCAAGCCCCAGAGCCGTGAAAACGAGAATGACATCAATCGGGCGCCCGGACAGGGCAAAGGCAACCGCTGTCCCCAAAAACGGGGCCGAGCAGGGCGTGGCCAGCACCGCCGCGAAGGCGCCTGTTGCAAAATCTCCGCCATACCCGTCGCGACCGCTTGATCTGGCCAGCCGTGACTGCAACCCGGAGGGCAATGAAACTTCGAACACCCCGAACAGATTGGCAGAGAACACGGCAAGCACCAGAAACATGACGGTCAGGAAAACAGGGCTTTGGAATTGCAGGCCCCACCCAACGGTGACGCCGACGGATTGCAGAACCAGAATGATTGCGGCGAGGGCCCACATGAACACCAGAACGCCAAGCGCCGACATCAGGAACCCATTCCGGACCTCGTGCGCTGGCTTGTTTCCATGATTGAGAACCGATGTCAGCTTGATGGACAGGACAGGCAGAACACAGGGCATGACATTCAGGATCAGACCGCCAAGAAAGGCAAAGGCCGCAATCGCCAGGATTTGCGTCAGATCCGGCAGGTTCGCCATAACCTCGAATGGTGCACCCGGGATGCGGTCTGACCAAGCGGGCTGCGCTGTCACCGCGCGTGATCCATCGGTCACAGTCAGTTGCAGGGGCGGCGGATCCTCCCCTTGCGCGAGAAGAGGCAGCTTGGCCCAAAGGGCTGTTCCCGCATCATCGGTTCGGATGTCCGGTTTGCCAAAGGTGAATTCCGGCCCCAGTTCCGGAAAGATATCCGGCTTCACAAAGGCATTCGCACTGCGCGCCGTCACATAAAGCGCATCATCCGCGATCACCGCCGTTTCGACAATGATGTCGCTCTCTTCGGGACCAAGCGGCACCCGCTGGGCATACTCCGAAATCAGGCCCGCCGCCTTCGCGTCAATCCCGGTGCCCGCCGGAATTGTCAGTGCGAGATCGAAATCATGCGGCACACAGACAGTCGAGCACGCCAGCAATGAAACACGCGCCTGCAATGTTGCGGACTGGCCCGCAGTTTCGAGAACTGCCTGAATGGGCAGGACGACACGGGTCTTGTAGCCAAAATTCTCGATGCCGAATGCCGTGAAGCGCTCAGGCGCGGGCCAGAGCATCTGTGCGCTCACCAGATTTTCCGATCCATCCCATGAAATTTCAGGCGGCAGACCCACCTCGCCGGGCGAACGCCAATAGGCTTTCCAGCCCTCGGCCAGCTCGACATCCAGGCCAAGGGAAAGGGTTCTGGAGGTTTCCGCGACCCCATTTTCAACGGAGATGAGCCGGGCCGTGATTGTTGAATTCTCGTAGGTATCGCTCGATGCAGCAAAGCCCATGGAGGCCCAAAGGCAAGCCATGAGAAGGAAGAATAGGCGCAACGTGGTTCGCATCATCTTTTGGCTCGCTTCCACCCTTGTCCCGAGATCGAAATCCGAAGCACCTCTATGGCTGCATCTCCCGGTTGGTCAACTTTACAAACGGATACAATGTCGTTTGTGAAGCCATCCCGCTGCGAGAATAACGCGACGAAGTCCGCGTTCGTAGCAGGAAGGCCAATAGAAGCTTTTTTCTTCATTAAACATTTCAATCGCAACCGCGGCCTCCAACCTTCCAGCGCTGGAAATTGAAACCAAATGCGGATGACTTAGTTGAACGCTTAGCAATTGAGAGAAGGAAGAAGATCATGATGGATGGTGGAATGATGGGCGGCGGTATGATGATTGGAATGGGACTTGTCTGGCTCCTTGTCATCGTGGTGCTGATTCTCGCAGTTATTGCGCTGGTGAAATACCTGCGTACGTAGCGGAAGGCCGGAGCGTCGCCATGGCAGATGAAAGCAAGCCGGTCGTTATAGTTACCGGGTCGAGCGGGTATCTCGGGGCCGCGGTGGTGCGACGGCTGCACGGGTCCTACCGCGTCGTCGGACTTGACCGGTATTCGCCGCCCCATCCGCCGCATCAGGCCGAGTGCGTCTGTTTCGACATCACCGATCAGGCAAGTGTCGATACCGCGCTTGATCGTGTGCGGCTGGCTTACGGCGACAGGATTTCCGCCTGCATTCACCTTGCGGGCTATTTCGATCTCAGCGGCGAGGATGATCCGGCCTATGATGCGGTTACCGTCGAAGGGTCGAAACGTCTTCTGAAGGGCCTTCAGGAATTCAAGCTGGAACAGTTCGTCTTCGCGTCCACCATGCTGGCGCATGCGCCGACCGAGCCTGGCGAGCCGATAGACGAAGATCATCCTTTCGATCCCAAATTGCCTTACCGGGCGTCGAAGGTGCGTACCGAAAGAATGCTGCGCGAAGAACGGGGTGACGAGAAACTCGTGCTGATGCGCCCCGCCGGTATCTACGATGACAACGGGCAGTCGACTTTTCTGACCCACCAGATCGCCCGCATTCACGAACGACGATTCAGCGGCAAGGTTTATCCTGGCGATCTGTCGCGCGGGCAGGCGTTCCTGCATCTCGACGATTTTCTAGACGCGGTGGAACGTATCGTTGATCGGCGCGTCAAGCTGCCGGACGTTTTTCCGGTGCTACTGGGGGAGAGCGATCCGATAACCTTCGGCGAGTTGCAGCGCCTGATCGGGCGCGAACTGCATGGAGAGGACTGGATCACCTGGAACGTGCCGTCCCAACTGGCCAAGCTCGGCGCCTGGGCGGAAAACAAGATATTTGGCGAGGACGCCTTCATTCGGTCCTGGATGGTCGATATTTCCAGCGATCAATATGAACTCGACCTTTCGGCGGCGAAGAAGCATCTGGATTGGACGCCTCGGCACAGCCTGCGCGAGGACATGCCGGGCATCCTTCAGCGCCTGAAGGACGATCCCTACGAATGGTACGAAGCGAACGGGCTGAACACCGCACGGGTCTCGGCGGCCAAGGTCGAAAACGCCGTGGCGGAAGAGGCTGCAGAGCATGCACCGACGGAGGCCGAGGCGAACGCGGATCGGCGCGAGCATGATCAACACATGCGGCAGATGCATTTTTCTATGCTCTGGGTGCATTGGCTGGTCATGGCGCTCGGCCTGTGGTTGGCCACCGCGCCATCGGTTTTCGGCACCTTCGATCAGACCGAATTCAGCGCGGCGGTCCAGCGCGTGACGGAGGATCGCGGGCTGTGGTCCGCCGCTACACGCAGTTGGCTGACCGCGTGGAACAATGTCTTCACCGGACTTGCCATCATGGTCTTTGCCGCCCTGTCGCTGCGCCATGGTAACGGCTGGGCGCAATGGGTGAATGCCGCGCTCGGCGTCTGGCTGCTGGCCGCGCCGCTGGTGTTCTGGACGCCGGACGCGGCCGTCTATGCCAACGACACGCTGATCGGCGCGCTGGTGGTCGCGCTGACAATCCTGATCCCGATGATGCCGGGCATGTCGCGCGAGGGGATGATGGACGATACCGATATCCCGCCCGGCTGGACCTACTGCCCCTCCACCTATGTCCAGCGCCTGCCGATCATCGCGCTCGGTGTCGTGGGCTTCATCCTGTCGCGCATCCTGTCGGCCTACCAGCTCGGCCATGTAGACGGCGTGTGGGAGCCGTTCTTTTCATCGCCGGTCGCGCTGAATGGCACCGAATACATCATCACCTCCGATGTCTCGAAAGCCTGGCCCATTGCCGACGGCGGCCTTGGCGCAATGAGTTATATGTTTGAGATCATGATGGGCGTGATGGGCAGCCGCCTGCGCTGGCGCACGATGCCCTGGATGGTCGCACTTTTCGGCATCGTTGTCGGGCCGCTTGGCGTGATCAGCATCTATTTCATCATCATTCAGCCGATTGCCATCGACACCTATTGCACGATCTGCCTGATGGCGGCGCTGGCCATGCTGATCATGATCCCGTTCTCGCTCGATGAAATCGTCGCGATGGTGCAGTTCATGGTCTGGAATACGCGCCGGGGCAGACCGTTCTGGCGCGCGTTCTTCAGGGGCGATGCGCTGCCCGGTGGCACAACGGGGGGCGAAATGAGCTTCGACGCGCGACCGATGCAGATCTTTCGACAAAGCGCACGCGGCGTCACCGTACCATGGACACTCGGGCTGAGTGCTGCGATCGGGGTCTTCCTGATGTTGTCGCGCGCGATCTTTGGCAATGAAGCGGCCATGGCGAACAGCGATCACCTGCTGGGCGCACTGGTCCTGACCACTGCGGTCATCGCCTGGGCCGAGGTCGCGCGCCCGTTGCGGTTCCTTAACATCCTCTTCGGCCTCTGGCTCATTGTCGCGCCTTGGTTCCTGGGCGGAGGCACGGTGGCAGGCAGCCTTGTCGGTATCCTCGCCGGGATCGCTCTCATCGCGCTCAGCCTGTCGCGTGGGAAGCGCAGCGAGGAACACTATGGGAGTTGGGACAGGTTCATTTTTGAAGGGGCGTCACAAAAAGATTGCCAAGCGTCCTTGACCTTCCAGTAGGTGGAAGGACTATCTGGTGTTTCAAGGAGAGGGTTGCCAGCTATGAACATTGGAAATGTTTCGGAACAGAGCGGTTTGCCCGCAAAAACAATCCGGTATTACGAGGATATCGGACTCGTGCAACCGTCGCGGCGTGAAAACGGGTACCGCGATTTCGCTGTTCAGGATCTGCACAAGCTGGCGTTTCTCGGCCGGGCGCGGTCGTTGGGTTTCAGCATCGATGAATGTCGCACGCTGTTGTCATTGTACGAGGACCGCGAGCGGTCCAGCGCCGACGTCAAGGCGATCGCACAAAGCCATCTCGCGCGGGTGGATCAAAAAATCGAGGAGTTGCAGGCGCTTAGCGCGACGCTTCGTGATCTCGTTGTTCGGTGTCATGGCGATGATCGTCCCGACTGCCCGATAATGGATGATCTGACGCCTTCCGACCTCGCGGGGACGCGAAAACATCCCGCTGGAACAACCCTCTGAACACTGGTAAATTAGCCGCATGCACTTTGTCGCCCGCCTCATCATGATAGCCGTCCTTGCCGCCTTCGCGGCAAGCTCGGTTGTGCATGCGGCCGGTTCGGCCAGAATGGCATCTGAAATGATCGCAGCCGGAGCTGAAATGCCAGGTGCCGACTGTGAGGCGTGCGATGGTTCGGCGGGACCCTCAGGCATCGCTTGCGATTTCGTGTGCAACTCGGCGACCGCCGTCGCGCTGGTGGGAGCCTCGGCGGAATTTGGTCTAATTGCAGTTTCGAGCGCCCATGGACTGCCGATCGCGCGGGATTTTCGCGGTCTGATCAGCCCACCTGCCAAACAGCCTCCAAGATTCCTTCTCTGAACTGACACGCGCCGCGGCTTCGCAGCCGCAGTGTCATGCCGTGACGCCGGAGCCATGCTGCTTCGCGCTGCGGGTATTCCCCAACCGCAGTTGCCGCTTTGGCTCCGGCGGAGGACCGAATTATCAGAGAGCCCCAGTCCGATGTCTTTCAACTACAAAACTACCGTCACGCGCCGCGCCTTTGTCGCGTCGTCGCTCGCGGGTGTGATGTCCGCCACCCTGCCTTTTCCGAGGATGGCAGAAGCCGCCACCCGGAAATTCTCACTCCGGGCCGCACCGGGAAGCACACGGCTTGTTCCCGAGCCACATCCGGACACTGCGGCCTGGTGCTACAACGGTAAGGTCCCGGGCCCGGAGATCCGCATTCGACAAGGTGATCGCCTTCAGGTCGAGGTTATGAATGACCTTGCGGAGGAAACCACTGTGCATTGGCATGGCATCCGGCTTCCCAACGCAATGGACGGGGTGCCGCACTTGACACAGGGACCGATCGCCCCGGGCGACAGGTTCGTCTACGAATTCGATGCACTCGATGCCGGCACCTTCTGGTATCACCCACATCAACGCAGCTTCGAGCAGGTCGGGCGCGGTCTCTACGGCCCGCTTATCATCGATGAGGCCAATCCACCTCGGGTCGACCGCGATGTTACTTGGGTCCTGGACGACTGGCGTCTGGCCGAGGACGCATCGATTTCGGATGATTTCGGCAATGCCCATGACTTAAGCCACGCTGGCCGCCTCGGGAACACTGTGACGATCAACGGTCACGTGCCGGAAACACTCGAGGTGGCATCGGGGGAACGGATCCGCCTCCGCCTGATCAACGCGGCGAATGCCCGGATCTTCGCACTCGATTTCGGGGACCATGCACCGCGCATCATCGCGCTCGACGGGCAACCCGTCACGCCGCATGAGCCGCGGGACGGTGTTGTCGTTCTTGGACCCGCAATGCGCGTCGATGTGATCCTGGATTGCACCGGCAAGCCAGGCGAAAGAGCCCAGCTTGTAGACCGTGCGTACCGCGGGAACGATTTTCGAGTCCTCGATTTCACCTACGCTGAAACCGCCCTGCGCGAGGCTACACCCGACTGGCCGATCGCACTGCCAGCCAGTCCCATTGCCGAACCAGACCTGAGTTCTGCGCATCGTCATGAGGTGACGTTCACCGGCGGGATGATGGGCATGATGCATGACGGGCGCGGCATCTGGTTCGTCAACGGAAAAGCCGCCCAGGGGCATGTGCTTGACCCGTTCCTGACGCTTAAACGCGACGCGAGTCACATCCTCGAGATGACCAACGCGACCGCTTTTGATCACCCGATCCATCTGCACGGCCACTCATTCCGCGTGATCAGTCGAAACGGTGCGCCGACGCCGCATCGGGAATGGCAGGACACGGTGCTGATGGCACCCCGCGAACGGGTCGAGATCGCCTTCGTCGCCGACAATCCCGGCGACTGGATGTTCCACTGCCACATTCTCGAACACCAAGCCGCGGGAATGATGGGTGTGATCCGCGTCGCATGAGCCCCGGAGGAGGACAAGAGATGACAAACAGAACCTTGAATTTTGAGCCGGACAGACGCCACTTCCTGGCACTGGGTATGGGTGCAGCCGCAGTGCTCGTGTTGCCCGGCGCGGTGCGCGCGGCCGGCGGGGCGGCCAATATTCGAACCCTGGCCTTCGATGGCGACACGCTGTTGATCGCAGGCGCAACACTGAGGGCCAGCCCCGACGGCGGTCGCAGTTGGCATGAGAGGCCAACACTTTCCCCGGTCTCCTCGATCGCCACGCATCCTGCGCGTCCCGGACGTCTCCTTGCCGGACTGGCGCGGGGAGGGGTGACCGTGTCCGACGATGGCGGAACGACATGGACTGCCCGAAGCGAGGGGCTTGCCTCCGGCGAGGTCACCGCGCTGGCCGTGGCCGCCGGAAATCCCGACATGCTCTATGCCGCGATCCGCGGCGACGGCCTTTGGAAGAGCGAGGACGCAGGCGCAACGTGGGCGCTCGCGATGGACCGGCCCTGGCTCGACGCGGCCGAGCGCGACCCGCTGACGCTGGCATCGGTTGATCTCGAAACCGGGATGGGCGGCATCTGGATCTATGCCGGAACCGAGAAAGGCCTGACCCGTGTTCCAGACTGTTTCTGCCGCTGGCAGGAAGTTCAGCCCGGCAATGCGATGGACGCGCTGGTGACGGGCGATGCGCCACCTGCCGAGGCGCCGCTGCCGACGGATGAGCCGGTCCTGTCACTGGCCAGCGCCCCTTCGGCACCTTCGACACTATATGCGGCGCTGCCGTCGGGGGTGTGGGCGTCGCAGGACGGCGGCGTGGTTTGGACCCAGAAGGCAAAAGGGCAGGGGAGGGCCGTCGCGGTCCACCCTAGGGACGAAAATCACGTAGCCGCCCTCCTCGACGGCACCCTGAACCTCAGCCGCGATGGCGGCGCTACCTGGGCCGCGCTCGCGGTCGCATGATGGAGAACCCCATGAACAGAAGATATGTCCTGGCTTCGCTTGCTGCACTTGGCGTCGGCGGAACCTTCACTTTCACGACGCTGACTTCAGCACAAAGCACCGAAGACGCGACCGGTCCCGCAAGTACCGACGTGTCAGACGGAACGAAGCAGATCACGATCTGGCGCGATCCGGGCTGCGGTTGCTGCGACACCTACGCTGATTATCTGGAAGAGAACGGCTATCAGGTGACACGCATCGACGATCGGGATTTTGATAAGCGCTCGATCGAAGTCGGCGTTCCCGAGCAGGGGCTCGGCTGTCATCTGGCCGAGATCGAAGGCTATTATGTCAGTGGATTGGTACCCTCGGAGATCCTGGAAAGGCTGGTCACGGAGAAGCCCGACATCACCGGCATTACTTTGCCGGGCATGCCTTCGAACGCGCCAGGCATGGCACGAGTAAAGACCGGTACGCTCAAGACCTATGCGTTCGGCGAGGGCGGGATCACCGTTTACTCCGATGAGTAACTGCATGGACATGATGACTGGCCCGATGATGGGGGTGATGATGTTCGGCGGAGGGCTTTTGCTCCTGCTCGTCGCCGCGGTTCTGCTGCTCAGCGTCGTCGCACTCGTGAAATACCTCAGGAGTTCGACATGAGACGGGCCGCAATAATTGGTGCCGCTATCGTCGCACTATCCGCGGCCGGGTTTGCCGTCTTTGCGCAGTCGGAAAGTGACGAAGCTTCTGTGGATGGGCTGTCCTTCCTCGGTGAACCCGTGACTACTGCGGACATCGCAGCAGGGCAGACGCTCTATGCGGAGAATTGCGCATCCTGTCACGGTGCCAAACTGGAGGGGCAGCCCGATTGGCGGCGGCGTCTGGACAATGGGCACATGCCCGCGCCGCCACATGACGAAACCGGCCATACCTGGCACCATTCGGACCGAAACCTGTTCATCGTGACCAAAAAGGGCATCGGTGCCGTCGTGCCGGGGTACGAGAGCGACATGCCGGTGTTCGAGGGGCTGCTGACCGACGACGAGATCGCCGATGTGCTCTCCTATATCAAAAGCACGTGGCCCGATCGCGAGCGCACGTTTCAGGCAGAAGTCTCTGCCAATGAAGGTGACAAATGAGCGCGGTTGAGAAACGCCGCCGCCGCAGGGGGCGGTTTTTCACCGTGCTGCCGGTCACGATCTTCGTGCTGATTGCCGTCGGCTTTTACTGGGGCCTTTTCAATAACAATGACGGCCTTCCCTCTGCGCTTATCGGCAAGGCGGTGCCCGAATTCGACTTGCCGCCGATAGAGGGACGCGCCGACGGGCTGTCGAGCGCCGACCTAAAAGGACAGGTGTCCATCGTAAACGTCTGGGCGTCCTGGTGCGTACCGTGCCGGGTCGAAATGCCCCTGCTGAACGAACTGGCCGCGCAGGATGAGGTCGCGATATACGGCATCAACTACAAGGATCGTCCCGATGAAGCTCTGGGCTTTCTTGCCGAGCTTGGTGACCCATACACCCGCATCGGCGCCGACCGGAATGGGCGCGTGTCCATTGACTGGGGCGTCTATGGCTTGCCGGAGACCTTCGTGATCGATCGCGAGGGTAGGATCGCTCACAAGCATATCGGCCCCTTCAACCGCCGTTCTTTGGAGGAAGACATCCTTCCCGTTGTGCGGCGCCTTCAGGAAGGAGCCGGATCATGAAACGACGTGATTTGCTCGCTGGTATGGCGGCGCTCGGCGTCGTGGGGCCGGTTCAAGCCAGACCATTGATGCCGCTTCACGACAAGCCGCGACAGATGCTGTCGCCACCTTTCGTCGATGGAAAGGGCCGCGATCTGACGCTGGCGGATTTCCGGGGCAGGGTGGTTCTGCTGAATATCTGGGCGACCTGGTGCGTTCCCTGTCGCGAAGAGATGCCGACGCTCGACGCCTTGCAGGAGAAAATGGGCGGCGGCGACTTCCATGTCCTGCCGCTGTCGATCGACCGTGCCGGAATGGAGATCGTCCGCCGTTTCTACGACGAAATCGGTATTCGCCATCTCGATACATACCTCGCCGAAGACATTCGGGTGATGGCCGCGTTTGCCGTAGTGGGCCTTCCCACCACGATCCTGATCGACCGCGACGGTTTCGAGCGCGGACGACTCGTCGGGCCGGCCGAATGGGACAGTCCCGCAGTCATGGCCCAAATCCAGACTATCATCAACGAAAGGAGTGAATAACCAATGTCTGAAACTTTACCTCACACTGAAACACCGGTGGCACGCCCGTGGCGGCCGCAATTTGGACAGCGCGGCCTGATTCTCGCGTCAATGGCGATCATCGGTGCCGGGCTTTACCTGAACTGGGGCTGGGTGACGGCCATTGGGGCCGCCCCGCTGATCTTGGCCGTGGCACCCTGCGCCGTGATGTGCGGGCTTGGCGTCTGCGTGATGTGCAAATCGAAATCATGTGACAACAAGAGCACGGCCGCAGAGCCGAGCCTGCCGAGGGACTGATCCCGAAAACCTCAAGAAACCTTAAGGAGAAACTGATGACACTTATCAAGAAACTGAGCATGGCGGCTGCCGTAACTACATTGATGGCAACCGGCGTGGTTGCCCAGGACAACACCGGTTCGTCCGGCCAGATGATGGACGGTGAGAACGGAATGGCCGGCAATATGATGGACGGCGATATGTCCGGCATGGACGGCATGATGCCCATGATGAAGATGATGCAGAAAATGGGCCCGATGATGGAGGCCTGCACCGAGATGATGGAGGCCATGAACAACTCCGAGGATGAAACCACCCCTTCGACCGACAAGGGCTGATCAATCATCGCCGGGGGCCAAGGCCCCCGGCGATTTGACAGGGAAAAATAGATGATACTCAAAACTGCCCTTCGCGTGTTTGCGGTCTTCCTCTGGGCGCTGATTTCCACGCCCACGATTTCGTTGGCCCAGCAATCGACGCCGCTCGATCAGGTTGAGCAAGAGGCCATCAAAGCCTTGATCCTGCAAACCATCCGCGAGAACCCCGAAGTTCTGATGGACACGCTCCTGACATTCCAGGAAGAGGCTCAGGCACAAGCCCAGGCCGAACAACGGGCTGCGCTTCAGCGCGTGGGTGACCTCCTGCGGGCGGACCCGAACACCGGCGTGATGGGCAATCCTGAGGGCGACATCGTGCTTGTCGAATTCTTCGACTACAACTGCCCCTACTGCCGACGCGCGGCCCCGGTCCTTTTCGAACTAATCGAGGAGAATCCCGACCTGCGCATCATCATGAGGGAGTGGCCAATTCTCGGACCCGACTCCGAGCTGGCGGCTCGAGCGTCGCTGGCGGCGACACAACAGGACAAGTTTGAGGCCTTCCACGAAGCCCTGATGGCACAGCCGCGCGCCAATACTGTCATGATCAGGCGAGCCGCCGAGCAGGCAGGGCTGGACTACGACCAGTTGCAGGCAGATATGGACGCGCCTGAAGTCGATGCCCATATCGCAAAGTCTCACGATCTCGCACGGAAGCTTGGAATATCCGGCACACCGACGTTTATGATCGGGGAGGCACTTGTTCCTGGATTGTTGGAAAAGGCCGATCTTCAGGCCCTGATTTCGGAGGCCGGAGATGTCGATTGAACCCAGTGAAACCCCTCCGAAATCGCGGCTCCTGAGAACCATATTGTGGGGCACGATAACTGCTGCGCTCGCTGGGCTAGCGATCTTTTGGGCTTTGGATAACTATCTTGGCAACCGATCGAAGGCCGTCCGCTATTCGGGTGAGGCGGATATTCGATCCGAATTTTCCCTCACGGATCACACCGGGCAAGAGGTGACCCAGGCCGATTACGCCGACCGCTGGCAACTTGTTTTCTTCGGCTTTACCCACTGCCCGGACATCTGCCCCACCACGTTGGCCTACATGGCCAGCGTCTTGGATCTGCTCGGCGAAGATGCGGCCCAGGTAGCACCTATTTTCATCACGGTCGATCCGGAACGCGACACAGTGCCGGTCATGGCGGAGTATGTATCAGTCTTTCATCCAAGCCTGATTGGCTTGACCGGAACCGAAGCGCAGGTTGCCGAGGCCAACAGAAATTTCCGCGCATGGTACGAGCGGACCGAGGACGACAGCGCGCCGGACGGTTATTTCATGGCGCATGCCGGATACATCTACCTCATGCAGCCCGGTGGCGAGTTTGAGGCGGTCTATCAGGAAGGCGGTCAGCCGCCCGAGGTGCTGGCGCAGGAAATCCGTAAAAAGTTATGAGTGAAGGAACTTACCAAATGAAGATCACGATACTTGCAACCGCGCTAACTCTCTGGCCGTTTTTCGCATCGGCCGATGTGACGATATCGGACGGGTGGGCCCGCGCGAGCGTCTTGGCCTCCCGCCCGGCAGCGGCCTATCTCACGCTCACGAGCGACCAGAGTGATCAACTGGTCGCGATCACGACGCCGATCGCTGGGAACGTCACGATTCATGCTGTCGATACTGGTGATGATGGCGTTAACCGAATGGTCGAGATCGACGCTTTGGACCTGCGCTCCGGAGAACCAGTGACCCTCGCGCCCGGCAGCATGCATCTGATGCTGATGGGCCTGTCGGAAAAACTCGAAGAAGGCACCGATTTGCCATTGATCCTGACATTCGCATCGGGTGCCCGAATGGAAATCAGCGTCCCGGTTCTCGGGCCGGGCGCAATGGGACCGCAGGAGTAACAGTCATGAAAAACATACTCCTGCTGATAGCCCTCGTCGCGGGCCGCCCGGCCTACGCAGATCATCCTGGCGACCGTCTTGACGAGGTGATGGCACAGAAAGAACCTGCTTTCACTGCCGTTGACCTCAACGAACTTCCTGCGTTGGATCTTCTCGGCCCTGACGGAGAATCGTTGGTCTTGGAAAGCCTCTCCGATCAGGTCGTCGTTCTTAGTTTTGTACCGTCCAACTGCGGGTTGCCCTGTGCTGATCAGCAGGCACTTCTTGAAAAGGTGAGGGGCGGAGTGAATGCATCTCCCATGCTGGACATGGTGACCTTCCTTGTGGTGACCGACGCCAGTGATCCGGTTCCCGGACCGATTGGCGAGAACGTGGTCATTGCTCGCGCACAAGAGCCAATAGAGAGTCTGATCGATCAGTATCGCGCGATTGCGCCAGACGATTCCGAGGCTCCGCTTGTGCATGTTATCGCGCGCGGCAACCGCCATGCCGGGGTCTTTGCGGGTTCCGCTTTCCGGCACATCAACATGATCCTGTACGTCAACGGCCTGACAAACGCGCATTAATCGAAGAACGGACCCCCAGCATGACAGCAAACACAGAAACCTTTGAGACAAGCGATACCGGATGGCTGTCCGTCATCCGCCGATACATTGTCTATACCGCCGTCGGTCATCTGATCTGGGAAATGGCACATATCCCGCTCTACACGATCTGGGTCGAAGGCACCTGGGGAGAAATTGCGTTCGCGGTCGTGCACTGCACCGGCGGAGACCTGTTGATCGCCATGAGCACGCTCTTGCTCGCCCTGTTTCTTGTCGGAGGGCACGCATGGCCGTCGGAACGCGCAGGGCGCGTCCTGCTTCTGGCCGTGGCCCTGGGCGTCTCTTACACGATCTTCAGCGAGTGGCTGAACATCGTGATCCGGGCGGCCTGGGCCTATCGCGACATCATGCCGGTGGTACCCGTCATCGACGCCGGTCTCACGCCCCTGCTGCAATGGATCATCGTTCCGACCCTGGCATATCGGGCTGCCACAAGAGTGCCCTTGCGCAAACTTTTCAGGGGTGAAGGTGATTCATGGTAGATATCTCGCTTCTGGGCCTCACCGCCGCGCTCTTGGCCGGTACGATATCGTTTCTGTCTCCCTGCGTGCTGCCTCTTGTGCCAGGTTATGTCTCCTACGTGGCCGGGCGCACAGCCGCTGAAGGCGGGGCGGCTGCGGCCTCGCCGTCGCGCGCGGTCTGGCTGAGCCTGTGTTTTGTCCTCGGCTTCTCCACCATTTTCATGGGGCTTGGCGCATCCGCGACAGCATTGGGTCAGGCCCTTCTTCGGTGGCGGTATGAACTCAACCTCGTTGGGGGCGGCATCATCATTGTCTTCGGGCTTTTCATGATCGGGGCCGCGCGTGTTTCAGTGATGGAACGCGATTTCCGGTTCAATCTCAACATCCCCGGGGGCCAACCCGCTGCGTCCTATGTCCTCGGTCTTGCTTTCGGTTTCGGTTGGACGCCGTGTATCGGCCCAATTCTTGGCGCGATCCTGACAACCAGCGCGGCCAGCGCCACGATGGGCGAAGGCGTCATGCTCCTTGCCGTCTATTCCGCTGGCCTCGGGATACCATTTCTGATCGTTGCCGGTTTCACCGATCAGATCGCGGGCCGGCTCCGCGCCATCGGCCGGGTCGGCCGTCGCCTTCACCAGATTGCGGGCGTCGTCATGATCCTCATGGGCGTGGCGATGATGACGGGACAGTTGAGCGCGTTGTCGTACTGGATGCTTGATGCGTTTCCGGTTCTTGGACGAATAGGATAACAGCTCATGCGGTTCTACGAAAAACACATCCTTCCGGGCCTCACGCATCTCACCATGGGTCAGGAACAGCTTCTTCCCTACCGAAGGCGCGCAGTCTCAGGTGCGAAGGGGCGCGTGCTGGAGATCGGGATCGGCTCGGGCCTGAACCTCGCGCTCTACCCCGACGCCGTGGATCAGATCGTCGGTGTGGACCCGTCGCCGGAACTCCTTAATCAGGCCGCGGAGGCTTCTCAGGGCTTGACACCGACAACGGAGATGATCGAGGGCGTGGCCGAAGCATTGCCGCTGGAAGATCGCAGCGTTGACTGCGTGATTGCTACCTGGATGCTCTGCAGCGTGTCGGAACCGGAGAAGGTGCTGGCCGAGATCCAGCGCGTTCTCAAACCTGACGGCGTCTTCCGCTTCGTCGAGCATGGAACAGCGCCGGAACCCAGCGTCCAGCGTTGGCAGCGCTGGCTCACGCTTGCCTGGAAACGTTGTGCCGGAAACTGTCACCTTGACCGCCAGACAGACACTCTGGTCGAGCAGAACGGCTTCCGCATGGAGCGGCTCGACACCGGCTACGCGAAAGGTCCGAAACCCTTTGTTTTCATGTATGAGGGGCAAGCTCGCCTTTATTGAGGCAGCTTAGAAGGAGAACAATGTCGGCTTCCAAATGGCGAGATACTGATGACAAGGTAACCAACTCTCGGCGGGAACTTATAGAATATATCAGGGGTTACCGCATCATGAGCAAGCAGAAAAATGATAGACAAACCAATCTGACACGCGGCATCCGCGTCGAGATCGCCAGCCTTGTCTACAATCTGATCGAGGTCGTCGTATCCGTCACCGTTGGACTTCTGACCGGCAGCGCCGCACTAGTGAGTTGGGGTTTCGACAGCACGGTCGAAGCCACCTCAGCCGGGACGCTGATCTGGCGCTTGAAGGCCGAGAAGGACGGTGGCGACAAGCGCACGGTCCTGCATCGCAACAAGGTCGCGCTCTATGTGGTCGCCTGTGCTTTCTGGATCGTCGTCGCCGCGATCCTCTACGAGGCGGTGTCCGCCTTCATCTCGCAGGAGGCACCGGGCTTCAATTGGTGGGGGATCGCGATCCTGTTTGTCTCTTTAGTGGTCAATCCGCTATTGGCCTGGGGCAAGTATCGCTACGGCAAGCGGCTCGATTCACCCGCCCTGAAATATGATGCCAAGGATACCATGATCTGCGAATACCAGACCATTGTGGTGTTGGCCGGAATCGGTCTGACGCAATGGATGGGCTGGTGGTGGGCCGATCCGGTCGCGGCGCTTCTGATCGTGCCCTACGTTGCGTGGGAGGCGTTCGAGGCCACGAAGGATGCGCGGTCGGTCGGGCCGGGTGAGGCCGAAGCTACTGCCGACGCCTGACGTTGCGCATGATGAACCGGTTCTGGGGCAGTGATGGCAGCTCTCCTGGGTCAAGCTCCAAATCCTGATCCGGCACATCGTAGTCGATGTCGTTCACAAGATACCTGCAAAACGCCTTCATCTGACTGATCGCGATCCATTCACCCGGGCAGCGGTGGTTCGTGTAGTGGTTGCCGCCGCCCTGTGGAATGAAGTCGTAGGGGTTTTCGGCGCGGCCCCGAAACCGTTCGGGCCGAAACTCAAGTGGCGCATCCCATGAACGCCGATCGGTGTTCGTACCATAGAGGTCCAGCAGAACCCGGTGTCCTTTGGGAAAGCGATACCCTTGCCACTCGAAAGTACTTTTGACTCGTGCCGCGACCGCAGGAAAGAATGGATAGAGGCGGCGGACCTCCTGAACGAAGGGTTCGAGCAGTCCTTCGTCGTTCCGCAGTTTCTCCTGCCATTCTGGGTACCTGTACAGGGCGTGCGCCGTCTGCACGATGAATACAGACACCGCCACGGTTGGACGCAAGACGTTCAGCAACTCTACGGCGGCCACCCTGGGGTTCAACAACTCCCCGTCGAGATCGCGCCATGTCGCGATGAAATGAAGGGCGCTTTCCTGCGTCGGCTGAAGCTCGCCATCGCGGACCTGTTGGATCATCCGTGCTGCCCATTTTTCCAGGCGGTGGCGCGCCAGTCGCGCGGCCCAATGTTTCGGGCCGATGGCACCGGCGTCCTGAAAAAGCGATGTAAGCTGCGCCGTTCGGGTCGCCACCTCCGCCTCGGGAATCGGAACCCCACACCAGGCGCAAACGGCTCTCGTGAGCATTTCGCGCACTTCGTCGTAAAAAACGACTTCGTTCCTCGCCTCCCAGTCCGGCGCAAAGTTGTCCAGCATGTGAAGTGACATGCCCTGAAGCGCGGCTATATGCTCGGTCCCCATCATCGACATGAACATCTTCTTGCGGTGCTGGTGGGTAGCGTCGTCCAATCCCTGAACGCCGCCTTCACCCAATAGGGTCTTTTGTATGCGGCTTGGCATCGAGCCTTCGCGGATCAGCTGCTCTTCCCGATAGAAGGCTTCTGCCGCGGCAGCGCCAGTCATGCAGATTGTCTTGTGAAGAAGAATGCGCGTTTCGAAGAGGTCTGCGTCGAGATGGCGGCAAGTTTGCCGAATGAACCCATACGGGTTGCGCAGCAGGGCGAGTGTGCTGTCAAAGCCTGTTGCAGATGGCATGCTAGACATCGGCTATCCTCCTGTTTCTATTCTCTTTTTCTGGCCTTTTTTGCCTCGCCGTTCGCGGGGCGGGCACGGTGCCGAAACAGCAGTGCCGCTCCGAAGGAAAGCACGGCGTCCGCGCCCATAACATCTGTCACCGCTGGATCAGCTGCGGCGCATCCGCATCCCCAAGGGCCATTTCGGGGAGCCAAGTGATAAGCTGAGGAAACGAGATCAGCGCCACGATCAATACGATCTCAATGGCAACAAGAGGTACCGCTCCGCGATAGATATCGGATAGGTTGATACCCTTCGGTGCCGCCATCTTAGCAAAAAACAGGGCATAGCCGAAGGGAGGCGTCAGGAAGGACGTTTGCAAGGCCAACGCAATCAGGCCAGCGATCCAGATCTGCGCAAAGTAGGCAGAGCCGACGTGATCTGCGAAGTCGAGATCTGAAATAATCGGCATCAGTACGGGTACAAAGACCAGCAGCACCTCGATCCAGTCAAAAACAAACCCAAGTATGATGATCACGCCAAGGAGGATCGCCAACAGTTCCCACCGGGTGAGATCGAATGCGGATATCCACTCGAAGATGACGTCCGGTCCACCGACCAGGTGGAAACTGAGCGAGAATACCGATGCGCCCAATACGATGAAGAAGACCATCGACGTCATCGTGCTTGTCTGCACCGTGACAGAGTTCAACGATGAGAAAGACAAGCGCTTTCGCGCCAGCGCGACCAATAGCGCGCCAAAAACCCCTACTCCAGCCGCCTCTGTTAGTGTCGCAAAGCCCAGAATGATGCTGAGCGGAATGGATGCGATGACCGCGACAGACGCGAGTACAAACAAGAGGTCTGACACAAGATTGGTCTTGGGTGTGTCCAGCGGGATTTCGACCGTTTTTCTCAACGTGACCGCAAAGTAGACCGCGAAGGCCATGACCATCAGAAGCACAGGTACGATGAGGGCCACATACATCAATCCGATGCGCAGATAGAACACGTTCGAGATGAAGAACAGCATCACGGCTGGCGGGAACACGACACCCAATGCTCCAGAAGCTGCGACAGCGCCTCCTGCGGTTCGCGGTGCGTAGCCCGACGCCATCATCGGGGCATAGGCCACCAACGCCACAGTTATGACGGAAGCACCGATCACCCCGGCGGCGGGCGCAAGAACGAGGCCGATCAGCAAAGTCGCAATGGCGTAGCGACCGGGAACGCCTGTCAGAAGACGCCCCAGCAAGCGAAACATGGTTTCGGCAATCCCGCTGGCATTCAGGATCAGGCCAAGAAAAATCAACATTGGAACGCTGGTGAATTGGACTGATTCATTGGTCAGTACACCACGGGCCCGCAGGTAGATCAGCCCCAGATGCTGAAAATCAATGATCCCCACCCAAACCGCAGCGACAAACCCCAAGAAGCCTGTCCCCGCGAGCACCAGCGCCACCGGAAAGCCACTGAAAACCCCAATCGCCATCACGACAAGCATGGCAACCGTGAAGACCTCATTCACCATTGTGCAGGCCGCTTGCTTGTTCCGGTGCACCTTGCGCACGTCTCCCTGTCAGAAAGGCGATGTTGCGAAGGGCTACGATCATCCCGGCAAGAGCCAGCAGGATGGGGCCGATGACCCCGGCAATGCGTTGTGCCCACAACTGGGTTTCCGCGTATTTCGTGGTGCGCATCAAACCGTCCCATCCGTAGTAGGTCAGGATGGCGGCGAGCGGCAGAAGGACAAAAAGGCCGCCAATCAGTTCGATCCACGCAATGCGGCGGGCGGACCAATGTCTGCGAAGAACATCAACGCGCACGTGACCGTCGCGCAGATAGGTATACCCAAAGGTCAAGAAAATCAGGATGAACAGCAGTGACGTGGACAGGTCGGGCAAATAGCTTGACACGCCAAGTTGTAGCTTGCGATCCAGCATCTGAAGCGCGCCATAAGCAGCAATCGAAACAACTGTCAGCCACGCAGTCACGACGCCGATGCCGTGAATGCCACGGTCAATCCAATCCAAAAATCTCAAGCCGAATTCCCTCCCAAAGTTCTTTGCCTGTTAGCTGTTATCCCCCCGTGACATCTCCCTTGCGATTGTCTTGTTCCCGATTTTCCGGCCTGACTTTCGAGGTGCGAAAGCTGTCCCAGAACAGCAATGCTGCCCCACAAAAGATCGCCACGTCAGCCAAGTTGAAGGACGGCCAGTGGTATGACCCGTAATGGAAGTCGAGAAAGTCAGGGACGGCCTGATAGCGCAGACGGTCAAGGATATTGCCAAGCGCGCCTCCGATGATCAGACCGAGCGCCGCACCTGTCAGCCCGTCCGGAGCCTTCCATAGCCAGATCAGCAGCCATGCCACGACCACGGCAGCAAGTGCGACCAGACCCCACCAGGGTACGACCCCGCCGAGCATACCGAAGCTGACCCCATCGTTCAAAACCCGCACGAGGTTGAGAAAGGGCAGAACCTCGACCCCGTTCTCAAGCGCCGGGGTGTTCAGGGCAAGCGCCTTGGTGCCCTGATCGAAACCGAAAGCTGCAATCGCACAGAGCCCACCCAGAACGCGGTTGTTCATGCCGCCGCCTTCAAGTCGGAGCGTGCATCGCGGATGATCGACCAGGAAGAATGCAGGAATAACCCGGCGATGCCGAAGGCGACAATGAGGTCGGGCCACGCGCTACCCAGCCAAACCACCAGACCGGCCGCGACAACGACTGCCGCATTGCCAATGGCGTCGTTGCGCGAGAACAGCCAGACGGCACGCATGTTCGCGTCCCCCTTCCGGTACTGCAGCAACGGCAGCACGGAGATGACATTGATCACAAGAGCAATCAGGCCCAGAAGCCCCATCAGCGTGGCGTCTGGGGTTGTCGGCTCGAATGCCCGCATGATGGTTGTCCCAAAGACGCCAAGACCGAGCAGGGCAAGGAAGATGCCTTGGATCAGGGCCGACCGCGCCCGCCAGAGAAGACTCCAACCGATGGCCAGCAGGCCGAGGAAGGTGATCGCGCCATCACCAATAAAATCCAGCGCGTCGGCCTTCACCGCCTGTGACCCGGCAAGAAACCCACCAATCATTTCCAGAACGCCGTAACCGACATTTAGAATCACGACGATCCAGAGCGCGCGGCGGTAGCCCGGGTCCTGATGGGCCGCACTTTGCTGAAGGTCCTCGTCGCTCTCGATGCGGTCGAACCCATATCCCGTTGTCTCAACGGCTTTTTCAATCTCCGGCAGGCTTGCTTCAGGGACTTTCAGAGTCATGATATGGGTCGCCGCTGATACTTTCACTGCGTCGGGCGCGACACCCGCAGACTGCGCCGCCCGCTCGATCTGGGCGGCATCCTTGGCGCAATCCATTCCGGAAACCCGGTAACGGAGGGGCGGCGTATCTGCTGTCGATCCGGTGCTTTCGGTGTTGGCCATCGGTGCAATACTCCTGCTAAAGTGGATCAAGTTCAAACATATCAGCAAGGAGTGATATGATGCAAGTCTTCGCCGACCGCAATGCTGCGGCCGCTGGCATCGAGCGTAGGGCAAAGCTCTTTCGCGGTCTTGCCGACCCGAGCCGACTGGCGATACTAGGCGTGCTGTGTGAAGGACCGTTGGTTGTTCACGAGATCGTCAAACGCACAGGGCTATCGCAGCCCAACGTGTCAAATCATTTGCGATGCCTTCTGGATTGCGGACTTGTCGCCAGCGACCGCGATGGGCGCTTCATTCGCTACCGGATCAGCAGTCCGCGCATAGCAGCTCTTTTAAATGATGTAGACGCCCTGCTTGATGTGGTCGCAGAAGGTGTTGGGGCTTGTGACAATTATCGCGAAGCGTGAACGATAATATCCCAATGCACGTCATCACGACCACTTCCGCGTGAGGCAAAATTTTATATGGGGCTTGCTGCCAAACGTGTTGAAAAGACCCATTATTGAAAGCGCTCAATTTAACTGCTCGGCATAGCGAGTTAAGGATCACAATTGAAGCGAAGATCAAGACGAGGCCCGGCATCGTGGCAGTAGCCTGGTTTCACCCCACAGATCGTGACAGCGCTTAGACTGATAAAGAAACGAACGGGCCCGAAGTATTACCGAGATCGTCTGGCATCAAAATTTCTCTTGAACCTCTAGTAGCTTTAGGAGTTAAGCCACCGACATAGAACGGCACCATGGAGCAAGTTGCCAATAACGCCTCACTCTTTCCCGGGCGAACAACACTGCGTTCGGGGTAAGGTTCGGTTTGCCGTCCAATGCGTGAACGGAGCAATCTATATGCTGACAAGACGACACTTCATCCAGACGACTGCCGCATTGTTCTCGGCGTCTATCTCGAGTCCGCTCCTCGCTGACACCTGGCCCACTGAAGCGGAAAAGGCGGCTTGGGATGCACAGATTACACCGCCGGGCTATAACCCAGCCACATCAAACCCGTGGGGCCTGCACCCGCGCTTTCTGCCGCAGCGGGTTATAACTAAAGATGGTCTTGTGGCCGGTGACATCCATGTCGATGCTGTCGCGCGCTATCTTTACCATATCGAGGAAGGCGGCACGGCGATGCGCTATGGCGTAGCGATTGCTCGTGGCAAACTTTATGAGCCAGGCGTCTACACGATCAAGCGCAAGGTCAGGTGGCCGCATTGGCAGCCAACACAGAACATGATTGACCGCGACCCGGAGCTCTACGCCGACATCGCTGACGGTATGGAACCCGGACCTGAGAACGCGCTCGGGTCACGGGCGCTTTATCTCTATGTCGGGGACCGAGACACCTATCTGCGCATCCACGGTACACCACAGCCGCGAAGCATCGGCGGCCGAGCCAGTTCCGGTTGCGTCCGGATGGTCATGGCGCACATAAACGATCTGTATCCGAATGTGGAGATTGGCTCGACGGCGTTCCTATATTCGGCCGAGGACAGCGTGACTCCGCAGAGTTGACCCAAGCCGCGCCGTCAATCCGACGCTTGAACGCGTCAATCAGGATTGGCGCGCGACGCAGATGGGATTGCCGCCTGCTGATCGCAACGGGACCAAGGTCGTTTCCACCGGCCCACTATGGGCATACCAATAGCAATTATCTTCGGGACGTAGCCGTGCCGTGATGAGATCCTGGTCGGGTGCAGCGAGGGCTGCGACAGATTCTGGAACATTGCCGATCCTGAATGGATCGTTGTCTTCCTTAGAAGGCACCGCGCAGCCAGCCAGGGCCAATGTTGCAACCATGATCACCGCATATTTTTGAAGCATATCTATCTCACTCTTTGGCAGGTCAGCCGCGTCCTCAGACTTAGCGGCGCGTTTCAAGGTTCCGCAGGTCTGTGTCCTTATTTGACCAAGTTTCTGTTTTTGCTCTTGAAGCTCTAGTTACTGTAGGGGCTATCTCAATGTGGAATGAACGAATCCCGAGGTCAATCCCATGTCTTCCAATGGCCACCGCCACGACCACAAGCACAGCTCTGACTGCAGTCACGATCATGGTGATGATCACAAACATGCGAGCGTAGTTCCCCACTCTCATGGAAAAGGTGCTGCGTGCTGCGGTGCTGGAGCCAACACGGGACCGGCACAATCCATCCCCTCGAATGGGCGAAGTTTTCAAGTTTCCGGTCTAGATTGTGCCGAAGAGGTGGCAATCCTGAATAGGGTGGTCGGTCCAAAAGTCGGCGGGACTGAGCATCTGGCGTTCGATGTCATCAATGGTCGGATGACGATTCTGGATACCGCAGTCGGAATTTCGGACAACGAGGTTTCGCAACTGGTCGCGAGTACCGGCATGAGCACAAAACCGTGGGACGCCGACAACGCAGCAGAGGATCAGGCCGCGCATCTGGCACGTCAGAAGCGCTTTACCTCGTTGAGCGGCGGCTTCTGGGCGGCGGGATTCCTTTTTCACATTGTCGAGACCGGCATGGGCGGCGCGCTCGGGCTCTTTGCGGGGCATGGCGAGGTGCCTATGCCTATGGCGGAAGCAGGGATCTTCGCCGTCGCGATCCTCTTTGGGGTCTGGCTGGTTGCGCCCAAGGCATGGTCTTCGGCGCGGCGACTTTCGCCAGACATGAACCTACTGATGGTGGTGGCCGTTGCAGGAGCCATCGGGCTCGGCGAATTCTTCGAGGCCGCGACGGTCGCGTTTTTCTTCTCTTTGTCGCTCTATCTTGAGAGCTGGAGTGTCGGTCGCGCACGCAACGCGGTTTCATCTCTCCTCGATCTGGCGCCGCCAACGGCGCGGGTTCTTTACGACGACGGATCTGAATCCGACGTTCCGGCCGCGGCCGTGGCAGTCAATGCAAGGTTTATCGTGCGCGGCGGCGACCGGATCCCCCTCGACGGTGAGGTCGTGGACGGGGCAGGGGCCGTCGATCAGGCCCCAATTACTGGGGAAAGCGCGCTAGTGCCCAAGGAACCCGGCGACGAGGTCTATGCCGGCACGATCAACGGCGAGGGCACACTGACGGTGCGGGCGACGAAGGCCGCCTCGGACACGGTGCTCGCGAAAATCATTCGCATGGTGGGCGATGCCCATGCCCGCCGCGCGCCGGTCGAACAGTGGGTGGCCAAGTTCGCGCGCATCTACACACCCATCGTGATGGCTTTGGCGATCGCCATCGCGCTGGTGCCGCCACTGCTGCTCGGCGGCGCCTGGGACTACTGGTTCTACAATGCTCTGGTCCTTCTGGTCATCGCATGTCCTTGCGCGCTGGTCATTTCTACGCCGGTTTCTATCGTGGCGGCGCTGACCGCGTCGGCGCGGGCGGGGGTGCTCATCAAGGGCGGCGCCTATGTCGAGGCGCCGGGGCGGACCACGGCACTGGCGATGGACAAGACCGGGACGATCACCATGGGCGAGCCTGAGGTGGCGGCGGTTCACCCACTGGTCGGCGTTTCCGCACGCGATCTCATGGCGCTGGCAGCAAGTCTGGAGGCGCGGTCTTCACACCCGCTGGCACGCGCCATCCTCTCGCGCGCCGAAGCCGATGGTGTTTCCGTGTCTGCCGCAGAGGACACCCGCACCGTGCCCGGGCGCGGTCTGGAAGGACGCGCCGACGGGCGCGCTATCTGGCTCGGCTCGGATCGCTTCGCCGAAGAGAAGGGGTTCGGCAATGCCATTCCGGCGGATCTGCGGGATCGGATCGAAGGGGCAGGGAGCACCCTCGTTGCCGTGGGTGACGAGACCGGCGTGACCGGCGTACTGGAGCTTCGCGACCGCATCCGCCCAGATGCAAAGGGGATCGTTGCGCGCCTACACGCGCAGGGCGTGAAGACAATCGTCATGCTGACCGGCGATAACGAGCGCACCGCGCGTGCAGTGGCGGCCGAGGTCGGCATTGACGAGGTGCGTGCCGATCTCTTGCCAGAAGACAAGGTGACGGCCATCGAGGAACTGGTGGCAACCCACGACATGGTGGCGATGATCGGTGACGGCGTGAACGACGCACCGGCGATGGCGCGGGCGCATTATGCCATCGCCATGGGGGCTGTCGGTTCGGACGCGGCCATCGAGACGGCCGATATCGCGCTGATGACCGACGATCTGGCTCGAGTGCCGTGGCTGATTGCTCACTCTCGCCGGACAATGACGATTATCCACCAGAATATCGGTATATCGCTGGCAACCAAGGCGCTGTTCGTCGGGCTGACCGCGTTCGGGATGGCCTCGATGTGGGGCGCCATCGCTGCGGATGTAGGCGTATCCCTGTTGGTGGTCGCCAATGCGCTGCGGCTTTTGAACGGGCATCGGATCAAGGACGGGCCTTCGGGCGGTGAACCGGTGGGCGAGCAGATGGCGAAGGGAGCACTGGCGCACGGTCATTGATCCGACGTCTTCGTTAGAGTAACCTCTGGCACCAACAGACCTCGCAAAAAGGGGCGTCGAGCAGTGACAAACACCAGATTTCCACGGCGCGCCTTTTTGATGGGCGGATTTGCCGCCTTCCTGTCAGGCTGTGCCAGCAAGTTCCGGTCGTACAACGGACCCGAAGTGGCCCGGCTACGCATGTACAAGGCAGAGCGGTTTCTGGTTTTGGACGGGGCGGATGACGTCTTGCGGACCTATCCCATCGGATTAGGCTTCGCGCCCGAAGGTCACAAGCAGTTCGAGGGGGACGGCCGTACGCCGGAGGGTTCCTACGTGATTGATCGGCGCAACCCGGACAGCCTCTTTCACCTGTCAATCGGCATCTCATATCCCAACGCGGCAGACATCGCTTTTGCGCAGGCCCAAGGAAAGTCGCCCGGTGGCGACATTTTCATCCACGGCGGACCGCGCAAGGGGACTGACCCAATGAATGTCCGCGACTGGACAGCAGGCTGCATCGCCGTCACTGACCGCCAGATCGAGGAAATCTATGCCATGGTCAGGGACGGGACACCGATCGACATATACGCTTAAGGATCAGGTGAAGCGGCGCCGCAGCGCGACGTTGATCGCCTCAATGGCGATGACCATGGCGACGACCGCCATCGTGACGCTGGCCGCCTTATCATACTGGAAAGAGCGCACGTAGGTCTGGATGTAAAAGCCTATCCCGCCCGCGCCGACAATGCCGAGGATCAGCGACTCGCGCAGGTTCAACTCGAACCGGAAAATCGTGTCGCGGGCGACGACCGGCGCCATCTGCGGCCAGATCGCGTATCTGAGCCGCACGAGCGGCCCGGCGCCCGCGCTTTCCAGTGCGGCGATCGGCGCGCGGGACACGCCGTCGATCGCCTCGGCATAGAACTTGGCGAGCATCCCCGTTGCATGAAAGGCGACCGCGATGATGCCGGGCAGCGGCCCGAGCCCCACAGCGCCCACCATGAGCATGGCCACGAGGATCAGCGGAATCGCCCGGATGAAGGCAAGCAGCGTTCGGATCGGCCGGAACACCGCAGGCGATACCATCGTTTCGGAGGCGAGGATGGCCAGAGGGATCGACAGGATCACAGCGCCGAGGGAACCGAGGATCGCTATTCTCAGCGTTTCCGCGCTGCCCTTCCTGATCTCGGCCATCACTGTCGGATCGGGCGGGAACATCCGCCCGAGAAAGTCAGCGATCCGCGGACCGGCCGAAACGAGACGCGACAACTCGACATCAGTCGTGGCGAAGGACCAGAGGATCGCGCCGGCGATCAGGGCGCTGGTAACGAACCCGCCAAACCCGCCAAACTGCATCAGGACACCGCCCTGAGGCTGAGACCGGGCAATGGTTCGACCTCGCGGTAGAGCTCCGCCGTCGCATCATCGTTCAACTCGGAGGTCGGTACATCGAAGGCGATCCGCCCATCCCGCATGCCGATGATGCGCTGCGCGAAACGCCGCGCCAGGTCGGGCTGGTGCGAGGAAAACAGCGCCGTTGCGCCGCGCGCTTGCGCCGCCCCGGTCAGCAGCGCCAAGACCTCCCCAGCGCGGGTGGGGTCGAGGTTGCTCACCGGCTCGTCGGCGAGGATCAGCCGTGGCTCCTGCGCGAGACACCGCGCAATGGCCACGCGCTGCCGCTGGCCGCCGCTGAGACTGTCGACCCGGCGTTCGGCGAGATCGGCAATGCCGCAATCGGTGAGGGCTGTGCGCGCAATGTCGAGATCATGTGGCGTTGGCGACCCCAGCAGGGCGCGCAGGGGCGCCATCCGGCCTAGGCGGCCGTTCAGCACGTTGCGCAGAACCGTGGAGCGTTCGACCAAGGCGAATTCCTGAAACACGAAACCGGTATCAGGTCGGCTTGCGCGCGGCGGCGGTTGGTCGGGATCGAGCGGCGCACCCAAGACTGAAACGCGCCCGCGCCAGCCCTGAAGCCTGCCGTCGAGCAATGCCAGCAGCGTTGTTTTTCCTGCCCCGGACGGGCCGAGCAAAGCGACGCTTTCGCCGGTCGAAATTGTAAGCGAGACCCGCTCCAGCGCCGGAACACTCCCGCCCGGATGGGCAAAGTTCAGGTCGTTGATCCGGATCGCAATGTTCATTCCAGGAGCCCATATCGCCGTGCCATGTCGCGCACGCCGCCATAGGCGGCGGAGTCGGCCCTGACATAGCCGTCCGGCCCGTAGAGATAGCGCAGCTTGTCGCGGTTCTCAGGTTCGTTGAGCTGCAGCATCGCGTTGGTGAAGCGGTCTTGCACCTCGGCATCCAACCCGGGTCGCGCGATCACGACATGGCTCGGGATTGGCGGGCTTTCCGCGATCCATGTCACCTGTGCCTGCTGCTGCGGCGTCAGGAGCAGGTCCGCATACTGGCTGGCACCCGCGGCATCGACCAGACCTTCGGCCATCGCCTGCATGGCCTGCTGATAGCCGCCTGCGAAGAAGACGCGGCCGAAGAATGCCTCCGCCGCGCCCGGACCGTCGATCAGCCCAGCCTCGACGAATTCGGCGAGCGGATAGAGATAGCCAGATTCCGAGATCGGATCGGCAAAGGCGATGTCGCGCCCGCGCAGGTCTGCGAGCGCGCCGATGCCGCTGTCGCGCCGCACGAAGATGCGGCCCGTATAACTCGGCGCGTCGCGGTAGACCTCGGACAGGAGCGGCACGGCACCGATCTCGGCCTCGGCCAGGACGAAAGGCAGGGCGCCCATGAAGGAGATATCCGCGTCGCCATTGCGCAGCGCCTCGACCGCTGCCGCATGGTCGATGGTAACAAACCCTTCGACGGGGACGTCGATCTCACTAGCCAGCCAGCCGGTGATGGCCTCGATGTCCCCCAGAAGCTTCTCGGGGTTCTCCTGCGGGATGAAAGCCAGCCGCAACGCAGTGTCCTGCGCGGCCAACGGGGTTGCGAGCGATACTGCGCCCGCACCGGCCAGTGCCAACATCGTTCTGCGATTCAGATGGATTGCCATCAGAATGCCCTCTCTTCGATTGCGTCGGCTTCGGACTTGAACGCGGCCCAACTGGCTTCGGCGGCCACCCAGTCTTCACCGCGCACGGCGGCACCGACCTCGGCCAGCCGCTCGGCCAACGCGTAGACCTCGGGCCGCGCAGCCAAGTTCGACATTGTGCTGGCGTCCGCCGAAAGGTCCGCGGCGACGGTGTCGGTCAGCAGCAGGATATGCTCCGCATCCCTCTGTGGCAGCAACGTATTGAGCGTCGAGGCGAATGTCGTCAGTTCGGAGAATGCCAGCCGGAAGGCGGTGTTCTCGGCGTCGAATGCCTCATAGGGCTCATCCGCTGCGCCCACGGTCTCCAGATAGGCCGTCAGGTCAGCCCTCTCCGCCGCGGTCAGCCCAAGCGCTTTCGATTCGTCGAACCAGTCCACGACAGCGGCCAGCGTCGGCAGAGATCCGTCATGGAAATAGGGTGCGGTGTAGGCCGTGCCGAGCAGCGTGGGTGTATCCATCGCACCGGTGCGGGCGCCATCGTAGGCCGACGCAACCGAGCCGATATCATGGGCCTGCCGGTCCAGGAAGTTCGTGTCCGGGACGTGGCAGCTGGCGCAGGAACGGTCGCCGAGCGCCGCGAAGGGCGTATTGAAGATCGCTTCGCCGCGCTGCGCGGCCTCGGGAGCGGCTTCGGTCAGCTGACCATCCGGTGTCAGCATGGAGTTGGGCAGGAAGTCGAATTCGAGCATGTAGGCGAGCAGAGCATCCAGCATGAAGGGCGTCGGTTCATCGCCGCCGAACTCGTTGACGATGACGTTGCGGGTGAAATCACGCAAGGAGGCGAAGCGGCCATCGCGGCCGTAGGGCCCGGTGAAACGCAGGCCACGGAGGCTGGGGATGTCAATCGGATCATCGCGCCGGTCATTGAAGATCGGATTGAAGAAGGCGCCATCGACATCGATCGCGCCTGGCTGATGGCTCGCACCCGGAATGAAAAGCCGCTGGTTGACGTCCGAGCGGTTGTGACAGGTCGAACAAGCGACCCCGAGGTCCTGCGCCGGATTGCCAAAGATTTGCGCGCTGTCGAACAACATGTCGCCATATGCCACCAAAGGCAGGTCGGTCTCGTCGATGCCCTGCTCCTCGAAATTGAGGACGAGGCGCGGCAGCGGATCCTGATCGAACATGTCAGACCCGGGCGGCAGGCTTGGCGGCACCTCGATGGTGCGGCCACTCAGGACAACAGTTTCCGGCAGCGCGCTCAGCGTCCGGCGGGGCGCGAAATCGTCAACGAGGTAATTCTCGGCGAGATAGCCGGAGATGACTTCGCGCGCGGCTTCCATGGTTTTGCGACTCGCGGGTGTGGCACCAGCACCAAGAACACCGGCGGAGCCTGTGCTGCTGTTGAGTTCCAGCCAGGCGAGGCCGATGCGTCTCGAAGCGTCGGGATCAGCAGCCGCGATACCGTCCGCGAATGCGCGATAGAGTTCTCGAGCTGTCCGCACGGCCTGCTGTGCACGTGCAGGGTCGTCGGCCATGACTGCCCGGTCCAGTTCCTCGTCGATCCTGCGCGCTATCAGCCGCGTCGCCTCGGCGAAGACCGCCTGGCGGTCCTTGCGAGTTATGGCGTTCAGAAGGGGCGCGGGTCCAATGTCGCTGCTGCCGTTCAGCCATGCCAATGCACCGACAGCGAATTCCGAACCCCGGTAGGATTCGGCCCAGGCGGTCCCGACGTCATACCAGGGCAGCGGTTCGAGATTCGCGAGGAAGAGAGTCAACCGGTAGGCCGCCGCCTCTGGAAGCCATGGGGCCTCCTTGGCGGGCGTCGCAGCGACAGGTCCGGACAGGACGAGCGCACTTGCGAGTGCGGCAATGAACGCTCCAAGGGATTTCTGAATCACCGTGGTCTCCCAACTTCAAAGTTAGCCACGGCTAATTTATCTACCCTATGCAAACAAGTTGTCAATCCTGCAGTTTCCCTGCAAAGTCCCAATTATGACAAAGCTGCAATCACAGGAACATGAACCGTTCGAAACTGTCGACAGGGCTCCCGAAGCACAGGCTGAGGGATTCGCGACCGTGCGTCAGGCACATGAGAGCGAAATGGCGGAAGATTACGTTGAACTGATCGCCGAACTGATCGAGTCGCGCGGAGAGGCAAGGCCGGTGGAAATCGCCGAACGGTTTGGAGTGAAGCCGCCGACCGTGACCAAGAACATCTCGCGACTCAAAGCTGCTGGCCTGGTGCGGCGGGAACCTTACCGCGCCATATTCCTCACGGATGCCGGTCGGGAGTTGGCCGAGGCCTGCCGCCGGCGGCACAGGATCGTCGTCGCGTTTCTCCTCAGCCTGGGAATCGACGAAGAGACTGCGGAACGCGATGCGGAGGGGATCGAGCATCACGTCAGCACGACCACGCTGGAGGCCTTCGAACACGCCCTCCTGCAATCTGAGAGCGGCAAGTAGCGCAGCATCAAGTTCTCGCGAAATTCAGCAAAGCAAGACTCAGGAGGCGGCGGCGTCAGCAGTCAAAGGCTGGTGGGTCTGTTCTGATGGTCAACTTTAGTGCAGAAAATCGTTCGTGTCCTCTGAGCTTGGCCAGCCCGAGATAGTGTGCCCAAAATCTCTGACTGCGACGACGGTGCAGCGAAAATGTCGATCGCGGGAAAAGACGTGGGTACAACCTTTGATTTGCTCCTCTGTTCAAAGCGCATAGACAATAGTCACCACCGTCGTCATGACGATGAAGAACATGACCAAGGCGCCTATGGCGAGCGTCCGGCCCATGTCGCGGTTTGGCTTTGCCACTTTCAGACGCAATTCTTCGGCCGTTTCCGGAAACTCGAGCGCCGCGGAGTTCGAGCCTCGCACCAACTCGTATCGTGAATTCCAGCGACGCACCTCGGCCGCGTTCCACCCGTTCATGACCAGAATGATCGCGGCGATCATCAGCATCGAGGACGGGACCCAGATCGTGTAGCCACCCATGGTTTCGTCTGACAGGGGATCGAGCAACCCGGTTGCCGCCGTCTGGTAGGAGGCATAGAGGCTCACCTCTTTGAGTGTCGTCAAGGAACCCAGAAAAATGTTTGAAACGATCACCGCAAAACTGGAGATCAGCCTTGCGCCGCGCCTCGCGCCCTCAGGGGGATCTCTCGGGTCGAAGAGCATGCCAAAATACCAGATCCCAGCCAGCACCATCGCAAAGTGCGCGAACATCTCGATCACCGCGATGCGCTGCGCAAGTCCGTAGAGGACCGGAAACTGCCAGACGAAGAGCGCCGCGATGAGCAAGGCAGTCGCGGTTACCGGATGTGCCATGAACCGCACAACAAAAGATTTCCCAAGCGCGCCGAGGTATCGACGCCACCGTCTGTTCAAACTGACTTGCAGGAATCGCCACGGCTGCGAGACCGCGATGAGCAGTGGTCCTGCAAGGCGGAGGAGAAGATGTTCTACCTGGTGCACCGAGAAGAGGCTGTGCCCCAAAGAAGCCAGAGGCGCATTCGTGGCCGCGAGAATGCAGGTCAAGCCAACGAAAAACAGGGCCGGCCGCCAAATAGAAACCGCCCCGCGAATTCGAGCGGATCGCGTGAGGCCGCGCATGTAGAACCAGCCCGCCAAGCTGACGGAAACAACCGACACTGGCGAAATCGCATATCCAAACGGGTCGAAAAGGAAGAAGTAAGTGATCATCGGCTCATGTCACCTTGTATTGTCAGCTTGTCGAAGGATACCGGTGAAAGTCGGGATGTTCCCACTGCGCCACCCCGAGCCAATGACAGATCAGTGGACATCGCGAGATATTTGCCCTGCATCCACATTGGAAACAGGTTCTCATAGAAACGCGAGAGCGGGTGGCCGGACTGACCGGCGGGGGCGATGAAATAGGAACCGGCTTCTTCCGAAAACGACATGACCGCCTGAAAATTTGTGCCCGCGCTGGTCGCGAACGGGAGGTCATCGTCAGAAGCAAACAATGTTGCAATCAGTGTGTCGGGAGCGCCCGAAGATGGGGCTTCGAGAGACAGCAGATCGCTGATGATCCCGCTCGATCGGATTGACGCCCATCTCATATTCAAAGAGTGTGCTTCGCCCCAGACCCAAGCGGACGGATCGGGTCCGTTGCGGTCGATAAGCCAGCCGATGGCATCATCCAGGGCCGCACGAACCTGATCCTGGCAGGTCTCGATGCGGGTGGACGGGCGGATGTCGCACCAGATTGCGCTTCCTCCCCGATCTGAAAGCACCGCAAATAGGACATCGGCATTTAGCATGGCCCAGACCTTCGTCGCGGATGGAAATTCATCCTGAAGTATCCGTTTTTGCAACGCGCGCGCCCAGGCCCAGAACACGAGCGGCTCCGGTGAAAAGCGATCCATGTCGCCATTCCATTGGGCAAGTTGATTCAGAATAACGCCGCGAAGCTTATCTGCGCGGTTTTCTTCGAGAGCACCTGTGGAACCCACGAACCAGAGCTCTCTTGCCATTAGAGGAAGAAGCGCCCGCGCGGCAGCGCTGACCGTGTCGCGCTGCACCGCAATCGCGCCCTCGACCGAGAATATCGGCTGCCGCTCATCAAGAGCAGCCAGACGGGCGTCTCGAAACGATAAAAGGGTTTCGACCTCCCTGTCAGGCCAGCGAGCAAGGGTATCTCGGTCGATCGCAAGAATCTCCAATCCGGCTGGTGCCAGGTTCATGCTTGCGTCCATGGCATCGTTCACATCGGCGGACCGCACCACACGGTCAAGCATCACCAGAAAATTTCCGGCCTTCGCAGCGGTGGGACTCACTGGCTCTTTCAGGGCATTCAGTGACAGAGATCGGAACGCCCAAGCGACGCGTTCGCTGCGACCAACGACAATGAAGGGCACACCCGGCATTGTAGCCCCAATCGCGGCTCCGGTCGGGAGTTGAATATCCGCCAGGTACCATTCAGAAGGCAGCGATAAGGGGCCACGTATATCGGCGGTGAGAATTGGTGCTCCCATAGCTGTTCTGTCTCCAGGCAACGCCCAAGCATCGAGGCTGACCTTGGGCGAGGTCACAAACAGCTCGGGCAAAAAAGGTCGGTCTGACAAGCCGGACAGGTCACTCTGGCGACTCTCGGGTTGAAGATCGTTCAGAAACGCTTGAGCAAGTCTGAGACTATCGACGGGTCTCCAGGCTGCGATCATTCTCTCATCCGCGATCAACAGATCGGGTGAGCCTCTGCCGCGCCCGCCTTCGGATACCAGACCAAGCCACGCGTTGACACCTGCGGCATATGCGTCGAGCGCCTGGGCTGTCGAAGGCTCGACTTCGAACGTCTGGTCAAGTGGCAACAAGGCTTGCGCTGCCCGCCTTGCCCGCAATAACTGGCCAAGCCTGTCCTGAGCGTGAACGAAACCAAGCGCGAAATAGGCATCCGCAGCAGAGTCTGCAGAAATGTGCGGTATGGCCGCAGCATCTCGCAGAATATCGACTGGTCCTCCGATTCCCGCAACTCTGAAGTCCTCGTCATAGTCGGGGACGGAGGCGCGCAAAAGAAAGTAGACGACACCGGATACGGCCAGTCCTGATGCAAAAACCGCCAAGAGTAAGTACAGTAATATGTTGAACAGTCGTTTCAATTCGTTGCCGGTCCCAAAGCAATCTCAAGACGTGATGCGCAAGAGGATCACCGAGGCGAAAAAAGCGAGTAGGCCGAAAGCAATACCGAAGCCTGTCGCGTACTGAAGTATATCCAGGCGGTTCCCTTTCCGCCGTTGCGCCAGATAGCCACCCCAGAGCGCCCCTCCGACAAAGCCTGCGAGCACCAGCATCACGAGTCCTCCGATTTTGATTTTTCTGAATTGAAACGTCGTCCGGCCAATCCGACGGTAAAGGCTAGGGCCCAGACCGCACAGATGAGCGCCAGCAATGTCCAATCACCGAAACGAGCGTAAGGTGTGGGCGCAAGCGCTGTCGGCAGGCTGGCATCTATGACTCCAGTTTGTCCGGTCTCGAGGCGCGCGATGATCTCTCCCTTGGCGTCGATGACCGCGGAAATCCCGGTGTTGGCCGCCCGGACCACAGGAAGCCCTTCTTCAACCGCGCGCATGCGCGCGGAGGCGAGGTGCTGCTCGGGGCCGATGGTGGTACCGAACCAGGCATCATTTGTTGCATTGAAAATCCAGTCGGGGCGAAAAAGGTCATCGACTACTTGGCTCGGAAAAATGATTTCGTAACAGATCGCCACCGCGACCAGAGGCGCACCCGGGATCGCCAGCGTGCGTGGCCCTGATCCTGGCGTGAAATCGCCCAAACCTTCGGTCAGTCGTTCAATGGGCAGCCAGCCTTTCAGGGGCACATATTCCCCGAACGGAACAAGATGATGTTTTGCATATCCCGTCAGAACCTCGCCGCTGCTGTCATAGGCCTGAACCGTGTTGAAATATAGGGTTCCCCCATCGCCCTCTACACGGTCTGGCACACCTGTCAAAAGGATCCTGCCGTCTGGCAGAGCCGTGGATAGCCGCCTACGCGCCAAGGCGTCCTCGTCCAGAAAACCGGGAAAGGCCGTTTCCGGCCACAGCAGCAGGTCGAAGCGTCCAGGTTGCGCCGACAAGCCCAAATATTTTTCCAGCGTTCGCTCGCGGCTGCCCGGTGCCCACTTCTCGACTTGCGGCACATTGCCTTGGACGATGCGCAAAGCGCTGTCCGTCGGAGGCACATTCGTCCCTAAACGCAGCGCGCCGCCACCCCAGAGGCCCATCACCGCAGCGGCGAAGAGCAGGAGAACAGGCACGCGTCTGTTTGGTGCCGCCACAATCAGCACACCGGGCAACAGCCCGATAAAGACCGTGAGAAAGCTTAGCCCATAGCTTCCGACCCAGGCGGCGGGTTGGCGCAGGGCGGCATGTTCGACAAGGGCATAAGCGGCAAGGTTCCAGGGAAATCCCGTCAGGACATGACCACGCAGCCATTCTGCGGCAAGCCAGTAGGTTGCAAGCAGAAGACCTGACGTAATGCCGACGACAGCACGGCGCTGCATGATGGTGGCAAATAACATCGCCGCAATCGCCGGGAATATGGCCAGTCCGGCGGACAGTCCCGCGACTGCCGGGATCGCAAGGGCACCGAAACGTTCGGAATCGACGTAAAAGCTCTCGGCGATCCAGGAAACTCCAAACCCGAACTGGCCCATTCCGAAGGCCCAGCCGATGAAGAAGGCAGGCGCTGTCGAAACCTGCCGGAGCATGAGAAAAAGTGCTGAGAAGGCGACCGGAACAACTATTAGCCATGAGAATGGCGGAAGGGCTAAAACCGTTAAACCGCCCGCCATAAAGCTAATCCCTAATCGCATGGGAATGTAACGGCCACGACCCGTCAGTGGACGCAAGCCCGTCATCATGTGCCAGTCTGGAACTTGGCGTTCAACCAAGAGGCTATGAACAGTAGGCCCACGCCGCCGACCACGAAAACATCCGCCATGTTGAAGGCGGGCCAATGTGTGGATCCGGCGTAGAAATCGAGGAAGTCCGTCACACCCCGAAACCGGATGCGGTCGAGGACGTTGCCGAGCGCGCCACCGATAATCGCACCATAGGCGATAGCCTCAACCGGGTTGGCAGTGCGCAACAACATGACTGTCAACCAGCCGCAGACAGCGAGGGCCAACGCCGTAAGGCTCCACCATGGCGCTCCACCAAGCAGTCCAAACGTCACTCCATCGTTGCGCAGATAGATAAGATTGAAACCGGGGAAGACCGGAATTCCGGCGCTCAAATCTGACGCATTGGCGACGACAATTGCTTTTGTCACCTGATCGACAAGAAAAGCAGTTCCAGCCGCTATGAAACCTTGGAAATGGCTCAGTTTCATCTCATCATC
Organism: Tritonibacter horizontis; assembly: GCF_001518015.1. Taxonomy (GTDB): domain Bacteria; phylum Pseudomonadota; class Alphaproteobacteria; order Rhodobacterales; family Rhodobacteraceae; genus Epibacterium; species Epibacterium horizontis. Next base: position 87,006 of record NZ_LPUY01000048.1, read on the forward strand.
CCAGCCATACATCGAGGAACAACATGATCACGAGGCCGACTGCGAGACCGAGTGTCGCCCTGTTTTGATGGCCGGAACGGTGGGTTTCGGGAATGATTTCGTGGCTGATGACGTAGAGCATCGCCCCGGCGGCGAAGGCGAGGCCCCATGGCAACAGCGGCTGCGAGATGCTGATGATCCCAGCCCCAAGAAGCCCGCCTAACGGCTCGACAAGACCTGTCAGGGCGGCAATGCCCCACGCACGGCGCCTAGAATATCCTTCACCAAGCAATGAGACCGCTACGGCGAGACCCTCGGGAGCGTTTTGCAGCCCAATGCCAATCGCAAGTGGCAAGCCACCAGAAAGACCGTCAGCCCCGAACCCGACACCAACGGCGAGTCCTTCGGGGAAATTGTGGATCGTGATCGCAATGATGAAGAGCCAGACGCGGCGCAGCGAAGCAGAGTCTGGGCCTTCCCGCCCCGTCTTGAAATGCTCATGCGGCAGCCGTTCGTTCGTCAGAGCGACCGCGCCCATGCCAAGTAGGATCGCAACACAAACGATGGCCGCCGGGAGAGCACCGTTGTCGAACTGTCCTTCAGCTGCGTCGAGAGCCGGGATGATCAGCGAGAAGAACGAAGCCGCGAGCATGACACCCGCCGCGAAGCCAAGCAGCAGATCGCGCGTGGCCCGGGACGGGATGCGCCCAAAAAGAACGGGGACCGCCCCGACCGCGGTCAGTGATCCGGCGGCCAGGCTTCCAAGAAAGCCAAGCGCTATGGGGGAGAGGGGTTCCAATTGTTAAGGTTCTGCCGCGAGTTCAGTCAGGAGCCGAGTAGCTGGTGTAGACCTCGGTCGATCCGTCTTCGTGGATCAGGAAGACATCGTAAGCCTCCCGGTCGTCCTCCGGTCCCATGCCGGGTGACCCGTAGGGCATCCCCGGCACCGCCAGGCCTACCGCGTCTGGCCGGTCCTCCAGCAGGCGTTGGATGTCAGCCGCCGGCACGTGGCCTTCGATCACGTAGCCGTCGACCAAAGCGGTATGGCAGGAGACCATGCGCTGAGGCACGCCATTGTCGAGTTTGAAGCGCACAAGAGATCCCCCGAACATGTCCTCGCCTGTCGGCGCGAATCCGCTTTCCTCGAGGTGCTTCATCCAGGACAGACAACAGCCGCAGCCGTTTGTCTTCCGGACATCAATCTGGATCGCATCGGCGACAGCTTGCGCCGCGGGAAACAAGGCCAGCGTGACTGCAAGGGCGGGAGCCAGTCGTTTCATGGATTAAAGCCTTTCGGTTGTGGTTTGCACAAATTCGCTGGTGAGCCTCTCGGCCAGTAGCGCGCGTGCTTCAGCCAATCGCTCAAGTGCAGCCGTGTCATCAGCATCCCGCTCGGCCGCCTCTGCCAGTCGGTCGTCTGAGAGAGGATCGGTCGGGCGACCATCGACCAGAACCTCATAATGGAGATTTGGGCCGGTCGCGGTGCCGGTTGCACCGACGCGACCGATCATGTCTCCGGCCATCACGCGCTGCCCTTGTTCGAGTGTGTCCGGCACCTCGCTGAGGTGTGCGTATCGTGTCAGGGTGGCGGATCCATGCGCTATCTCCACCACCCGGCCATACCCACCACGACGTCCGATGAAGCTCACGCGTCCGGGTGCCGTTGCTTTTACAGGCGTACCGCGGGTCGCAGCAAAGTCGACGCCGGTGTGCATGCGCACATTCCCATAGACCGGGTGTGTGCGACGGCCAAAGACGGAACTCAGCCGCGCTCCTTCCACCGGTTGGGCAAAGACACGCAGGACCTCTCCATCGACATAGATCATTGCTTTACCGCTGCCGTCATCCGGCCAGACGATCTCGTAGACCGTTTCACCAAGGTTCAGTGCGGCGAAGGCAAGTTCCGGTTGACCGATCCTCTCGTTTCCGTCGCGCGCTTCGCGCCAAAAAAGACGCATCGTCTCGCCACCGGAAAGTTCGCGTCGAAAATCTACTGTGCCGCCCAGCATCTGCGCCATGTCGACCGCAAAGCGAGCAGGGATGCCTGCCTTGTCCAAAGCCGCGAAGACAGAGCTTTCGATCACTGCCTCGGCCGCGAACGTCACCATTTCAGGGTCTGGCTCCAACACGCGTGTGACAAGTTCCTGACCAAAGACCGTTTCGATCCGCACCCCATCGTCAACCGCCAGTTCCACGCGGCTCGGATTTCCGTCCATCTTTGAGATCACAGTGATCTCATGGCCCGGGCGCAATCGGCGCAGGTCATATTCTGCACCAAGCGCGAGCGCGATTTCGGCACGCGCAGGCGCAGCGATACCCGCGTTCGCCAGGACCGCATCCAGCGTCTCGCCCGACGCGATCTCACGCGACCAGGTGATCAAAGGCGGTTCAATCTCGGGCAAGGCGGTTTCTGCGAAGACGGATTGCAAGAGCGGCAGAGGTCGCATTGGGCTAGCATTGTCGGCGTGAAATGCAGCGGGCGGTGTCACATCGTAGTCGGCGATCTGAGGCATCGAGAGCGGATCGGGAGTCCAGAGGGTGGCTTCAGCAATCGCAGGAGGCACTGGCTCTTTGGAAAGAACGCCAGATATGGCGATGGCGGTCACCGAAAAAGCGCCTGCGACCACAGCGCTCGCCAAAACAATTCTAATATTCATGTTGCCCCCTCTACGTCTTCTGTCAGTGCACGCCGGATCTTCGGCACTGCGAATTCTCTTGGCTCGTGATAGTCAATCATGGTGACGAGTTCACCCTTGGCATCGAACAGGAATACGCTTGCCGTATGGTTCATTGTATAGTCGCCGCCTTCGGTCGGAACGCGCTCATACGAGGCACGAAATGCTTCTACAGCGCGGGAAATCTGGTCTTCCGGTCCCGTCCAGCCGCGAATGGCCGGATGAAAATAGCCGACATATTCGGCCATGGCCTCGACCGTGTCCCGCTCCGGGTCGACCGTGATGAAGACCACGTTCATCTCTGATGCTTCGTCGCCCAGTTCCTCAAGCCAGCCGGAAATATCCGATAGGGTCGTCGGGCAGACGTCCGGGCAGTAGGTGAACCCGAAAAACACCATTGTCGGACGACCGATCAGGTTGCCAGGCCCTACCTCATTTTCCTCGTGGTCGGTCAGCCGGAACTCCATCGCCGATAGGGGCAGGGGCCGCTGCCCTTTTGGTTCAGGCGCACCGGGCCCGTCCACCCGCCACCAGCCCACGAAGAGCGTCAGGCCAAGAACGCCGGCACCGGCTGCGCCGTATAGAAGGAGCTGCCGACGTTGCATCAGCCCTCCGGTCCACGCGCGGCGATTCCGAGGATTGGGACCTCGACCGTCACCTTGCCGCCATCCGAGAAGGTCAGTGTCAGCGGGAAATTCTCGCCTTCGGTCATCGGCTCTTGCAGCTTCATGAGCATGGCGTGCAACCCGCCCGGCTCCAATGCCACGCTTTGGCCGGGCTCAATCGTGATCTCGCCTGCAGGTGCCATGGAACTGACGCCAACGGAGTTGGTTTTCGACTCATGGATCTCGGGCATCATTGCCAGCGGTGTCGCAAGTCCGGTCAGCGTAACGGCGTCTTCACCCGTGTTGCGCACGGTCATATAGGCGGCACCTGGCCTGTTGACGCCGATCGAGGCGCGGGACCACGCATTCTCGACCACGACATCCTCCGAACCGGCCAGTGCGGGGGCCGACAGCCCTGCAACCGTCAAAAGCACGGCCAATGCATTGGTATATCTCAACTTCTTCACCACTCGTTTCTCCTGCCTCCGCAAATCAGCTTTGGCTTGCCGCAACTTCCACTGCCACCAGCCTCCGCAATTCGGCCTCACCGAACGGATCGAGAGGCTTGCCGTTCACGAAGAACGTGGGCGTTTGGCGGACCCCGACTGTCTCGACATCGGCGCGGTCCTGGTTGAGCACCGCCACAACACCGGGGGCCAGCATCTGTGTCCGGGCAGCTTGGACATCCAGACCTCCGCTTGCTGCAATCTCAAGGATCAATCCGGGTGCCGGGGTCCCGTGAGACGCCCATCTGGGCTGCTCTCGCAAGACTGCCTCGAGCACAGGTTCAAACACGTCCTGCATGCGCGCCGCCTCGAGCACACGGATCGCTTCTACCGACGCCTCGCCGTGAAAAGGCGTATAGCGGATTACAACGCGCACCGCGTCTCCGTGCTCCGCCATGATATCCTCGACGACCGGATAGAAAGCGCGGCATGCCTCGCAGGCCGGGTCGAAGAATTCAACGATGGTTACGGGCGCATCCTCGGGCCCGAGGATCGGGGAATAGGGTCGGATCAGCGCGTTGGCCATTTCAGGGTCGATGGGATCGGACGCGGCAATCGGGTCGGGGCGGGTGGCATACCAGGCGGCCCCGCCGAAACCGGCGACCCCGAGCGCGAGAACGGACAGGATGAGGCCGCGTCGTTTCATTCTTGTGCTTCCTTCAGTGAGAGAGCCGACAGCAGCCCGATCACCACGAAGGCGACGAGCGCCATCAGAGGAATCGGAATGCCGAAGACCAGTTGATTGTCGTCAGTACAGGATGGGCCTGTCGCCGTGCAGGGCTGGATGCGTTCGGGGATCAGCTCGACATAGAGGCCGAGGTGCCAGAGCGCTATGGCGGCGCCCCCGATTGCCAGCGCGATCCCGTAGCGACCCACGCGCCGATCCTGCCACCACAGCCCGAGCCCGAGGACGATGGCCAAGGGAAACATGAAGGCACGCTGAAACCAGCAAAGCACGCAAGGTGTCTGCCCCAGAACCTCGCCGATGAAGAGCACTGCAAGCGACGCGGTGAGCGCGATGATCCAGGCCAGCCCGAGGGCCGTCTCTCCGGAAAGTCGGGTCATGACGATCAGATCCTCTCTCTCAGATCGGCGAGGATCTCTTCGGCGGGCGTGCCGTAGGGCCAGGAGTCCGCGAAGCCTGCTTGCGTGTCGAAAAGGAAAAGATGCGACGTGTGACCCATCGTGTATCCGCCCGGCGCAGTCGCCTGCTCGATCCGTTCATAGAATATCGGAAAAGTTTCGGATGTCGCGGCGATCTGCTCCGGTGTACCGGTAAGCCCGATGATCCCTGCGTCGAACATGGGCACGTACTCCGCTAAAGCCGTCGGCGTATCTCGCTCGGGATCGATCGTTATGAAAATCGGCTGAACCACTGCCGCCTCATCGCCCAGGCCCTCCATCACGGCCGCGACTTCGGACAGTGTTGTCGGACAGACGTCAGGGCAATTGGTGAAGCCAAAGAAGACCAGCATCCAGCGCCCTGCGAAATCTTCGTCCGTTTGGACAATGCCGCGATGATCGGTCAGTTCGAAATCAGCAAGAAACGGTGGTTCATTCTCGGCTCGGGCAAGGTCGGCACGGTAGTCGGACCATAGCAACAGCCAGATGAAAACGAACGCCGCCGCGCCCGCCAACACCCACAATACCTTCTGAAGACCTGAAAGCCTCACGCCGCTCCGCCCGAACTTGATTCTATATTTTGTGTGCGTTTACATCCTCTAGCTACTGTAGGTTCAAGCGTGATTGTCACCGATCGGCCAACAATCACCTATCTGTGAAACTCAGGTGAAGCTTGTGATGCGCACCGCATAAAGCTACACCCACTGTAGGTAATGTGGGGAGCGGAAATGCTGACGATTGGGACTCTGGCGAAGAAGACCGGAACAAAAGTGCAGACCATCCGGTATTACGAGCAGATCGGACTTATGCCTGAGCCCGGCAGGACCGAGGGGGGCCAACGACGCTATGGCGACGCCGAACTCGACCGCTTGTCATTCGTCCGGCACGCTCGGCAACTGGGCTTCTCGTTGGACGCGATCCGTGAGCTCCTCGATCTCAGCGATCATCCGGGAAAGTCCTGTGCAGAGGCGGATGCAATCGCCCGTCGGCAACTCAAACAGGTCGAGCAACGATTGGCGCGGCTCGAGGCGCTGCGGACGGAATTGAAGCGGATGGTGCATGAGTGCAGCGGCGGACAGACTTCTGATTGCCGTGTGCTCGAGGTACTGCGCGACCATTCCGAATGCCTGACCGACCATGAAGAGATCAGCGCCTGAGCAATTTCGACGACCTTTGATCGGAACGCAAAAAGCCCGGTGTTAGTTACTCATTGGCAATTCACTAATTTGGATAAGGGCATGGCGGAGCAGAGAAACGCAACGGAAAGACGCACACTCTGGATCGTGCTGGGTCTTAACATCGGGCTGGCAATCGCTTTCTTCGCCTCGGGCGCATTCGGCGATTCAAGCGCGCTTATCGCCAATGGCCTCGACAATCTGTCGGACAGTTTCGTCTACGCGATCAGCCTCTTCGCGCTGTCCCGCTCCGCCAAGTGGAAGCGCGGAGCGGCGAACGTTTCGGGCGGCCTGCTGATCCTCTTCGCCCTTGGAATCCTGTATGACGCCTGGCGCCGCTACGTCGGCGGATCGGATCCTCTTGGCACGATCATGATTGTCATGGCGCTGGTAGCGGCGGCCATCAACGCACTTTGCGTCTGGCTGTTGGCACGGCTTCGCGATCCGGACGTGAACATCCGAGCGGCGAATACGTTCAGCTGGTACGACTTCGCGGCCAATCTCGGAATCGTCGTCGCAGGCGGGCTCGTAGCCTGGCTCGGAACGAATTGGCCGGACCTTGTCGTGGGCGTGATTGTCGCCGGCATCGCGGCCTGGGGTGGCGTCGGAATCCTGAGAGACGCGCATGGTGAACACCACAAGGCGGTGCACAATGACGATCAGGTAACCAAGGACTCGGCCTGAAATCGGGGCTTGAAGCTACAGTGACTGTAGCAACTACATATTCTCGTGAACGATTCGAGGAGATATCCCGTGAACCCCGCCGACCCTCATTTGGCCAAAACCCGGCTGCTGGATTTTGACGCGACCTCAATTGCAAAACTGATCGAGGAGCGCGGCTGGGCAGACCTTCCCAGCGACGACCGAATTGGGGCCATCTACGATTTCGTCAGGAACGAGATTACCTTCGGCTACAACCGCGCCGACGACATTCCGGCGTCCGAGGTCCTCGCAGATGGCCACGGGCAGTGCAACACCAAGGGCACGCTCCTCATGGCCCTGCTGCGTGGCGTGGGAGTTCGCTGCCGACTGCACGGGTTCACAATCCACAAGGCGCTTCAGAGAGGCGTCGTTCCGGAACTCGTCTATCCCCTCGCGCCGTCCGAAATCCTCCACTCCTGGGTAGAGGTGGACTTGGGCGACGGATGGGTCAATCTTGAAGGCTTCATCCTGGACGCGCCTTTCCTGCAGACGCTGCAGCAGAAATTCCGCGAGACGGATAGTCTGTGCGGCTACGGGGTTGGAACGGAGTGTCTGAGCGCCCCGCCTGTCACTTGGTCCGGCAATGATACCTACATCCAGAAAACCGGTATTGTTCGCGATCTTGGAACCTTCAACGCACCCGACGATTTTTACTCAAAGCACCGCCAGAACTTCGGATTTGTGCGCGACTTGCTCTATCGCCACGTCATCCGTCACTGGATGAATGCCAGGGTTCGCCGCATCCGCCGCGGAATCTTGCCGCCGGTCCCCGGATTCGATCGGCCGAACCACCGCCATGAGGAGACGAACCGTGCCGCATGATCACGGCCACGCCCACATCGATCCTCAATCCGGTGATCGTCGCGTCTCCATCGCCATCTGGGCCAACGGCCTCCTGACGGTCGCGCAGATCGTCGGCGGGATCCTTTCCGGCAGCCTCGCGCTGATCGCGGATGCCCTCCACAATTTCTCGGACATGGCGTCGCTGGTGATCGCCTTCTTCGCGCGTAAGATCGCTCGCCGCCCGGCGGACAAGCGCATGACCTTCGGCTATGGGCAGGTAGAAATCGTCGCAGCGCTCATCAACTACACGACACTTATCCTGATCGGCTTCTACCTGATCTACGAGGGTGGCATGCGCATGATCGACCCACCAGAGGTACAGGGCTGGACGGTGGTGATCCTGGGCGGTGTGGCACTGGTCGTCGACACGTTGACGGCGCTGCTCACCTATTCGATGCAGAAAGGCAGCGTGAACATCCGTGCGCTCTTCCTGCACAACCTATCGGACGCTTTGGCCTCCGTGGCGGTCATCATCGGCGGCTCGCTCATCCTCCTCTACAACATGCGGTGGGTCGACCCGGCGATCACCATCGGCATCGCTCTCTACATCCTCTACCTCGCATTTACCGAGATCGGCGGTCCGATTCGGACGCTGATGCTCGGCAGTCCACCGGACATCGATAATGAAACCGTCGTTCAGGCGATGCGGGGTGTGGATGGTGTCGCGGACGTTCATCACGTGCATCTGTGGCAGATGCAGGAGCACGAGGCGGCTCTGGACTGCCACGTCGTGCTGACAGCGGACGGCTGGGGTCAAATCGAAAAGATCAAGGCCGCGATCAAGGACCGGCTGAAGGACGATTTCAGCATCGGTCATTCGAGTCTGGAATTTGAGCACGAAGACCGCGCATACGAAAACGCTGACCTTTACGGTCACGGCAAACCGGAAAAAGAGGAGGAAAACCATGTTCACCGAGACACTGACAGCTCATGACGACACGATTGGCCTCTCCTTCGAGGGCAAGCTCAGCGAAAGCGACCTGAAACGGATGCACGCCCTGCTTCATGAGCGCCTGCAAGAGACAAGTAAGCCCGGCCTGGTTCTCGATCTCACGAGGTTCGAAGGCTACGATGGGCCGTCCGCTCTGCTCGAAGATCTGAAAATCGACACAGCCCATAGGAATGACTTCCGCCGCGTCGCTGTGGTGGGCGAAGGGGCTTTGTTGGAGTGGGGAACCAGGTTCGCCGACGTGCTGACCACGGCAGAACTCCGTCGGTTCGACCCGGCGGAAATGAAGGCGGCAATCGCCTGGGCAAGTGAAAGGTAGAGTAGCTTTCAATCAGATGCCTTCGCAGAAGACAGCATCTGTTCGAAACCATAAACAAAAGAGCTACAGCAGTTGCGAGACCCAAGAGCAATCCGAATGTTCTGAACATGGTCGCTCCTTTCGCAAAGGAGTAACTTTGGTACAGTGGCACTGCCCTTGCCGGGGCATTATCAAATCGTAATGTTTTAGCGGCTCAGGGCGCCAGTTGGTTAACATAAACTTCATTATGCATCGCTATGCTTCGAGTTGCGATAGTATATTATCGTATGTATGCTGGACTCCGGTCATGGAGGTTCCTCAGAATGCGCCATTTACTCAAAAAACTCCTCCCCTCGGTCGCAGTCGCTTTGACCGTGACAGGTTCTTCGCTGCCAATAGCCGCCCGCACGCAGACATACCCAATCGATTGCGCGATCCTCCTGTGCCTGTCTGGCGGCTGGCCTGCTTCCGTCCCTTGCGCCCGAGCCCGCGCTGAATTCATCCGGCGGTTTACGCCCTGGCCGGTGGAACCGCCGCTTCAAATTTGGCGTTGTCCAATGGGCGCGTCCTTTGAGGCCGCTCCACCATCAAACAGTACAAACCGCATCTTTGATGCGTTCTTCCAAAACAACAGCTCTGGACCGCGACAATCCTTTCCAGAGCGCGATTCCATTGACCCAATTGCGGTTGCTTGGCGCGCTTCAGATGCCCGTGACCTTGTTCCCACCGACCGGGCCCTCCGGCTCATTCAGGACCGCGCGGACATCGATATCAGTGGACCAGAATTCAATTTCGTCCGATCCATTCGCGTCTTTGATGTACGGTATGCGCGACAGCACGAGTCCGGGCGCGATGGGGACTGTAACCGAAGCGCGACCGTGGTCCTCGGCACTTACGGGACCCAAGGTGACTTCGCCTGGCAAAGGTCTTCCGTCACTGCCCTTCCTTCGGCTCACGTAGGTCTTGAACGCTGGGGCGAGCATTGTCCTGGCATTTATCACCGATCCGTCTTCGTCGATTGGCGTGACTATGAGGGCAACTACGGCTTCGAACAGGTGAATTACTAGCGATGACAATAACAGGGGTGCCACCAAACTACGAAAATCTGAGCGTGCTGAGATCAATCGAATACTGGCCGTTCGCTGCTGTCGGCACCAAGGGTCGGAGAGCGGACGTTGCACCCTTTCGCTGCAACCGTCAAAGGTAGGCGCCGAGCCGCTCAAACAGACTAGCAGAGGTTATCGAGGTCGCGACAAGGCATCCTCCCTGTAGATCGGCTCTGCTTTCGGTTATGATTCACTAAATTCTAGGTTGCATTGTAGGTTTTTGCCTCTACACTTTATTGAGCCGACTTCCCTTCACTGTTCAGCAAGATATTTCGATCCGCGAGAGAAATTGCCCCGTCGGTGTTTTGTGTGACTGCTGTTCACATATCGCCGTGAGGCCATTTGTATTTCAAAAGGAAATTGATCCATGACCAGCACAACTTACGACCACGACATTCAAGGTACTCTGTCAAACGATACTATCGTTGGGACTGCAGTTAACGATGCTATACAGGCAAACTTAGGAAACGACAGTGTATTTTCTGGAAGTGGTGATGACTATATTCAAGGCTGGCTTGGCAATGACACGATATTGGCAGAAGACGGTTTCGATAGTGTTCTTGGCCAAGAGGGATCGGACAGCATAATTGGCGGCAGCGGAAATGACACCCTGTATGGTGATCAGGGTGAGAATAGAGGGTCGAGCCTTGAAGATGGCTCGGACACGATCCAGGGAGGTACCGGAGATGATGTTATTTACGGCGGCGGATCCACTGACACCCTAGATGGCGGTGACGGAAATGACGTTATTTGGGGCAATTCAAGTTTTGAAGATGGGAATATTCAAAGTTTCGATGGAGCCGACCTTATCAATGGTGGCAACGGTCACGATACAATCTATGGAAACCAGGGCAATGATATTCTGTACGGAGATGTCGGTGATGACCGTATCTATGGTGGCCGAGAAGATGACAAAGTTTTCGGAGGCGCTGGATCAGACATTCTTTATGGGGACGGTATCGTGGCAAACGGGTCCGATGGGACCGGCAACGACACTTTGATCGGGGGCGCCGGGAAGGACTTGCTTATCGGCGGTGCAGGAAATGATGTCCTTTATGGAATGACTGAGACGACTGCGACAGGAGATGACATTAATATCCTCGAAGGGGGGGGGGGAAATGATACCCTTGTTGGCGGTGATAAAAATGACACTCTCGCCGGCGGTGATGGTGATGACATCATGAATGGGCAACAAGGCTATGACCTTGTTCGCTTAGTTGGGCCTGCATTCGGGAACGACACAATTGAAAACGGTGAATCTGTTGAAGTCAATGGAGTAATGTTGAGCGGCGCTGAGGTGGGATATAGCGCAAATGCCTGGGGTGGATTAACCTATCAACTTGAAAGTGCTGGAAGCCTTTACATGGCTGATTGGGAACGTAACGGGGATTACGGTCTCAACTTCGGCGGCGAGGCGATAACTGCGGAAAACCTAACGGCAATTGTCGCAGAACGTGTTACCTATATCGATGTGGGTCATTTCGAAATGCTTGATTGGAACGGAGATGGGCTCGTCGACATAGTCTCCGAAGATGGGATCTATGGCTCTGGATTGATCTATATTGACGGCGCAGATCAATCGATAAACCGCATTACTTATGCTGACATGCAGGTTCGTCGCTTTGTCGATTTTGATGGGGATGGAACACTCGACATCGTGTCCGACAGTTTGGGCGGTTTGGGCTGGTTCAGTGGAGGAGACTTCACCCAGTTTAATCGGATCACTTATGATGATGTCGGCGATTTCGAGATCGGGGACTTCGACGGAGATGGCAATATGGATATCGTCAGCTCCGGTGCAACTGATCAAAATGGTGTCTCAATCATCGGTACAGGCTGGTACGACGCTTCTGGAAACAGAAATCACATCACAAACAATACTTTGGGATCATACCAGTTGGCGGATATTGATGCCGATGGTGACCTTGATATTGTCTCTGCGCTTGGCGCAGATCAATACGGACAGACTATTGGTGGAACTGTTACCTACGACGTTTCAGGAAACATGGTACAGTTCGCTTATGTGAGTGATGATGATTTCCAGATTGCTCAAATGGATGGAGATGCTGAGCTCGAGATCGTTACAAACGGAGGGTCATATGCCAACGGAGTTCCAATCGATGGCGTTATGATCCTCGAGGGAAATGGCTTAACGACCCGGTACAACTATTATGACGTAGGATCCTATGTTGTGACAGACATAGATCAAGATGGCATGATGGAAATAGTCTCTACGCAAGGTGCTTACCAGAGCGGTATTCCGTTGGACGGTTTGGTTGTGCACGAAGCAGATCAGACCTTTTGGCGCTATGGGAACAACCCCTATAACAATGTGGACAGTCTGGCTCTGGCTGATCTCAACGGGGATGGCTTTGAAGACTTAGTCGCTCAAGGTGGACCCTATGGCGGGGGGCTGGTGACCTACGTCGAAGTTCCAGTAGGGGAAACCTTGTCTGGAGGGCTGGGATCAGACACGATTAGTGGCGGTGTCGGCAACGATACACTGTCAGGCGGAGCCAACGCTGACACCTTTGTCTTCTCGGGTGAATTTGGCCAGGACAGCGTCACTGATTTCCGTAGTGGATTGGATTTACTTGTATTTAGTGGTGTCGAAAACGTCGACGATGCCAGTGATATCCTAGCCGCCGCCGAGATTACCAATGGGGATATTTACATTTCGCTTGGTGACTTCGAGATTACGCTAGAGGGTGTCGATACCATGTTCTTTCTAGAGGATATTGTCGTCCTTTGATTTTCTCGTTTCCAGGAGAGATGCGAAACATTGCAACCCAACGATTTGGTTGTTTACATCATGCCGTACGTTCGACGAAATGTGAGCAAACCTGGAATAGAGATGGGCTCAGCTAACACGTCCACTCAGTGTCCGCGTTCGAGAAATCGCACGAGTTTTGCAAAGTCAATACTGGTCCTCCCTGTTGAAATTCGTGCGCTGCGCAGCATTTGCTAGTAATGGGCTCTCACCCGCCGTTCGCCTCGCCAGCACACGAAATCGGTACTGAGACCGGAGGTCAAGGTCAGCTGAGCGGACGAAGTGAGCTTTCGCCGCGGCTGCGCCAAAGTCGGCTTCTGAATTGGAATATGCCGAACGCGTCAATGAATTCCGGCTAAGAATTCTTCACTCTCCTAGCGCCGATGTGTATCATGCCAATTTCTGTCTTCGATCCGCTCGTTCTCGGCGTTTGTCCGGTTCACTAAGTCTAGATCCGTTGCCTCCATTCCTAGCGGAGGGTTCTTAGGATCATACCTCGGGGGGAGGAACAAAGCTGTTAATTTTCGGAAGAATTCAAACATCAATCAAACCATTTTGTTGTCAACCAGCGTGCGTGAAACTCGGTGTGACCTACCTCTGAATTCCAGTGTTGCCATCACAGCGCATTGTTGCTGGTCTCGTTCAAGCCACGGAAGCGCTCTGCCAACCTAGGTGGGGCGCAAAGGGGTGACAAGGGCTGAGCTAAAGACCTCCGCAAAGCTGGAACGGTAATGTTTGAGAACGCGGCCCGCGAGGATTTTCTGGAGAGCAGACATTTAGGACGGATGCAGCATACGACATTCTTGGGCTCTTTCGAGACCTTCGCTGCCATCTGCTCCAATGACCGGTACGCTCGCAGACTCATTCCATCAATATCAGCTGGCGGCTGCCTGAGTAGCCTATCCGTTTTCGCCACTTCCGATCCGCGTAAGCGCATCGAAGTCGATTTCCTGCTTCTGTTCCGCAGTGAGATCCGGCCGGATTTCCGACACCGGCTGGGGCCCGTGGACGTCCCACATCACCGCATGCGCGCCTATACTCCAGCAATAAACCCACCCAACAACGCTGCACCCATCGGTCCCGATCAGATTGGCGATCGCGACGCCCTCACCCTTATCATCGTTCACTGTTTACTGACTTCCTGCACTGAGGCTCTGATTTTGCAGCGTGACGAGCTGCGGTGCTCGTCTGCACCGCATGCCGCGCTTGGGGGATGTTGGCTGACTGCTCTTTGTTGAGGAGCTCACTTCACATGAGGACGCACAAAGCGGAGCGTCCCAAAATTATATTGCTTTCAAATCTTGTGGTCGGGCTCCGTGGCGGCTTCGACAATCGACAGGACTTCATTTTTGTCAAAGCCAATGACCCTCGCCAGAACTGTAAACTCCACGACGTCGATACGACGCTCGCCACTTTCGAGACGTGCCACAAATGACTGGTGGCGTTTGAGCTTCGCCGCCAACTGCTGCTGGCTGAGACCCGCATTTTGACGTGCATCAACCAACGCACGGACGAGCGCCAACTGGCCATTTGTTCTGATTGTCTTTGCCACGCGTCACATACCTTTTGTGACGTCGCTAGCGGATGAAATCCGATATCTAAAAAGTAGATATTTGAGGGTGTTATCGGCGTCTGGTTTCCATGGGCTGC
>NZ_LPUY01000049.1 GCF_001518015.1 Tritonibacter horizontis
GCGCGGACCGCATCAATGCCGGCGGCGGCGCCGATCACATCACCGGCGGGCGCGGCGATGATGTGCTGCGGGGCGGCGGCGGCGCGGATGTCTTTGTGTTTTCTCGCGCTCACGGCGAGGACAAGATCCGCGACTTTCGCCCGGAGCTGGACCAGATCGACCTGAGCGCGTTGCGCGTCACCTATGAGGCGCTCGACATTTCACGCGCGGGGCGGCTCACGGTGGTCGATACCGGTGCCGGCGAGATCCGGCTGTCGGGGCTGCACCCGGATCAGATTGATGCCGATGATTTCCTGTTCTGAGGAACGAGAGGAGACAGGCAGAGGTCGCAGGCTCAAACAGAGCGCCCATGCCGCTGCCCGCCCTCCGCGTGCCCAGATCAGCCCGCCAAGGCCCCGAATGGCGCGCGCGGGGCTTGGGCTCAGTTCGTGTCGGGCGTGCGCAGGATGACTTCCACCACATCGCCGGGATAGACCAGATCCCCCAGCGACGCCTGGGTGGTGAGTTCCTTGTCGCCGGTGCCACGGTGCACCAGAAGCTCCAGCGTGGTTGTGTCGCTCTCGCTGCTGGTCAGCAGCAGCAGACGCAGGCTGTCCACCTGGGCGGTCACCTCGGAGAGCTGCTGCGAGAACCGCCGCTTGTCGCTGAGGACATTGGAGCGGAAAACATCGTCCAGCCGGGTAAGTTCCTCTTTCAGCCGCTGCAACTCGGCTTTGGCTTCATAAATGTCAGAACCCACCGTCAGCAGCCGGGTCGAGGCCGCAAGGGCCGAATTGCGCGCCTCACTGACGCGATCAGCGGTGACCAGCCCCCGGTCCCCCATGGTGAGCATGCGCTGCAGCCGCTCCTCTTCGGAGGCGGAGGCCTGTTCATAATTCTGATAGGCCTGCTCAAGGCTGTCGACCCGGTTGGTTGTCAGTTTGATGCGTTCGCGCAGATCATCACGCTGGTATTGCCGCTCGCGCAGGGAAATCTCGATCTCCGAGATTGCGGCCGCGGCCTCTGTCTCGCCAAGGTAGTCACGCAGCTGGGCGCTGTCCTCGGGGCTGACGGCGGTGTCCGAAATATCAGCCTCCAGCAGGATACGGCTGCGCAGCACCTGCGCGCGCAGCCATTTCTGGGTCTGCAGCGCCGATTGCAACCGCACGGTGGCATCCGCCGGCGCCTGCACCCCGGCCAGTTCCGACAGTCTGACGCCGCCGGCCTGGCCCAGCAGGGCGCGCAGGGTCAGGCCCGGCACGTAGTCGATGCTGCCGGGCTGCGGGATGTCGCCGATCACCGTGACCGGGCGGTAGCGGGTGACCTGCAGGTAGACTTCTTCGCCGGACAGCACCGACACCACCTGTTCACCGCCCTGATAGACCTGCACCTCCAGCCCGGTGGCGGCGATTTCCATCTGCCGGTTCAATTCAGGCAGGGTCAGCCCGGCGGCTGGCAGCTGACCGACAAAGGGAAACCGGATCTGCCCGGTAATATCAATCGTCGCCTCCCAGGACACAGCCGACAGGCCGGGCATGGAAAGCTGCAGTCCATCGCCCGGCTGCAGCAGATATTCCCGGATCGGGGAGCTGGACTGGGCCGGGCTGGACTGGGCGGCGGCGCTGCCGGCTCCGCCGAACACGCCGGACAGGACCAGGGCGCAGAAAAACGCCCAAAGCGGCAACAGCCCTGTCAGCCGACAGGTTTGAGGAAGGCAGCAGCGGATCTTGAGTGTCATGTCGAATCCAATGAAATCACAAATCAATACGTCGGCACACGCCCCGTTCCTGCCGCCGGGGTCCGCCGTCAAAGCGCGGCAGAGCGAGCAGGACGCGACATGCGATATCTGTCGCCAGTATAGAGGAAAGATGGTTTTGGAGCAGCATATAATCCGGATCTGCGGGGTGGGATTTTCCGGCCGATATGGAAAAACGGGCGTTTGCGGTGAGGGCGCGACCTGTGGCGCGCCCTGGGGTCAGGAGAGCTCCATCACCTGACGGTCGATCTCTGCCACCAGATCACTCAACCGGTCCAGATCCCTGCGGATATGCAAGGTGTAGACCGGCGTTGTCTTCACCACATAACAGCAGCGTTTCATGAATTGCCCCAGATGCGCCGGCCCGAGGGATGTATTGCCAAAGCGGGCGATGAAGGCGAAATACAGCAGCGCCTCCAGGGCGCTTGTTTCCGGCACCCGTTCGGCCCGGGTTTCGCCGGTCTGCCGGGGCGACAGCAGAAAGATCGCACCGGCCGGGGTGGGCCGGGCCATTTGGGTCGGATCGATCTGTTTCTGGATCTTGGTGATCGAGGGGTGGATCAGCTCGGTGCCAGTTTCGGTATCCACCGCCAGCGCCTTGGCCGAATCCGGCCAGAGCTTGACCGCAGGAAAACCGGTCTGCACCTGCGGCGCCCGGGTCAGGTCGCCGCAATCCATCGCCACCAGATCGTCGGTCAGCAACCGATGCCCGGCCCGCTGCAGGCTGGAGACAGTGGTCGATTTGCCCGCCCCCTTGTCGCCCAGAACGATCACCGCCTTTCCGTTCACATCAACGCTGCCACCATGCAGGCAGAACAGGCCAAGCCGTTCCAGCGCCACGGAAATCACGATCCCCAGCAGCGGTTGGCTGACCAGCCGCCAGGACACATCCGGCCGGGGGTCGACAAAGATGCAGCTGGGGTCGGTGATCTCGAAGGCGCCCACCGCCGCCCATTCAAAGAACTGCCGCTGCGGGGTGATATCAAAAAAGGGATCCTCGGCCTGCCTGCCCCGACGCAGCCCGCTGGCCAGCCGCACCTGGAGGGTCGGGGTCTCATCCGGTGCCGGCTCCAGAACATCAATGGGAAATTCGGAGGCGATCACCTGCCCGAAGGCGCGATATTGAAAAGAGCTCACCACAGAGTTCCTTCTTGTTGGCATGCGTTCCAATGGTCCAGTCGCTCCAGCCAGGCTGCCAGATAGATGCTGCGCCACAGGATCTGGATCACGGTGGCGGCGCTATCTTTGGGGCCATCACGGAGCAAGTCATACCACTTTTCAAAGGTGCCGAGATCCACAATCCCCGCGAGGCTGGTGTTGACACGATGCCAGCGGTCGGCATCTTCCAGATAGGCCAGGATGAACTCCGACAGTTCGGAGCTGAAATTGGCCTTGTCCGGTCGCCATTGGACGGTCGGCGGCAACAGCCCCTCCATCGCATCCCGCAGAATGCGGCGGCTCCAGCCATCACGCAGCTTGCCCTCGGACGGCACGCTGAGACAGAGCTGCACCAGTGCCTTGTCAAAGAAGGGGTAGATTGGCTCGATGCCCTGGGCGGCAGCACTGCGATGCAGCACCTCAAAGGCCTGGGACATCAGTGGAATGCTCAGATTACCCAGATGCGCCAGACGCTCATCCGGCGCGTCCGGGGGCGCACCATAGGACTGTTCCGCCTTGGCCTGGCGGGCCTCCACGTCCTGGTCCTTGCAAAAGGTTTCATCCAGCAGCGTTCTGAAACGGATAGGAAACGGCGGTTTGACTTCAATCCTGCGCCCGATCCACCCAACCGCCCGGCGCACCAGACCGTGGCGCGGCAGCGGCGCATAGCGATGGATGTAAAGCAGATAAGGTTCCAGCAGCGGCTGCCCATAGACGCGGGCGGCGCCCCGCATTTCGCGCCAGAGGCGGAAATAGGCCCCTTGTGCGGCCAGCTCGGCCTGGCGCAGATAGCCGTGCGAGATCACCTCGTCGCCGCCATGCCCATCCAGCAGGGCGGTCATCCCGCGCGCCTGGGCCTCGGCGTAGATGCGGCGGCTTTTCAGCAGCCCCGGCGCCGGGCAGAGATCGAACTGCTCCTCCAGAAGCAGGCGGAGCTGATCCGGTTGCGGTGCGCCCTCCACCCGGATCAGCTCCGGATCGGCCCCGATTTTTTCGTTCACATCCGCGATAAAGCGGCTTTCGTCATAGCTGTCGGTTTCGCGGTAGACAAAGGACAGGGTGCGCAGGGCCGGAGCTACCGCGCGCGCAGGCGGCGCGGCCAGCACCGCAATGGTGGAGGAATCGAGCCCGCCGCTGAGCATGCAACCGGTTTCTTGCGGATTGCCCCGACGCACCTGCACCGCGCGCGTCAATTCCTGCCGCAACGCCGGAACCGCCGCGGCCAATGGCATCACCTCCGGCAGCTCCAACTGCCAATAGCGACGTTGCACCGGTGCGGAGCCGGGCTGCCACTGCAACAGATGCGCCTTTGGCAGGCGCTCAAGATCGGCAAAGGCGGTGCCCGTCTCGCCATCTGAAAACCCCATCAGATAGGCCGAAACCGTGTCAAGGCGAGGCCGCAGCGGATGGCCGTCCAAATGTGCCGCCAGGCGCAGATCACTGGCCAGCACCATCTGTTCCGGGCGGTTGACCAGATAGACGGGCAAAGTGCCGAAATGATCGCGGATGACATGCAGCTCCCGGGTGTCGCGGTTCCACAACACAAGCGCAAAGCTGCCGGAGAGCCATTGCAACGCCTCGGGACCATGGGCCGCGCACAGCTGCAAAACCAGCGCCAGGTCGCTCAATTCTTCTGGCAAGCCCGGGCTCTGTGTCAGTTTTTCCAGCAGGGCGGGGCGATTGTCTGGTCTGATCCGCCCGCAGAGGGTCAGCGCACCGAGTTGCAGCAGCGCGTCTGATCTGTTGACCCAGAGATGAATGTCATCATCTTCGTAAAGGGCATCATCCCGGTGCTGTGGCGTGATGTCGGAACGGTTTCCCGGCCGCGTCGGCAATTGTCGAAATCGTTGCAGACGGGTCTCTGTCGCGGCATCACGCGCAGGAGACGCCAGAAGAGCAAATTCAACGGTCATACATGCTGCGATGACATACGGGACAATGCAGAGAAGTCACGTCGTGTCAGCTCCTCGCCGCCCAGAATGACAGTCTCTTGCCAGATCAGCCAGGCATGAAAATCCGTGGCTTCTGCCACATCGGGCGTCGCCGCGCTGGCCGCACCGATAATGAGATCCGTTGGAACGCCGAACCAGCTCAGAATTGCCTGACCTGTCAGCGCCTGTGTCATGCAGGTTGCTTTGGGCACGTATCTTGCGGCACGTGACACCGTACGCGCCACCACATGGGCGCGGGCAGCGTTGTCACGGCTGCCATCTGCCGGGGTCACCAACCACCTGCGGATCTGGGTGAATTTCGCCAGATAAAGCGCAATGCGCACAAAAATCACAACCCCAAGGCAGAGCAGGAACAACAGCCCTCGCCGGATCCAGGCCTTAAATCTGTGCATCGCCCGGAGGCTCTGTCATCGTCACAAGCCCGGCGGAGACAAGGTCATCCACCAAGGCCTCGACATCAGCGCGGCACGCGTCTTCTGACACATCAAAGGTGGCTGTAACGGTTGAAACAAGATGGCTGAGGGGGACCGGAGCCTGCATCGCGTTCCACACTTCAGCGCCAGTGGCGTTCAATGTGTAATAGAGGCTCGTTTCGAGATCCAACAGCGCCCAGTGGCCGCCAATATCGGAAGCTACAACATCCGGGCGTGCCTGATAGGCAGGTCCGGCTAAAGATACGTCAACATTCTGGGAATGTGTCATGATAATTCAAACTACAGGACGAAACACTTATGAAAAGGCATCAAAGGCATCGCGGTCATGACCTTTGCCTTTGGCTTTGTCATGGCCCCAGCCTTTGCCCTTTGAATGGCCCCAGCCGTGCTTGCCCTTCCCCTTGCCATGGCCGAACTGCGTTACATCTTCAACGCGCCCGACACATTTAAGTTGCGGCGATACATAGGGATTTTGGTTCTTCATTGAAATTCTCACACTATTTAAACACGTACACAGAAAAAACGCATACGAATTCGTCTCAAATCAAATCGAAATGGGAAGGCAGAAACGCTCCCGCCTCCCCAAGATATCTCAGGAGAATGAAGACGAGTCTTCAGTACAAGTGTAGCTCCCACGCGGGGTGCCGGATGGGAAGCTCGCGTCGAGGTATGTGTCAGGGCAGCTTGCGCCCTGCGTTACCTGTTCAGCGGAGCCTTTGAAATCCAGGCGGGGTGCAATGTAATTTTGCTTTTCCATCGGATAAGCCTTTCTCGTTACATTTTGTTACGTTGTGTTGCTCTGCAGTAAAGTCCAGAAAACACCACTGTCGTTCAGGAGAACGTCAGGTCTCCGAACGGGGTGCCAACGGGGAAAGCGGCATCGCCATTTTCGCCCTTGCTGGTGCCTGCGGTCAGAGCTTCAACACGCCCCTTCTTGCACAGGCTAGGAGCAACATACGTGATCTTTGTTGTGTTGTCAGTCATTGGTAAACATACCTCCGAAAAAATAAGCAACCTACGTGCTCTAAGTCATTTGTGGAGCACTGGGTCCTTAAATGTTTAACACATCTTTAACCTTCATCCAAAGCAAACTCTCGGCAGGATTCAATTTTTTGCATGCCAACGGGCATATTTGCGGCAACCTGACCCGCGCTCCCGTCGTTTCAGGGCCGTTTTCTTGCGGGAGTTGTGACCCACGGACCGTATTCCCCCGCGCGCCCCCTGCAGAGCCCCAAATGGCCTCAAAGAGATTCGCTAGTCTGGCATCTGGGCCTTGAACATCGTGTAATATCGCCCCTTCGCGGCAACCAGGTCTTCGTGTCGCCCCTCCTCGACGATTCGCCCCTTGTCCAGCACATAGGTGTAATCCGCGGAGCGGATCGTCGAGAGACGGTGGCTGATGACCAGAGCGGATCGATCGCCAAGCTTCTCCCGGAACCTGTCGAACAGGGCCGATTCCGCGCTGGGGTCCGTGGCACTGGTGGGTTCATCCAAAACCAGGAAACGCGATTGCGGGAAAAAGGCCCGCGCCAGGGCCACCCGCTGCCATTGCCCGCCGCTCAACTCCTGACCATCATCGAACATCCGCACCAGCATGGTGTCATAGCCCTTCGGCAGGGCTTCGATGATCTCATGGGCGCCGGCCAGCCGGGCGGCCTCGGTCATGCGGGGACCATCTGCGGGCTGCATCAGATCGCCAAGGTGAATGTTCTCCCGCGCGGTAAAGGCATAATGGCCGAAATCCTGGAACACGACCCCGAACTGGCGCCGATACGCGACCGGATCAAAGTTGCGGATATCCTCCCCATCGAGGGTGATCTGCCCGTCCTGAGCATCGTAAAGTCGGCACATGACCTTGATCAGAGACGATTTTCCGGAGCCATTGCCGCCCACCAGCGCGATGAATTTTCCCGGTGGCAGGTGCAGCGACACCCCCTTGAGCGCCGGGGTCGCGCTGCGGGGGTATGAGAACTGGATATTGGTCAGCCGCAGGCCATCTTCCAGCTTGTCGGGCAGGGGGGTGACCTTGGCCGGCACCTTGATGGTGGGCTCGATCGCCAGGAACTGGAACAGCTGGCCCAGGAACAGGCGGTCGTCATAGAGCCGCGACAGGCTCTGTACCGCCGAGCGCCCGGCCGCCTCGGCACGCTGAAAGGCCACGACCAGCAGCACCAGCGCGCTCAGCGCCGTGGCATTGTCGGGCGCCGATGTGGCGACCAGATAGGCCGAGCCGATGAACACCAGACCGCCGATCAGCGCAATCATCGTCTCGCGCGAGGCGCGCACCCATTCGATCCGGATCTGCGCTTCACGGATGGTGTCGCGCAGGCCCCGGAACTGACGCCGCAGATTGTCCCCGATATGGAACAGGCGCACTTCCTTGGCATATTGTTCCGAGGTGACCAGCCAGTCCAGATAGGCGGCCTTGCGCTCCAGCTGGATGCGCTGGGTGATCCAGCGAAACCGCATGCCGGTGGTCTGCAGCTGCACGATCAGGGTTAGAGCCAGGGCCAGGGCAATCCCCGGCAGGATGCGCCAGTCCAGCCCGACGATCACCACACCGATGCCCAGGAGCAGGATCAGGCTGCGCAGACAGGTCAGCGCGTTGGAGATCACCTCTGCCGGGCGCTGCGCCCCAACTTCGCGGGCGCGTTCGAGCGCATCATAATACAGTGCACTGTCAAAAAAGCTGAGATCCGCCGCCACCGTGCGCCGCTGGATCTCCTCGTTCACCACATCGGCCACCAGCAGGCTCTGCTTGGCCCGCAGGTAGTTGCCGAAAGAGGCCAGAAGCTTGCCAAAGATCAGCGCCGCCAACGTCAGACCAAGCGCAAACAGGGTCCGGCTGTTGAACGGATCCGCCTCGCTGCTGCCCTGTTGCGCGACAGACCCGACCAGGACCTTGATGGCGAACAGCATCGCAATGCCGAGGATGGCCTCCAGAACCGCCACGATAAAGACCAGAAAGGTCAGCCGCCCCTCCGCATAGCGCAGAAGCGACAAAACATCGTGCCAGAAGGAGATATAGCTGCTAATCTTCTTTTTCATATTGACCTGAATACCTTGGGCCCATTGCCCGGCCTCTTTGCCACTGTTGTTTGCGGCGCCCCCGCCATGGCGGTTGCCTCATGGATGTCCGAGAGACAGCGTCGAATTGCATGGTGATGTTACGCAAGAGTGACACAGCTGCAGCCGCGGAATGCGTGTCTGCTGGAGTTTTTCGTCCCAACGACCCATCGAGCCTCCCCGCGCGCCGCAAAAATGATCTGAACACTGACGATATTGACAAACTGGCGACATTGACAAAATTGAATGAAAACGCGCCAACCCGTTCTGAAGCCGGGCAAAGAGCGTCATGATCGGTTCTCAAAACTGGTCAGACATTGTCGCATTCCTGCCCTCCAGGCAAGTCCAGGGGGCAGGGCCTGCGGAAATAATGACCGGCAGCGAACCTCACGGCGCCCGAAGGGCCGCCGATCACAGGCAGAGCACGATTTTCGCGTGCGAATGACGGCCGCCTCATGCATAGTCGCGGCGACTGGCAAATCGCCTAGCCTAAAGTACATATTATGATTGAAACCTTTTACACCCGCGCTCGCGATGTCGTTGGCTGGCATGCCCTTGCATGGCGTTTCTACCTGCTGGCCCTCGCGACAAGCTTTCTGGTGATGATCGAGCCTGCACTGACGGACCTGCTGTTCCTCTTGGGGGTGCCGATCCTCGGCCTGGCCGGGCTCAAACCCGTTCGGCTCGTCGGGGGCATCGAAACGCTTGGGATCATTCTGTTCGTTTGGTTTTCGTTCCTGTCCCTGACGATGGTTGAGCAGTATTTTTTGGTTTCAGTGCGCGCCGTCATCATCGAAATCTATATGTTGCTGATTTTCCTGGTGACCGCTTACTGGGCCCGCCACTATGGGGATCACGCGTTTCGCGCCGTGGTCCTGATGTTGATCTTTGGCGGGCTTTGCACCTCGCTCATTGGCATCCTCGCCTGGCTGGACGTGCTGCCAAACAGCGAAATCTTCTTTCGGGACGAATATCGCTCCAGGATCCGGTCCACGTTCAAGGACCCTAATGTTCTGGGCCCCTATCTCATCATGCCCCTGCTCGGTGCCCTTTGGGCCCTGATCGAAGACGCCCGCAAGCGTCTGTTCTTTCTGCCCATCGCAGGCATTCTGATGGTCGGCCTTTTGCTGACCTTCTCGCGCGGGGCCTGGATCCATGGGATCGTCACGATCTTCATCTTCTTCTTGGCCCTGCTGAACTATCGCAAGACCGCCTATCAGGTGTTTCTGGCCGGCTGTCTGGTGCTGGGGTGCGCCACCTTTGTGCTGTTCATCTTTGCAGATGACATCTTCGGCGCCTTGTCGGGCAGCTACTTCAGCAAAAGGGTATCGCTTCAGTCATACGACAGCGAGCGCTTCAATCATATTTTTGAATCTTTATTCCACATCCTCGACCACCCTTTTGGCGTTGGGCCAAACCAGGTCGTATTTAAATTCGGAATAGAACCTCACAATACGTTTGTCGTATTCGCCGTGAATAATGGAATTCTAGCCTGCTTCGGGTTCGTCATTATTTACTTTGCAGCCGCCTATAGGTGCCTTGTGAAAACATTCGAAGGCAAAGATGGATGGCTGAAATACGCCTTTATTCTGGCCATTATGGCAGGCTTGTTTATCCTGATGAACGTCGTGGGGGGGATTCACTGGCGACATCTTTTTGTTACAATCGGACTGGCCTACGGGAATTACACCCAGAACACTTTTCTTGACCTCAAGACCTCAGAGTCGCCCCCGTCAAGGCCCTCCCTTTAAGGAAGAATATATGGCGCCCTTCACGCGCCATAGATGAGATGAGCACGCGCGGAACGGGTCTTTCAAGGCCTGTCGCGTCACACCTTGAACAGAATGTTCAGGCGCTCCCGTATCTCCAGGCCAGAACGTGCGGGGGATAATGGAAGCATATTGACAAAAATTAACGTAAAATGCCATAGATTGTTGTGGATGTGGTTTTTCTAGTGGGGAATTAGCTTTGGCTATTTATGATGATAACTTTTCCGTACCGTCAAATTCAAATTGGATACCGATTGCTTTTGACGCGAATGATGATGCGGCAGATTTGAATTCTGGCACCATTGAATTCAGTGGTGCGCAAAATGGCGATATTCGTATTATTGACGGGGTGCCATATTACAAACCATTTGAAGGGTTCACCGGCCAGGACACCTTTGAATATTCCGTCACTCAGGGTGGCGTTACGCAAACAGCGACAATCGAGATTGAAGTGACTCTGCCCGAAGGCCAGGCTCAGTCCTATCACGATGACCGCATTGCGTCAGACTTGCCCACCGGAGATCAGGCGATCGTCCTGACCGAAGTGGCGCAATTTCCGACCAATAGCGCCGGGGCAAATCAGCGTTTCAACAGCTTTGATTACACCAAGACGGGCCGTTATTTTGCCGGAACAGACGGGTCGGTCGATGGCGAGGGGCTGATCTACGAACTCACGCCCAATGGGGATGGCACATTTGAAACCGAACTGTGGTTTGACGTCGGGGCAGAGGTGTTTTCCTCGACCGGTCGCGACATCGACAACAGCAACTATGTCTTTGGTGGCTTGCGCGGGATCGCCTTTCATCCTGATTTCGAAGAGAACGGCAAATTCTATGCCTCGATGATGGAGCAGATCCCCGAAGACGGCTCTGAACACTCCTACATTGGCCCGGTCTATGACGGCGAGCAAAATGGCGACAGCGTGCTGGTGGAGTTCACGGTTGATCCTGTCACCGGTGATGTGATCCCCGGCAGCTATCGCGAAATTCTGCGGGTCTCGGTGCCGGTGGATGACCATCCGATCCGGCAGATTGAATTCAATCCCTACGCCGAACCTGGCGACGAAGACTATGGCCTGCTCTACATCGCCCACGGCGACGGGTCGATCCAGTCCGCCACCTCTGGCGGCGGGCAGCGCAATGATGCGCTTGGCAAGATCCTGCGCATCGACCCATTGGAGACCGAGGACGCCCCCTATAGCGTGCCGGACACCAATCCCTTTGTCGGCAATGCAGAGATGCTGGACGAGGTGTATGCGCTTGGGTTCCGCAACCCGCATACGCTTTCCTTCTCCATGGATGAAAATGGCGATGTTCATCTGTTTGTGGCGGATGTCGGCCGGGACAATGCCGAAGAGCTCAACCATGTGATTGCCGGAGGCAACTACGGCTGGTCCGTCGTGGAGGGGATTTTCTCGCTCAACACCCACCCCGGGACCCTGGTCGGGGTTCAGCCGTTGACGGAGGAAGACACGGCCCTTGCCATCGCCGAACAGTTCATTTTCCCGTCGGTCTTTATCGGCCACTATGGATTTGTGGAATACGACCAGGACGGCAATCCGATTGCAGGGCAGGTTGGCGGCGGGCAGGCCATCGCCAGTGGGCACGCAATTCGCACGGACTCGGTGCTGAACGGCATGTTCATCTTCGGTGATTTCGCAAAAGGGGGCCGCTTTTACGTCGCCGACCTTGAGGAGATGCTGAACACCAGCTCGGTGATCCCGGAAGGCGGCAGTATTGCGGATGTAAGCTGGGTCACACCGGCGCATGTGCCGATCCTCTTCGATCACGACGGTGACCCCACCACGACCCCCATCGTTTACAGTGATATCCTGTCGATGATTGACAGGACCCGGTCCGACATCCGTTTTGGCGAGGGGCCGAACGGCGAGATGTATATCACGACCAAGCGGGACGGGACTGTCTATGAGGTGGCAAACGCCAATCCCGACTATGACGATGTCCTGTTCGGCGGGATCGGCAACGATACGCTTTTTGGCTACGGCGGCGATGACCTGCTGTTCGGCGATCAAGGCGATGACACGCTCCTCCTGTCGGAAGGGGAAGATACGGTTTCGGGAGGCACCGGGGCAGACCGCTTTGTCCTCAGCACCAGCGGTGGCACTGATACCATCACGGATTTCTACTCCGGTTTTGACGTGATCGACACCTCTGCATTCGATGCCATCGGGGTAACGATCCTGTCGCAACAGTCCGGCAACGACATTCTGAAAATCCGGGAGGACACCGGTGAGGTGGTGGCCCGGCTGCTGGGCGCCGCCAGCAATGACCCTGCGGCGCCACTGGCCATGCAGGACCACTTTTATGCCGCGCGCACAGACGTCAGGGATGCAGGCGAGACCGGTATCCGGCTCGGCAATGCCTCTGGGGAGGCCTCGGTCCTCGACAATGACGGCGATTATGACGGCAACGTCATTGCGGTGAGCCGTGTCAACGGATCCGCAGCCCAGGTCGGCACCTGGGTCGCCGGCTCGGCCGGGGGCTTCTTCATGATCGACGCAGAGGGCCGCATATGGTTCTCCGACCCGGACGATGAGGTAAGCGATGGAGAACGCAGCACGGTCACCTACGAAATCACCGATGCCGACGGGCTGACCGCGACCGCCACGGCAGCGGTCGATCTGCTGCAAGAAGAAAATCTTGCTCCGGTGGCGGAGAATGATTTCTTCTTCGTACCGGTGGAAAGTCATGGCACCTACTCCCGGCTCGGCGCCCTGTCCAACAATACCACCCTGTTGGCAAACGACGTTGACCCCAATGACGACCCACTGCGGATCATCACCATCAATGACAATGGTTTCGATGTCAGCACAGCGGGTCTCAATGTCTGGTTCGAAGGCAGCAATGGCGGCGAATTCCGCGTCTTTGACACCGGGGTGATCGACTTCCGATTCTCGCCGGACGAAGCCATTGCCGGGACAACAACCAGTTTCACCTACACGATTGCCGATGACGAAGACCTCAGCAGCAATGCAACAGTCGATGTTTGGTTCGGTGGTTATGCCAATGCCGACAGCTATGCGCTGTCAGAGGAGGAACTGAACGCCGCCGGCACGGATCTGATCGTCGTGGGGGGCATCAGCTCCAACACCCATGCGCTGAAGAATGATTTTGCCGGTGCCACAGTCGCCCAGATCAACGGCAGCGCCGGATCTGTCGGCACCTGGGTCGACGGCGACAACGGTGGCCAGTTCCGGGTCTTTTCCAGTGGCGTCGTGCAATTCCGCAACCAGGATGGCCTTGTCGAGGCCGGCACGACAACCTCCATCGAGTATACGGTGGCGATCTCCGGGGTCGAAGACGAGACAACCACCTCGACCATCAGCGTGACCGTCGAGGAAGGCGATACACCGCCCGAGGCCCGCGACGACCTGTTCTCACGCAGTGCAGAAGACCTCTCCGAGGCCGGCTCCAGCTGGTTCCGGCTGGCCCGCCTGAACGATGGAAGCTTTGTCTTGGCCAACGATCCCGGCATGCAAGAGATCATCTCGATCAAGGGTCATGGCGACATCACGGGCCAGTTCTTTGATGGCGATGGTGGCGGGCAGTTCCGCGTCTTCTCCAGCGGCGTGGTCGACTTCCGCAACCAGGGGGATCTGCTGGAAGCGGGTGAAAGTACCTCTTTCACCTATACCGCAACGGATGGCGTGGACGAGTACACCGCAACAGTCACCCTGGCCATCGACGATTTCATTTTCGTCTGAGGCCATTGCGTATTTTGCAGGCGCCGGAGCCGCTCAGGCTCCGGCCAGAAGGGAGAACCCGCCAGCCTGGCAGGCGCGGCCTCCGAAATGCAGTTTGCGGGCCATCGCCTCTGTGGTAAGCTGCATATAGTTGTTTTATTTCATTTTTAGAGGCACCCATGGAGCGCATGTTGAAAATTGCTCTGATCCTGGAGACGTCGGGTGGCGGGTCCGGGCGCCATGTACTGGATCTGGCTCAGGGCCTTTCGGAACGGGGCCACGCCGTCACTGTCATCTGGTCCCCCCTGCGCGCTGACGACGGATTTCGGGACCGGCTGTTCGAGATGAACCGGGTCAGGAATGTGACCGTGGATCTTCATCGCAGCGTCGGGTTGCATGATCTGAAAGGGTTCAGGGACCTGGCAAAGGTTCTGAAAAACAGCGGCCCCTTTGACATTCTGCACGCGCATAGCTCAAAGGCCGGAGCCTTGACGCGCCTCCTGCCCAAACGGGGCCCGGTGCGGATTTACACCCCCCATGCCCTGCGGACGATGGATCCGGCAATCTCTCGCCTTGGTTACACGATCTATGGGACGATCGAACGGATGCTCGCCCTGCGCGGGGATCCCGTGATTGCGGTCAGCCAGAAAGAGCGCGCGCATGCCGTCCAGCTTGGCCTGTCCCCGCAACAAGTCTCCTGCATTCCCAATGGCGCCAGCCCCGTAGAGGGCGCGAACCGGGACCGGGCCCGCGCCGAGATGGGACTGGCGCCAACCGATTTTGCCGTCGGATTTGTCGGGCGGATGGTGGACCAGAAAAACCCGCAGCTCTTTGTGGAGGCCCTCCGCGCGGCGACCCATCACGCCCCAAACATCAAGGGGGTGATGATGGGAGATGGCCCGCTGATGGAGGAGGTGCGCACCCTGGCAAAAGATCTGCCAATCGAACTTCTGGGCTGGTGCGATGCCCCATCGCTGATCTACGGGCTGGACACGCTGTGCATCACCAGCCGCTATGAGGCTTTGGCCTACAGCTTTCTCGAAGCTCTGCAGGCGCATGTCCCCCTGGTGACGACCCCTGTCGGGGGCGCCGAAGAGACGGTTCAGGACGGTAAGACCGGCTATGTTCTGCCTCAGGACCCCACCCCCGACGCGCTTGCAGCCCCCCTCGTCAGCCTGGCGACGGACCCCGATCGCCACCGGGCATTCCAGGAGGCGACGGCGGTTCTGGCACGGGAGCGCTCGATCGAGAAAATGGTCGATGCCACAATTGCCCTATATCAAACCTCATTGACGGATTTTGCCGTCCTTCCTTCTCATAAAGCAGGCCAGGCAAGTGGCTAGCTCGCGTGCAATCTCCCTCGGTTAACCGGTCGCAACGCGCAACACCCAGGCCGCAACACCCGACTTCAGGATATTCAAATGGTAGATTTCACCGCGCAGACAGCAGAAGTCAGGTTACAGATCCTTCTGGCCAAGGCCTATCTCGCAGAGCCTGATATCGCATTGGCGCAGCGGCTGATGGCAGAAATCGGCGACTGGGAGGCGTTTGTGCGCAGCGCCCACCGGAATTTCAGCCTGCCCCTTCTGCAGCGACATATCGTTCAGCTCGATCCGACGGGGATCTCACCAGAGATCCGGACCATGATGCAGCAGACCGCCATGCAGACCGCGCTGCGCAATATGAAGCTGGTGGCCAGCCAGCGGAAATTCCTGAACACCTGCCTGAAGCCCGCCGGGCTGCCCGCGATTTTTTTCAAGGGCATCAATCTGGCCGCACAATATTACCCTGACCTGGGTCTGCGCCCCAGTCGTGACATTGATGTGCTGGTGCCAAGCGGCAGTCTGCACCGGGTGGTCGAGAAGGCCATGTCAGAAGGTTACACTCTGGTCGCCCCGGACACACAGATCAGAGCAATGACCAGTTCGCAGGATGTGGACGCGGTGCTGCGACTGTGCGCAGATGTATCGCTCCTGACCCCGGAAGGAACCGTTCTGGACCTGCAGCAGAAGCTGGACAAGCATTCGGGTATCTTTGCCCGCTATGACATCTTTGCCCGGGCCGCGACCTTTTCCCTGGGTGGCGAAGACTTTCAGACGATGCCGCCTGCCTTCCTGTTCAACTACCTGTGTCATCACCATTCCCGGCACACCTGGTCCCGGCTGCACTGGCTGAGCGATCTCGACGCAATCTGCAGCTCACCGCACTTCGATCCTGAAGACGCCCTGGCCCTAGCGGATCAGTTGGGACAACGCGGCACGGTCGAGGCAGGGCTGGAACTGCGCGCGCTGATGTCAGGTGACACCCCCTGGGACAACGGGCCCGCGATGGCCCATGGCAAGGCGTTTCTCGATCTGGCAATCCGCAACCTGCCTGGGGATCTGCGACTGGAAAAGAAGATCAGCCTGACGCTCAAGGGCGGGGAGTTCATGTTCGACTGGCAGGCAAAGCCGGAGCTGATTGCAAAGGCCCGCCGCAACTGGTGGCGCAGCATCTTCAAGCCGACCCTCAAGCAATATGTTCAGATGCCGCTGCCAAAGAACCGGCAATGGATCTACTACATCCCCCGCTTCTTCCAGCTGCTTCACGAAACGGCCACCCGCCTCACCATAACCGGCAGGGCGGGATGACACCGTTCTCTTGTTACAGGACGCCCAGTTTCTGCTTGTAGTGGGCCTGCCGGTTCTGCGGATCGCCATCCGCCCCGTAAAGCGCCACCACATCCTGGCTGCCCAGACCTTTTTGGAACAATTCGCCCAGGCTGACCTCGATGCTATCGGAGCTTGAAACGCTACAGCCTGTCACAAAGAGGGTCTTGTCCACATAGCGCGCGACCTGCTGCGCATCTGGCGCCGCCAGGACCGGGGCCGTGTCGATCAGCACAATGTCGTAGCGTTGCAGCGCCGTCTCGAGCAGATCTTTAAAGCTGTCCAATTCGAGCAAATCGGCCGGGGTACGATGCTCCTGCGTGTTCAGCAGCAGATCGACACCAAGCTGTTTCTGGCGAATGACCGCATTGTCCAGATCTTCGCCCCCCAGCAGCACGCTTTCCAGTCCGGTCTGCACCTGGGAGCCCTGCAGCAGTCGCATCACCCCAACGCCACGCTCGTCGGCGATGATGATCAGGACTTTCTTGTCCACATAAGACAGGCTCCGCGCCAGCGCCAAGGTCACAAGGCTTTTGCCAACCCCAACCAGATCGGAGGCCACATGCACGGCCATCGACTTGTCTGCCGGAGCCCCGCTGAGCAGGGTGGTCCGCAGCCTGCGGATCCCCTTCGAGAACTCGGTCGAGCGGGTTGTCAGCAACAGGCTGAGATTGAGCTTGCGATTGAACGGCAGACCTTTCATCGGCACCTTCGGGACGGAGACCACCTTGGCCTGCGGCAACAGCACCTTGAGATCGGAAGGCGTGCGGATGGTCTGATCGTTGGCCTGCTTGATCAGGATCCAGGTCACGGCCGAGATCATCCCCAGGAAGCCCAGGATCAGCATGGTGCGCAGGCGCCCGCGACTGTTGCCCCGCTGCGGAGAATGCGCCGAGAACACGATGCGGCCTCCGGCGGTTTCGACATCCGCTTGCACAGAGAGCTCATTGAGGCGGCGCTGCGAGAACTCATAGATCTCGTTACTGGCCTCGACTTCGCGTTCCAGCTGATTGAACTGCAACAGGCGTTCACTATGCGCCGTCAGGCGCTCCTCGAGGGCGGAAATGGAGGAGCTCAGCTTTGACGACTGCTCCTGCGCCCGCTCCCGCCGGGTCTGGATCTCTGCCAGCATGTTGTCCGTATCAGGTCCAACGGCATCGCGCAGCACCTGCAGCCCGGGCACCTGTGCGATGCGGGCAGCCTGGGCACTGGCCTGCAGGCCCTCCAGATCTTTCACTTCTGCCTCAAGACGCAGAGCGGTCAGCAATTCCTGGGCCAGCGCCTCCCGGCGGTCTTTCAGTCGGGTCACCTCTGTCGCCATCGAACGCAAGGTGGTGGGATCGACCACTTCCGCTTCGTTTTTCATCGCCTGCAGGGCCTGTTCCTTTTCCCGGAAATCCTGCCGCAGGTTCACCAGGCGGTCCCCCAGTTGCGCCACCACCCGATCAACGGAATCCAGACGTGACCGAAGCGCATCGTTCAGAAAGGCCTCTGCCACCGCATTGGCCAGCAAGGCGGATTTTTCCGGATCAAACGTGGTGGCCTGAACGTGAATGAGGGAGGTCTGCGGCGGCACCAGGAAACGCACGCTCTCCTGCACCCGGGCGACGACTTCCTGACTGACGTAATCGGCCCCCAGGTCCACAGGCTCGGCTTCTTCCACAGGTCCGAAAACCCGTGTCCGCAGCCCCTCGATCACCAGCGCAAGCCGCGAAGGCTCCGTTTCTTCCCGGGGCAGGAAGGGGTTGAACTCCGGGTCTTCCTCAAGAGACAGCTGCGCAACGACATCCTCGATAACGGGGCGGGCGCCAAAGACCTCGACCGCAGTGGCCGGATTTGCATAAGCGCTGTTGTCTCGCGAGAGCGCAGAACTCATCGAGGCAGAGTTGTCTTCAAGGATCAGAAGGCTTTCTGCCGTGTAGGTGCGGTCCCGTGATCCGGTGAGGAAAAACCCCAAAAACATGAAACATAATACGGTCAGACCGATACGCCATTTGCTCCCCCAGAGGATCCGCCAAAGCGAGAGCAAGCTGAAAGATCCGTTTGTCGAATGGTTTGGGGTGCCCGATGAAACTATGGCAGCCGGGTCGAAATATCTCATTTTTAACACCGAGTTGACAGCTAAAAAAATCTTCGTTGACGATAACACATCTATTCTGGCGTTGAAATATTTAACGATATCCTCACCGCCTCCCCAACCGCCCCCGGTGTGGCATGGCAGTATCTGCCTAAAATGAAGGCTGGGGGCCGGTTCAACCGCTCAAACGCGACACAAAACGCCTCTGGATAGCTCCTGAGGGGCACCGTCTTGCGCGAACCGGGGCTCGCACGCCTCTCTTTTCAGCAAAAGGATTTCGTCAGATCCCTTGCAAACAGGCGTGAAAGGTCCGCCGTCACCGGCCGGGGCGCCCGCAATTCGGGCGCAAACCGGGGAAACGCCGGTGATTCTGCACTGCAGCGTTTCCTGATCGAACCCCTCGGGGGGCTGACCCAGGAAACCACGAAGGATGTTGACGTTAACCCTTTTGTTCTGCCATGTTGCACCTGCAGAAAAAGCTTTTCGGAGAGAGCCGGAGACGCGCGGCCAGATCCGCACGGTTTGACTGAAACCGCCCTTCGGCGCTTGTTTTCTTCTCTTCGCAAACGGCACTATTGTGCAATGACACATTAAAGAATCGTGATCTTCCAAGCCCATTATTCTTAGCAACATACTTTCGAGGCCTCTTCATGATTGACCTGAAGAACAGGATCTTATTCGTTCACATTCCAAAGGCGGCCGGCACCTCGGTCGAGGAGTATTTCCGCCAACTGCGTGGGTTGGAAGAATGCGACATTCCTGCGCTTGGGATTTTCAAGAATGACAAATCCTCCCACCTCGAACGTGGCAATCAGCACTGCAGCCTGGCGATGTATGAGACCTACTATTTTGGGGGGCCGTTGCCGGACGACTGGCGCGCCTTTGCCGTGGTGCGCGATCCCTATGCGCGGTTCTGGAGCGAGTGGAAATACCGCCGCTTGCCACCGCCGACGCGGTTTCCCTTCAGCACGTTGCTCTCGGTCCGGTCGCTGGTCTACCTCAGCGAGAACCCGATCGCGAAGCTGAAGGATCTGAATTCGCATATGCGGCCACAGTATACTTATGTCGAAGGGCAATCCAGCGACCGGCTGCGCATCCTGCGCTTTGAAAACATCCAAGAGGAGTTTTCCCAGCTCTGTCGCGATTGGGACCTGCCCGACACAGGGCTGCCCAGGGCCAATGAATCCCACACCCGTCCGGCCCCCAGCGCCCGCGATATCGAATTGGGCAATGCCTTTGTGCGCCGGGCCTATGCGGACGACTTTACAAAGCTGTCCTACGACAAAGAGGCCTCCTACAAGCCAAAATGACCAGCGGGCGAGCAGAGACGCCAACATGTATGAATAAGATCCCTTCGCCATCGACGCGGACCCCACGGAGAACCACGGAGGCAGGTGGATGATAGAGCGTTTCCGTCCCGGTCAGGCCGGGGCATCAGCGGACCCCAGCAAGCGCCGCTTTCTGCGCATGACCTCACTCGGCGCGCTTGTCCTGGCCGCCACGGGGGGGAAATCCGCAGCCCAGACCGCGTCGCCCCCCACAGCGGCCGCGCCGCTGGAGACCCTTCTGACCTTTGACAGCCTTCTGACAGGGCAGAGCACGACCGCCGCAGATCTGGTGCAGACGCTGGGTTTCCACCAGGTCGGAGACGGCGGTGGCGGCCTCTATCGCAAGACCCGGACACAGCTTTACAAGGACAGCTTTAAGGGCGCGGACGGCAACTGGTGGACTGTTGTCCCCACCACAAGCCATCTGAACGTGCGCCAGTTCGGCGCCACGGGGACGGGCGCGCAGGATGATACCGACGCGGTTCAGACCGCCGTCCACTGTTTCCGCAGGATCAGCGCTGCGGTCTTGTATTTTCCCGCCGGCGCCTACCGGATTACAAAACCGGTGCTGCACTATGACGGCCAGAAGGATCTCGGGAATATCCGGATCCTTGGCGATGGTCCCGAGCTGACGCAATTTGTCCTCGACGGGCCGTTTGAAGAATTTCTCTTTGTCGTCAAGGGTGATACCAGCGCCTATGGCAAACGCCACGTGCGCTTTGTCGATTTCGAAAACTTCGGTATTCGGGGCAACGGCAAGGACCGGCAGAACCTGTTCTCCATCACCTGCGCGGACCGGACGAATTTTCGCAATATCCATGCCTATGATTTCGTCGGCCTGGGCATTGTCGGCCGACAATGGTGGGACAGCCTGTGCGATATCCGTTTTGTGCGGGGCGGGGACTCCACCCCCGGGAGCCAGGCCGCCGTGGTCGATCTGGATTTTGTCTTCAAGGATCGTCTCGCCGACAGTGCCTGCAACAACATCGTGTTTCCGGAAACCACCCAGATCGAGGCCTATCGCTGGCAGGCGATGCGCTGGGGGCGCAGCACAAGACGCTGCCGCTTCCTGGGAAAGGTCCACGGCTGGATCGGGCGGGACTATGACGTGCCCGGGGTGCATCTGCAGGGCGCCGTGTCCAATTTCTTTTTCGGCTGTTCCGTCGCCCATAGCATGGGCTCCGCCAAGATCGCCCGCGACATCGTCATCGAGAACACCAATTACATTCCCTCGCACAACAGGATTATCGGCTGCAGTTTCATAAACGGGATCGAACTGGTGGGGGATGTCCGCGGCAATATCATTTCCCAATGCGTGTTCCGCAACAAGACCGCCCCCGCAGTGGTCGTCGACCGGGGCCGGGGCAACATCATCCGCGACAATGTCAGCGACCCAAACCACCCGACGGTTGTCGCCTCCGACCCCAGAGCGCTCGTCCCGCAATTTCCCTGATCCCTGCCGCCCCTTTTATCCTTTGCAATAGAGACCTCAGTCCTGATGCCACCGTTTTCTCCGAGCTTTTTCAACCAAACGATACGCTGTGCGTCTCCGTCCCGGCGCTCTGAAATCCGCAAGGAGATCAAACCGTGCAGCGCGTGATTTTTCAGACCGCCTTTTCCGGAGGGATCAAGGTCCTGGGTGCGGGGCTCACATTCCTGATGTTCATGTGCCTGGCACGGGCGATGTCTGCCGAGGAATACGGCCGGTTCGCACAGATGTTCTCGATCGGGAATTTCTGCGCCCTCATCGCCCTGATGGGGCAGCACACCCGGGTTCTCAAACGGCTCTCGGCAGCCCTGGAGGTTGAGAACCACGCGGCGGCCCGATCCGTGTTCTGGCAGTCCTGGTGGGTGGTCATCCTGTTCGGCTCGCTGGTCTGTGTGCTCCTGATAGCTAGCGCCCCGCTGCTGGCGGCGTTTTCATTCGGCTTTGACATCTGGATTCTGATCGGCGCGGCCTGTTTCATTCTGCCCTTCGCCTTTGCCGAACTGGCGGCCTCCAACCTCCGGGTCGTCGGCGCGTTGCTCTGGGCGCTGGTACCGCGAGACATTTTGTGGCGTGGCGGGGTGGTTGTGATGGCCCTCGCGATCAGTGCCAGCCTGCTGCCCGCGCTGACCGCGATGGAAACGATGGCGATAATCTCGGGCATGCTGCTGTTCTTTGTGCTCGGTCAGATCTTGCGGATTGGCCGCGCCCTGCCACCCGAGCTGCAACACCGCCAGTGGCCGCAACCAGATCGCGAGATCTGGACGGAATCGGCATGGCTCTGGGCGGCATCCCTGGTCGGGGTGATCGGGGCCAATCTTTCTGTCGTGGTTGTCGGCCTGTTGCTCAGCACTGTTGAATCCGGGGCTTTCTTTGCCGCCACGAAGATCAGCCAGTTGCTGCATCTGCCGACTATGGCCGTCAGCGTGGTGGCAACACCGGCCGTGGCACGGCTGATCCAGCGGAATGCCTTTCAGGAGCTTCAGGTCTTCTGCCGGGGCCTCGTGATCATTCTCTCTGTCAGCGCCCTTGGCGGGGCGCTGATCATCTGCGCCGCGCCAACCTGGATCCTGTCCCTGCTCAATCCCGAATTTGGCATCGCCAGCACAGCCCTGTTGATCCTGACCGCCAGCTATCTTGTCACCTCCCTGTGCGGCACACCGACAATCCTGATGCTGATGTCAAAGGGAGAACGAAAATTCGTCTGGTATCAGGGGCTGTTTGACGGGCTGGGCATCCTGCTGATCTTTCCGCTGCTGCCGCTCGTCGGGCTGGAAGGGGCCGCGCTTGGCCTGCTGCTGGGGAAGATCGGCTGGAATGTGGCCGCCGTCAGATGGTGCCGCCGGGAACTGGGAGTCGACCCATCTATATGGGTGATTTTCCGGCGACCAGGTGGCGCGCAGGGAACCCCCGGTGAAAAGGTCTAGGGTCGGCTGCCCTGATACGGGCACCGGCGCCCGATTCTTGGGCGCTTTGAGTGGGGATAAAGGGTAGTCGTTTCCACGACTGACTTTTTTCGCCCAGCCAAATCCCAGCGGAGCGACTATTTTCTCAGCAGAATCGACCAGTTTCTTTGGTTAACGTCATATAAACCTGTTCAGAATCACGTAAGAATAGCTATGCTTATGGTTAGAATTTGAGCTAAATCGGACATAGTCGTTCGGGTATCTTCTGTCATTGTTTGCGTGGGAAGGCTGGTTAATGCTTGATATTGTTCAAGAATTACATTCACGAGAAGTACATCAACACCATATTGAAGGTCACAACGGCATTTACGCCCAGGTCGGAAAGCGCCTGTTTGATCTGTGCCTCGCCCTGCTGCTGCTGCCTCTGATCCTGCCAATCATTGCAATTCTCGCAATTTTGGCCCGCAGAGACGGCGGCGAAGCCTTCTTCGGACATAAACGTGTGGGCCAGGATGGCGTCTCGTTCCGCTGCTGGAAAATCCGCTCCATGGTGCCCGACGCGGCCGCCCGGCTGAAGAAACACCTGGACGAAAATCCAGAAGCGGCGGCGGAATGGGCGCGGGATCACAAGCTGACCAACGACCCTCGGATCACCCGTTTCGGGAACTTTATCCGCAAGACCAGCCTTGATGAGCTGCCACAGATTCTGAACGTGCTGAAAGGCGAAATGACATTTGTCGGACCCCGCCCTGTCATCACCGATGAACTGCCAAAATATGGCAACAAGGTTCAGCACTATCTGGCACAGAAGCCGGGGATCACGGGTCTTTGGCAGGTCTCCGGGCGCAATGATGTCAGCTATGACGAGCGGGTTGATATGGATGTCGCCTATCTTGAACGACGCTCTTTGATGCTGGACATCAACATCATCGCACGGACGGCGCTTGCCGTACTTGGCACAACCGGTCGCTGATCACTGGCCACGTCGGCCCGAAGCAACAGGTATTTATTTTGCGTTTTCAGTGCCGCCGACCGGGGTCCGGTCGGCGGCACTTTATCCTGAAGGATCTGCAGGTCAGATCGCGGTGTCAGTCGCCTGGCCAGACCGCCCGCTCAGACCCAGGCCAGAATGTCGTTGTCGGCACTGTCCAGATCAAAGATCCCCATGAACTCCAGCGTATCGCCGGTGTCAAAGGTCAGGACCAGGCCCCCATCCGTCACCTGCCCATAGGTCGAGATCAGCTGATCCAGAGCCAGCTCGTCTTCGACCAGATCCCGGTCAAGCTGCAGGCTATCGCCCTGCCAGAGCTTGAAATCCTTGATCCGGTCAGAACCGGACCCCGCATCGAAGCAGAAGACATCCGCCCCGTGGCCACCGGATAGAACATCGTTCCCCAGACCGCCATTCAGCGTATCATTGTGGTGTTGCCCGACCAGAAGGTCATTGCCCCCCTCGCCAAAGAGCACATCATTCGAGCTGTTGCCGTAGAGAATATCCCGGTCATCACCGCCATAGATGGTGTCGGTTCCGGTGCCGCCCCAGATCCGGTCCGTCCCCGCTCCGCCATGGGCCACGTCATGGCCGCCGCCAAGCTCGATATGATTGTCGACCTCGTTGCCCGTGACGGTATCATTGCCGCTGCCCATGATCAGATTTTCGATCACGGTATCTTCGGCAATGGCCAACGATCCCGTGCGGCCCTGGATATCCGAGAAGCTGCCGCCGTTCAGATCCACCGTATTGCGCGTGCTGAGCGAGGACAGATCCAGCGTGTCATCGCCGTCGCTGTCATAGATAGTGAAGACGAAATTCCGGTTGCTGCCCAATGCCGCATCGCCGCCCAGAAGGAAGCTGTCAAAGACGTCATCCAGGTAGTTTCCAAAATCCGACCCATGACCCCAGAGGCTGTCGCCAGCGGTGGCCGCATCCGCGCCGGGGGCGCCATACATCGACTGGATGGCAACGATATCCGCCATCATCGCAGTGATCGGCAGCCCATAGCTGGCATCCACCGAGGTGTTTTCCTGCTGGCTGAAGTAGGACATCACGGACATCTGCCAGCTGTCGTTGACAAAATTCTGGTTGCTGCCGTAAACCGCGCCGCCATTGTAGTAGCCCTGGTGGCCAAGCCCGAGCGCATGGCCCAGTTCGTGCACATGGGCCACCATGCTGTAGCTGTTCAGCTCGGTACCATAGCGGGTCAGCCAGTCCTGTGAAATGTTGATATCAACACCGGTGATTTCCGTGCCCCAGGTCCGCGTTGTGGCATAGGCGCCCGAGGAATCGTCACTATAGGTGATCTGTGCCGCGCCAGAGACCTCGACAAACTGCAGATCCGCGACCATTTCCCAGGCCTCGAACGCCCAGCGGGCAAGCTGTTGCCCCGCCGCTGTCAGGCCGGTCAGATTCACCGTGATCTCATTGCTTTCGCTCACGTCAAAGGAGCGCTCGTCCCGGCCCGATTCTTCCCAATAGCCATCGACCAGGTAATCGGCGAGCACCTGCACGCCGGCTTCTTCCGTCGCGCTGACGGTGGGGGCATTGCTGTCGATATCCAACCGATAGGTGCCGGTCAGGCTGTCCCGATAGGAGCCGACAGAGATATAAAAGGTGCCACCGGACTGCACCGTCATGTTGACTTCGGCATCATAGGTATGGCGCCCGTCATCATTCCCGGCCACCTGTTGGCCATTGCTGTTGTACACGCGCAGGAAGCCATCATAGAGGGTGCCGCCGCCGCCCCAATAGCCGGATTGGGAAATCTGATAGGTCACGCCGGCCTCAAGGGTCACAGCGACCCAATCGCGGTCGCCGACACTGTCCAGCGCGCCGTAAAAGCTGCCGCCCACGGGCAGGGAATAGCCGGTATTCAGATTGTCGGAGGCATCACCGCTTTCAAAGAAGTTGGCTCCATTTATGCGCAATCCCTCGCTGTCATTGTGGCGGGCGGGATCAAAAACCGTTGTTGCCGCGCAAAACTCACACATTGTGCACGCTCCTGTTCACTGGGGGGGTATGTGAAACTTCATCAACCGACCTGTTTAAGCCGGATCTGGGGTCTAGAAATGCTCAGGCAGTGTGGTGAAAAAGCGGCGGAACCGTGAGGGAAGTTGGCGGAACCTTTAGCCTTATATTTAAACCTTCTTAATTGGCCACCGGTGGACATGATCACGCACAGGGCGTTCTGGCCGCATCCGAGGCACTCGGAGCGGGGGAGGATTGAGCAAGACAGAGTCTCCTGGTTATCGTCTCGGGCCTACCAGCATGCCGTTTCAGGCACCTTGGTCGGGGGACAAGGCCAATCGAGCCGGGACTGCGATACCAATGCATGTCGCGTGCCGCAAGCCACCTCTATTTTCAGACATTCAGGAAGTGCAAAATGACCCTGATCAGTCCCGCGATCCATTCGGGTGCAGATCAACCTGAGGATGAGGACGATTGCGCTGCGGATGGCCCTCCGCAAGGGGCTGTTTTTCTGACGATTTTCCACCGCGGCCCAGGGGTGGAAAATACCCCCGATAATCAGTGTTATGTAATGAAATCAGGGCATGCGCGCGGATCTCTCGCACCTGGGTCCAGCGGCACTGCGACAGGATGTCGCGCCGCGATGCCGCCAGTGGCGGTTCAGCGCTGATCCCCCTGGTGGACCGCATAGCGCTGGAAGCGCGGCTCCCAAAGATCAGGATCCAGGGTCGGGATCCACAGTGGACGCTTCTAATTATAAACAAATTTGATAAGGACTCTATTAACTAAATGCCCGCATCGGGCAGGCCATCGGGGGCAGGTGCCCCCCTCTGTTCCGGGCGTCTGAAACCAGGTCAGACACCTGATTTAACTAGATAATATCTGGCGAACATCACGCTCCGACTCGGGCATTTCCCGGTTTCGCGCAACCGTTCCGAACACAATCTCACCCAAAATAGAACAAGATCACCCGGCCATTAAGGATCCCGGGCTGCCTCGGCCTTTCGACTGCCAACGAGAGAAAGTGAGTGATCTTCCATGTGCCAGATGTGCATCCAGACCCGAACCTTCGACCCGGCCCGCCACACCGATGGGGAGGCCGACAGAGCCTTTGCGCAGGTTTCCGAAGTCGGGGATGCCGATGCCGCCATCAGCACCAGCTACAGCCTGTCCGAAGGCGACAGCTTCAGCGGCGCGGTGACGGAGCTGGGCGATCGTGACTGGATCCGGGTGACGCTGGAGGCCGGCGAGACCTACGAGATCCAGCTGACCGGCAGCACCAGCGGCACCGGCACCCTGGAAGACAGCATTTTGCGGCTCTACGATGGCGAAGGCACGCTGATCACCTCCGATGACGATGGCGGCGCCGGGTTTGAATCGGCCCTGTCCTACACCGCGACCAGCACCGGCACCTATTACATTGCCGCCGCCGCTTACGGCGACGAGAGCACCGGCAGCTATCAGATCGCCTTTGACAACAGCGCCGCCGAACCTGTCGACACCGGCGAGACCGGAACCCTGGACGAAATGGCCGACTATCTGACCGATGGCTACTGGAATGAAACCGGCTATTCCGGCGGGGCCTTTGACACCTCCTCCAGCAACCAGATCACCGTCAATATCACCAGCCTCACCGCCGACGGCCAGCAGCTGGCCCGCTGGGCCTTTGAGGCCTGGGAACTGGTGGCCGATCTGGATTTCGTCGAAACCACCTCGAACAGCGCCGACATGATCTTTGACGACAGCAACAGCGGCGCCTATGCCAGCTACTCGCTGATGGGCGAACGCATCACCTCCGCCGAGGTCAATGTCAGCCAGAACTGGGTCCGCGACTACGGCGCCAGCATCTCCAGCTATACCTTCTCGACCTATATCCATGAAATCGGCCATGCGCTGGGGCTCGGCCATCAGGGCAACTACAACGGCAACGCCACCTATGGCGAGGACGAGACCTTTGCCAATGACAGCTATCAGCTGTCGGTGATGTCCTATTTCAGCCAGGAGGACAACACGACGGTCGACGCCGATTATGCCGACCCCGCCAGCGCCATGATGGCCGATATCGTGGCGATCCAGAACCTCTATGGGGCGCCCGGCAGCGACAGCCAGACCGGTGGCAATACCGTCTGGGGCGCCAATACCACCCTTACCGGCTATCTCGCCGATGTGTTCGAGGGGCTGGACGGCAGCCCCAATGACAACCTCGGCACCGATGACATCGCCTTTACCCTCTATGACCGGGACGGCATCGACCTGTTCGACCTCTCCGAGAGCGACACCGACAACCGTCTCGATCTCAACGACATGGGGATTTCGGATATTGGCGGGCTGACCGGCAATGTGATGATCGCCCGCGACACGGTGATCGAAAACGCCCGCATGGGCAACGGCGATGACACGGTGACCGGCAATGAGGCCGATAACACGATCAGGGGCCAGAAAGGCAACGACAGCCTCTCTGGCGGGGCCGGCAACGACAAGCTCATCGGCAATGGCGGGCGCGACGCGCTGGAGGGCGGGTCCGGGCGCGACCGTCTGGCCGGTGGTGGCGGACGCGACGAACTGGATGGCGGATCCGGGCGCGATGTGCTGATCGGTGGCAGCAAATCCGACAGTTTCATCTTTGACACCGGCTGCGGCCGGGACAAGATCCGCGACTTTGAACTGGGCACGGACCAGTTGCATCTGGGCGCGGCGCTGCTCGACGGGCTGGAGACCGCCGAAGCGGTCCTGGAAAGCTTCGGGCGGATTGCCAATGGCAAGGCGATCCTGAACTTTGGCGACGGCGATGTGATCAAGCTGCTCGGGGTGAGCGACCTCGACACGCTGATCGACGATATCCTCTTCGTCTGATCCCGCGCCAGATCGGTGCCGCGGCCGGGCCCGGCACCACAGGACACAGGAGACACGGCAGGCGCAGAGCGCGCGCGCTTCGGTCATACTTTATCCGCAATTTTTCTGTACCCCAAAGGGCAGGGCCGCGGCCCTGCCCTCTTTGATTTTGCTGGATCGCCCCGTCCCGCTGGGCCGATCCCCCCAGCGACCTGACCGAAAGTGATCCGCCATGTGTGACCTCTGTTCCCTGACCCAGACCTTCGAGCCGACCCGTCACGCGACATCCGACGCAACGGCGGAGGCCTGGCGGCTGAACGGCTGGGTCCTGGAAGGGCTGACCTGGCCCGGCGACACGGATGAAGAAGAAGAAGAGACCCCGCCCGAGCTGCCCACCGCCACCCTGGACGAGATGGCCAGCTATCTGACCACCGGCTTCTGGGCCGAGGCCGACGAGGACTCGCGCAGCTTTGCCGAGGTGATCGGCAACAGCAGCGACCATGTGATCACCGTCGACCTGACGGCGCTGACCACCGCCGGCCAGCGCCTGGCCCGCTGGGCGCTGGACAGTTGGGAAACAATGGCCGATGTGCAGTTCACCGAAGTGCAAAGCGGCGGCGACATCCAGTTCGACGACAATCAGGACGGCGCTTTTGTCACCTATGAAGAGGACGGTTTCGGCCGCCTGCAGGCCAATCTGAACGTCTCAGTGAGCTGGCTGCAAACCTACGGAACCTCGATGGATTCCTACGTCTTCAATACCTATGTGCACGAGATCGGCCATACGCTCGGGCTGGGGCATCTGGGCAATTACAATGGCGCCAGCGGCAGCATGAGCTTTGCCAACGACAGCTACCAGGCCTCGGTGATGTCCTATATCCCGCAGGATCAGAACGACACTGTCGAGGCCAGCTATGCCGAGGCGGCCGGGCCGATGATCGTCGATATCCTGGCCATTCAACAGCTCTATGGCGCCTCGACCGTTACCGCCGGCGCCACCACCTGGGGCGTGGATGGGCTCTATTCCCGGCAATTCACCACCCTGCTGTCACAGGATGACGAGACCGGTCCCATCGGCTTTGCCATCTATGACGCCGATACCGACCTGGATGGCGATGGGCTGGTCGATGTCGATCTGATCGACCTCTCTCCCAGCATCACCGATGACCGGCTCGACCTCACTGCGGAGCGGTTTTCCGATATCGGCGGGCTGACCGGCAACCTCGCCATGGCCCGCGGCACAGTGATCGAGAACGCCCGCATGGGACAGGGCAATGACACCGTGCTGGGCAATGCGGCGGACAATGTCATCTGGGGCCGGGCCGGGCGCGACCGCCTGGAAGGCGGCGCCGGCGAGGACCGGCTGATCGGCGGGGCTGGCCGGGACCGGCTTTATGGCGGGTCGATGGACGACAGGCTGCTGGGCAAGAACGGCCGGGATTACCTGGATGGCGGCGAGGGCAATGACATCCTGCGCGGCGGCAACGGGGCTGACAGGTTCTTTTACGGCTTTGGCCACGACCGGGACAAGATCAAGGATTTCACCCTGGGCGAGGACCAGCTGCTGTTCTCCGGTCTCGACTTTGGCCGCGAGAATGCCGACGCCCTGGTGGCCCGCTATGGGAGCGTCAACGGCAAGGGGGTCGTGCTTGATTTCGGCAGTGACGCCACCGGCCTG
Source organism: Tritonibacter horizontis (assembly GCF_001518015.1). GTDB lineage: Bacteria > Pseudomonadota > Alphaproteobacteria > Rhodobacterales > Rhodobacteraceae > Epibacterium > Epibacterium horizontis. Next base: position 30,238 of record NZ_LPUY01000049.1, read on the forward strand.
GCCAGCGCCGACGACGTGCTGATCCTGCACGGGATCTATGACCTCGCCGCGCTGGCGGATGATATCGTGTTTGTCTGATCCGGACCGAGGGGCGCTGCCCCTCGCGCTCCCCGAGGTATTTCAGAAAAGATGAAGGGCGAAGGCGGGCAAAGGCGCGTTCAGCCCTGGGTCTGTTTCCGGACCCAGCCCAGGAAGGCCGCATCGGGTTTGCGCAGGCGGGGGCCGCCGGTCCTGGCCCAGACGGCGCGCCAGTCGGCCTCCAGCGCGTGGACGTCGATGCCGGGCATCAGGCGGCGGGCCGCGTCGCGGGCTTCCTCGGACACCACCGGTGGTTTGCTCTCCAGCACCCGGTTCTTCTGGGCAAAGCGGATGATGTCGCCGGGTAGCTCCGTCATCTCGTAATCCGGCAAGGGCTGGGATTTTATCATGTCGCGGACCATCTTGCGAAACACCCGGCGCGGGCTGGCGGAGCCGGATTTCTTCAGCAAGGTCTCGACCGAGATCTGCCAGCTGTCCTGGCGGCCGCAATGTTTGCGCGCCAGCTCGTAGACGCGGCGTTCGAGCGGTTTGCGCAGGCGGAAATAATCGCGGCTGAGCGTCAGCACCGATTTCGACAGCACGGCCCGGTACAGCCAATCCGACAGGGTGACGGCGACCGACACCATGCGCCCGCCGCGCGCCTTGCGGACGATCTCCCAGCTCTCGATCAGGCCAAAGCCGGAGGTGATCTCCTGTTCGAAACCGGGGCCACCTGTGGTGATATTGGTGGTGATGCGGGTGCCGGCCAGCCGCTCGAAGGCCTCGCGCAAGCGCCGATAGGCATCGCCCGAGGTTTCCCGGTTGCAGGCCACCAGCAGGTCATGGGCGGTCAGATGCAGCGTCCGGCTGACCTGCCGGCCGGCGTTCAGCGCCCCCATCAGCTGGCTGATGCAAAAGATCAGGATGTCCTTGTCGTGGATCGTCGCCAGCCCCTTGACCGACGGGGTCACGGTGATTTCGGCGCCATTGTGCTGGTAGTTCAGGATGCGCCGGTCGGGGCGGGTGCCCAGCGAGAACAGCGGGTGTTCCATCGAAGCGAGGTCATTCTTTGGCATCGCATCAAAGATATCGCAGAGGAAATAGGCCCCCTGCCCTTCGGGCGGATAGCCCCCTGCCCCGCTGACCGCGCTTGTCATAAATGCCTGTCCTGCTGCTCGGCCGTTCTGGCTGTATCGCGAGATTCGGCTTCGTGGTTTTGATTACACCCACCCTAGGGTTATCCACAGCCCCGCACAACGGGGGTTCAGAGTCACCGGCTCGGGGGTTTGGAGTCATTTCATCGGGGTTTCAGAGTCGCACAGGCCGGACGAAAGCGCCAGGGAGCCAATAAAAAAAGGCCTTTGCGCGCAGGCAGGTTCTGCCTTAACACTAAATAACACAAATATAACGATGCAGAAAATTTTGCACAGACCGGTGCCCCCCATGATTGCCCAGGGACCGCAGCGGATTTAAATGCGGCAAGCATCGGATTTGCATAGAAAATTCAATCGACATCATCATAATACTTCCACCTGCTGCCTTTTGTGCTATCTTGGAAAAAAGACGATACATGATCGAGGCGCATCAAGAGGCAAGGCCCGGACGCCTTTCGTTTTTCCAGCATGAGGCAGACGCAGGATGGCCAAAGATATCCACAGCAAGGCAGGTCCCGCCCTGCCCCCCTATTTCAACATTGATCCCGATGCGGCGGCAGCCGATCTGGACCAGCCCACCGATACCGCGCGCTTTGCCGAGATTGCCGAAGGCTGCGCCCGGGGCCGCGCGGATCTGGCCAGCCGGGGCCTCAATGAGGCCGGGTCAAAATCGCTGCGCCTGTTTTCCACCTGGGAAATCACCCGCTATCTGATCCCCGTCGCCCAGGCCCATTTCCGCCGGGTGCTGAAGGCCAACCCCGATCTGCCCCAGGGCCGCAACGAGACCGAGGGCGGCGCCAAGTGGTTCACCCTCGACGAGGTGCTGCGGCTGCGGGCCTTCTTTGCCGCGCAGGGCTCCAAGGCCAAGAACTACCTGCCCTACCGCCCCGAGGGCCTGCCGGCAAAACTCGTCGCCGTGGCCAATTTCAAGGGCGGCGTTGGCAAGACCTCGACCGCGGCGCATCTGGCGATGTCCGCCGCGCTGGATGGCTACAAGGTGCTGGTGATCGATCTGGATTCCCAAGGCTCGATGACCTCGATCTTTGGCGGCAAGGTGGAGGATGAGTGGCAGACCGCCTTTCCGCTGCTGGCCCGCCACTACGGCGAGCATCTGCGACTGGAAAATCAGCGGCGGCTGGATCGCGGCGACGCTCCCCAGCCGCTGGACGAAAGCCTGACCGCGGCGATGGAGATGACCGCCGGCGACGTGATCCAGCCGACCCATTGGCCCAACATCGACCTGATCGGGGCGCAGTTGAATTTGTACTGGGCGGAGTTCCAGATCCCGGTCTGGCGGATGGCGGCGCGCAGCTGGAAACTGTGGGACGCGCTCACCGACCGGCTGGAGGCGGACGGGGTGCTGGACCAATACGACGTGGTCTTCATCGACACGCCGCCCGCCCTTGGCTATCTGACCATCAACGGGCTGTCGGCGGCGGACATCCTCCTGGTGCCGATGGGGGCATCCTTTCTGGAGTTTGATTCCACGGGGCGGTTCTTTGATATGCTGCATTCCACCTTTGCCTCCATCGAGGAGGGCGAAAACCTCGCCGCCCGTGCCCTGGGCCGGCCCGAGATCGGTTTTGAATGGGATGCGGTGCGCGCGGTGATCACCCGCTATGACAGCGCCCAGCAGGGCGAGCTGGCGGGGCTGGTGCAGGCCTATATGGGCCCCACCCTGTCGCCGCACCGGCAGGATTTCACCGCCCTCATCGGCCAGGCCGGCGAGCAGGTGAATGGCATCTACGAGGCGGATTATCGCGATTTCAACCGCGAGACCTACGCCCGGGGCCGGGAGACTTTTGACGAAACCTATGCCGCCTTCAAGCGGCTCCTCACCGGCGTCTGGCGGCGCGAAGAACTGGCGTTGCAACAAGAGCGCGCGGCTTCCTGAGGGGATGTCAGGATTTTGCTGCGAGACTGGGGGTGCTCTGGTCTCGGGGCTGACGAGAAGGACGACGAGAATGGCAAAACGCAAACGGTTGACCCCGGCCCAGCAGACCTATCTGAGCGCCGCCGAGCAGACCGCCTCCGGGCCGGCAGCCGCGGGCGCAGGCCTGGCCAAGGGCGTCTCGGTCGGGGCCGCCCCGATTGCGCAGGTGGCCTCTGACACCTCTGCCGCTGCCGCCCTGCAGGAGCTGTCCGGGGTTCTGGAAAACGCTCGCGCCCGGGGGCTGATGATCGAAGAGCTGTCGCTGGATGCGATTGACGAGACCTATCTGGTGCGCGACCGCATCGTGCAGGACGAAGAGGACATGCAGTCGCTGATGGACTCGATCCGGGCGCGCGGCCAGCAAACCCCGATCGAGGTGGTCAGACGCGACGGTGCCCCCGGTGTGCTGACCCATGGGCTGATTTCTGGCTGGCGGCGCCTGACGGCGCTGCGCAGGCTCTACGCCGAGACTTCAGAGTCTCGCTTCGCCACCGTCAAGGCTCTGATCGTGCGGCCCGACAGCGCGGCGGATGCCTATCTGGCGATGGTCGAAGAGAACGAGATCCGGGTCAATCTCAGCCATTATGAACGGGCGCGTATCGCGATGCGGGCGCTGGCCGAGGGGGTCTATCCGGATCAGCGCAAGGCCTTGTTGGGGCTGTTTCTGAACGTCCCCCGCGCCAAACGGTCCAAGATCGCCAGTTTCGTCACCGTGGTGCAGGCGCTGGATGCGGTGCTGCGCTATCCAACCGCGATCCCGGAAAAGCTGGGCCTGTCCCTGGCGCGCCTGTTCGAAGACGACCCCAGCGCCGGCCCGGCTCTGGCCGACCGGTTGCGCGCGGCGCGGGTGGAGAGCGTGGCCGAGGAGCTGACGCTTTTGCAGGGCGCGCTTTTGGCCCAGAATAAGACTCTGTTGCCGGGGTCAGAGCCTGATCTGCCCGCCCCTGCCCCGCTGCCGGCTGCGCCGCTGTCCCCAGCCAAGCCCCGTCTGCGCAGCCTCGACCCGGTTGCCGCACCGGGCGAGCGGATCAGCCTGCAGGCGGCCCCCGGCGTACGGCTGGCCTTTACCGCCGATCAGCATAAGATCGAACTGAGTGGCGATGGTGTGACGGCGGATCTGATGGCCGAGCTGAAGGCCTGGCTGGCCACCCGCTGAGGCGCCTGGCTCTGTCCTTGCGCATGATCCGCTCTGCGACACAAAGCGCGTTCCTCCCGGGCGCGCTTTTGCGTTTGCCCCATAATGAGAGCCGGTTTTGGCGCTCCTCAATATAGGTCAGTAATATTGACCTATTGTTTCGCGCGCGAAACATTGGGTAAGGAGTGCTGACCTATTGTTTCGCGCGCGAAACAATGCGTAAGAAAGGCTGACCTATTTTCCACCCATCCTATTCCCCCATCCCCTGGCCTGCCCAATCCGGGAAAGATGTTTGACAGGACGGGTGTTTTAAGGCTTCTCCTGCCCCGCGATCCCCCGATTGATCGCCCCCCACTGATGACCCCGGAGCAGCCCTTCTCATGACCTCTCGTAAACTCGTTGCCGTGGTGGTGACCTATAACCGCCTCGACAAGCTGCAGGTCACCCTGGCCCGGCTGCTGGCCAGCTCTGCCACGGAACTGGCGCAGGTGGTTGTGGTCGACAATGCCTCCACCGATGGCACCGGCGATTGGCTGGCGACGCAGCAGGATCCGCGGATGACGGTGCTGTCCAGCAAGGTGAACTCCGGCGGCGCCGGTGGGTTCGCCTGGGGCATGCGCCACGCGATGGAGCGGTTTGCCCCCGATTGGCTGGTGGTGATGGATGACGATGGCCGCCCGGAGCCCGGCGCGCTGGCGGCCTTCCATGCCCTGGCAGATGACAAATGGGACGCGATCGCCGCGGCGGTCTATTTCCCCTCGGGCGAGATCTGCGAGATGAACCGCCCCTCGCGCAACCCGTTCTGGCGCCTGCCGGAGTTCTGTCGCACCTTGCTGGGGGGCGGGCGCGGCGGGTTTCACCTTGATCCGGCCGAGTATCGGGGCGCCGGTACGGCGATTGATGTGACCTCTTTCGTGGGGTTCTTCATCTCGGCCCGCGCGATCCAGCGCATTGGCTATCCGGACCCCAGCCTGTTCATCTATGGCGATGACGGTATTTATACATTGCAGCTGACGGCGGCCGGCGGGCGCATCGGCTTTGAGCCGGGGGTGCGGTTTGAGCATGACCTGACCTCGTTCAGCGGCGCGGGCGAGGTGCAGCGCGGCCGTCTCGATCCGCTGTGGAAGGTCTATTACTACCACCGCAATCTGCTGATCCTCTATCGCCTGGCTGCGGGCCTGTGGTTCTGGCCGGTGCTGTTGGTGATCCTGCCGCGATGGCTGATGAAGGCCCGCCACTACGGTCAGGACCGGCGCGCCTTTCTCCGTCTGCTCTGGCATGCGGTGGTCGATGGGCTGCGGGGGCGCACCCAGGTCGGCTTTGACCAGGTCAAACACTGGTCCGGGAAGGGCTGAGCCCGGTTCAGCGCTTGTTCAGCACATCCCGGTGATAGCGCCCCATCAGGATCAGCCCCAAGGTCAGCAAGATCAGGGAGACCATGATCACGTAAAGCGGGCTGACATAGGCTGCCGCATAGGTGGGGTAGATACCGGTGCGGAACAAGCCGGTGATATGGATCAGCGGATTGTACCACAGGATGTCCTGGGCCAACCTCGGCAGGTCATCATAGATAAAGAGGACCCCGGAGGCCAGAAACAGGGGCCGGGTCAGGATGCTCCATGCCATATCCCAGATCGGAAACAACCCCATCAGGACGCAGTTCAGGGTCCCAACACCCAGCCCCAGCAGCATAGTCAGGGCGGTCGCCTCCAGAACCGGTCCGGCGGAAAATACGGCATGGGCATCCACCAGGCTCATGATGCCCCCGATCAGCAGGGCGCCGATCAGGATCTGGGTGATACTGTTCAGGATGAAACGGGCCGCCACCGCATCGACCCAGGTAACAGCGGGATATTTCAGCAGCCCGGAAGAATAGCGGATCGCGTGCGCCGTTGTGTTGGAAAGGATGTTGTACAGTCCAAAGGGCAGGTAGCCGCTGGCGTAGAACAGCAGAAAGCTGGTGCCGAGCGAAGGGCTGCGCATGACGAGGGAAAACCCGAGCGACAAGAACAGGATCGCGGCCATGGGCTCCAGGATGGCCCAGATATAGCCGCCGGGGGTGCGCCCGTATCGCGCCGACATCTCGCGCAGGATCAGCGCGGCGATGGTGCGCAGGCTGGCAAAACTGCGGTTGGTGGTGCGCCCGGCGGCGGGGGCGAGAGCGGGGCGAATGGGGGGCTGTTCTGAAGAGGATGCCATCTATTGTCCGGCTGCTTTTGGGTTGTGAATGGACGCGAAGGCGCTGATACACTATCGACGACTATATTGACAAAGAAAACGGCCAAGGGCCGGGCAGGCGAATATGAAACAGGACCGTGGCCTCAAGCGTCGTTCTACAGGAACCCCTTCGAACAGGGCCTCTCGGAGCAGGGGCGGTGACCTGGAAACGTCCGCAGCGCAGGCTGAGTCCTCTGTTGGCACCCCCGTCGACTCCAGTGGCGCCCCGGGCATCGGCAAAGGCCGAGGCAAGGGTGGCCCCAAGGGGGGCAGTGGCGCCAAGACGAGCAAAAGCAGCAAGAAACTCGGCAGGCTGCGTCGCAAAAAGAAGGCGGCCGAGGTCATGGCCCGCCAGTTGCAGCAGCAGCTGGAGGATCAGCCCAATTTTCCGGTGGCGCGCCCAGCCAGCATGCAACGCCGCCATTGGGGGATCGTGGCCAGCTTCTTCCTGCTGGTGCTGGCGCCGCTGCTGGCGGTGGTCTTCTACCTGTGGACCATTGCCGAGGATCAATATGTCTCCACCGCCGGCTTTATCGTGCGCAGCCAGGAAACCTCGGCCAGCGCCGATGCGCTGAGCGGCCTCGGGGGGCTGCTGGCGGGGGGATCGACCGCGTCGGACAGCGATGTGCTCTATGCCTTCATCCAGAGCCAGGAAATGGTCGAGGCGGTGGAAAACCGGGTCGGCCTGCGCCAGCATTTTTCAGCTCATTGGCCGCAGGACTGGGCCTTTGCGCTCTGGCCAGAGGCAACCCTGGAGGAGCTGACCGGCTATTGGCAGCGCATCCTGGGGATCGCCTATGAAAGCGATTCCGGCCTGATCGAGGTCAAGGCCTCGGCCTATGATCCGCAGACGGCCCAGGCGATCACCACCGCCGTCGTGGCGACCAGCCAGGACCGGATCAACGCGCTCAACGAACAGGCGCGTGAGGATGCCATGCGCTATGCCCGCGCCGATCTGGACGAGGCGCTGGAGCAGCTGAAGGCGGCGCGGGAGGCGATGACCCAGTTCCGCACCCGCACCCGCATTGTCGACCCGGCCGCCGATATCCAGGGCCGCATGGGGGTGATGAACAACCTGCAGCAGCAGCTGGCGACCGCGCTGATCGATTTCGACCTGCTGCGCGGCGCATTGAGCCCGGATGACCCGCGGCTGAAAACCGCGGAACGGACCATCAAGGTGATCCGCGAGCGGATCGACATCGAACGCCAGACCTTTGCCTCCGCCGACAATACCGAAACCGGCGCCATCGGCGAGGATTACCCCTCGCTGATTGCCGAGTTCGAACGTCTGACGGTGGATCAGAACTATGCGGAAGAAAGCTATCGTGCGGCGCTCGGGGCGCTGGAAGTGGCCCGGGACGAGGCCACACGGCAGAGCCGCTATCTTGCCACCTATATCAAGCCGACCCTGGCAGAGAGTTCAAAGTATCCCAACCGATTGATCATTGCGGGGCTGGCAGGGCTGCTGCTGCTGATGGTCTGGTCGATCATCGTCCTGATCTATTATTCGATCCGGGACCGCAGTTGAGAACGCAAAGAGACGGCGATGATCCGGTTTGAGAATCTGACCAAAAGCTTTTGGGTCAATGGCAAGCGCAAGATTGTCATCGACAACCTCAATCTGACCCTGCCCACCGGGCGGTCGCTGGCGCTTCTGGGGCGCAACGGGGCGGGCAAATCCACCCTGCTGGAGATCGTCGCCGGGATCCAGCGGCCCGACCACGGGCGGGTGGTCACCGATGGCACGATGTCCTGGCCGGTGGGGCTGGGGTCTTCGTTCCACCGGGATCTGTCGGGGGTGGAAAACGTCCGCTTCATCGCCCGGGTCTATGGCGTCGATACCGATGACCTGGTGGCCTTCGTGCAGGATTTTGCCGAACTGGGGCCGTCGTTCTACATGCCCATGCGCACCTATTCCAGCGGCATGAGATCGCGGCTGACCTTTGGCGCCTCGATGGGGATCAAGTTCGACACCTATCTCGTGGATGAGGTGACGGCGGTGGGGGATAAATCCTTCAAGGACAAAAGCCGCGCGCTGTTTGCCGACCGGATGAAGACCTCCAGCGCGATCATGGTCAATCACAACATGAACCAGATCCGGGAGTTCTGCGATGCCGGCGTGGTGCTGGAAAAAGGCCGCGCGCAGTATTTCGACGATCTCGAAGCGGCGATCACCCTGCACCAGACGATGCTGAGCTGACCACAGGCCGGCCGCTCAGCATCGGTCTCAGGCGGGCAGGGGGTCAGGCCTTGCCCAGGGTTTTCTGCCAGAAGCCTTTGGAGGTGCGGGTCTTGTACCCGTCGCGATATTTGCCCTTGATGGCGTTAAAATCGCGGCGGAAGGCCCAGGTCAGCTTGGCCATCTGCCAGATCAGGGCAAAGAAGCGGCGGCGCGAGCGGGTGACCGTATAGGCCTTGTCGCGGCTGGTGCTGAGATAGGTCACCTTGGCCGCGCCAAAGGCCTGGATCACCAGGGCACGGGTGTTGATGTCCACCACCAGCTCGGACTCGCCGCCATAGGGCAGCAGGTGGCCATTGAGGGTGAGCATGCCCCAGCGATGGCGTTTGTGATGCGGCCAGGTGGCCACGCCGCGCCGGGTTTCAGACAGCTCGGACTCCTCGACCGGATACCAGGCTTCATCCGCTGACATCTCTTTGATCCTGGCGCGTCGGGCGCTCATGTCGATGTTGTCTTCAAAGAACTGCGGCCCCTGCATCACGTCTTCCCAGGCCATCAGCTGCACTGCGGCGGTGGAGTAATGCAGCCGCAGCAGCGAGCGCAGGGTGAAATAGATCGCCACACGGGCGGTGCCAAGGGCGCTGCGCTCGATCTCGGGCACGGTCAGATGCTGCACCAGATGGTTGCGCAGGTCGAGATAGAGCGTCTGGGCGCTTTCTTTTTCGGTGAAGTCATCCTGGAAGGAGACCACCCCATTCAGCGTGTGGATGTGAAAATCATTGGCCAGCGAGAAGTTGATGTCATCGCCGCGCACAAAGAAGGGAAACGGATGGCGGCGGACCTGTTCGATCGGGAAGGCAAAGAACCACCAGCCGCCATATAGGGTTGATTTGCGGCTGCGCGCGCCCTCATGGGTCATCCAGATCACCGCGCCGGGGTCGCGCAGGTCGACCCCGTTGAACAGCGGGTGACAGGAGCCATCGAACCAGGCGCCGTTTTCCCACATCCGCCATTTATGGGTATTGGTGATCATTGCCCCCGACAGCGCCGTCTTGGGGTCGCGGGCCAGGGCCAGGAACATATAGGCGCGGGCGATATTTTCCATGTGGAAAGAGGCATCGTCATCCATGAACAGGCAATGGCTCGACCCGGCCTCCTCGGCCTCCAGCAGACCGCGGGCAAAGCCGCCCGCGCCCCCGAGGTTGGGGTTGTCAAAGGCGGTGACATGGCCTTTGGTCTCGATCTCGGCGCTCTGACCGTTGTCGACCACCTGCACCCGGATCTTGTTGCCATAGGCAAATGTGGTCAGGAAGGCCTGCAGCCGCTCGATGGTGCGGCGCACTTCTTCTTCGCGTTTGAAGGTGGTGATGGAGATTGTCAGCTCCGGCAGCGCCTCGGGCAGGCTGCGGGTGGCGAAACGCCCGCCGGTGATTTCGACCGCGTCATCCAGCGCCAGCAGGGTCAGATGCAGGGTGCCATCGGCATTCGCCTCTGGCAGGTGGCTGAGGTCGATCACAAACGGGGTGCCCGCCGACAGGGTGATCACATCGCTGTGGATCACGTTCCAGGACCGTCCCTCCTGGGCGTGAAAGACACGCAACCCCAGTTTCCCCTGGCCCGAGATTTCTGCAAACAGCCCGTCGAGCTGACATTGCCGCCCCCAGGTGCCCAGATCGAAGAGGTTGAAATACGTGTCGAAGTTCAGCTCGCCGCCGCGGGCCAGATGATAGCTCTGGCTGGTCTGATCGTAGGCGGCAGGACCAAACAGGCGGCCATAAAGCGCCTGTTCGGTGCAGATCTCGGGATCCGGGGTGAGGAAGGACTGAAGGGTGATCATGGACGGTGGATCCTCGAATTCGGGTGGGGGGCAGGCCGGTTCAGAAGCTCTTCTTCAGGCCGCGGATATAGGTTGTCAGCTCGTCGCGCAGGGCGGCTTTCATCCCGTCCCGGGGCAGGCTGTCCGGGTCCAGCGCATCCAGAAGTTGGCGTGACGCCTCCTGGGCCGGGACCGGTCTGGCTTCGGTCATCTGATCGAGATCCGGGAAAAAGGCCGCCCGTTTGGTCAGTTTGCGCAGGTAGTCCTCGCTGGGCTGGAAATCCTGACGCATCTGGGCGCGCTGTGGCGCCCCGAACAGTTCGACCTCGCCATTGGCCACCGGCGACAGGGCCTTGCCCCTGGCCTGCAGAAACCGCGACAGCTGATGCCGGGCGGGGCCGGGCAGGTCGGTGATGGCGCGTTCCATCAGGGCAAAGGCCGCAAGCGGCAGGCTGGCATTGGCCCGCCCCGGTGCGGTCATGCCGTCGGGCAGGGTGAGACCGGTTTCGGCCACGAAATCCTCGGCCGAGCCGCCGACCGTCAGAATATCGGCATAGTTGCGGATCGACAGGCGGGCCTTGGGCACCCGTTTGACCCACTCTTCGACCACCATGCGGTAGTTGAAATGGATCGTGTCGTAATATTGCTGGGCGCCATCGCCATCGAGAGACCGGGCCAGCTCGCCCACCTTCAGGCGTTGCCCATGCCAGGAGGTGAGGTAATCATCCGGACGGCGCAGGGCGCAGTAGACCTGAAACTCCGCGTCCTTGAAGGTTGCGCACAGCCGGTCGATCTGCTCGGCCGCCACCTGACCAAAGTTGGAAAAAGCCTCGGAACACAGGATCACCGTATGGGGCGCAAGCGTGTCCACCTGTTGGCGCAGGCTGCGCAGCATCTGCGGCGTGCCGGGCAGGCCGGAGAACTGTTTCGGCATCTTGCGCTTGGCGGCATCGGCGATCATCCGGTAGGCCAGCGCCGAATGAGGCTCACGCACGACCACATGTTTGGAGGCGTCATTGCCGTGGCCCAGGGTCTCGGCCAGATTGGCGGCAAAGCCCTGCCCCTCGACCGCCGGGTAAAGAATGCCCGCTTTCGCCAGGGGCAACCAGTTCTGCGCCAGATAGGCCTGCAGGGCCGTGGAGCCGACCTTATGGTGGCCGATATAGAGTATGACTTTCATGGGATGTCCTGGTGGCGACAAAAAGAGCGGGCGAGAGGCTGATAGGCGGAGATCATCTCCATGACAAGGCGCGGCGCCAGAGCGGCTGGGGGGCAGGAGCGGGGCCAAAACTGCGCAGAAACGCCCGCAAGGCCGCTGATTGGGGCGGGGTGGCGTGCAGCGTGGTCAGGCTCTGTTGCAGCGCCTCGGCCTCCGGCAGGGGGTGGGGCTGTCGCATTGTGTCCAGATCAGGGAAGAATGCGTCGTCTTTGGTGAATTGTGACAGGTATTGGTGAACCGGTGCAAAGGCCTCTGTCAGCTCCTGGCGCAGCTCTGTGCCAAACAGTTCGACCTCTTGATTGGGCCGCAGCGTCTGGGCCGCCGCCAGGAGATACTTGCGCAGCTCCAGCTGATCGGGCCGGGCCAGCTCCTGATTGCCGCGGCGCATGATCTCATAGGCGGCATAGGGCAGGCTGGGATTGGTGCGGTCGGGCTGTTGCAGCCCCGACGGCAGGGCAAGACCGACGCACTGGGTGAAATCCTCGACCGAGCCGCCGCTCGTCAGCACATCGGCATAATTGCGCACATGGATACGGGCCTCGGGAAACCGGGCGATCCAGGGGGCCAGCATTGCCGCGTAATCGAAGTGGATGCCATTGCGATAGGCCAGCGCGCCGCCGTCGTTCAGCGCCTTGACCTTGTGGCCGAATTTCAGCCGCTGCCCGTGCCAGGAGGCGAGGTATTGATCGGGGCGGCGCAGGGCGCAGTAGATCTCGAACTCCGCCTTTGGGAACAGCCCCTTGAGGCGGTCGATCAGCTTTGGCTCCTGGAGGCCGAAGTTCGCCATCACCTCCGAGCAGATCACCACCGTCTGCGGCGCCATCCTGCTGACCTGCTGGCGCAGGGTTTTCAGCATCTGGGGCAGGGACGGCAGGTTGCGGTGATAGGGCGGCATCGATTTCTTGTTGGTCGATGTCAGCATTCGGAAGGCCAGCGCATTATGCGGTTCGCGCACATTGACCGGCGGCAGCCCGGTGCTGTCCTGCCCGGCCAGACCCCGCTGCAGATGATCGGAAAAGCCTTCGGCGTCGACACAAGGATAGAGAATACCGGCTTGCGCCAGCGCCAGCCAGTTCTGAGAGAAAAACGCCTGCAGGGAGGTGGAGCCGACCTTGTGGTGGCCAATATAGAGGAGGATCTTCATGACGGGGAAGTCTGTGAGGCCTTCTTGCGGAGGGATTTTCCGACCTTTGTGATTGCCCGTTTGACCTTCCCTTTTTTGGCGGTCTTCCGGGGCTTTTCGCTCACGCCTTCGACAACCTGAGCGCGGCGGTCTCGGAAAAAGGCGCCCCATTGGGCCTCCTTGTTTCCCAACAGGGCACAGATGCTCTTGGCCTGTATCGAGAGCGCCCGCAGTTCCTGGTTCGAAAAATGCTGCGCGGGGTTGCAGGATTGCGCCTTGGGCAGGGCCTGCTCCACGGCCTGATCCAGCGCCTGTTCAAAGCGGCCCTCTGCGCCAAAGAATTCAGCGTCGATCAGGCGGGCATCGTCCAGATAAGAGGTCCGGATGTCTGTGGCCAAGGATTTGTGAAGCTGCAGCTTTTCGGAGGTGGGGCGGGGATCGACCTGTGCGACATTGGCCGCCAGTTCCCAGCCGATGCCGAGGCGGGCGCCCTTCTCAAGGGATTGAAAATGCGATTGCATATATTTGACCATCATCAGGTCATGCAGATCGAGAGAGGTATTGTTTGCCGAGACAGGCTGGGTGCTCCAGTCCTCGCCGGCAAAGGCGGTGGCGGCAAAGTCATCAATCACCGATCGGTTGACCAGCAGATCGCGCACCATTGGCCGGACGATGAAGCTGTCGCCGAACAAGTGCCGCCACTTTTGCAGTCGAGGCGCGTAGTGAAACCGGTTCGTGTCGAGTGTCTTTTTGTAATAGCCTTGCAGGTTGCCCTGAAACCAGCCGATTTTGACCTGCTCGGCAAAGGTGGAGAGGATCCGGCTCGGGTGCGGGCGCACATAGGCAATGATGCGCAGATCGTCGACCAGCGGTGCAAAGCGGGTCATGACCATCTTGTGGAAAGCGTTCTGATTGCACCCTTCGAAGGATTCGCCGGACAGAACGATATAGCGCGCATCCGAGGCTTCGATCTGCTCTGCGATTTCTGTCAGGGACGGCATCCCGGGGCGCCCGCGCTGATCTTTTCCATGTTTGGAAAAATGGATCAGGTGTTTGCTCAGGTAGTTGTGATTAAGCCGCCCCGGATAGAGGATCTTTTGTCCGGCCAAAGTAATCAGCCCGTTGGACAGGGCGTTCTGGATCGAGGTGCTGCCGGTCTTGTGATCACCGATGTGAAAAATCAGCGTCTTACGCTGGGAGGCAGCGCCGCGCTTCTTGCCGGAGGAGGTGAACATCGTCGCGACGATCCCATGTCTTATGTCAATTCGCACCTGATGTATGGGAAATGGCCAGTCTGGTGCAAGGGGTCCGTGGCTGATGGCAAAGTTTCCCGAAGGCAGTCGGGAAGTGCGTCGGGAAGGTCACATTAATTCAACTTTTGGGAGGTGTCTGGCGGGCTGGCGTACACCTCTCGGGTTTGTTCTTGCCGGGAGGGGACGCGCGGGAGGCGCTCATCCGCCTATCGAGCCTTGTTTGGCCCTGTTTTTCGGGGCTGTTTTCCTGGTTTTCCTGGTTTTCCTGGTTTTCCTGGTTTTCCTGGTTTTCCTGGTTTTCCCGGTGCCCGCTTCTTTTGTGCCCGTTCTCCCTGTGCCCCTTTGGGGGATTTTGCCTTCGGTTCCTGCTGCGGGCGCCCCTTGGAGGGCTTGCGGCGGTCGCCTGCGGTGGGCGCGGCTTTGGGGCCCGGTTTTCGAGGGGTGCCTTTGTCTGCGGATTTCGGCGCGCCCGGCAGAGTCGGCTGGCGCAGGCGGCGCGGCCAATTGGGGGCCTTAGTGTCCAGAAGACTGGCGACCATCTCCGACAGCAGCGCCAGGCTGCGCAGTTCGGTTGCGTCAAAATGGTCTCGCGGATCGGTGGACAGTGGCTCTGCGGGGGCCTCATCGATGGCTTGTTGCAGCGCCGCCTGCATTAGGGGGCGCCCCTTGAAGAACTGCGCATCCAGAGCTGCGGCATCGCCATGATACCGGTCACGCACCGCCTCGGCCAAAGACCGGGACAGCCGCAGTGGAGTGCGGCTGGGCGGCGGCGGCAACAGGGCGATCTGATGTGTGAAAGCCACCCCCAGGGCCTTGCGCAGCGGTTTTGGGCGACCTGCCTGATGGGCGTGCAAAACCTTCAACCGCATCAGGTCTTCCAGGCACAGATCGCTTTCAATCGTTGGAAGGGAGCCCCTCCCATCGGGGGTCTTGCCAAAGGCTGTTTGGGAAAAATCATCAATGATAGAGCCGTTTTTCAGCTCTGTGGGCAGGAAAGGGCGCAACCGGAAGGCCGCTCCGAATTCCGCCTGCCAAGCGCGGAGCCGGGGCAGGTAATCCAGCTGGGGTTTCGGGTCCACCTGGGTGAAATAGGCCTCCAGCGTGTCGTCGAACCGTCCCTGGACCACCTGCTCTGTATAGGCGCTGGCAAGACGCGCGGCATGCGGCTGGATATAGCAGATCAGCCGGGTGCGCGCGGCAAGGGGCGCCGAGGCGGCAGGTATGCGCGCCAGCAGCTGAGACAGGGTCGCAGGTGAGGAGGTCCCCAATTGCTCGGCCGAGAGCAGCGTGTAGCGGGCCGAACTGCCAGAAACACGCTTGGCGATGGCGCGGGCCTTTTGCGGGTTGGCGAGTCCGTTGTGATCAATCTGATCGGGATAAAAGACCTTGTGCCCGCCGATCCTGACGCCTGCGGCAAAGCCGGCCTGGAGGGAGGCTGCCCCGGCTCCCGGATCGCCGATATGCAGAGCCAGCAACTCGGGGTGGGCACGTCGCAGGCGGCGCAGAACCGGGGCCGCAAGGGCGCGAAGAGAGCGGGAAAAGAGCATGACAGTCTCGTCAGGAAAGAGGATCAGGAGGAAAAGCGGGCAGGGCGTCAGAGGGCGAGGGCGTCGACCCGTTTCTTCTTCAGGGTGGTCTGCCAGTTGGAGGGGCTGTTTTGCAGTATCGCGGCGGCCAGATTTGCCAGCGCCGTGAGGCTGCGGATTTCGGCGGCATCGAAATAATCTTCAGGAGCGACGGATTGCGCCTTGGGGATCGCCTTGTCGACAGCAAGGTCCAGCTCTGGACGCAGGGTCGCTACCCCGTCAAAAAACGCCAGATCCATGGCGCTGGCATCGGCGGCATATGTGTCGCGGATTTCTTCGGCGAGGGCGCGATGCAGGGCCAGTTTCGGTTGCGGTGTCGGATCCGGCTGCAGGCCGGCCAGACGCATGAATTCCCAACCCAGGGTGTGGCGTTCTTTTTGGGTCAGGTGGCCTTGGCAGGACTGAAACAGCTTGAGCCGCATCAGATCCCGCAGCGGCAAGGAGGAATTCGCGGCCGGCAGCGGTTTCAGGCGATAATCTGTGCTGTCGAGCATGTGGGTGATGAAATCATCCAGAACCGATTTCTGTACCAGCCGATCACGGATCATCGGTCGCAGGCGGAAGGCGGAGCCAAAGGTCTCGCGCCAGCGGTTGAACCGCGGCAGGTACAGCAGCCGTTCCTGTTTGAACGTGAGGCGGTGAAAATCCTCCAACGTGCTGCTGAAACGGCCGGATTTGATCTGCGTTGCAAAGCTTGAAAGAACCCGCGGCGCATGTGGGCGCACATAGGCGGCAATGCGCAGCTCATCAATTACCGGAGCAAAGAACCGATCAATCATACTTTTGACCCGTTGCGGGTCTGCCCCGTCGAGCGTTTCTGCCGACAGCAGCAACGTATCGGCCGGGCTGGCGGCAAAACTGTCGGCGGTGCGCTTCAACCAGGCCTCAGCCTGTTTTCGTGCGGGGCCGCGTTGGGACAGGGCATCGACTTGGGCGCGCAGACTGTTGTGGCTCAGCGTTCCGGGATAGCGGATCTGGCGTCCGGCCAGGTTTGCCCGTTTCCCGGCAAAGGCGTATTGGATCGTCGTCGATCCGGTCTTGTGATCACCGATATGCAGGACAAGCGTTTTGGGGGGCATGGGAAATCCGAAGTGGCCAAAGGATGCCGCCCGCGCGGCGCAGCTCTTCATAAGAGGCAATGCGGGGGCGGGCAATTGTGCAGAACCGGGGCCCTCGTGGCGGGCTGCGGCCTGTTGCTCTGGGGTCGCAGCCCGCCTGCGGCCCGCGGATGGGCTCGTTCCAGAAGGCTTCCTCTCTTGCACCTCTGACCCCATCACGGCTAAGCCCTTTTGCAAAGCAAGGCATATGGACGACACGGGGACTGAACAATGGCATCTCAAAAACTTCTGATGGTGGGCGCGGGCCTGTCGGGCGCGGTGATCGGGCGGCATCTGGCCGAGGCCGGCCACGAGATCACCATCCTGGATGCCCGCGCTCATATCGGCGGCAATTGCCACACCGAGCGCGACGCGGAAACCGGTGTCAACGTGCATGTCTACGGGCCGCATATCTTTCACACCGATGACGAGGAAGTCTGGGACTACGTCAACCGGTTTGAACCCTTCATGCCCTACAAGAACCGGGTGAAAACCACGAGCCTGGACCCCGAAGGCAAGCGCGGCGTCTTTTCGCTGCCGATCAACCTGCACACCATCAACCAGTTCTTTGGCAAAACCATGCGCCCGGAAGAGGCGCATGACTTTATCACACAGGAACAGGCCGATACCTCGATCGAGGATCCGCAGACCTTTGAAGAACAGGCGATGCGTTTTGTGGGCCGCGACCTCTACGAGGCCTTTTTCAAGGGCTACACCATCAAGCAATGGGGCATGCACCCCTCCGGTCTGCCGGCCTCGATCCTGAAGCGCCTGCCGGTGCGGTTCAACTATGACGACAACTATTTCTTCCACAAGTTCCAGGGCATGCCGGAGAACGGCTATACCGCGATGATCGAGAAAATCCTCGACCATCCGGGCATAACGGTCAAGTTAGAGACTGTTTTCACCCGCGATATGGCGGAGGGGTTTGACCATGTGTTCTACTCCGGGCCGCTGGATGGCTATTTCGACTACGAGCTGGGCCGTCTGGGATACCGGACGCTGGATTTCGAACGTTTCACCCATGAGGGCGACTATCAGGGCTGCGCGGTGATGAACTACGGCGAAGAGAACGTCCCCTATACGCGCATCACCGAGCACAAGCATTTTTCCCCCTGGGAGAGCCACGAGGGGTCGGTCTGCTACCGCGAGTTTTCCCGCGCGGCAGAGCCGGAAGACATCCCCTACTACCCGATCCGCCAGGTGAAGGAAAAAGCGCTGCTGAACGATTACGTGGCACTGGCCGAAGCCGCGCAGGGCGTGACATTCGTGGGCCGTCTGGGCACCTATCGCTATCTCGATATGGATGTGACCATCCGCGAGGCGCTGGACACCGCGCGCGGCTTCGAGGCGAAAGTGGCGCAGGGCGAACCCGTGCCTGCGTTTTTTGTCGCGCCGGTGTGAGGGGAGGCTGGCCTTTGGGGCCAGCCTTTTCGTTCAGTTCATGTAGTTTGCAACAAAAGTTGAAATCACATGCCGCACCATATCTGTCTGCACATGGCGGATATCGTGCCTCCAAGCTTTTTCTTGAGGAGTGTTGGTCACTAGCTCATAGCTTGGGAAATAATCCACAAAATCGTACTGCTTCTCGACCTCTTGAGCGACAGTGCGCAGAGTCGACTTGGAATAGCTGTTGGCGACGATGATATCCTGATCCGTAAAGGTACGGTTCAAAGGTACGGGAGAGACCGTGAGGATGATTTTCACATCTTTATTGCTCTTCTCGCGGATGAGATTGATCAGCGTATGAACTGATTTCAGATTTTCAGCGTAGTCCGTATTTTCGAATCGGAAGCGGTTCCCTTCGCGGGCAAATTTCCAGTGAATAGGAGCAACGTTCATGGGGACCTGTAGTTCATCATCCCACCACACTTCTGTCAGGCCTAAGGTGATGAAGACCACATCCGCATCCTGGATACGTTTGACACTTGTGCGGACAGTATCCTGAACCGCGACGGCGTCGGTGTATTCAAGAGTGCGCAAGCGGTGCAGCTGTGGGTTGAAGAACTGGCCTGGTGTGGCTTCGATCAGCCCTTTTCCGGGCAATTCTACGTCGTTCAGGCACTGGTTCAATTCCACTAACATGGAGTGAGTGGTGAACTTCGTCATGATCGAGGAGTTATCGCCCTTGAGCTGTTCATCGCAGGCGGCGGGCAGGTCGTTGATCTGAGAGAGAACTTGTCTGCCTTCGCGCAAGAAAGCTTTTTCTATTTCTCGGGCAAAACAAGAGCCGATCATATAAAAGCTCATGTCGTTGGACAATTGGAACTTCGCTGTGTGGCTAATTTCCAGATAATCGTTCGATGTCAATCTAGTTGCGGCATCGTGAGCTGCATGGCCTTCAGTTTCATACTTTTTGTCAAGGCCTCGCGCCCATGTGTTCATTTTTCGCATGCTGTCGTCCTGATTCTTTTGAGCTGTCGGTATAGGTTCGCGTATGGTGTCTCGTGCGTTTTACCGTATTTCACCTTGCTTGTAGATTGAGGTGAGATCCGCACGATTCTGGGCGTTTAGGTTCTGCGCGCCCAGAGGTTCAAAGAACCGCGCCAGACGGTCCCTGAGGCCATCAGGGGATGGGGCGGGGATGCATTCCCGGCACGCGTGATCATGTGGTCGAAACCGTTGCGATCAAGTATCTCGAGAAGGTGCGTCAGGTTCGATTTTGGCAACCCCGGGCCGAAATGTAGCTCGATGAACATATTTCGAATATTGTCCATACGCCCATCTAGGGCCTCGATGATCTTGTATTCGACGCCTTCGACATCCAGCTTCAGGAAATCTACGGTCCGGTTTGCTATGCGATCAGCCAGGTTGACCTGTTGCACCATTACAGACTGTATTTCATGATTTTGCGGGTCGAGCCGGGGGAGAAGGCTGGAGCCCATGGGCATGCTGGAGGCAGCGTAGAACTCTACAACATCCTCTTGGATCCCGACGGCGGCCTCGCACAGGGTCACGGTGTTCATACCGATCCTGTCGATATTCTCGCGCAGAATAGCTGCGTTTGCAGGGTTCGGTTCAAAGGTCAAAATCTCTGCTGTCGGATGGCGACGATTGAAGAGGTAGGACGCAACCCCATAACAGCCGCCGGCATCAATAATGAACGGGGCCTTGCTGTCCGTTTCGAAGTTGTACTGAACGTTGCAGAGGATTTCTTCGAGCTGCACTGTCAGATCATAGAGCTGTCCAAATCTGAAGCGGCCACCTTTCAACGCAATTTCAGACTTGCCCGATAGCAAGTCTTTCATAAATCGAACTTTTTGTCGGACGTCAGGACCATCTTCGTGTGGCCAGTGTGCCGCTGCAAGATGATCGCCACGCTCGACAAGTTCCGGGGCCAGGTGTCGGCGCAATTTCTGCCAGTAGACACCAACGCTGAAAGGAATAGTCTTCGTTTCCTTGCGGGGGGCAGAAGAAGGCTGCATCTTTTGTGCTTTCTGAAGGTGTTGGGGGGCTGCAGCGGTTTCAGGGGCGATGGGAAAAGGTTGCTCTACCGGGTTGATATTGGCGGCGCTATAGCGCCAGTCAATATTCCGACGCAGCACTTTTGCAGGGGTCCCGGCAACCAGACAATTTTCAGGAATCGTGTTGTTGACCAGTGATTTTGCCCCGACCACGGAGCCGCTGCCGATGTTGCTGCCCTTGAGAACCAGAACGTCCTCGGCAATCCACACATGATCGCCGATCATGATGTCGGCGGCTGGATTGATCATCTCTCCGCTTTCACGGTCGATAATGTGATGATTGTCGCTGGTGCGTAGCTTGACGCTGGCAAAGAGGCAATGTTCGCCCACTGTGATGCTGCGACCTCGTCCGGACAGATTGGCCCAGAACGAAGATCGGCATAGTGTGCCGCGCCCGATCTTCACATGTGTGTTGTCGGAAAGAAAATAGAGATGCAAGGCTCGAAAATGGCAGCCCTCTGCGATTTCCAGACTACAGTTGCGCGCCTTGAAGATGATCTCGGATTTGTCGACGGTCACACTGGGGTGCACATCGAGTGCACAGTCAGCGGGAATCTGGGTGAGGGTTTCGATCAGTTTCATGCGTGCTGGTTCTTTTGTCCCTGAATGGCTGCGAGAACTGTGCTGGCAACGTCAGAAAGATCATAACGGAACATACCTGGCTGGTCATAATCCGGTGCGATGACGTAGTATTTCATCAGCCGGGCAACGTGGTCGCGCAGCATATCAGGCCGCGTTTCCTTGCCTTTGTCGGCAAGGGCGGTCTGAATCGCGCGCTCCAGCTCGGCGCGATAGGGGGCTTCCTCGACCAGGCCCGACCCGGTGAGCTGCATGCGCCCCATCAGGACCACGGGCGTGTCATGTATCAACGCCATGTAGGCGCTTTGTGACACGATGGTGACGAGCGCATCTGCCTGGTCCAGCAGGTCAATCAGGTCGACCCGCTTGTCGATGACAGTGAGGCAATCTGAATAGTGCTCTAACCCTGGACTGGCGTGCTTGATTGATGGATGCGCCTTATAGAGGATGTGCCAGTCGTTCTTGCGAGCCAAAGGCAGCAAAGCTTCCAGGCCGATTTCGGTACTGACGAAATCGCCGGTGTGCTTCAGGGTCCTGCGCTTGGTGAATGGTTGCAATCCGGTCTTGAAGTCGTTGACCCCGGCATAGATGAGCTTGGGGCGCTGATCCTCTGATAGGGCTGCTGCCTGTCCGACCTCATGCAGGCTCAGGCCCTGGCCTTTGCGGTTCGTCCGGGCAGTGATGGTCTGCCGGAGATAGGACGCGGCATGCTCCCGGTCGGACTGTGTGATTGGCAAGGCCTTGAAGACATCTGGTTGCTGCGCAATCCAGCTTTCCGCCATCTGTCCCTTGAATTCAAAACACCAGGAGCCGGGCAGAACGCCGTTTTCGCCAAACATCACCGGTACGCCCGTGCGCTGGCACCAGTCAGCAATGGCATAGTGATATGCGTTGAATTGATGCCATAGAATGACCAGATCCGGGGCGAAACGTTCCAGCTCCTGTTCGATGTATTCCCGATACATGTAGAGGGACGTATAGCAATCCCGGGCTGATTTCTTGGGATGGTCGTATTGGTAGGTCGCCGCTTGGATACGCAGTTCTCGGTTCGTTAACGTGATGTCGGGATGTTGCGTGACCCCAATGCCCCTCATGGAGCGTTCGATCAAGTTTGGCAGCACCAGATTGCGGGCAACTGTATCCAAGGGGTGACGGCTGGTCCGGCACACATCCGCTCCCCCGGCCTTGAGATCCCGCAAAATGGTCTCGATGCGGTCGATCCGGACCGGATCTTCGCCATAGTCGCTGTAGAAGATACGCATCAGACCTGGGCTCCGCTGTCGCCTCGTCGGGCTTGAAGCTTTTCGCGCATTTCAGATGCGAGTCGCTCGTACCGGGTCAGGAGAGTGGACAAATCCCGCTTGCTCATCACGCCCTCGGGGAAGTCGGACTCGTGGCATTCGTCGAGATAGATCTTCCGTGCCACTTCGAAGCGCTCCGTCGAGAAAGACGAGGCGGCCGTTGGCGCCGGCGTGTGGGTGAAGATCTCTTTCAGGGTGCGGCTGAAGGTCTCCAGGTTGGCAGTCTGTAGCACCTGAGGGGTGCGACAGCGAACCCGTGCCTCTTGTGGCTGCTGCAGAACTTCTGAAATCTTGGCGCGCAGTGCAGCTTCGTCGCCCCAAGGGACGAAATGGGCATGATCTGCGTTGAATTCCTGCAGGACCGGGAGATCATATGCAATGCAGGGAGTCCCCATGTACCCTGCTTCCACTGGCGGATAGCCGAAGCCTTCGAACAAGGAGGGGAAAATCATCAACTCGGACTTGGCGATCTCTTCGTATTTTTCCCGGTCCGAAATCATGTACAGCAGCTTGAGCGACAGGCCGAGGTCGTCCAGCTTGTTTCTGAACGTGGTCAGCGTCTCGTCGTCCGGCAGGTCAGAGGTCCCCGCGATCAGCGCCAGCGTGTAGCCTTTCATCTCCGGGGTGATGCAGTCGAAGATGGCGTTGATGTTCTTGTGGGCACTGACATTCCCGAACCGGCTGATCAGGATGATCTGCTTTTCGCGGGGCATGTTCTGCTGTTTCACCAGATCTGCGATCGGGCTGTTGATCGCGGGCGGTGCCACGGCAAAGGTCGGTGTGTGAAACAGCGTCTTGTAAAAGCGTTCTGCAAAGGGAACGGCGGTTTCGGCTGAGGACAGGATGATGTCGGAAAAGCAAGTGGCCGCGAACCAATTGTCGACATCGCTCAGCTTCTTGGGGGCCGGAGACAGGGCGTTGAACCAGTTCAGGCTCTCGAAGTTGAGGAAGGCTGTCTTGGCGTTGCAGGATTTTGCCTTTTCAAAGACACGGTAGTACATGCCCGGATTGCGGGAGCCGTCCGGCAGAACGATCACATAGTCGAAATCCCCAGCCGGGGGCTGCAGGAAGTCGTTGATCTCGTAATGGACCTTGTGATGATGGGGGCTAAAGGACAGATCCCCGGACCACGGTGGCATATTGTTCGTCCAGACAACGACGTCGTCGCAAAACTCGGCCATGGCCTCCGCCAGCATGGTGCCGTGATACCGCCCGCCCGAGAAATGCCGCCGGTTCATTTGCATCACAATGAGCGCACGGGTTTTGCCGGGTTGGTCGGCGAGGCGCGGGGCCTGCAGCTGGCCACCGGGGATGCGTAGCTTGCGTCGGCCATCAACATCGGATGGTTCGAAACACCGGTCCGGCGCCGGGCGTGCGTGAACCGGTGGCGTGAAGGAAGGGGCGAGGGCAAAGAAGGACTTTCCCAAGGCTTCTCCCGCCAAGAAGCTTTCCTGCACAGACGCGAGGTATCGGGATTCCGTTGCCTGGGCGCGGTTCATCGTAAATGTGGGATGCGCCAGATGACCGCTGTCCACCAGATCATGGTATTGAGCGGCCTTGGAATGGGCCCAGAAATCTTCGTTGTTGGCGGGATTGGGATCCCGCCCGTCCAGGCCGAGCATGTAAACGGTATCGCTGAAACTGGCAGCGATCGGCAGCATGTGGATATTCAGGGTGCTGTCGAACCGCGGCAGGGACCAGATCTTTTCCAGATCGCAGTTGAGACCGCTGAACCGTTGTTCACACAGGATCACCCGGTCGCGAATTTCCGGATGATTTTGCACCAGCAGAAACCCGATGGCCGCTGAGGTGAAAAGATAGATGTCGCGCTCCGTCAGCGCCTTGATCAGATCCGTGCGGAACGTCTCGGCGTATTGCGAGACGCCAAAATGGCTCACCGCATCTCCGGCGCAGATAAAGGTGGGGCGAATGTGGTCCAGAAGAGCGGCGTTCGCCACCACGGAATTGCAGGCGACGGTCATGCAGGTGCTGAAATCGAATTCGAAAGCCGTGTCGATCGAGGGACCCGTTCCAAAGACAGCGCTGCAAGTCTTGCCGGCGTCGCGTTGTGCCTGCAGGGCTGCCCGGAACCGGTCCTGGCTTTCTTGCAGGCGCTTTTGTTTTTCTGCTTCAGGCAGGAGCAGCCACGGCCCCTTGCAGTAGTTGCCGTATTCGACGGACGCAGGATCATTCGTTGCAACGGTGATGATATTGGGAGCCTTGCCCAGGATCTTGGAGAGATAGCGTTGCAAGCCCTTTGACAGCGGACGCCAGACGAGGATGGTCTTGGCGCGAAGCAATGCGTCGATATAGGCGCCGTCGGGCGCAATGATGTCCAATGTCCCGGCGTCCAGGCTGCGGCTGGCGAAATGATCCGGTGGCGGTGCGATGTTGCTATGCGCGTCGGGGGCGGCAAACGTCACGCGGGAGATCGGCGAGTCGGGCCCGGTCAGATACCAGCTTGCGCGATGGTAGTGATTGGACAGGTCGGCCGCATCCTCGAACGCAGGGAAATAGCAGACCTCATCCTCAGCTTTCGCCGGTCTGGGGTGGTCGGCCAGCCCCTTCTTCAGGGCGATCAGGCTGGCCAGGTCCAGTGCCTCTTCGGCAGGGATAAGGTTCTGGCGTACTGATGGGGTGGTGGCGGTGATGCGGCGTGGCGCATCTTTCAAGGTGGAGACTGCAATCTCTGCGCGCAGGGCCGGATTGCCAGTTTCAGAAATCTGGAGTTCCTGACGATCCTGCAGGCCCGATACCAGAATGTTCAGCCTTACAGGCTGAATGCCTTTGGAGTTCGCAGGCGCAACCCGACTTTGAACCGGGCCGAGGGGTATCCCTTCGGTCGTGGTCACATCGAAAGCCAGGGTCTCCCGGTCGGAGACAATGTCCAGGTCGATGATGCAGAGGCTGCGCAAGGGGCTATAAGAGCAGTTCTTGATCTTGAGACTTTCCCCCACGAAAGGCGACGACGCTGGGGGAATGACGATGTCCTTGTTGAAGATCCGCATCCGGTCTTCAGAAACGTAAGAGATCCTTGCAACGGCCTTTTCAGGCAGGGCCTCGACGGGAAGCTTTACCTGCCAGCCGCTCGTCTTGTTGCCGTATTGGGGCATCTTCTGGAAGACATCCATGCGCTCTTGGGTTGCAGGCGTGACCTCGCAGATGAGATCGGTGCCGACCACTTCGAGGAGCAGATCGAATTTTGCCTCGGGGGTGAGGCACCAGCCGTTGACGCGCAATTCTCCCGCTTCCGTGTCAAACTGAGCCTTGGAGATGCGGATTTCGGTCGCGAGATCGTCAAAGAAGTCTTCTGTGGCGGTCTCCCCTGTCTGCGAAAGGGACAGGACCTGGTCGTAGCCAGGCGGCGGGGCGCCTGGCTCTGAACCGGGATCCGTGGGGGGGGTGTCACTGGGCTTGCGTTTGAAGATCATAATCGAGTCCTGAAAATTCTAGTCCGGGCAATTACTATTTTTGATTTGGGTGTTTTGTAGCACATCGTCCAGATCGACGCGGGGGAATATCTCGAGCTTGCTGACCCGGCTGGCGTTGTAGACCTGCACGCCCAGGGCCTCACAGTAATCCTTGGCGAACTGGTAGGAATGCTCCAGACGGTCCAGTACCGGATAGTGCCAGCGTTCTCCGGGTTTGCGATACTCCGGGTGGAAGTGGTTGACCTCGCCTTCGGAAATCAGCGCCCCGCCTTCCTTGGTGCTGGGTTCCACGTAGGAGTGATCGAGGCCGAGAATGTAAATCTCGCTGAACCCCATATGCACAGCCATCTGCAGCATCGAATAGGTGATGCTGGAGCCCCAGCAGATGCCCTTGGTCAGATCGGTGGAAAACTCTCGGAACGGCGATCGGTTGTCCATCGGGGGCAGCCAGCGGGCATAGTGGTGATTGGCCTGACGCGGCAGGTAGGGCAGCATATGATCGGCAAAGATCTTGGTGGTGCGGTCAACGGCCAGAATTTCGGCCCGGCAGTTCTGTGCGACCAGCAGATCCTCGACCGAGTAGAAGGTCGGCCGCCAGTCGGTTTCATCGAAACACAGGTAGATCTTGTTGGCTGCGAAGGTGATTTCGGACTTGAGCAATTCGAGATCACCGACGCTCAGGCTGGGGCCGTTGCCCAGCACAAAGCAGCGCTGACCCTTGTAGCGGTTGCGCAGGCTGTTGAAAAAGGCGTGATCCTCGGCGGTCACGCCCCTGTCCGGGCGCTGTTGTGCCACCAGCTGGGCGACGGTGTGCTGTAGCCGGTGCATCGCCTGATCTCCGGGGGCGGGGTGCAGGCGGGGGGCGGTACCGTGTTTGCCATAGTCGGACCAGAAGACCGGTGATGTCAGATAGGCCTTGGCGCGCCGGTAGCGCGGCAACAGCCCGGGGAATTCGGTCTGGATCCGGGTGCGCAGCTGGCGCAGATGGAGCATCTGGCGGAACGCGCGGCGGGAGTCGCGCTCTACCGTGTAGCCCAGGTTCTTGCGGCTGTTCCAATAGTGAACCTGACGGGCGCGGCGCACGTCCAGCGGGCTGTGCGGCCGGGTGGTGTCGAGGGTGGCGCTGTCTTTTAGAGGCAGGAAGTGATTGTTCCAGGTGCGGGCCGTCAGCCGGGCGTTGCGGGCGCTGCTGGGCGCGTCGAGGCCATTGACCAGGGGGGCTGCATCCAGGGGCGCGGCCATGGGGCCGTTCTTTTCCCGCCTTACGACGGCGAAGATGCCCGCCAGAATGTCTTTTTCCCGGGCGATCAGATATTCGGGACCCTGCAGGAAATGGTCCATCGCATCCAGCAGAAGCTGGGCGTGTTCGTATTTGCGGGCCGACACGAAGTTGCGCACCAATGTGTCATACTCCGCAACAAAGACGCCGAGATCGCCGATCCGATCCTGTTGCGCCAGCAGTACCCAGCGGTTGCGAAAGCGGAAATACTGCATCGCGGCCGAGTATTTTTCTTCAAAGTCGTCATGCAGCACCCAAAAGGAAAAGGGGATCACCAGTTTGACCCCGGCCTCCTGCAGGCGCAGCGAATATTCCACGTCATCCATCTTGATGAAAAACGGGTAGGGCAGGCCGATCCGGTGAACATCCGCCACCGCAAAACAGCTCCACCACCAGCCGGTGCTGTCGGGGCTGCGGTCCATGGTGAGAAAGCCGGGAATGTCGCCGGTGTCCAGCCCCGCCCCCAGGGCGGTATCGCTGGGATGCACCGTGCCGCGGTGCTTGTGGCCGAAACAGGCGCTGTGGCGCGGGATCTTCTCGGCCTCCGAGGTGGGATACATCGGCCCGCCCACGTGATAGCCGGGCTTTACGTAGCGCATGAAGGCAGTGTTGCGGGCAAACATTTCCGGGTGCAGGTAGATGTCGTCATCCAGCAGGCAGACATGGCTGAACCCCTGGGGGGCCAGTGCCCCGTAACAGCTTTCATACAGGCCCCGGCCAAACCCGCCGGCCCCGCCGGTGTTGTTGTTGGCAAAGACGCTGACATGGGTGTCGGGCGTGACGCCGCAGGCATTGGCTCCGCCATCCGGGCTGCCGTCGTGGCCATTGTCGACCACTGTCAGATAGGCCTCCTGGGTGGCGTGGTAGCGCCGCAGGTAATCCCGGAAAACCTGCGCATTGTGCTGTACGTATTCGGCCCGCTTGTAGGTGCAGAAGATATAGTTGATCCGCAGATCCGGGGTGACGGGCTGGTCATCGGTGACAAACAGAAGATCATAGTTGGCCTTGCCGTCTTCGTCCTCGATCTCGGGGAGGATGGCGCCTTCCAGCTCTGCAATCTGAAAGGCGGGCAGGACCTGGGTGCCCGCGCCCGTCTGCGTCAGCTCTCCCAGCAGATGGCGGCTGCCGTCAGCGGTGATGTGGACCAGGCGGGCGCGGACGGTGCCTGCCCGGACCACCAGCCGGACACTGACCCACGTCAGGGCCGTGGCCTGTTTCCAGGCCCAGAGGTCAAAGCAGTTCACAACCGAAGCGCCGAACGCGTGGACATAGCGTTGCAGCGGATACAGACCGTGCTGCGGGGAGAAGCGCCGGGTCTGGATCTGCGCAGCCAGAGGAGGTGCGGTCGAGGCGGAGGGGGAGGTGTGGTTCATGACTGGGTTTCCTGCAGCGACAATGGAAGACAGGGCTCGGCCTGGCCAGTGGCGGCAATGGGAATATGGAAGACCTGTCCCGCAGTCTGGTGCCAGTCTGCCCGGTTTTCAGGCAGTTTCTGCTGCGCGGTGGTGACGTAGAGTGTTTTCAGGTCGCTGCCGCCGATGGCCGGACAGGAGGTATGACCGGTGGGCAGATCAACCGCGGACAAGAAGGTGCCCTCGGGGCTATAGCGCGCCACCCGGGCCGAGCCCCATTGCGCGCTCCACAGGCAGCCTTCGGCATCGATGACGGCCCCGTCGGGCTTGTGCTCCGGCTGGGACGACGGGGCGCGGAGGTCCACAAAGACCTGTTTGTCGCCCTCGGGCCAGCCGGAGACCGGGTTGACGGGCTGGCGCCAGATGATGCGGGTTTTGGTGTCGCTGTAATAGGCGCAGCTGCGGGCCTTGTCGAAACAGATCGCATTGGGGGTGCTCATCTGCGTTTCCAGCACCCGCAGCGCGCCTGCAGCCCAGCGATAAAGCGTGCCTTGACCGGGCTCACCCGCCTTG
This sequence comes from Tritonibacter horizontis, assembly GCF_001518015.1. Lineage (GTDB taxonomy): Bacteria > Pseudomonadota > Alphaproteobacteria > Rhodobacterales > Rhodobacteraceae > Epibacterium > Epibacterium horizontis. The sequence continues at coordinate 58,947 of NZ_LPUY01000049.1, forward strand.
CTCATGGTGCCGACCCAAAAGCCGCCCCAGGGGTCGGCGCGCCCGTCGTTGGACCGGGTGAGGGGATTGTCTGCTTCGATCTCGCAGAGCATCTCTTCGGCGCCGGTTGCAAGGTTGAAACGGCTGAGGCCGGTTTCGCTGGCGATCAGCAAGTGGTCGGTGTCGATCCAGCCCGCGGCCGAAACATTGCGGTCAAAGCTCCAGCTCAGCGGCGTGCCGTCCTGTGCTTGCGACAGCAGCCTGTTGTTGACGATATCGAACCAGAACAGCTGCTGGCGCTCGGGATGCCAGAGTGGGCCTTCGCCCAGGGTGCAGGGGCGGGCGTCGTAAATCTGCGGCGTCGGGGTCATGCGGGAAACTCCTGGGGCGGAAAAAGCTGGTCGAAATCGGCGCGGTCGAACACATCCAGTTGCGTTTGGCGGGAGGCGTTCACAATGCGGATCCCGGCGCCATCGCATATGGTTCTTGCCTTGGCATAGGAGGTTTCGAGCACCTTGAGGTTGGGTTCGTGCCAGGCCTCGCCAGGCGCCCGGTAATCCGGATGAAAATGGTTGCGTTCGCCGCTGTGAATATACTGGTTGCCATGCTTTTCCGAGGGCAGCTGATAGGTGTGGTCAAGCCCGATCAGGACGACCTCGCGGCAGCCCATATAAAGCGCCATCTGGATCTGGCTGTAGACGATGGTGGATCCCCAAGCGATACCATGGCTGAGATCGTGGCTGAAGGCGGGGAACTCCGGGTCGGACATCGGGTCCTCGAAGGAGCGGGGCGGCAGGAACGGGGCAAAGATGGTGTCGCCCGCGTGATAGCCGAAATCCCGCGTATTGGCGGGAAAGATCTTCAGGCTGCCTTCCAGCGCCTCGATCCGGTCGCGGTTGTTCTGCAACACCAGATGGTCTTCGACGGAATAATAGGTGGGCCGCCAGGCGGTCTGGCCATAGGCCAGCCAGATCTTGTTGGAGGCAAAGGTGACGGTTCCCGGCAGGCGGTCGAGGTCGCTGGTGCGCAAGCTGGGCCCATTGCCGACGATGACGGCGCGGGCGCCGGGGTGGCGGTTGCGCAGCAGGCTGAGCAGGGTGCGATTGGCGCGATCCTGATCCTGATGCACCCGGTCGGGGTTCCACAGGCGGTTGTCTTTCAGGCGGTTTTCCAGCCGTTGGACCGCGCTGTTTTGACCGCGCTGAACATCGCGTAACTGGCGGGTCATGGTCTGTTTCAGGCAGCCGATCTCTGTCGAGGGGGCGGGCAGGGACAGCCGGGCGAGCTGTTCTTTCAGCTGTTGCCGCAGTCCCGGTGCCGGGAGGGGCGCGGGCGGCGCCGGAAAGCCAAAGCGCAAGAGCCCCTGCCGTTCAAGGTCTGCAGCATAGAGTGCGGCATCGGCGCCCGGCAGGCCGTGGCGATAGACCTGGGCCAGGTCAAGACAGAACCGGGGCCAGTGCCCGGGGATCCCGGCGGTCTCGCCGGTGCCGTGAAACAGGCTGTCGTGATGCAGGAAACGGGCCAGCGCAAGGGCATGCAGAAACCCTTCGGGTTGCAAGGGGGTATCGTCGGGCTGCAGGACCAGATGCGTGATCCCAAGGTCGCTCAGATCTCCGTAGGCCACGGCATGCACGGCCCGGCGCAGCCAGCTGCGGGTGGGGCCCTGGCGCTGGTGCAGCAGCGGCCGGTCGTTGCGAAGCCCTTCCTGCTGTTGCAGCAACAGGCGCAGCCGGGGCTCCGGTTCGGGGAGGTCCAGAACCAGGTGGCAGGATTGTTCCAGGCCCAGCCCGGCATAGCGGCGCCGGAAGGTGGCGAGGGTCTGAACCGCTGTCTGGGTCTCGGCCGGGGTGCGCGCCCGCATCAGCACCGCCACCTGCGCCCTGGGGGTCCAGGCCTCGTCGTTGCTGCCCAGGTAGAGATCAAAGACGGCATCTTCGCTGGCGGACAGCAGGACGGGCTGGATTTGCCCGCCCTGACGGGCCAGGGCGGCCACGTCCAGGGGAGGGCTGAAACTGGAGCCGGGTTGCAGGCAGAACAGCTGTGCAATCTCTTCCTGCGTGCCATCGGATTTGTGATGGCGCAGGCTGACGGACACCCGACCCTGGCTGGTGTGCAGCTCGACGCCGCAGAACTGCAGCGTGGTGGCGGCATTCCAGGCCTGGAGGTCGATGGCCTCCTGTGCGGTGCTGTCCGAGCTCGCCTGCAGGGTCTGCAGGCGATGGATCATGGCGTTCCCCAGCATGGCAGATCAGATCTGCAAATGTTTGAACAGGTTGTCGAGCGTGTTGCCGTGGACGTATTCGATGGCCTGAACGGTGCTGTTGGCGTTGTGGCTGGAGACGGCGACAGTGTCGAACCCCAGCAGCGGATGATCGGTTGGCAGCGGCTCGACCTCGAACACATCCAGCGCGGCGGCGGCGACCTTGCCGCTCTGCAGGGCGGCCACCAGGGCGGTTTCGTCCACCAGCCCTCCCCGCGCCACGTTGCACAGGATCACCCCATCGCGCGCCCGGTCGAGCGTCTGAGCATTGATCAGGTGATAGTTCTCGGCCGTCTGGTTGCAGCACAGGCAGATCACGTCGGCCTGCTCCAGCAGCGTGTCGAAGCTGACGACGGGGGCACCATCAGGGGCGGTCTGCATATAGGGGTCATGGGCGATCACCTCCATGCCAAGGCCGCGGGCACGCTGGCCGACACCCTGACCGATGGCGCCATAGCCAACCACGCCCATGGTCTTGCCCGTCATGCCGGGAAAGCGGCCCTTGGGCCATGCGCCCTGTCGGATCATGCGATCGGTGCGGGCCAATTGCCGGGTCGCGGCCAGCAACAGGCCGATGGCATATTCGCTGACCGCATCGCGAAAGGCGCCTGGTGAATTGCAGATCGGCACGCCAAGCGCCTTGGCGGCGGCGAGATCGATGCTGTCGATGCCGGTGCCCCATTTCGAGATCACCTTGAGACGGGGCAGGTAGGCCTTGAGCACAGCCTCGGTGATCTGATCGTCGCCGGCCAGCCAGCCGTCCACCTCGCCGGCAAACTCCAGGCACTGGGCCTCGTCCATGAACTGGTTCACCTCGGGCCAGATCGGCGTGAGACCTTTTTCGCGCAGGATCGCATCAAAGCGGTCGCGCTCGTTGATCATCATGATGTTGGAAACAAGAACGTTCATCGCAAAAGCCCCTCAGGCGGATTTATGTGTGCCCAGAACGCTCAGCAGCGCCTCGGCGATGTCCAGATCTTCCTGGGTCTTGATGACATGGCCAGAGATCGCACCCACCGGGTAGAAAGCGATCTTGCCATTATAGGTACCAATCGAGCCGCTCTCGACGGCGTCGATATAGGATTTGGCGCGCCAGCCGGTGATCGACCAGGTGACCCTCTGGGTCGGCTTGAGATCCTGGGAGTTGGTCTTTTCGGCAAAGGTGAAGTTCACGGGGCGGTCCTGATAGGCCACCTCGATCTGATCCTCGATGCAGGACAGCATCACATCGGCATCCGATGCGATAAAGGCCTCGGCGAAGGCTTTGACTTCTTCGGCGGTCAGAAGCGGGGCAATGGAGTGGACCTGGATCAGCAGGTCGCACGCGACATTTTTCAGGAAGTCGTAGACGAATTGCTCGGAGGTGGCGACGGAATTGCCCAGTGCCTCGGGACGCTGGTAGAACTTGATACCGTATTGCGTGGCGAACTGGCCGAACTCGGCGTTTTCGGAATTGATGTAGATCTCGTCGAACAGCCCCGTGGCCTGACATTTCTCGATCGCATGGGTGATCAGCGGCTGGCCTGCCAGGGGGGCGAGGTTCTTTTTCTTCAGACGCTGGCTGCCCATGCGGGCGGGGATCATGGCAACGGTTTTCATCTCGTCATCCTTCGGGTTGAAACGCGCGGCCTCAGGAGCAGGCGCGTGCAAAGAGCGGGGTGTAGGTTTCAAAATGATCGGCCGGGGCGCAGAGGCTCAGTTGGTCCTGATCCATCGGGCGGGCGCAGGCGGCCGGGGCGTAACTGCCGTAGGTCAGCCCGGCTTCTTGCGCGATCAGGGCGCCGGCGAGGTCGTCCCAGCCCTTGGCCTCGCGGCTGGCGACCAGGCTGACCCGCCCGGCGGCGGCATAACACAGATGCAGGGCCTGGCTGCCGAAATTGCGCAGTTTGAACGCCTCCAGCAGCTCTGCCAGTGCCGCCGGGGCGGTCTGGGCGAGATCCTTCAGCAGACCGGAAGAGACCACTGCCAGCCGTGCCTTATGGGTGCGCGGCTGCAGCGGCGCACCATTGAGGCGCGCCCCGCGTCCGGCCTGGGCGGAATAGAGATCGCCCTGCGGGATGTCATAGACCGCAGCCAGGGCCGGTTGCCCGGCGATCAGGAGCACCACCGCGACGCTATAGGCGGGCAGCTGGGCCACGAAATTCACGGTGCCGTCCAGAGGATCGATCAGCCAGACCGGATCGTGGCCTTCATGGGCGGCATAGTCCTCTTCGCCCACCACCACGGAGCCGGGCAGCAAAGCGGCGAGGTCCTGTTCCAGCCGCGCCTGCATGGCAAGGTCGATGGAGGTCACCAGGTCGAGTCCGTCACTGCCTTTGTCCTCGGTCACGATATCCTGTGCAAACACCTCCTGCACCAGACGGGGCAGGAGGGCGCAGAGCGTGTCATGCAGGGCGTCCGGCAGATCGGTGACGGTCATCTGATCTGCGGGCATGCTCAGAATTTCCGGTCGGCGATCAGGCTTTTGTCCATGTTGGTCATGCGCAGATACTGGGTCAGGATATGGATGAAGGCCATGTGGATGTCCTCCACCACGCCGTAATTCTGCGCGTTCACATGGGCGTTCACATCGGCAAGATCCTTGGACCGTCCACCGGAAAACCCGGTGAAGGAGATCGACTTCAGCCCGAGATCCTTGGCCACCTGCAGGGCGCGGACCACGTTTTCGCTGTCGCCGGAGGAGCTGACGGTCCAGACCAGATCGCCGGGGCGGGCCATGGATTGCAGCTGATAGGCAAAAACCTCGTCATAGGAGATGTCGTTGGCCAGGGCCGAGTTCATCTCGGTATGGGCCGACAGTGACATGAAACGGGGCATCAAATCGGTGTCGGTGCGCACGCATTTCAGGAAGTCGCAGAGCGAGTGGTTGGCAATGCCGGCCGAGCCGCCGTTGCCGCAGATATAGATGAAATTGCCCGCCGTGATGGTGTCTTTCAGCAGGGTTGCCACGCGGTCGAGCGCGGAAAGGTCGCTGACCTGGGTCGCCTTGGCGAGCGTTGCGAAGTAATCGCCCGCGAAGCTCTCGCAAGTGTCATAGGCGGTGGTGGGGAAAAAATCGGACATTGTCGTGAGCTTTCTCGTTTTGGGGCGGGTCAGGTTTCCAGGACGAAACGCAGGACACCGGATTTGAGACTGCGTTGCAGCAGGATTTGCAGGTCGCGCAACCGGTTCTTGTCGGCCTCGCGAAAGAAGCTGGACCAGAACGGGATGGCGGTGTTTTCGGCACTCTTGAAGTAACGATCAAGGATCACCGCATCGAGCCGGCCGGGGGTGGAGATTTCCAGCACCTGCAGGCCGAGTTTGGTGCTCAGGGTCTCGAATCCCTTGACTGAAAAGACGGTCAGCCGATCCAGCGGCACAAAGCTGGGAGAGTCAGCCCCGAGGATTTCATACTCCAGCCCGTCTGCGCAGGAACTGGCCACAAAAATCACCGTCCCCGGCGTCGCGGCGGCCTTCAGGGCGCTCAGAAGGGCGGCCGGATCGGCGACGCGATCCAGTTCCGCCGGCATCAGGATCGCCTTGGGGGCCGCCTTGGCGACAGCGGCCTCAAGGGCGCTGAAATCGTCGCTTTCCGGGGTCAGCTCCAGAAAATCCCAGCTGCGGTTATGGCTGAGCCGCTCGGTGGCGTCGGGCCAGGCCGGCGCCTGGGTGGCAAAGCGGATGTCCAGCACCCGGTCCAGCTTGCGTTCAAGCCGCGCCTCGGTGAGGCTGATCCAGTTCAGCAGGGAGGTGAACTCGAATTCCCGGTCGCCGCCGGCATCGGCGGCGCGGGCTTGGATATGATCGAGCCGCAGCCTGTCGATCGTCGTCTGTCCGGGCACCCGCGCGGCATAGATCGAGTTGCAGTTCATGCAGCGCCGGAACTCCATCATCGTCTGCGAGAAGAACGGGTTCTGGGTGGTGTCCTGATCGCAGGCCGGGCAGGCGTTGCGATCATGCCAGACCGTGCTCTGGTCCAGCATCAGCTCCAGCAGGGCCTTGTTGCGCTCCAGGCGGTATTGCGCGGGTTTTTGACCGGCCACCGCATCAATGTCCGGCAGGTGGTCGAGGAAAACAGGGGTCTGCATATTCTTATTCCATTGCCATCTGCGGGGTCGACTGCCGCGCAGTGCTCCATTCCGGGTCGGCAGCATAGATCGCTTCGACCAGCTCCATGACATCCAGCGCCTGCTGCGAGGTGCCGCAGACCAGCGGGGTGCCCTTCACCACGGCGGCATGGAATTCTGCGATCTCCTTGTCCCAGGAGCGGTCTTCGGTAAAGCGCAGCTCCTGCTGTTCGGGGTTCGGGATCGGGCTGCCGGTGGCATCGAGCCGGTTGAGCGCGACGGTCAGCACCTCGGTGCCATAGCTGCCGGAGGCCGACAGGATGCCGTCCACCGACAAGAAGCCGTTGCGCATGTAAAGCTCCAGCCGGAAGGTATGCTGCCATTGGGTCGCGGAGGAATGTACCGAGGCGACAATACCGTCGGCGTTCTTCATCAGGGCAAAGGCGTTGTCCTCGACCGGGACATCGGTCCAGAATTTGCGCTGGACGAAGCTCTGCACATCGGTGAAACGGCCGGCGAACATCTGGAACAGATCCAGCATATGGATGCCCTGGTCGATCAGGATGCCGCCGCCGGAAAGCTCTGGATCGTTGCGCCAGTTCTGTGAGTAGTTCGGCCCCCCCGCCTTGCCGTAGACGCCACGCATGAAATAAAGATCGCCCATGGTGCCGGCATCGGTGAGCTTCTTGGCCTCTTCGATGGCATCATGAACCCGGTGGTTGAAGCCGAATTTCAGCACCAGCCCGCCGTGGGCGGCCCGGGCGGCTTCCTCTGCGGCGATCATCCGGCGGACATCCTTGGAATTGCGTCCGGGCGGTTTTTCCGAAAACACATGTTTGCCCCGTTCCAGTGCGGTGCAGACCACATCGGGGATCATCATGTTGGGGACGCTGCAGACGATCACGTCGGGGTTGTATTCATAAACAGCCATCGGATCTGTCACCATTGGTACGGTGGCCTTTGGATCAATTTCCGTGTCGCAGGCGACGACAACTTCGAAGTCTCCGTGGCGATCCATGGCGTCGTGGCGGATCCGGCCCATTTTCCCGTATCCAATGATCGCAGCTCTTAATGTCATAATGTTATTTGTTCTCTTTTCTGGCCAGGCAGAGGGGGCGGGAGTCTGCAAAATTCGTCCCTGTAGCAAGCGAGCGCAGTCTAGGGAGCAGGGGGGCGCAGTGCAACCCACAAGGGCCTTTGGAACAGGGGATTTGCGACACCGTCTTGACGCCTTTGACCCTTCGGCGGACAACACCCCAAATGCACAACATGTTCCGCGGGGGAACATGCAACAGATTGATGGGTGGCAAGAATGACCGAAGGCGGCATGGAGCAGCTGGTAGCAGCACTGACACAGGCGCGCGAGGCTGGGAAGCCGGCGATGATCACGACGGCGGATCTGCCCGAGACGCCGCAGGAGGCCTATGCTGTGAGTCGCGCGCAAGTGGGCGATGTGGCGGCCTGGAAAATTGGGGGGGCCAATCCGTGGTCGCGGAAGGTATTTGACAATCAAGAAGTTTTCTTTGGTCCTCTCCATCCGCATGAGGTTTTTCTGGAGCGGGACACTATGCCGTTGGGGGGGCTGGTCGCGCCTCTGGCCGAGCCGGAGGTCATGCTTGAGATTGCGGATTGGACCGCCGAGGCGCCAACGGAGCGGTTCAGCCGCATGGGGTTGGGGTTCGAAATTCCGGCCGCCGTTCTGCCGGAGAGTCTGAAGCCGGAGCTGCTGGGGCAGATCGTGGATCGGGCCGGCGCGGGGGGGCTGTGGATCGGCGCAATTCAGCCGTTCGATGCGGTGGCTCTGGACCGGGAACTGACCGTGCAAATGACTCATAACGGCGGCGCGCCCACGGCGGGCAGCAGTGCGAATGTGATCGGGTCGCCGCTGGGCGCTGCCGCCGAGTTTCTGACCCTGGCGCGGCGCTATGACATGCCAGTGGCCCGGGGCCAGTGGATCGCAACGGGCGGTCTCTGTCCGGCGGTCCCCGTCCGGTCCGGGGACCGGTTGACGCTCCGCAGTGCCTGGGGGGAGATCGGGCTTGATCTGGGCTGACGCGGGCGGCTTTTAAAGAGGGGTGGGCCTGGGGTGGCTCATCCCCATCCGCTCCAGCATGGCGTCTTCGCCGCGGAACCGTTCCGCCATCAATTCGAAATCGGCGGCGTTATAGCATTCGAGATACCCGTCCGCGAATTTGGGGCGCCCGCGATTGTACTCTGGCAGCTCAACGGACGGATAGCCAAGCTCCGTGGCCAGGGTGGTGTACCAGGTGGAAAGGGACGAATAGGGCACGTAGACATCCGCGAGAGGCTGCCCGTCGGGACCCCCGCTGAAGACGTCGAGGCATTCGATTTCTTCAATGTAGGGGCTGCGCAAGAAGGCGGAAAACGCCATGTCCTTGACCCAGGGGTACTTGTGGCCTGTCTTGCGGTGGTAGCGTTTGGCATGAAAGTAAAAGGAGGCAACCCGATCCCACCAGGGACGCAGGGAGACCAGGTAGATTGTCAGGTTTTCCCGCGGCAGCGGCGTTTTGTCGACGATGTCCTGGACGGGAGAGTGTTTCCACAGACCTTTGCGCCGTCGTGATGCGGCGCTGCGTTCTTCGCCTTCGGGGGTATAGCCCAGGAAATCTATGCGCGCCTTGGGAAGCGTTTCAACCAGGCCCTTGCAGACGGATGTGCCGCCACATTTCTTCATATGGGCGATAACGATTTTGTCGTCGATGATGAGCAAGTCAGGCTCCAGTGTGTTCTGCGTCTCGATCCAGTCAGCCGTCTTATCCGGGCGGTCATAAAGGATGTGCTATTGCATCGCGCGTATGAGTGCTACCGGGATATGCCGTATGCGCCTGGAAAACCTGCCAGCTGTGTCCTGTCCAGCGGCTCTTGCCAAGCGCCTGTGCGGAGAGGCGCAACTGGGGCGTTTCGGGCACAAACTGGATCTTTGTTCTGGCAGGCGTTTGGCGGTATTAGGGTTGCGAATGTACGCCTACAGCATGTTGGGAAAGCTGACGTTCGACCTCTGTGCACTCAAAAGGATTGAAAATGACCATTACGCCCATCCTTCTCTGCGGTGGCTCCGGCACCCGGCTGTGGCCTCTGTCCCGCAAGAGCTACCCCAAACAGTTCGTGCCCCTGATGGGCGAGGAAACCCTGTTTCAGGCCTCGGCAAAGCGACTGACCGGGCAGGGGGACGGGTTTGAGTTCGGGGCGCCGGTGGTGCTGACCAATTCCGATTTCCGCTTTATCGTCACCGAGCAGCTGCAGGCCGTGGGCATTGATCCCGGCGCCATCGTGATCGAGCCGGAAGGGCGCAATACCGCACCGGCGGTTCTGGCGGCGGCGCTGCACGCCCAGGCCCGGGATCCCGAGGCCGTGCTGCTGGTGGCGCCGTCGGATCATGTGGTGCCCGATGTCGCGGCGTTTCACGCGGCCATCGCGCGCGGGCTGGAAGCGGTGCGGGCGGGTCAGCTGGTGACCTTTGGCATCACGCCGAGCCATGCGGAAACCGCCTATGGCTATCTGGAGCTGGCCGACGCCCCGCAGGCGACCGGCGCGGCGGTGGCGCTGAAGAAATTTGTCGAAAAACCCGATGCTGCCCGTGCCGCGGACATGCTGGCGGCGGGGAATTTCAAATGGAACGCCGGTATTTTCCTCTTTGCCGCCAAGGACATCATTGCCGCCTTCCGGGCCCATGCGGGGGATCTGATCGCCCCGGTCGAGGCCGCCCTGCAGCAGGCGCAGGCGGATCTCGGGTTTCTGCGGCTGGCGCCAGAGCCCTGGGGGCAGGCGGCGGATATCTCGATCGACTACGCGGTGATGGAACATGCCGACAACCTCTCGGTGGTGCCTTTTGATGCGGCCTGGTCGGATCTCGGCGGCTGGGATGCGGTTTGGCGCGAGAGTGGCCCCGATGCGCAGGGCGTGGTGGCCAGCGCCGGTGCCACGGCGATCGACTGTCGCGATACGCTGCTGCGGTCCGAGAGCGAGCGGCTGGAAGTGGTCGGCATCGGGCTGGATGGCATCATCGCGGTGGCGATGAACGACGCGGTTCTGGTGGCGGACAAGTCCCGCGCCCAGGATGTGAAAAAGGCGGTCAGCGCCCTGAAGGCCAAGGGCGCCACCCAGGCGACCGCCTTTCCCAAGGATCATCGCCCCTGGGGCTGGTTCGAAAGCCTGGTGGTGGGGGGGCGGTTCCAGGTCAAGCGCATTCTGGTGCATCCCGGTGCCAGCTTATCGCTGCAGAGCCATTTTCACCGCTCCGAACACTGGATCGTGGTCGAGGGCACCGCGCGGGTGACCGTGGATGACGAGGTGAAACTGGTGACCGAGAACGAGAGCGTCTATATTCCGCTGGGCGCGGTGCACCGGATGGAAAACCCCGGTCGGGTGCCGATGGTGCTGATCGAAGTGCAGACCGGCAGCTATGTGGGCGAGGATGACATCGTTCGCTACGAGGATGTCTACGCGAGGACCTGAACGCATGAAAATCGCTGTTGCCGGGCTGGGCTATGTCGGCCTTTCAAATGCTGTGCTGCTGGCCCAGCACAATGATGTCGTGGCGGTCGATATCTCGGCACCGCGGGTGGAGATGGTCAACGCGCGCCAGTGTCCCATCGTCGACCCGGAGCTGGAGGCGTTTCTGGCCAACCGCGCCCTGACCCTGCAGGCAACCACCGATTCAAAGGCCGCCTACAAAGACGCGGATTTCGTGGTCGTGGCCACGCCCACCAATTATGATCCCAAAAGCAATTCCTTTGACACCTCCAGCGTCGAGACGGTTGTGGCCGGGGTCATGGCGGTCAATCCCACCGCCACCATCGTCATCAAATCGACCGTCCCGGTGGGCTATGTGCGTGGCCTGCGGGCGCGGCTGGACACGGATCAGGTGATCTTCTCCCCTGAATTCCTGCGCGAGGGGCGCGCCCTTTACGACAACCTGCACCCGTCGCGGATCATTGTCGGGGAGCGCTCGGATCGGGCGCGCCGCTTTGCCGGCCTGTTGCTGGAGGGCGCCGTTGAGACCGATGTTGAGATCCTGTTCACCGATCCCGACGAGGCGGAAGCGATCAAGCTTTTTGCCAATACCTATCTTGCGATGCGGGTGGCGTTTTTCAACGAGCTGGACAGCTATGCCATGGCCGGCGGCATGGATACGCGCCAGATCATTGAGGGCATCAGCCTCGACCCGCGCATCGGCGGCCATTACAACAATCCCTCCTTCGGCTATGGCGGCTATTGCCTGCCCAAGGACACCAAACAGCTGCTGGCCAATTACAATCACGTGCCGCAGAACCTCATTCGCGCCATCGTGGATGCCAACCGCACCCGCAAGGATTTCCTCAGCGATCAGATCCTGATGAAGGGGCCCAAGGTGGTCGGGATCTACCGGCTGGTGATGAAGGCGGGATCGGACAATTTCCGCCAGTCCTCGATCCAGGGCATCATGAAGCGGCTCAAAGCCAAGGGGATCGAGGTGATCGTGTACGAGCCGGTGCTGGAGGAGGAGCATTTCTTCCAGAGCCGGGTGATCCGCGATCTGGCCGCCTTCAAGGCGGAGGCAGAGCTGATCGTGGCCAACCGGCTGACCGATGAGATCCGGGAGGTGGCTGACAAGGTCTTTACCCGCGATCTGTTCGGCGGCGATTGAGGCCAGGCTATCGAGCGGGCGCGCTGGGGTCTGTCGCGCCCGTCCCGGGGCAGTCTGCTCTGCCCTCTCAGGTCAGCAACCGGCTCAGATAGGTCCCATAGCTGTTCTTTTTGAACAATTCAGCCCGGGCGGCCAGCTCCGCGCGGCTGATCCAGCCGGCGTGAAAGGCGATTTCCTCAAGGCACCCCGTCTGCAACCCCTGACGCTCTTCCAGGGTGCGCACGAAATTACCCGCATCAAGCAGGCTCGCATGGGTGCCGGTGTCGAGCCAGGCATAGCCACGCCCCATGGTCTCCACCGAAAGCTCTCCCTCATCGAGATACATCTGCAACAGATCGGTGATCTCCAGCTCGCCCCGCGCCGAGGGCTGGACCTGCCGCGCCCGCTCCGGCGCGCGCCCATCGAGGAAATAAAGCCCGGTCACCGCATAATTCGACGGCGGCACCGCCGGTTTTTCGATGATCTGACGGGCGCGGCCCTCCGCGTCGAAGGACACGACCCCATAGCGTTCGGGGTCAGCCACGTGATAGCCAAAGACGGTGCCGCCGCTGGGTTTGGCATCCGCAGCCGCCAGAAGCTTCGGCAACCCATGCCCGAAAAACACGTTGTCGCCCAGCACCAGCGCCGCAGGGGCGCCGGCCAGAAACTCTTCGGCCAGAAGGAAAGCCTGCGCCAACCCGTCGGGGCTGGGCTGCTGGACATAGGTCAGATGCACCCCCCATTGACTGCCATCGCCCAACAGGCGCTGGAACTGATCGGCATCCTGCGGTGTGGTAATGACGCAGATCTCGCGGATGCCGGCCAGCATCAGCACCGAGATCGGGTAATAGATCATCGGCTTGTCATAGAGCGGCAAGAGCTGCTTTGAGACGGCCATGGTGATCGGATAAAGCCGGGTGCCGGAGCCGCCTGCAAGAATAATGCCTTTGCGTTTGCTCATCTGTCTTTCAAATCCTTCAGAATATCGGCCAGCCCCGCGTGCCAATCCGGCTGCGAGATGCCAAAAATAGTCTCTAACCTGGCGCAATCGAGCCGGGCGTTCAGGGGCCGGACCGCCGGTGTGGGATAGTCAGAGGTGGGAATATCCACCACCTCGCAAGACAGGCCCGCCTGGGCAAAAATCGCCCGGGCAAACCCCGCCCAGCTGACATGAGGCCTCCCCTGAAAATGATAGACGCCAGATTTTTCGGGCTCGGCGATCAGCTGATGCGCCATCGTCAGACAGGCGGCGGCAATATCGCGGGCCGGGGTCGGCGCGCCAATCTGATCGCCGACGATGGTCAGCCGGTCGCGCTCGGCGCCAAGCCGCAGCATGGTCTTGACGAAGTTATGGCCGTGACAGGACACCACCCAGGACGTCCGCAGGATCGCAAAGATCCCGCCCGCCGCGATCACCGCCGCCTCGCCCGCGCGTTTGGAGCGGCCATAGGCATTTGGTGGTGCGACCGGATCGCTGGGCTGCCAAGGGGTTTCCCCGGTGCCCCCAAAGACATAGTCGGTCGAAATCTGCACGAAAGGGATGCCAAGCGCCGCACAGGCAGCCGCCATCGCCCCCGGGGCGGCCCCGTTGATCACGCCGGCCAGATCCTCTTCGCTCTCGGCCTTGTCGACAGCCGTATAGGCGGCGGCATTGATCACCGCCCGGGGCGCATGATCCCGGATCATCGCGGCACAGGCCTCAGGATCGGACAGCTCCGCCTGGTCCCGGCCAAGACAGCTCACGCCACCACCCAGCATGGCCAGCTCACGGGCCACCTGGCCGGTGGCTCCGAACACAAGGATCGTCATCTGCGCCTCTTCTTCATCTTTTTCCAAATACCTCCGCCGGAGGCTGCTGTCCGCAAGGACAGCCCTATGCGCTGACCCCAAGCCGGGCCCCGACGCCGTTGCGATCCTGCAGCGCCCGCCACCAGTCCTCATTGTCCAGATACCATTGCACGGTCTTCGCCAGACCTTCCTCCACGGTGACCGAGGGGCGCCAGCCCAGCTCGCTGCGGATGCGGCTGGGGTCGATCGCATAGCGGGCATCATGGCCGGGCCGGTCGGTCACAAAGGTGATCTGATCCCTGTAGGGTTTGCCATCCTGGCGCGGGCGTTTCTGGTCGAGGATCTCGCACAGCGTCTCCACCAGCTCCAGATTGCTGCGCTCGTTTTCGCCGCCAATGTTGTAGCGGCGGCCGTTCTGCCCCTTCTGCAGCACGCAGAGCAGGGCCGCGGCGTGGTCTTCGACATACAGCCAGTCGCGGATGTTGGAGCCGTCGCCATAGATCGGCAACGCCTTGCCTGCCAGCGCATTGAGGATCACCACCGGGATCAGCTTTTCCGGGAAATGATAGGGGCCGTAGTTGTTCGAGCAATTGCTCAGCACCACCGGCAGCCCGTAGGTCTCGTGCCAGGCGCGCACCAGATGGTCAGAAGCCGCCTTGGAAGCCGAATAGGGCGAGCGCGGATCATAGGCGGTCGTTTCGGTGAACAGCACCGATTTGTCGGCCGGAAGCGAGCCATAGACCTCGTCGGTAGAGACATGGTGAAAGCGGAACCGCCCCGGCTTGCCCACCGCAGCCCAGAACTTGCGGGCGGCTTCCAGCATGTTGAAGGTGCCGGTGATATTGGTGTCGACAAAATCGCTCGGCCCGTCGATGGATCGGTCCACATGGCTTTCGGCGGCCAGATGCATCACCGCATCGGGCGCATGCAGGGCAAAGACCTTGTCCAGCGCCGCGCGGTCGCGAATATCGGCCTGCTCGAAGGCATAGCGCGGGCTGTCTTCGACCTCGGCCAGATTGGCGAGGCAGGCCGCATAGGTCAGTGCATCGAGGTTCACCACCTCATGGCCCGCCGCAATCGCCTGTCGCACCACGGCAGAGCCGATAAAGCCTGCACCGCCTGTCACAAGTAGTTTCATGGGTCTGCTCCCTTGTTCCGGATCCTCTGGACTATGTCTGAGTATCGCCTCAGGTGTCTTTCGATCTTACGAAGATTGTCCCGGCGCCACCTGACCAAAAGGTTTGTGACGGAGCCGCAGGAAAGGTTGTTCATAGGTGCGAAAACTCAGCTCCGCCAAGACATATGTCCCGCCCCAGTAACATAGCAGGAATGCCGCCCCCGTCTCGGGCAAATCCAGCCGCGCCGCCAGCAGGGCGGTGCCGGACAGCACCAGCAGATGCAGCAGGTAGATACCATAGCTGATCCTGCCGATCCGGGCGAGCGGCGCAAGCCGCAGCAGCGGATGCGCCCAGCTGTTCTCGCGCAGCACCAGGCTGGCGAGCAATCCGGTCATCGCCAGATGCACCACCAGATAAGGCAGCCCGGCCAGGACCTGCGGCAGCAGGCCAGACAGCAGGACCAGCAACAGCCCCGCCAGCCCCAGCGGCGCCCCCGGATGGCCCAACAGCCGCCACAGCGCCCGAAACCCGCGCGGATCATGCAAGGTCAGCGCCAGCCCGGCGCCCAGCAGAAGCGGGGCATAGGTGACATCCGGCAGATGCAGCCGGAAAATCCCCCAGTCAAAGGCGGTGATCCCGACCCGCCCCAGCACACCGATCACCGCCACCAGGTTCAGGGCCACGCCAAGAACCAGCAGCCCGCCCCAGGCCCGCCGCGGCAGCCAGAGCATCACCAGCGGCCAGAGCAGATAGAATTGCTCTTCCATGGCCAGGGACCAGCTGGGAAAAAGTGGCGGAATATGGCTCGACAGGAAGTTGGCCAGAAACAGGTAATAGGCGCCCCAATGCGCAGCCAGGTCCCACTCGCCCTGCAGCAGCACGAAATAGCCTCCCACCAGGGTCACCACCAGAAAATAGAGCGGCAGGATCCGCAGGGCCCGGCGCCAGTAGAACCCGGTCAGAGAGATCCGCCCCCGGCGCTCCTGTTCGCGCAGCAGCAGCGTGGTGATCAGAAAACCAGAGATCACAAAAAACAGGTCCACCCCGAGGAAACCGCGCGACCAGAGGCCCGAGACCTGCGCCAGGGCGCTGTGATGGGTCAGCACCATCAGGATCGCCACGGCGCGCAAGCCATCCAGGGCGCTGAAATGGGCCTGCTTCAGATAGGCGCGATGGGCGTCAACGGAAGGCGGCTCCGGCATACGCGTGGATCAATAGACAAAGGGACTGTCGAAATCGGCCAGCGGCGGGGCGGCCGCGTCCTTTTCTGACAGCACCGGCGGGCCGGTGAGGGGCCAGTCGATGCCGCAGCTGTCCCAATGCACCCCGCCATCGCAATCGGGGGCGTAGTAGTCGGTGCATTTATACAGGATTTCGGTCATCGGCTGCAGGGCGACAAAGCCGTGCAGGAACCCTTTGGGCACCAAGAGCTGCTTGCCGTTGCCGGCGCTCAACTCGACCCCGACCCAGTGGCCATAGGTGGGCGAACCGCTGCGGATGTCCACGGCAACATCAAACAGCGCCCCCTGACCACAGCGCACCAGCTTGTCCTGGGCATGCGGCGGCGCCTGGTAATGCAGCCCCCGGATGGTGCCGGCCTCTGCCGACAGGGAATGATTGTCCTGCACGAAATCAAAGTCGAGCCCATGCTCGGCCATCCGCTTGCGGTTCCAGCTTTCGGCAAAAAAACCCCGCGCATCGCCAAACCGCTGCGGCGTCAGGATCAACAGGCCTGCAAGAGCGGTTTTTTCAATCTGCATCAGGTTTCTCCGATGTCGGTTGGGTGTAAAGGGCTGGATCAATGCGTGGGCTTGTCAAACAAAACCTGTCTGAAGAACTGCGTCCGGTGTAGCAATGCTGCCGGATATTGTCACCGTGAAACCCGGGCCAATGTCCGCGCTTGCCTCCTGCGCGCGAAGACGGCACTCAGGACAGGCCCGCTCTGAAGACAGGACCCGCCTCATGAAGCTTCTCTTTGTCCATCAAAACATGCCCGGTCAGTATCGCGAGCTGGTGCAGTGGCTCGCGGCGCAGGGCGGGCATGAGCTGGTGTTTCTCAGCCAGCGCGGCGATGTGAAGATCCCCGGTGTGCACACGCTGGCCTACAAGCCCTTTCACACCCCGACCAGGGAGGCCTTTGGCCTGGCCAAGGATTGGGAGGCCGCCGCCGGGGCCGGGTTCGGCGCGGTGCAGGCGGCACAGGCGTTTGAGCGTGAAACCGGGTTCCGCCCCGACATCATCCTGGGCCATACCGGCTGGGGGGAGCTGTCGTTCTTCAAGGATCTGTGGCCCCAGGTGCCGATCCTGGGGTTCTTTGAATATTACTACAACATGGAGGGCGGTCTGGTGGGCTTTGACCCCGAACAGCCCCCCGGTTCCCATGCGCCCTATTTCAACAGGGCCCGCAACGTGGTGCCCTGCCTCAACCGCGAGGTGGTGGATATGGGGCATGTGCCGACCCTGTGGCAGCGCGACCGCTTTCCGACCAGCTTTCATGATGGGTTCTACGTCTGCCACGACGGCATCCGCGCCGACCGGCTGGGGGCGGATCCGGATGCGGAGATCACCCTGGGGCGGCTCAGCCATCCGATCTCGCGCGCGGATGAGGTGGTGACCTATATTGCCCGCAACATGGAGCGCGCCCGCGGGTTTCACATCATGATGCGGGCCCTGCCGGCGATCCAGGCGGCGCGGCCCAATGCGCGCATCCTGATGATCGGTGGCAATGAGACCTCCTATGGCCGCGAGAGCGACCACCCCGGCGGCCTGCGCGGCGAGATGGAGGCGGAGATCGGCGACCGGGTCGACTGGAGCCGGGTGCATTTCCTGGGCCGGGTGCCCTACGGCGATCTGTGCCGGATCATCCAGCTTTCGCGCTGCCATATCTATCTGACCATGCCCTTTGTGCTCAGCTGGTCGCTCCTGGAGGCGATGGCGATGGAGGCCACCATCGTGGCCGCCGATGTTGCCCCGGTGCGCGAGGCGATCACCCATGGCGAAACCGGGCTTTTGGTGGATTTCTTCAATCCGGAGGCGCTGGCGGCGCAGGTGGCCGAGGTACTGGCCCGCCCTGAGGACTATGCCGGGCTGGGTGGCAAGGCCCGGGCCCATGTGATGCAGACCTATGATTTCCTCAGCCATTGCCTGCCGGAGCATATCCGCCAGATCAACCGGCTGGTCTCGACCGCGCCGCCGATCCGGATCTGACCGCGCGGGACTGGTCATTCCCGGTCCTGCCGCCTACACAGGCGGGACGTTCCTTCGTGTTGCCAGAGATCCCCATTATGACCCCTCGACAGATCACCGCCGATGAAACCCTGGCCGAAATGGCCCGCGTGTTGACCGTGGAGGCCGCTGCCCTCACCCGCATGGCGGGCGAACTGGGGGCCGCGCACCTCAAGGCGGTCGAGATCATCGAGGCGATGGAAGGCCGTCTGATCGTGTCGGGCGTCGGCAAGTCCGGCCATATCGGCAACAAGATCGCCGCCACCCTGGCCTCGACCGGCACCCCGGCGCAGTTCGTACATGCCACCGAGGCCAGCCATGGCGATCTCGGCATGGTGACGCCGCGCGATGTCTGCCTGGTGATTTCCAATTCGGGGGAGACCTCGGAGCTGGCCGATATCGTCACCTATAGCCGCCGCTTTGGCATTCCGCTGATCGCGATCACCCGCAAGGCCGACAGCACCCTGGGAGCCCAGGCCGACGTGACGCTGCTGTTGCCCGACGCGCCCGAGGCCTGCGGTATCGGCATGGCGCCGACCACCTCGACCACGACGACGCTGGCGATGGGCGATGCGCTGGCGGTGGCGCTGATGAAGAGGCGCGGTTTCGAACGCGAGGATTTCAAGGTTTTCCACCCCGGTGGCAAGCTGGGGGCGCAGCTGATGCTGGTGGATGGGTTGATGCATGCGGGAGAGGCGCTGCCGCTGGTGGCTGCGGAGACCCCCATGTCCGAGGCGCTGCTGACCATGACGGCCAAGGGGTTTGGCCTGGCCGGGCTGGTCGAAGGCGGGCGGCTGACCGGCATCATCACCGACGGCGACCTGCGGCGCAACATGGACGGGCTGATGGAACGCAGCGCCGGCGCGGTGGCGACCCGCGGTCCGAAGGTGATCCGCAGCGGCTCGCTCGCCTCCGAGGCGCTGCACGAGATGAACAGCCGCAAGATCTCGGCGCTCTTTGTGCTGGACGCAGAGGACCGGGTGGTGGGGCTGTTGCATATCCACGACTGCCTGCGCGCCGGGCTGGGCTGAACGCGGCCGGCAGAGCCAGCCGCGCTGTGGATCAAAGAATGACGGCGGCCGCGAGGGGATTACGCGCCCGCCCCGCAGGTCTCAGAACAGGAAGTCATCGGCGCTCAGGTCGTCGGCGGACACACCGACCAGCTCCACCTCGCCCCGCGCAAAAGAGACCACGGCATTGCCGTCGCCATTGTCCTCGATCGTGAGCTGCCCGAACCGCTTGGCCTTGAGGATCTCGATCTGATCGGTCCCGACCTCGAAATCGGCGATGGTGTCAGCGCCGAACCTGCGGCTGGCGAACTGGAAGAGGTCGGCGCCATTATCGCCTTCCAGCCAGTCATTGCCAGCAGAGGCACGAAGCGTGTCGTCACCGTCGCGCCCCTGCAGGGTATTGTCACCGCTGCTGTCTTTCAGCAGGTCGTCAAAGATAGAGCCGCGCACATCCTCGATATTGATCAGCGTATCGGTGTCGCCAAAACCATCGGTGGCCGTACCGGTCCGCAGGTTCACGGTGACACCATTGGTGCCGCCCTGCTGGATATCGCGGTCATAGCGCACGGAATCGATACCGCCGCGGCCGTTGATGGTGTCGTCGCCCTTGAGCCCGAGAAAGATATTGTGGTTGCTGTCGCCCTTCATCACATCGTCGAAATGGGTGCCGCGCAGCCCCTCGATGCTGATGAGCGTATCGGTTGTGCCATCCGGCCCGATCACGGTCCCGGCTCTCAGGTCCGCCTCGATCCCCTGATCGCCGAGCCAGGGCTGCCAGAATACCTCGTTGTAGGAAACGCGATCAAAGCCGTCGCCACCGTTGTAGATGTCGCTTCCACCGCGATCGACGATGTAATCGTCGCCGCCGCGGCCTCTGACCGTATCGTCACCATACCCAGTGCCGATATCATCGCCGTTCCAGCCATTGGGGTTCATCCCATCATCGGAGCCGACGAAGACCTGCCCGCCGTCATAGAGCATGGCTTGCAAGCCGCGGGCGTTGCCTTCCTGAACAAAGGTCCAGGCGTGGCTGAGGTCCACCGAGAGGCCGGTGGCCTTTTTGATCACATCGCCGTCGCTGTTGTACCAGTAGATCTTGGCGACGGTGCCGCCAGTATAAAACCGGTCGCCATTGGCATCCTCGGAGGTTTCAGCCTGATCCAGAACCATCTTGAACCGGGCGGGCTGGCGGGTTTCCTCCAGCGCCCCGTCGACGCCGTTATACTCGCCGATGATGACCTTTTGGGTCGCGCGGCTGACATCGAAGCGGTGCAGATCATCCCAACGAAATGCGCCTTGGTTGCCGTCGAACCAGGTGAATTTTGCCATCACTTAAGTCTCCCTTTGAAATGATGCATCTGAAATCAATTCCGTGCAGTTTCCGAAAATATAATACCGTTGACCGACGACTGTGCACGGGCGGGAAACAATGACCCCTCCTACGTTGCCGTAGCAAACCCTGCGCCGCTGTTTCGGCCCATGCGGGTATAGCGGACTTACCGGAGTCGATAAATCCTAAAATTCTGATGGGCCGCGCCCGAATGCGTCAGTTGTTGATGCGCGAGGCGCTGTTGAAGACGCCCACGAAGTTGCCGATCAGGCCTGCAACGGTGACCGCGTCATTGATGGGGGCTTCGGTGGCGATCACCAGATCCTGCGGGTTGATCTCGAACTGGCGGGCCGAGAACAGGCCTTCGGCGCTGGTCAGATCCAGGCTGAAGACGACCCGGGTCTGGCGCGGGCCGCGCACCCCTGGGGCCACGGCGGTGGCCGGATATTCGCGCAGGACCAGAATGCCCTTGGCATCCGCGGCCCCATCCTGCAGGCCGCCGGTGATGGAGATCGCGTCCATCGCCGACATCCTGTCCTTGGTAAAGGTATGCAGCGCTTCGGTGCGGGTCGCGCCGAACGACAGGAAATAGCGTTCGTCCTCTTCCACAAACACCCGGTCGCCGCCGCGCAACAGCGAGTCGAGCCGCGGGTTGTTGAGCAGGTTCTGCACCGAGGTGCCGTAGATCCGGCTGCCGCGCACCAGTCGGATTTGCGGGTTGTTGAGGTTGACCCCGATCCCGCCACCGGCAGAGATCAGCCCCATCACCGTGTAATTGCGATCCGGCATCGGGTAGGTGCCTGGTCGGCTGACCCCGGAGACCAGATCGACCGAGTTGTTACGCCCTTCTTCCATGGCGAGCTGCACCTGGGCCGAGGGCACAATGGTTTCCAGCGCCTCCTGCAGATGCGCGCGCGCCAGATCCGGCGTCATGCCCCGGACCGAGACATTGCCCAGATAGGGCATGAAAATGGTGCCGTCCCCGGCGACCTTCATCCCCTGCAGCTGGGTCATCCGCTGCGATGGCGCGGTCAGCAGCGAATTGTCGTTGCTGTCCCAGACCTGAATGTTCAGGGTGTCACCGGGCTGGATGATCTGGGTCTTGGCGCCCTGGGCATAGGGCAGCCAGGGCAGTACCTCATAGGCACCGGTTTCGGGCCATTGCGCCACCGAGGGCAAAAAGGCGCGGGTTACCGGATAAAGCGCGAAATCGGCGCCGGGCTGTTCGGCTTCGCGCACGATGTCCCTGCTGACAGGGGCGCCACCCGGCAGGCTATCACAGGCTGCAGGAAGCAGAGCAAGCCCGGCCAGGACGAAAAAGGTTTTGAGGCAGCGCATTGAGGAATCCCGTCGGACAGGTCTTTGAATTGAAGTGTCCGCAAGATACTGGCAGTTCAGGGCGCGTCAACAACGCATCCCCACAGGCCGATGCATTCCCTGCCTCTGTTGCAGCGCGCCCTGCCGCCTGCAGGGGTGGCCCCGTCAGGAGAGAGCCGAGATGACTGTTTTTCCGCCTTTGGTGATCGGAGCTTCCGGCCGGATCGGGCGCTGTCTGCGCTGGCGTTGGGGGGCGCATGCCGCGCTCTGGCAGGCGCGGCGTCCGCAAGACGGCCCCGAACCGGGCGCGGGCTGGCGGATCTTTGCCCCGTTGCAAGATCCCGCCGCGTTGCAGGCGGCGGCGCGGGAGGCAGGCCAGATCCTCTGTCTGGCGGGGCCGGTGCCGGGACGCGGCGGCGATCTGGCGGACAGTGTTGCGCTTGGCGCGGCGGCGG
>NZ_LPUY01000050.1 GCF_001518015.1 Tritonibacter horizontis
GCCTATGGCCGGCCTGCCTCTGGTCCGCCTGTCTCTGGTCAGCGTGTCTCTGGTCAGCGTGTCTCTGGTCGGCCCGCCCATGGTTGGCACAACAGGAGCGCGACGATGGCCCGGCGCCGTCGCATCAATCGCCGCGCGCCAGCGCCCCTGTCAGCGACCTGTGGCGCGCGATCAGCTGCGCCATATCAAGCGTTGTAACCTGGCCGTCGGCAACTACCCGGCGGCCTTCGACAATCAGATCGCGCACCTGACGCGGACCGGCCAGCACCAGCGCCGCCGGATCCCAGCTGCCGCTGGAGGCCAGGCCCGAGACATCCCAGATGGCAATATCGGCGCGCTTGCCCACCGCGATCCGGCCGCATTCCGGCCGGCCCAGCACATCTGCGCCGCCGCGGGTGGCCAGCTCCAGCGCCTCATAGGCGGACATGGCATCGGCGCCATTGTGCACACGCTGCAACAGCAGCGCCTGCCGCGCCTCGTCCCAGAGGTTGGCCATATCATTGCTGGCCGACCCATCAACGCCGAGCCCCACTTTCACCCCGGCATCGCGCATCTGGCGCACCGGCGCGATACCGCTGCCAAGCCGACAGTTGGAGCAGGGGCAATGGGCCACCCCGGTGCGGGTTCTGGCAAAGAGATCAATCTCCTGCCCGTCGAGCTTCACGCAATGGGCATGCCAGACATCATCGCCGGTCCAGCCAAGATCCTCGGCATATTGACCGGGGCGGCAGCCAAATTGCGACAGGCTATAGGCGACATCTTCGTCATTCTCCGCCAGATGGGTGTGCAGCATGACGCCTTTGTCCCGCGCCAGAACAGCGGTGTCGCGCATCAGCCCGCGGCTGACGGAAAACGGTGAACAGGGCGCCAGGCCAACCCGGCACATCGACCCCTCTTGCGGGTCGTGAAACGCGTCCACCACCCGGATCATATCGTTCAGAATATCGGCTTCCCGCTCCACCAGACGGTCCGGCGGCAGCCCGCCTGCGCTTTCGCCGATGCTCATGGCGCCGCGGGTGGGCTGGAACCGCAGCCCGACATCCGCCGCCGCGTGGATGGTATCGTCCAGACGCGCCCCGTTGGGAAAGAGATAGAGATGATCCGAGGTCAGCGCGCAGCCCGACAGCGCCAGCTCTGCCAGTCCCAGTTGGGTCGAGACCTGCATATGCTCCGGCCCCATCCGGGTCCAGATCGGATAGAGGGTCTGCAGCCAGCCGAACAGCAACGCGTCCTGCCCCCCCGGCACCGCGCGGGTGAGGTTCTGGAACAGGTGGTGATGGGTATTGACCAGCCCCGGTGTCACCACCGCTCCGGCCGCGTTCAGCACCGTCTCGGGCGCAGCGTCTGGCCCGACCTCAGACCGGGGCAAATCGTGGCCGATCTCGACAATCACGCCGTCCTGGACCCGAATATCAGCCGCGCCAAGCACACGCCTGTCATCGTCCATCGTCAGGATGGATTCAGCGTTCTTGATCAGAAAGTCAGGCATAGGTCACACTCCATCAAAAGCCCGCTTCGGTTTGTTGGAGGTGAAAAGGCGCCGACAGAAGGCGGGAAAAGGACTCGGCGCGTCCTCTGCCTAGCTTTGCATTCGCGAAGGGACAAGTCTGGTATTCCGGAAAGCAGTTTTGCCAATCGCCTGAAAATAACGCTACGGGCGGTCAGCCTGCGGCACGATCCCGACTGAGCGGCAGGATCAGTCTTCTTGCAGCAGGGCAAGGGCCGCAGCATGGATGTCCGGGTTCGCCGCCGCCAGCGCCCGTCCGCCATCATGGGCCGGGCCGCCTTCCCAATTGGTCACGATACCGCCTGCGGCCTCGATGACCGCAATCGGGCCCTGAATGTCATAGGCGTTCAGACCGGCTTCGATCACCAGATCAACGGTGCCGGCCGCCAGCAGCGCATAGGCATAGCAATCCATCCCGTAGCGCGTCAGTTTGACCTCGCGGGCGACCCGCTGGAACGCGGTGCGATCGGCCTCGGTGCCGACCTCCGGGAAGGTGGTGAACAGAATCGCCTCATCCAGCGATGCAGTCTTGCGGGTGGCCAGCCGTCGGGTTCCCTGCGGCCCGCGCAGCTGCGCATGGGCCCGGGTGCCCTCGAATCGCTCGCCGATATAGGGTTGATCGATGATGCCAAGGATCGGGCCGGCATCCTCCGAGAGGGCAATCAGAACGCCCCAGGTCGGAGTGCCACTGATGAACCCGCGCGTGCCATCAATCGGGTCAAGCACCCAGGTCCGCCCGCTGGTCCCTGGCTTGGGGTCGAATTCCTCGCCCAGAATCCCGTCTTCGGGACGCAGCTTGGCCAGCAGATCTCGCATGGTCCGCTCCGCCGCGCGATCCGCGACGGTGACCGGGTCAAACCCCCCTTCGAGTTTGTTGTCGGTCGCCGTGGTGGCGTTGCGGAAATACGGCAGGATCACCTCGCCTGCGGCATCAGCCAGACGGCGCGCAACGTCGAGATCGGAAAGTGTCATGAATTCGGCCCCGGTCGGTCAGGTAGTCTCAAGGCTCAGCCGGTGCCACGGGCGGCGCAGGCATTCAAGGAAAATCCGGCCTCTGTCCAATCCGGCCCGGCGAAAAGCCAGATCGTGGTGACATCCGGGCCACTCTCAGGCGGCGGAGCTGAGGGACGGATGCAACCGGACGGACGAATGCAGCCGGACGGAGGGTCGCAGGGTCACCCCGCGGCGATCCCGCGTGGCCAGCCCTGTCCACTGCGCCGCCATGCATCGCCCTGCCGTGCATCGCAGCCATTGCGAATGGCGACCAAGACGCAAGAACCAAGTAGAACACGCCGGGTGCGGTCCCAACACAGAGTGGATCAGGCGTGATCAGCTGCGATCAACACCGTGTTGGGGAGGCGGATGACTGGGATTGGTCGGATCAGGCGACGTCGCTCAGCACGCGGGCCAGTTCGAACAGGCGGCGGCGCTGATTTTCCGGGATCGCGTAGTAAGAACGCACCAGGTCGAGCGCCTCTTTGTCGCCCATCAGATCCGCAGGGACGCGGGCCTTGTCGGCGGTCCCTTTCTCGTCTTCTTGCAGACCTTCAAAAAAGAAACTGACGTTGACGTCCAGCGCATCGGAAATATCCCAGAGCCGGGAGGCACTGACCCGGTTCGCGCCGGTTTCGTATTTTTGGATCTGCTGGAACTTGATCCCAACCTTTTCCGCCAGCTGCTGCTGCGTCATGCCAATCAACCAGCGGCGATGACGGACGCGCTTGCCGACGTGAATATCAACGGGATGTGCCATATTATTGTTCTCCGGGTTGCGGCTATTCCACAGCGTAGTTTGGGAAACCATTTCTTGGAACCGCGCGCCGATGGCGTAAAAACAGACATCGGCGTATTTTTGTTTCGGGGCAGAAGTTTCGTATTGTGGAAAGTGTACGACCTTCTTGGTTGAATACAAGTAAAGGCACACGCGCCTCACGGGCCGGTTGTGGCAAATATATGATTTAACGCATCAAAAAACATCGCGAATGTTGCGGTGCAGAGCAAAACGGAGACCTCACCGAAAAAGGGGAGGCTCAATTCCGCAGAAATACCGGTCAGAATGTGACCGAATCAAACGGACAAACTTGGCAGGGAAATCACGCATGCTATCCTTTCGTATAGTTAAACTCGGCCTGGAAGGTCAAATTTCGGAAACGGAGATTCCAACACCCGGGCCCGGGGAGATTTTGCTGGAAATTCACGCTTGCGCGCTGAACTTCGCGGATCTGCTGATGGTGGAGGGCCGATATCAGGACACGCCCCCCCTGCCCTTCACCCCCGGCCTGGAATGCGCGGGGCGGATTGCGGCGATGGGGAATGACATTTCAGATTTTCAAATCGGGGATCGCGTCGCCGTCTTTGGCGGCCAGGGCGGGCTGGCCGAATACGGCCTGTTTGACGCCGCCCGCGCCATCCGTATTCCCGACAGCGTCAGCTATGACACGGCTGCGGCCTCGATGATTGCCTATGGCACCAGCCTGCTGGCGCTGGAGCAACAGGCCCGCTTGCAACCGGGCGAAACGCTGCTGGTGACCGGCGCCGCGGGCGGTGTCGGGCTGACGGCGGTCGAGATTGGCAAGCTGCTGGGCGCGCGGGTGGTGGCGCAGGCGCGGGGCACCGAAAAGCTGGCCATTGCGCAGGCCGCCGGAGCGGACCACCTGATCGACGGCAGCGAGGACCTGCGTCAGCGGCTGCTCGATCTGGGTGGCGCAGATGTGGTTTATGACGCGGTGGGCGGCGAGACCTGGAAGGCCGCGTTTCGGGCCACCAATCCCGGCGGGCGGCTGCTGCCCATCGGCTTTGCCGGAGGGGACGTGCCCCAGATCCCGGCCAACCGCCTGCTGGTGAAGAACCTGACCGTGATCGGTTTTTACCTGGGCGGGCTGGTCAAACTGAACCCGGAGATTGGCCGCACCACCTTTGACAAGCTGATGGGGTGGCTGGCGGAGGGGCGCATCACGCCCCATATCAGCCACCGGCTGCCGCTGGCCGAGACCAACCGGGGGCTGGCGCTGTTGCGCGACCGCACCGCCACCGGCAAGGTCATCATGCAACCCCGAGCTGCCCCGCTGGCGTAACCACCTCGGTGCCCACCGCCCGCACCCCTGGCTGCGCCAGACCGGCAAAGCCCTGGCGGATCAGATGGGCAAGGTGTTCGACATATTGGGCGCGGGCGCGCTCTACCCCGTAGAGGTTGATATGCTGCACCGGCAGGCGCGGCAGGCTGCCGCCGTGGTCGATGACCTGCTGGTGCTGCGGCTGGGTGCCTTCGAGCAGCACGCCAATCGCCAGATCGGCGCTGATGGTGGCCTCGACCGTGCGATCCGATTCGCTGTCCACCGCCATTTCCCAGTCGATCCCCGCCGCATCCAGCGCCGCCGTCGCCACACCGCGAAAGATGCAGCTGCGGCAAAAGCCGATGCGCAGGGGGCGCTGACGCCAGCTGTGGCCATTCAGCGCCCCGATCCAGCGCAGCGGCATCTGGTGGATGGTTTCCCCACCGTCGCCCGCCACGCTTTCAGTGGTGACGATCAGATCGAACCGGCCCTGGGCGAAATCGGCCCGTAAATCGCGGGTGTTGGAGGTACAGAGGCTGACCTTCACCCGCGGGAACTGCACATTGAACCGCTGCAGCACCATCGGGATGACCGGATGCACGACATCATGTGGCACCCCCAGGGTCACCTCGCCCTCAAAGGCCTGGTCTGTCAGCCGGGTGATGATCTCATCGTTGAGGCTCAGCATCCGGCGGGCATAGCCCAGAAGCTGCTCCCCAGCCGCCGTGAGACCAATGCTGCGCCCGGTCCGGTCCAGCAGCTCCACCCCCAGCATGTCCTCCAACCGCTTCAGCTGCATCGACACCGCAGATTGGGTCAGATGCAGAAAGGAGGCCGCGCGTGTCACCCCCCCGGTGTCAGCCACGGCCACAAAAGACCGCAGGGTGGTGATGTCCAGGTTCCTCATCATCAATTTCCTTGATGGGTGCGTTCAATAACATTCGTTTTGAGAATAGCTCGGGATGTCCATATAAATCAATACCTGTGATGCAACGCCTCACACCCATCAGCAAATCAACTTTGGAGCCCTCCCATGGCCAACAGTCTTTTTCGCAGCCTGCCGCTACACCGCCGCCGTCCCTCGCTGATCGCGCTTGTCCTCAACGCCCTTGCCGTCCAGCGACAGCGCCGCAAGCTTTTTGGTCTGTCGGCGGCCCAGTTGAAGGATATCGGACGCAGCCGCGCCGAAGCCGAGCAGGAAGCCCGGCGCCGGATCTGGGACGCACCGGTGCACTGGCTGCGCTAGGGGCAGCGCCAAGTGACGCATTCCGCCCTGCGACCTCCCTGCCCAATCGGAACCGCTCTGGCGCTGCTGCCGGACTGGTTCCGATGACATCACAGCAACTTCACCGGTCTTTTCATTCAATTGCCGACCGGAACCACTTGAACCGGCGGGCGCAAACGCCGATATTTAGCGCAACAGGCATATCCGCGTCGCGGTTGTGCACTGAGGGAGTTTTTTAGACGGAGACCATGAAGCATGGCACAGTTTGATACCATTCGGTCTGCTGCAGGCGTACGCAGCGCCGAGATCGATGTGGGCCTGCGCGCTCACATGAACAAAGTCTACGGCACCATGTCCGTGGGCACACTCATCACCTTTCTGGCCGCCTGGGCCATCGCCGGCCTGTCCGTGACCTCCGATCCGGCGGGTGCGGTTGCGCAGCTCAGCGGCGACAGCTACCTGACCAGCTTTGGCTACGCGATCTATGCTTCACCGCTGAAGTGGGTGATCATGTTCGCGCCGCTCGCGTTCATCTTCTTCGGCTTTGGTGCCGCGATGAAACGCCTGCCCGCCGCGGGTGTGCAGCTGGTGTTCTACGGTTTCGCCGCGTTGATGGGCCTGTCGATCTCTTCGATCTTCGTGGTCTTCACCGGTGAAAGCATCGCACAGGTGTTCCTGGTGACCTCCATCGCCTTTGCGGGCCTTTCTCTGGTGGGCTACACCACCAAGAAAGACCTCTCCGGCATGGGATCCTTCCTGATCATGGGCGTCATCGGCCTGCTGGTGGCATCGGTCGTCAACATCTTCATGCAATCGTCGGCCATGGGGTTCGCGATTTCGATCCTCGGCGTGCTGATCTTTGCGGGGCTGACCGCCTATGACACCCAGAAGATCAAGAACACCTATCTGGAGATGGTCCACACCGGTGACCAGGAATGGCTCGGTAAGGCCGCCATCATGGGCGCGTTGAACCTCTATCTGGACTTCATCAACATGTTCATGTTCTTGCTCCAGCTTCTTGGGAACCGCGAATAAACGCAGCTTCCCTAATCCAAGACAGCCGGGGCGGATCACTCAGATCCGCCCCTTTTTATTTGTCTGTCGCATAATTTATTTCCGAGGAGGACCCGATGAAGATTTCCCCGCTTGCCGCCCAGGACGCCGCCGGACTGGTGCCCTTGCTGCAGGATCTGCATGCGCTTCATGTGGCACATCAGCCGGCCCGCTACCCGGCCGACCCCGCGCCCGAAGCTTTGGCCGACTGGTTGCAGGACTGGCTGTTGGAGCCGGGCACAGAGGCGCTGGTCGCCCGCAGCCCCACGGGCGCTGTCATGGGCTATCTTCTCTATGAGATCGAGGACCGGGCCGCGCTTCCGGTGCGCAGCGCCGAGCGGCGCGCCATGGTGCACCATATCGCTGTCGCAGGCCCCTTTCAGAGGATCGGCGTCGGCAAGGCCCTGATGAGCGAAATGCGCCAGCGCGCGCTGGACCAGGGTGCCACGGTGATCGGTGTCACCTATGCCCCGTTCAACACCGCCTCAGCGGCGCTGATGCGCGGTCATGGGTTGGAACCTGTGATGACAGTGGCCGAGTGGCGCCCCGCGCAAAAAAGTGCCTGAGCGATGCGCTGTGGCGGCCGGAGCTGCTGCCCCCCAGGACAGGCCCTTGCGGCCTGGGACATGAGGACTGGGAGTGCTCGGGAGTTTTGAGGACCTCGGGCCAGCCTGACACTGGCCCGAGACCCGATTGGTCAAAGCGCGGCGACGACGATTTGCGCCGGCGGCTCCAACTGGGAGAAACTGTCGTCCTCTCCGGTGACAGCCGATGCGACAGGCAGCAGCAACAGCATCAGGACGGACAATCCCAACAGTTTTCCCATCATGTTCACCCTTTACCACGACCACTCATCACAGCCCCAAATCTGGCGGCGAAATGTGGCGCAGGCGTGCAGGGAAACGGGCGCGACCCTGCCGTTTCAGCGCGATTTTAGGAAACTGTTCATGAACGGCCCGGCCGCCCTGCCCGCGCCATCTGGCATCGCCCACCTGCGTCACCGGCCCTTGGCGGCCACCTGCCAAAGAACAGGTCGGCAGGGACGGAGCCACTGCGACAGCCCCGCCGCCACAGCCCCGCATCAGCAAGCCACAGGGCCGAAACGACAAAAGGCCGCGCCAATGCGCGACCCCTTGCAAACTCAGATCAATCCAAGCGCCCGAAAGGCTTACTTGATCTTGCCTTCTTTGTACTCGACGTGCTTGCGCACAACCGGGTCGTACTTCCGTACGGACATTTTTTCAGTCATGGTGCGTGCGTTCTTTTTGGTCACGTAGAAGTGGCCCGTGCCCGCGGTCGAGTTCAGGCGGATTTTGATGGTCGTCGGCTTCGCCATTGTGCTTCTCTCCTGCGTCCGAAAAGGCAGGGGCCTCTCGGGTCTAATTCCTATATGAGCGTGCGCTTTTACCTTTGTGACGGCGGGTGTCAATAGGATTCGCCGTATATAAATGCGCCGCTCGCTGAAATGGCGCGCCCGCTGTGGGCACACCACGATATTTGCACAGAGAGCCTATAAGCCGGATCTTGTTCCCCCTGCCCCGTGGGACAAGGTTCGATGACCATTCTTCTGCGACGCCTGTTGCCAGACGCCTCTAGCTGCCAACCCGGCCTCTCTCGGGTGAAACAACCCTAGCGGCGGTATCGGGCGGACCCGACCGGCCCGCGCGGAGGCCCTATTTGGCATTGCTCCCGGTGGGGCTTGCCGTGCCACCCCTGTTTCCAGCGGTGCGGTGGGCTCTTACCCCACCGTTTCATCCTGACCCTGCCGGTCTCTCCTTGGGCGAACCTTCGGAGCGGCAGGGCGGTTTGTTTTCTGTGGCGCTTTCCGTCGGGTTTCCCCGCCCGGGCGTTACCCGGCACCGTTGTCTCAGGGAGTCCGGACTTTCCTCGCACACAGGGCGGACCCTGCGCACGCGGCCATCCGGCTCTCTGCGCGAGGGCCTGCCTACGCGCCTTGCCCAAAGCCGTCAAGCCGCAACACCGCGCTGTGGAGCGGGAGGGGTCGGCGCTGCCTCACGGGGCCTTGCCGCGCTCGACGCCCTGGCCCCCCCAGAAG
>NZ_LPUY01000051.1 GCF_001518015.1 Tritonibacter horizontis
GGCACAGGGACCACCGGGGCTGAGGCCCCTGCCCGCGCCGACCCGCCCCTGCCCGGCCCCAGCCCGGCGGATATGGCCGCCATGCAGCAAATGTCGCCCGAAGAACGTCAACAGATGATCGAAGGCATGGTCTCCGGTCTGGCAGATCGCCTGGCGACCGAGGGCGGCAGCCCGCCGGAATGGGCGCGGCTTATTACTGCGCTTGGTGTGTTGGGACGGGTCGAACAGGCCCGCGCCATCCACGCTGAGGCGATGCAGCAGTTCGCAGGCGACACCACGGCGCTGGATATGCTAGACACAGCGTTCACCCGCGTAGAGGCCAATCAATGATCCATGACGACTTTTCCGATTTCGCCACCGCCCTCACCCCGATGCGGGCGCTGATCGGTCTGGACTTTGGCGAGAAAACCATCGGCGTGGCCGTGTCCGACCGGATGGCCGGGGTGGCGACACCGCTGGAAACCGTGCGGCGCAAGAAATTCACCCTCGACGCGGTCCGGCTGCAGGAGATCATCGACGGGCGCGACATTGGCGCCATCGTGCTGGGGCTGCCGCGCAATATGGACGGCTCCGAGGGGCCGCGCTGCCAATCCACCCGCGCCTTTGCCCGCAACCTGTCGCGGGTGATCTCCTTGCCGATCGGCTATTGGGATGAACGGCTGTCCACCGTCGCCGCCGAACGGGCCCTGCTGGAGGCCGATACCTCCAGACGGCGGCGCGCCGAGGTCATCGACCATGTTGCGGCCTCCTATATCCTGCAGGGGGCGCTGGATCGGTTGCGCCACATCAGCAACGCGGAGGCCCGATGACAGATCAGGTTTGGAAACGCCAAGAGGTTCAAAGCCCCTGCATCAAGCTCTGCGTCGTCCACCCGGAAACACGGCTCTGTACCGGCTGCGCCCGCTCTATCGACGAGATCGCGCGCTGGTCGCAAATGTCCGAAGGTGAACGCACCGAGATCATGGCAGAACTGCCGACCCGGTCCCCCGCCCCCAAAGGCCGCCGCGGCGGCCGCGCGGCGCGCCTGAAACGGAACTGACACGGGGACTGACGCGGGACTGAAACCGGACGGTTTGGGCCCCGGCACAGGGTCCAGCACCCCCTCCCGATCAGAGGCGTTGCCGTCAGCAGCCCAGCAGCGAACGCCGCGCTAACACATTGATAATCATGCGGAACCCATGCTGACCTATTGTTTCGCGCGCGAAACATTGGGTCAACGATGCTGACCTAACCTGGCCGTCAAATGGCGCTGTCTCAGGCCGCCTGCGCCAGAACCAGCTCCAGCGCCTCTTCGACCAGCTCCGGTCCGGCGCCTTTGCGGCTGGCCCCCTCGGACAGATGACGCCGCCACTGCCGCGCCCCCGGTCGCCCGGCAAAAAGCCCCAGCATGTGCCGTGTCGTGGAATGAAGCCGCGCGCCTTTTTGCATCTCCGCCTCGATAAACGGCAACATCTGCCGCACCACCGCCACCGGATCGGACCGCGTGCCGGTGCCGTAGATCCGCGTATCCGCCGCGCAGAGCACATCGGCCGGCTGATGATAGGCCGCGCGCCCGATCATCACCCCGTCCAGGCCCCGCGCCAGATGCGCCTCGGCCGCTTCCAGCGTCGCAATGCCGCCGTTGATCGAAAGATGCAGGTCGGGAAACTCCGCCTTCATCTGATGCACCAAGTCGTAGTCAAGCGGCGGAATATCGCGGTTTTCCTTGGGCGACAGCCCCTGCAGCCAGGCCTTGCGGGCATGGACAGTCACCCGCCGCACCCCCGCGGCGCGGATCTTGGCCAGAAAGTCCGGCAGCACCGCGCGCGGGTCCTGGTCATCGACCCCGATGCGGCATTTGACCGTCACTTCGACGCCGACCTTTGCCGCCATCGCCGCCACGCAGTCCGCCACCAGATCCGGCGATTGCATCAGCACAGCACCAAAGGCACCGGATTGAACCCGGTCACTAGGGCAGCCGCAATTGAGGTTGATCTCGTCATAGCCCGCCGCAGCCCCCAGCCGGGCCGCCTCCGCCAACTCAACAGGATCTGAGCCGCCAAGTTGCAACGCCACCGGATGCTCGCTTGGATCATGGTCCAAGAGATGCAACGCCCCGCCCCGCACCAGCGCCGGCGCCGTCACCATTTCCGTATACAGCAGCACCTCGCGCGACAGCATTCGATGCAGGACCCGACACTCACGGGTGGTCCAGTCCATCATCGGGGCCACCGACAGGCGGGCGGCAGGCCAGACATCTGTTTTTGTTTGGTTTTCGTCGACCATCAGCGGCGTTCCTCGGCCCTTGGCTGGGCGCGTTCCGATATTCCTTTTGCGCGTTTGTCCCATGGTCCGTCCCGGCGCCGGATATCCCGGCCCGGCTCAGACCCGTGACTCTTGCGCGGGGGCGAAGGCCTGTTTGGCACAAAATGCCCGGCTTCAAAAGGGGGCAGAGCGCGGCCAGGCCCCGGCCGACAGCCGATGTTAAACTTCCCGATGACAGGGATCGTTCACTTTACTCGTTAAACGCGCATGATTTCCTGCATGGCTTTACCGCAAGTTAACAGGTCGGTCTGTTTTATGGCCATAGATGCTCTGCAGACGTGTCGAAAACCAATAAAATAGGGTTCAATCGTGCCATCTCCTTCCGGTCAGCATGGAAAAATCACCACGCTTCACATTGTCATTGTCGCCTTGTCGCTGACGATGACTCTGGGGGCCTGGCTCTATTCCAAACATCAACTTGACGAGCAGATCGAAAATCGCTTCGTGGCTGACAAGAACCGGACCATTGGATTGATCGCTGACCGCATGTCCCGATATGAAGATGCCCTTTGGTCCGGGGTCGCGCATGTCGCCGCACGCCAGGAGGACACAACGCTTGAGGATTGGCGGCTGTTCTCCGACACGCTGAACCTTGAGGAAAAATATCCCGGCGTGAACGGGATTGGCGTCATTCACTATGTCGAACGGGAGGATCTGCCGGAGTTTATGGCGCTGCGGGCGGCGGAACCGCGCGAATTTTCAATTTTTCCAGACCACGAGCATCCATTCCTGCTGCCCATCACCTTTATCGAGCCAGTATCGATGAACGGCGCCGCGGTCGGGCTTGACGTGGCGCATGAAACAAACCGGCGCACCGCGCTGTTGGCCAGCCGCGACACCGGTCAGGCGCGGATTACCGGACCAATCGTGCTGGTGCAGGACAGCGGGCGGACAGCCGGGTTCCTGTTTTACGCCCCCTTCTACACAGGCTCGGAACCGACAACCCTGGAGGACCGGCGCGCGCAATTCGCAGGCGTGGTCTATGCGCCCTTTATCGTGCGCAGGCTGGTGGAAGGTTTGCTCGCAAAGGATCTGAGGAACGTCCATTTCAGCATCCGTGACGAGGCTGAGGTCATCTATAACGAGCACAATCCCGATGATGCGCTGTATGACGCGGACCCGATGTTTCAGGAGACAGTCGAACTCGACATGTATGGCCGCGTCTGGACCGTGGACATCCGGACAAATCTCGCCTTTCGGGCCGCAAACGGCTCCGAGCAGCCCACGCTGATCCTTGCCGGCGGTCTGGTCATCGAAACCCTGGTCATCCTGATGCTCGCGATGTTGGCAAAATCCACCCGCTTTGCCCATGACTACGCCCATCGCCTGACCCGCGAACTCCGGGAAAAGACCGAGAAACTCGAACATGCGAATGCCGAGATCGAGCAATTCGTCTATATTGCCTCGCACGACCTGAAAACGCCGGTACGCGGGATCGGCTTCCTGACCGATGTCATCGAAGAGGACCTGACCGAGTTGATTGGCCCCCTGGACAAACACAGCGGCCTCAAGAGCCAATTTGACATGATCCGGCAAAGGCTGAACCGGATGAACGACCTGACCCAGGGCATCATGGAGTATTCGCGCGTCGGTCACCTTGGCTCTGTCACCCAGACACAGGTCCCGCTTGAGGCCTTGTTGAAGGATTGCGTGTCAGACTTCAACCTCGACCCGGCTCAGGTGCAGCTGACGTCCGATGTCGACGCGATCACCTGTGATGCGCAAAGCTTCCGGCGGGTTCTGGAAAATCTGCTCAGCAACGCGATCCGATATCACCCGGATCCGGACGCCGCCCAGGTGACCGTCACAATCCACGACGAGCTTGATCAGCTGAGGGTCTCCGTGCGAGATAATGGCAAGGGCATTTCGCCGGAACATCATGAAAAGATCTTTGAGGTTTTCCAAACCTTGCGCCGCAGTACAGATCCCGAGAGCACCGGCATCGGATTGTCGATCGTGCGGCGCGCAGTTCAAAGACACGGGTTTGAGATCAAGGTGATTTCTTCAGAAGGAAACGGGACCGAGTTTGTCTTCCAGTGGCCCAAGGAACATGGACAATCTGAACACCAGACAGAGAAGGCGGCCTGATATGCGACGTCACATGAATATTCTTTTGGTCGAAGACGACGATCTGGACGCGACAATGATCAAGCGGGCGCTCAAGAAAGTCGCCCCGGGCACGGTTCTGACCCGTGCAACCGATGGCATCGAGGCAATGGAGATGATTTCATCCGGTGCCATCGCCAGCCCGTTCTTCGTGCTGCTCGACATCAATATGCCCCGCATGAATGGCCATGAGTTCCTGCGGGAGCTGCGGGGCAACAGCAACGCAAGCGACAATATGGTCTTTATGTTTACAACCTCCGACAGCGAGAAAGACATCTCCAGGGCCTATGGCGAGCGGGTGAACGGATACATTGTCAAACCGCAATCCGCCGACAGCATGAACGAGATCATCGAAACGCTTCAGGGATATTGGACCGCTTGCGAACCTCCGTTGGATCTGGCGTGACCAGACAGGTTGCACTGCCACCGCCCCCACACACTGTGCCCGTCACACGGGGCCGATAACGCCGGGCCAGAACCAGTGGGACCGTCACACTGGGCACGTCACATTGGCTCGACAACCTTGCACCGACAACGCCGCGGCATCGCGACCCTGCGCGACCAGCAGGCTGTCGTCTCAGCGGGTTACAGATGCGCCCGGCCGGGACAAGAGAGCGCAGGCGTTGGTGCGCGGCGACTGTTGCGCGCCAGGGTCAGGTGCAGCGCCAGGGTTAGGTGCAGCGTCAGGGACAGGGACAGGGACCTCCAATCCTCTTGGTCAACCCGACAGCCAAGGCCACAGCCCCCCATTGAACCACCCCTGCAAGGACAGGAACCGGCCCGGATCGTCCGGGCGCAACTGCGTTGGAATTTAGTCAAATCCAGTTCAGAATTCGGCCTGAGTGGAACGGCATCCCGCCCTGCCTTGCGGGGATTTTAACGCCCATCCGATAGCTGTGTCCGACCAACGACTTGGTACGTATGGGCCTGCGTCCGGCGTCAGCGCAGACCCGGCCGCGTTCCAGCGCCGCAAGGCCAAAAAAACGTTCTGCGCCACAGTGTATGGTAGCCATCGTGACCACCTATACGATCACCTCGAGCAATTTCAATGATCCCACCTTCTGGTCCGGGGTCTCTGAATCGGGTCCGGGTCATACGCTGGACTTCACGTCGCTGCCGTCGAACTTCACCGTGATCGTGAATGAATCCGATGGCTACATCTGGATCACCAACGGCAGCACCGCCTACAGCATTGGTGAATCCGGCGTCTCCGGCACCAATACAAATCTCGACCCAAGCACCCAGCTGTCGTTTTTCACCGTGCAATCCGGCAGCGCGGGCGACGACTACCTGGAAAGCGGTGCGGAAGATGACACCCTTTCCGGCGGCGATGGCGACGATACGATCATCACCGGCGATGGCGACAACGTCGTCTATGGCGGCGAAGGCGACGATTTCATCGACGATCTGGAGGGCAGCGAATACTCCGGAAACAACACCATTGATGCCGGTGCCGGCGACGACACGGTCTATTCAGGGGCCGGTAACAGCTCGGTCAAGGGTGGCGACGGGCACGACAGCATCATGCTGGAAAGCGGCAACAACTATGGTGAAGGTGGCGCCGGCAACGACTATATCAGCGCCCGGGGCGGGTCGGATACCATCTTTGGCGGCAGCGGGTCGGACACGATTGTCGCGGGCGGTGGCGATGACAGTATGGAGGGCGGCGACGACGCCGATCTCTTCGTCGTCTATGACGGGCACGGCAATGACACGATCATCGGCGGCGAGGGCGGCACGGACGCTGACACCATCGACATGTCCAACATGTCCTCGGCGGTCACCGTGGTCTATACCGGCGATGAGGGCGGCACGATCTCGGACAATGGCGAGACGATCACCTTTTCCGAGATCGAGGCGCTGGAAACCGGATCCGGCGCCGACAGTATTGATGCCAGCGCGGACAGCGCGGGGGCTGACCTCAACGCCGGGGCCGGCAGCGACACCGTCATCGGGGGCAGCGGCGATGATACGATTGCCGGTGGCGCAGGCGACGACAGCATCACCGGCGGCGATGGTGACGATCTCTTTGTGCTGGAAACCAGCGGTGGCCGCGACACGATCACCGATTTCGACACCAGCGACGACGACAGCAACGGGTTCTTCAACGACCAGCTGGATGTGTCCGACCTGGCGGGCGGATCCGGCCCCGGCGGGGCTGTCACTGTCGGCGACGTGGTGGTGACCGACGACGGGTTCGGCAATGCGATCCTGACCTTCCCCGGCGGCGAGGAACTGGTGCTGACTGGGGTGGGCACGGCGCAGATCAGCTCCTACCCTCAGCTTTATTCGGCCGGCATCCCGTGTTTCACCCCCGGCGCGATGATCCAGACCGCAACCGGGCCACGCCCTGTGGAGACGATCCGCCCCGGCACCCGGCTTCAGACGGTGGACAATGGGCTGCAGGAGGTGATCTGGGTGGGGCGGCGTCATCTGACGGCCGCCGAATTGCAGCGGATGCCGCAACGACGCCCGATCCTCATCCCGGCCGGCCCCGTTTTTGGCAATACCCGGCCCCTGCAAGTGTCGCCGCAGCACCGGCTGGTCCTGCGACACCAACGCGCGGGCATGGCAGCGGCGGCGGTGGGCGGCTTTCTGCGCGCGAAACTGGCACTCGACCTTGCCGGCAGCGGCGCGCGGGTCGACGTCGCGACCTCCTCGATCACCTATCTGCATCTGATGACCGAAGACCATCAGGTGATCCTTGCCGATGGCTGCGCGACAGAGACCTTCTGGCCCGGCCCCGAGGCGCTGCGCAGCCTGTCTGTCCAGAGCCTGCGGGAAGTGTTCAGCCTGTTTCCGGGCCTGTCGGCAGCATTTGCCGGTCACGGAGCGACAGGGAGAGCCTCAACCGACGCGGCCTATGGCGGTCTGGCGCGCCCCGACCTGCGCCGCCGCGATCTGCCGCTCCTGCAGCCCGCCGCTGCGACCAAAGCGCGCCGGCGCGCGCAAATCGCTTAGCACCACGGCGGATTTTGCGGTAGTCTGGACCCCAGAGGAGTCCATCATGCCCCACTACCCGACCGACATGCGCAAACACCCCGAGGTCGAGGCCTTTTTCGACCCGGCCACCCACACCATCAGCTATATCGTCTGGGACCGTGCCACGCGGGATGCGGCCGTGATCGACAGCGTGATGGACATCGACTATGCCGCCGGCCGGATCACCCATGCCCACGCGGACCGCATGATTGAGCGGATCGAGGCGCTCGATCTGAGGCTGACCTGGATCATCGAAACCCATGTGCATGCCGACCACCTGAGCGCCGCCCCCTATTTGCAACAGCGGTTGGGCGGGCAGACCGGTATTGGTGCGCGGATCATGGAAGTGCAGGAAACCTTTGGCAAAGTCTTTAATGAAGGCACCGAATTCCAGCGCGACGGCAGCCAGTTTGACCGGCTGTTTGAGGATGGCGACCGCTGGTCACTGGGCGAGATCGACTGTTTTGCAATCGCCACGCCGGGGCACACACCGGCCTGCATGGTGCATGTGATCGGCGATGCGGCCTTTGTCGGCGATACGCTGTTCATGCCGGATGGCGGATCTGCGCGGGCTGATTTTCCCGGCGGCGATGCCGGTGAGCTTTATGACTCGATCCAGAAACTGCTGAGCCTGCCGGAGGAGATGCGCCTGTTCATGTGCCACGACTACGGCCCCGGTGGCCGCGACATCCGCTGGGAAACCACCGTCGGCGAGGAAAAAGCGCAGAACATTCATGTGGGCGGCGGCAAGAGCCGTGAGGATTTCATCCGGTTCCGCACCGAACGCGACGCGCAACTGGCGGTGCCAAAGCTGATCATCCCCTCGCTGCAGGTCAACATGCGGGCCGGTGAAGTGCCCACCGACCCGGCGGGGAACCCGGTTCTCAAGGTGCCTGTCAACGGGCTGTGACGGTCGGGCGCGGGCGCCGCCGCTGCCGCCTTTACTCTATGTTATTGGATTATGGGTATAAACCCTGTGGATACGACCTCACGCGGGCCCGGACCATGCGGCGCGCCCTTGGATCTTTGCACAGGCATGTCACTTTTCTCCATCCTACCAGCGACCAGACGCGCGTTGGCCCATGGGGCAATGGACAAGGGGGGCGGAGCGTCTCACAAATCGGGGTGTGACGACACGGGCGTGCCCTGTTTCACCCCAGGCATCCGCATCGCGACCCAAAAAGGGGCGGTCCGGGTCGAGGATCTGCGCCCCGGCGATCTGCTGCAAACGGCGGACAACGGTTATCAGCCGGTGGTCTGGGTCGGACGGCGCGACCTCAGCGGGGCAGAGCTGGCACGGCTGCCGGACCTGCGCCCAGTCAAGATCCGCCCCGGCAGCCCCCTTGGCAATGACCGCCCGCTGCTGGTGTCGCCCCAACACCGGCTGTTTGTGCGCAAATCCCTGTTGGGCGATCTTGCCTCGCAACATGAACGGTTTTTGCGCGCACGCCTGCTGTGTCAGCTGTCGCCGAACCTGGCCCGGATCCAGTCCCCCGAACAGGGCGTCAGCTACCTGCATGTCCTCACCCCCCGCCACGAGGTGATCTTTGCCGATGGGATCGCCACCGAAACCCTCTGGCCGGGGCCGATGGCGCTGCGCGGGCTGTCGCCAAAAGATCGGGCCGAACTGTTCACCCTGTTTCCCGAATTGCGCAGCGTGCTGGCCGCCCGCACCCGGGATGACCGGGACGAGGTGCACCGGGCCTATGGCGGTCTGGCGCGTCCGGATCTGTCCGGCAGCGATCTGCGCGCCCTGAGTTTTTGAGCGATTCAACCGTAAAATCCAGCCGCCACGTCGCATCCCACACCCCGCCAGAGGATTAGAAGGAATAGAAATTTACAAACTTGCCAGATGCTGCGGAAAAAGATTTACAATTAAATCCATCCATTCCCGCGCCTTATTCACATATTTTCAACATAGCCTATGATCCAACCCAGGATGGAGAGGGTTTGACTCTGCGCGGGGTTCCGTGTGGAGATCAAAACCGAAAGAATTAGTGAGGGAGGACCTGCCATGACCACGCCCGAAAGCGCGGTGTATCCGCCGTCCGAGGAAATCGTGAAGAACGCCCACGTGGATGCGGCAAAATACGAGGCCCTATATGCGGCGTCGCTTGAAAACCCTGACGCCTTTTGGGCGGATCAGGCGGAACGCATCACCTGGATCAAGCCGTTCACCAAGGTCAAGAATGTCTCCTATGACTATGGCAATGTGGACATTAAATGGTTTGAAAACGGCACGCTGAACGTCAGCGCCAACTGTATCGACCGCCATCTGGCCAGCCGTGGCGCACAGACCGCGATCATCTGGGAACCGGACGATCCAAATGAATCCGCGCAGCATATCACCTATACGGAGCTGCACCAGAAGACCTGCCAGATGGCCAATATCCTGACCGACCTTGGCGTGACCAAAGGCGACCGGGTGGTGATCTACCTGCCGATGATCCCCGAGGCCGCCTATGCGATGCTGGCCTGCGCCCGGATCGGCGCCATCCATTCCATCGTGTTCGCCGGCTTCAGCCCGGACGCCCTGGCCGCGCGGATCAACGGCTGTGACGCCAAGGTGGTGATCACTGCGGATGAGGCCCCCCGGGGCGGCCGCAAGACGGCGCTGAAATCCAATGCCGACGCCGCCCTGCTGCACACCAAGGACACGGTGAAATGTCTGGTTGTCAAACGCACCGGTGGTCAGACCACCTGGGTGGACGGGCGCGACTACGACTACAACGCCCTGGCGCAGGATGCCGCCGGCCATTTCAAGCCGGTCGAGGTCAATGCCGAAGATCCGCTGTTCATCCTCTATACCTCCGGCTCCACCGGTCAGCCGAAGGGGGTGGTGCATACCACCGGCGGCTATCTGGTCTATGCGGCGCTGACCCATGAGGTCACGTTTGACTACCATGACGGCGATATCTACTGGTGCACGGCGGATGTGGGCTGGGTCACCGGGCACAGCTATATTGTCTATGGCCCGCTGGCCAATGGCGCCACCACGCTGATGTTCGAAGGCGTGCCCACCTACCCCGATGCGGGCCGGTTCTGGGCGGTCTGCGAGAAACACAAGGTGAACCAGTTCTACACCGCGCCCACCGCGATCCGGGCGCTGATGGGTCAGGGCACCGATTTCGTCACCAAATACGACCTGTCGGACCTGAAACTGCTGGGCACCGTCGGCGAGCCGATCAACCCGGAAGCCTGGAACTGGTACAACGATGTGGTCGGCAAGGGCAAATGCCCGATCGTCGACACCTGGTGGCAGACCGAAACCGGCGGTCACCTGATGACCCCCCTGCCCGGTGCCCATGCGACCAAACCCGGCGCCGCGATGAAACCCTTTTTCGGGATCGAACCGGTGGTTCTGGACCCCACCAGCGGGGTCGAGATCGAGGGCAATGGCGTCGAAGGCGTGCTGTGCATCAAATCCAGCTGGCCTGGTCAGATGCGCACCGTCTGGGGCGATCACGAGCGGTTCGAGAAGACCTATTTCTCCGACTACAAGGGCTATTACTTCACCGGCGACGGCTGTCGGCGCGATGAGGGCGGCGACTATTGGATCACCGGCCGGGTGGACGATGTGATCAATGTCTCCGGTCACCGGATGGGCACCGCCGAGGTGGAAAGCGCCCTGGTGGCCCATGCCGCCGTGGCCGAGGCCGCCGTGGTTGGCTACCCGCATGACATCAAGGGACAGGGCATCTATTGCTATGTCACGCTGATGAACGACCGGGAGCCTTCGGACGAGCTGATGAAGGAGCTGCGCCAATGGGTGCGCACCGAGATCGGACCCATTGCCAGCCCGGATGTGATCCAATGGGCGCCGGGCTTGCCCAAGACCCGCTCGGGCAAGATCATGCGCCGGATCCTGCGCAAGATTGCCGAAAACGACTTTGGCGCCCTGGGCGATACATCGACGCTGGCCGATCCATCGGTGGTGGATGATCTGATCAAGAACCGTGCCGCGAAAGGGTGAGCCGATATGACTGTTGACGTAATGACCCGCCCTGCGGTGTTGATCCTGCTTGGCCCCCCCGGGGCCGGCAAAGGCACCCAGGCCCGCATGCTGCAGGAAAAATTCGGGCTGGTGCAGCTGTCCACCGGCGACCTGCTGCGCGCTGCGGTTGCGGCGGGCACCCCTGCGGGCAACCAGGCCAAGGCGGTGATGGATGCCGGCGGGCTGGTGTCGGACGAGATCGTCATTGCCATCCTGAACGAACGCATGAGCCAGGAGGATTGCCGCAACGGGGTCATCCTCGACGGTTTTCCGCGCACCACGGTACAGGCCAAGGCGCTGGATGAGCTTCTGACCTCGACCGGACAACGGATCAATGCGGCGATCAGCCTGCGGGTGGACGACAGCGCCATGGTCGATCGCATCTCGGGCCGATCCACCTGTGCCCACTGCGGTGAGGGGTATCACGACACGTTCAAACCGGCCAAGGACGGCGCCGCCTGCCACAAATGCGGCAGCACCGAGCTGACCCGGCGTGCAGACGACCGGGCCGAAACCGTGGCGAGCCGGCTTGAGGCCTATCACGCGCAGACCGCGCCGCTGATCTCCTACTACGAGGCCAGCGGCGTGCTGAAATCAGTCGACGCCATGGCCGATATCGACAAGGTCGCCGGAGAAATGGCGACGGTGGTGAAATCCGTG
Source organism: Tritonibacter horizontis (assembly GCF_001518015.1). Lineage (GTDB taxonomy): Bacteria > Pseudomonadota > Alphaproteobacteria > Rhodobacterales > Rhodobacteraceae > Epibacterium > Epibacterium horizontis. The sequence continues at coordinate 12,047 of NZ_LPUY01000051.1, forward strand.
CTCGACTGACGGTGCGACCGTAGATTTGACATCCAATGGACCTCGGGCGACCGGGGTCCTTTTTGATTTCTTTGAAATCTTGTGCGAGGGATTGAAATCCCCCTCCGGATCTGCGCAGAGGCGCGGCAAGGCAACGAACGACAGGGTTTCCCCAAGATGACGCAGACCAGCTTTGTTCCCGGTCCCGACAGCGAGGCGGATCTGCGCAGCGCGCTGGGGTGTTTTGCAACCGGTGTGGTCGTGGTCACGACCCAAACCGCGCGTGGGCCGCTTGCGATCACCGCCAACAGCTTTACCTCCGTGTCCCTGTCGCCGCCGCTGGTGCTCTGGTGTCCGGCGGTGCAGTCGCAGCGCCACGACCCGTTTGTCACAGCCTCCCATTTCTCGATCCATGTAATGGGCGAGCGCGACCGCGACGTTGCCTTGCATTTCGCCCGCGACGGCGAGGCCTTTGATGCCCATGCCTGGCGCCACACCGCCGAAGGCCAGCCTGCGCTGGAGCAGGCGCTTGTGCGGCTCGATTGTGTGCGCCATGCACAATATCCCGGTGGCGACCACACCATTCTGGTGGGCCAGGTCGAACGGGTCAGCCAGCGTGCCGACTTGGGGGCCGGCCTGGTGTTTCACATGGGCAAATTCGGACGCTACTCTGATTGACCCACTGCCGTGCTGCGTCCCTGCCCTGTGGCGTGCTGGGTCACGGTGCAGCCCGAGTCAGGACCTAGACCTCCGGGTGCGCGCAGCGCTCAGGCCGGACGCTGCAAGGCCATCTGCGGCTGAAGCGACAACAGAGCCTCCGGACAGGCGGCGACGCACATGCCACAGCCCGAACACAGCCTGTCGTTGATCTCCAGCGTGGCGCCGCCGTCCCCCAACCGGATTGCCCCCGCCGGACAGGCCCAGCTGCACTGGCCGCAAAGCGTACAGCCAGGTGCCACAGAGACGCATCCCCCCGCAACCGACCCGGGCTGTGGCTGATGCTCTGGCCATGGGTCTCGCCGTGGGTTTCGCCGTGGTTCTGACCGTGGTTTTGCCCCCTGGGCAGACGTGCCGCGCTCTGACCCGCCGGATGCACGCGCGGCGCCATCGCCGCCACCTTCTGCAAGCATTGCGCCCAGCGACGCGCCGGAGTGGAACAAGGCAATCGCCCCGCCCTGTCCGGCACAGGCCGTCACCTGCGCCACGAGGCGCATCTGATGCTCAATCAACTGAATATCCGGGGTCAGTTCGACAAACACCCGCTGGAACCCATGCCCAAGCGCAAACAGGATGTCATCGCGGCTCAGGCAGGCGCGATTGCAGGCTCTCAGGTTGGCCACCATATAGGAACCGACTGCCACCAACGGGGCCGGATATGGAACAGACAGATTGTAGTAGAGAACCAGCACCTGGGGCCCGGAGCCCGCGAATTTGCGCCGCAGGCGCGCTTCGAGGCAGGCACGTTCAAGGAGTGTGGAGCGGCGCTCCTGCTGGGTTTGCGCCGCTCCACAGAAACACAAGGTACTCGTTAACTGGGACATTCGATCCCTCGTCAGAACGTGGGAAACATCCCATCACCTCTACGATCAAGGCGGCAATATCTTAATAGAAGGTTACTTTTCTCCAGAATTAACGGAGCCCACCCGCGCTGGCGGATGGGCTCTTGCAACAGGTCGGCGGCGGGAACGCGCTTAGGCGTTCGGCGCTCCACGCGGGGCCGACAGGGGTCAGTTCAACGCTGCATCGGTGATCGCATGGGTCCAGGCACCCTCGGGCGTCTTGGTGATCACCGGGTCCGACCCACCGGTCAGCAGGGTGTCAACCGTGCGCTGGTAATCGGCCGGGTCAAGCGCGCCATTGCTGCCCGATGTCAGTTTGGCGATCTCGCCCATCATCCGCTTCTGATGGGTTTCGGTCTGGGCACCGGAGGCATCGTTGTCGAGCACGATTTCCGCGGCTTCGTCCGGGTTTTCCTCGGCGTATTTCCAACCCTTCATCGAGGCGCGCACAAAGCGTTCCATCTTGTTGACAAACTCCGGATCGGAGAGGTTTTCCTCGATCACATAAAGCCCGTCTTCCAGCGTCGCGACGCCCTGGTCCTCGTATTTGAAGGTCACCAGCTCGTCCTCGGTGACGCCGGCATCAATGACCTGCCAATATTCGTTGTAGGTCATGGTGGAGATGCAATCCGCCTGACGCTGCAGCAGCGGGTCAACGTTGAAGCCCTGTTTCAGAACCTCAACACCTTCGGCCCCCTTGCCCTCGGTCGAAATCCCCAGCTTGCCCATCCAGCTCATGAAGGGGAATTCGTTGCCAAAGAACCAGACCCCCAGCGTGCGGTCCGCGAGGTCGCTTGGTTCGGCAATGCCGGTGTCTTTCCAGCAGGTCAGCATCATGCCGGAGGATTTGAAGGGCTGGGCGATATTGACCAGCGGCAGGCCCTTTTCGCGCGCGGCCAGGGCCGCTGGCATCCATTCGACGGTGACATCGGCGCCACCGCCTGCAATCACCTGTGTCGGCGCAATGTCCGGCCCGCCGGGCAGGATGGTCACATCCAGGTCTTCGTCGCTGTAGAACCCTTTGTCGAGCGCCACATAGTAGCCTGCGAACTGCGCTTGGGTGACCCATTTCAACTGCAGTTTGACCTCATCGGCGGCCTGAGCGGCAGAGGCGGTCATCAGTGCCATGGCGGCGGCTGTGAGCACGTGTTTCATTTCGTTGAACTCCCTGTTGGTTATAGTGAAATCATGCGCGAGACCGGTCGACCGTTCAAAGTGTTTATTGTTGTCCAAACGGTAAAATTTCAGACTTGCGCAAGCTTTGGGCGTCGGCGCGCGCGGGGGATCTCCCTCTTGTTCACGCCCGGACCCAAATCTCGGGCCGGTCCCCGCCAGCGGGCGGGAACCGGATCGTTCATCCCCGCTGGGAGGGATGCCAGAAGGTCAGCGACGCCTCCATCAGCGCAATCAACCCGTAAAACAGCGACCCGGCGAGCGCGGCCACGACGATTTCCGCCCAAACCATGTCCAGCGCCAGCTGGCCGACAGAGGTCGAAATCCGAAATCCCATGCCAACCGTGGGCGAGCCAAAGAACTCCGCCACGATCGCCCCCACCAGCGCCAATGTGGTCGAGATCTTCAACCCGTTGAAGATGAAAGGCAATGCGGCGGGCAGGCGCAGTTTCAGCAGGGCCTGCCAATAGGAAGCGGCGTAGGTATGCATCAGGTCCCGCTGCATCTCGGTGGCTTCGCGCAGGCCGGCCACCGTGTTCACCAGCATTGGAAAGAACACCATGACCACAACCACGGCCGCCTTGGAGTGCCAGTCGAACCCGAACCACATCACCAGAATGGGTGCGGTGCCGACAATCGGCAGCGCCGCCACGAAATTGCCAACCGGCAACAGCCCGCGGCGCAGGAAATCACTGCGATCCACCAGAATGGCGATCAGAACCGCCGCGCAGCAGCCGATCAGATAGCCCCCCAGCGCGCCCTTCAGGATCGTCTGACTGAAGTCCTGCCACAGGATCGGCAGACTGCCGGCAAACCGCGCTGCAATCAGCGATGGCGCGGGCAGAATCACCATCGGAACCTGAAGCCCCCGCACCAGAAGCTCCCACATCAAGAGCAGCGTCAGACCAAAGATCGCAGGCACCGCAAGCCCGACCGCGCGGCTGTGCGCGTGCTGTCCGTTCGCCAGTCGTGCGTTGACCCACCAGCCCGCAGCCCACACCAGAAGCGCCAGTACAACCAGAGCCATCATACCGCCCTCCCCTTCATCGTCTCAGCCCGGAAAATCCGGCCAAGCTGCTGCTGCACGGCAGCGGCCGTTTTGACACTGCGCCTCATGTCCTGACCCCCATGCGGCGCAACAGCAGCCGTTCGATCAGCCCCAGCAGCGCCACCAGAAGCCCCGCCAGAATGGCCGCGCCAAAGAGCGCCGACCAGATCTGTACCGTCTGTCCATAGTAACTGCCCGCCAGCAGCCGCGCCCCCAATCCGGCCACCGCCCCGGTGGGCAATTCGCCAACAATGGCCCCCACCAGCGACGCCGCAATGCCGATTTTCAGCGAGGCAAAGAGATAGGGCATCGACGAGGGCAGCCGCAATTTCCAGAACACCTGCCCGCCGGTGGCGCCATAGGTGCGCATCAGGTCAAGCTGCATGTGATCCGGGCTGCGCAGCCCCTTGACCATGCCGACCACCACCGGAAAGAAACTGAGATAGGCAGCAATGATCGCCTTGGGTAAAAGTCCTTGCACCCCAATGGAGTACAGCACGACGATGATCATCGGCGCCAGCGCGATGATGGGGATGGTCTGGCTGACGATGGCCCAAGGCATCACCGACATGTCCATCACGCGCGAATGCACGATGCCAACCGCCAGCAGGATCCCCAATCCGGTGCCAAGCGCAAAGCCAAAAAGCGTCGCCGACAGCGTTACTTGCGCGTGGTAGATCAGGCTGCGCTTGGAGGTGATCTTTTTCTCCACCGTGGTCTGCCACAGCTCCACCGCCACCTGATGCGGTGCCGGAAGCCGGGGCCGGTCCACCGACCAGGTGCTGGAAATCGCAAAGCTGTTGTTTGCGACCAGCCCCAGGGCCGAGGCATCGCGCCGCTCCCTGGCGGTGGCGGGCACAACCTCGGTGCCTGCCCGCTCGGCGGCGTCCAGCACGCCCTTGATGTTCATCGGCACGCAAGCAAGATACCAGATCCCGATGATCCCGGCGACGACCGTCAGGACGGCAAGCACGGATTTCATGGTGCCACCTCCCGCATCAGAAAATCAGTCATCGCCATGCCCCGCACGCAGGCCTTCGCGGACGCGATGGGCGATTTCGATGAACTCCGGCGTGTCGCGGATATCGAGCGGGCGCTCTTTCGGCAGCGGGCTTTCGATCACCTCGTGGATGCGGCCCGGACGGGGCGACATCACCACGATCTTAGTCGAAAGATACACAGCCTCGGGAATCGAATGGGTGACAAAACCAATGGTCTTGTCAGTGCGCGCCCACAACTTCAGCAGCTGTTCATTGAGGTGATCCCGCACGATCTCATCGAGCGCCCCGAAGGGTTCGTCCATCAACAGCAGATCCGCATCAAAGGCCAGCGCGCGGGCAATCGAGGCCCGCTGCTGCATGCCGCCCGACAGCTGCCAGGGAAATTTGCCGCCAAAGCCCGAAAGCTCCACCAGCTCCAGCACCTCGGCCACGCGACGGTCCTGTTCGGCACGGGAAAACCCCATGATTTCAAGCGGTAGCTTGATGTTCTTCGCAATGGTCCGCCAGGGGTACAGCCCGGCCGCCTGGAACACATAGCCATAGGCCCGGTTCAGACGCGCCTGTTCCGGCGTCATTCCATTGACCGCGAGGCTGCCACCTGTCGGCGTTTCCAGCGCCGCGATGCAGCGCAAAAACGTGGTCTTGCCGCAGCCCGACGGGCCGATAAAGGAGACGAACTCTCCCTTGTTGATGTTCAGATTGATGTCTTTCAGGGCCTGCACCGAGGTGTCGCCCGCCCCGAAAACCAGATTGAGGTCTCGGGCTTCGATGACGGGTTGGACCTGGGTGGAGTCGTTGGCGCTGTCTACCTGGGGGTTCATTTGCATATTCATTTCATTACCTTGGTCAGACGAACAGGGGGCCATGCCCCCTGCCTACGATGCGCCTAGACGCCCGTCGCGGGAATGCCGCTGCGCTCGACCGGGCGCGGGGCGGTCAGCTCCTTCCAGGTCGACAGGGCCTTGTTCACCGTGGTGTTGGGCGCGCGTTCCACGAACTTGCCATGGCCCTCCTGGGTCTTGATCTCGCCGTCCATCACCGCCACCTGCCCCCGGCTCAGCGTATAGCGCGGCAGGCCTTTGACCGCCTTGCCCTCAAAGACGTTGTAGTCAATCGCCGATTGCTGCGAGGCAGCCGAAATGGTCTTGGTCTTGGCCGGATCCCAAACCACCAGATCCGCATCGGCCCCGACCAGAACCGCGCCCTTTTTCGGATAGCAGTTCAGGATCTTGGCGATATTGGTCGAGGTCACAGCGACAAATTCGTTCGGCGTCAACCGACCGGTTTCCACCCCATGGGTCCAGAGCATCGGCATCCGGTCCTCCAACCCGCCGGTGCCATTGGGGATCTTGGTGAAATCCCCCACGCCATAACGCTTCTGCTCGGTCGAAAAGGCACAGTGATCCGTCGCCACCACCGACAGGGAGCCGGACTGCAACCCGGCCCAAAGGCTGTCTTGATGTTTCTGGTTACGGAAGGGCGGCGACATCACCCGGCGCGCCGCATGGTCCCAATCGGCGTTGAAATATTCGCTCTCATCCAGGGTCAGGTGCTGGATCAGCGGCTCGCCCCAGACCCGTTTGCCCTGCATCCGCGCCCGGCGGATGGCCTCATGGCTCTCCTCACAGGAGGTATGCACGACATACAGCGGCACCCCTGCCATATCGGCGATCATGATGGCGCGGTTGGTGGCTTCCCCCTCCACCTGTGGCGGGCGGGAATAGGCATGCGCCTCGGGGCCCGTATTGCCCTCCGCCAGCAATTTCGCGCTCAGCTCTGCCACCACATCACCATTCTCCGCATGCACCATGGCAATGCCGCCCAGTTCCGACAGCCGCTGGAACGAGGCATACATCTCGTCATCATTGACCATCAGCGCGCCCTTATAGGCCATGAAATGCTTGAAGGTGTTGATGCCGCGGGTCTCGATCACGGTCTTCATCTCGTCAAAGACCTGCTCCCCCCACCAGGTCACCGCCATATGAAAGGAATAATCACAATTGGCCCGGGTGGACTTGTTGTCCCAGCGTTTCAACGCATCCAGCAGGCTCTCACCGGGACTTGGCAGGGCGAAATCCACCACCATGGTGGTGCCCCCCGCCAGCGCCGCCCGCGTGCCGCTTTCAAAATCATCCGAGGAATAGGTCCCCATAAATGGCATCTCAAGATGGGTATGCGGGTCAATCCCGCCCGGCATCACGTAACATCCGGTGGCGTCCAGCACCTCGTCCCCCTTCAGATCGGGTCCGATTTCGGTGATCACCCCGCCCTCGACCAGCACATCCGCCTTATAAGTCAGATCCGCCGTCACAATGGTGCCGTTCTTGATTACTGTGGTCATCTTGTATCTCCCTGTCCGGGCACAGCTCTGTCCTGCGCCTCCGTGTCAGCTCCCCGGGCTTCATCTTTTTCCAAATACCTCGGGGGTGGCGCGCAAGGCGCGCCGGGGGCAGCGCCCCCTCTTTCAGACCTTCACTCGACGATTTGCGCCGTTTCCAGAACCGCATGCAACATCACATCCGTGCCCGCCGCAGCCCACTCCTTGGAAATCTCTTCCGCCTCGTTGTGGCTCAGCCCGTCAACGCAGGGGCACATGATCATCGCCGTCGGCGCCAGATCATTGATCCAGCAGGCATCATGGCCGGCGCCAGACACGATATCCATATGGCTGTAACCCAGACGCTCCGCCGCATCCCGCACCGCAGACACGCACCCCGGATCAAAGGTGACGGGATCGAAATGCCCCACCGGCTCGATCTCCAGCCCCAACCCCAGCTCTTTGGCGATCTCGCCCGCCTGCGCCTCGAATTGCGTCCGCATCGCAGTCAGTTTCTCCAGATCCGGCGTGCGGAAATCAACGGTGAAGACCACCTTGCCGGGGATCACATTGCGCGAGTTGGGATAAACATCGCAATGGCCCACAGCCCCCACCGCATGGGGCTGATGGGCCATGGCAATCTGATGCGCCGCCTCCGTCATCCGCGCCATGCCCAGCCCGGCATTGACCCGCATGTTCATCGGTGTCGATCCGGTATGGGCGTCTTTCCCGGTCACCGTACATTGCAACCACCACAGCCCCTGACCGTGGGTGACAACGCCAATGTCCTTCTTTTCGGCTTCCAGAATCGGGCCCTGTTCGATGTGCAATTCAAACATCGCATGCATCTTGCGGGCCCCGACTTCCTCGTCACCGACCCAGCCGATCCGCTTCAGCTCATCGCCAAAGGTCTTGCCCTCCGCGTCTTCACGGCCATAGGCCCAATCCTGCGTATGCTTGCCCGCGAACACCCCGGAGGCCAGCATGGCCGGGGCAAACCGGGTGCCTTCCTCGTTGGTCCAATTGGTCACCACAATCGGGTGTTTTGTCTTGATATCCATGTCGTTGAGGGTGCGGATCACTTCCAGACCGCCCAACACCCCAAGCACCCCATCGTATTTGCCGCCCGTCGGCTGGGTGTCCAGATGCGACCCCATATAGACCGGCAAGGCCTCCGGGTCGCTCCCGGCGCGGGTGGCAAACATATTGCCCATGGTATCAAGCCCCATGGTCAGCCCGGCCGCCTCGCACCAGCTCTGAAACAGCGCCCGGCCCGCGGCATCCTCGTCGGTCAGCGTCTGGCGGTTGTTGCCCCCCGCGACACCGGGGCCGATCTTGGCCATCTCCATCAGGCTGCCCCACAAACGGTCACCATCAATCTTCAAATTCTGTCCGAGCGTCGTCATTTCTCGCGTCCTTCCCTGTCGTCTGCCCCATCCTCATATGCGGGATGTGTTGTAGCGGCCGGTGTGGCCTTGGGTCAGTGGCTGTTGCGTCGGCCTGTCGGTGAACCAGACGTCTTCACGCCCGCCCCGCGATCCCGGATCCGGGATACCGCCGACATTTGACCAACTGGTCAAACTCACGCTATCACCAGATCAGAATCAGTCAAGAAATTGCGCGCCGCCGGATCCGTTTTAAGGCCGAGTTGCTGGACAACTGAGCGAATTCCGCGCGAGCATGCAACTGACACCCAGCAAAGAAGAGACACGGCACCCCATGCCCAAAGACCGCAGCCCGACCCGGATCCAGAAACGCAACCGCGCCAACATCCTCGAAGCCGCGCTGGAGGTCTTCTCGCAGAATGGATTTCGCGGCGCAACGGTGGACCAGGTGGCGACGGCGGCGGGCCTGTCAAAACCCAATCTCCTGTATTACTTCCCCTCCAAAGAAGCGATCTTCACCGCCCTGCTGTCCGAACTTCTGGACACCTGGCTCGACCCACTGCGCGAGATCGACCCGACGGGTGATCCGATGGAGGAAATCCTGGCTTATGTGCAGCGCAAACTGCAGATGAGCCAGGATATGCCGCGTGAAAGCCGCCTGTTCGCCAATGAAATCGTGCAGGGTGCGCCGCGCATGATCGACACGCTTTCGACGGATCTGCGCGCCCTGGTGGATGACACAGAGACCGTGTTTCTCGGCTGGATGGACGCGGGCCGGATCGCACGGGTCCATCCCCGCCATTTACTGTTCTCCATCTGGTCGCTGACCCAGCACTATGCCGATTTCGAGGTCCAGGTGCGCACCCTGATGACCCCCGAAGACCCGTTCGACGGCGCGGCCGTGTTTCTGGAAACCCTGTATCGGCGAATGCTTGCACCGCAAAGCTGATGTTGATTGCCGCCCTGTCGGCCGCAATCCCCCGCCGGATTCTGGCGGGTTTCGGAGCAGGTGCAATCAAATCTCGATCAGCGATCAAACCGCGGTCGAACGAACTTCAAACCGGCGTGGATCAAACTCCAGCTACCGCAAACGCCGCGCGCCGCGCATCAGCGCGGCGCC
>NZ_LPUY01000052.1 GCF_001518015.1 Tritonibacter horizontis
CGCCTGAGGCGCGAGGCCCAACGGGATGGCGGGGCCGAAAGGCCATGGCAGACGGGCGGGAGCCTCCCCTTGCGCCGAAGTGGTCACCTCAGAGCGGCGCGCCCGGGAACTGTTGCAAGGTGATGCCTGCAGCCTCCAGGCCGGAGCGGACGCTGCGCGCAATTTCCAGCGCCTCCGGCGTGTCGCCATGCAGGCAAATCGTGTCGATCCGCGTCGGTATGCGGCTGCCATCCTCGGCCAGTATCGCACCTGCCTCGACCATTTGGACGACCCGGCGACCGGCCAGATCCGGGTCGTGGATCACCGCACCCGGCCGCGACCGATCCACAAGCGAAGCATCCGCGTTATAGGCCCGATCCGCAAAAATCTCGCAGGCAAGGTTGCATCCGAGCGCCTGAGCCGCGTCTTGCTGGCGGGTGCCTGCCATCACCATGATAACGAGATCGGGCGCCACCTTCAGCGCCGCCTTATAGCAGACCGTTGCCATATGCTGATCCGCAGCCGCCATATTGGCAAGCGCCCCGTGCAGCTTCAGATGTCGCACCTGCGTCCCCGCCGCCCGTGCCATCGCCTGGGCCGCGCCCAGCTGGTATTGCACCAGATGCGCCAGGCTTTGGTCCGGCAGATGCATCCTGCGCCGCCCGAACCCCTGAAGGTCCGGAAACCCCGGATGCGCCCCGATGCCAACCCCGCGCGCCGCCGCCGCCGCCATGGTGGCGGCCATCACGTCCCAATCGCCCGCATGCACGCCGCAGGCGACATTGGCCGAGGTGACGACCTCCAGAACATCCGCATCCTGCCCCATCACCCAAGGGCCGAAGCTCTCTCCCATATCCGCATTCAAATCGACGGTGGCTGCCATGGCATCTGCTCCTGTTTTAGGTATCATCGTCTTCAAGCTCCCGCCCCGCGGTCACACCGCTGACCAACTGGTAAGACAACAGATCACGCAGCACCGCCGGGTCGCGCACCAAAGGGGCAAGCCGTGCGGTCAACCGGGCGCGCTCACTTCGGGCCCGGCGTTCGATCTCCACCGCCTCTTGCAAGGTCACCTGCACAAAGGAAAACCGCGCCCCGGCCTGAGCCTGCGCCACCAGCGCCATATCGCAGGGCAGGACCGATCCGATCCGGGGGTAGCCGCCGGTGGTCTGACATTCGCTCATCAAAACATAAGGGGTGCCGTCGCCGGTGATCTGGATGTCCCCCGGCGCAATCACTTCTGACAGCACGCTGAGACCACCGTCGAGCGCAAACCCCTCGCCCTGCGGCAACAGACGCACCCCCATGCGATTGGCACGGATGTCGCGTATAAAATCGACCTTCTGAAACCGCGCCAGCTCGGCGCGGGCAAACAAATGCGTCTGCAGGCTTGGCACGAACCGGAGGCATCCACCCGCAAGGCGCGGCTCCGGCGACAGCGACAGGTTGACCGGACCGCCGGGATCGCACCCCAGCGGCAGCCTGTCGTTGGATTGAAGACGCGCCCCGAGTCCGGCGGCAACATGTACGCTGCGCGATCCCAAACGTTGCGGGGTCTCAATCCCCCCGGCCACGTGCAGGTAACCGTAGCTCCCGGCCTGCACCGCCCCAATGGTCAGCGTCTCGCCAGCGGGCAACAGATGGCTGGCGTTCCAGCGCAGCGCCTGGCCGGTGCTGAATGTGGCCCGCATGGGGGCGCCGGTCAGCGCGATGCGCATATCCTCGGTCGCGACAAAGCTGCCGCCCAGACCGGCCATTTCCACCGCGGCCAAGGCAGGGTCCTGTCCCAACAGCGCCGCCCCTTCAAACAGCGCCAACCGGTCGGCTGCGCCGCCCCGCGACAGGCCAAACGCAAGATAGCCGGGGCGGCCAAGATCCTGCACGGTCAGACCAGGCCCTGCGCGGGTGACGGTCAGCGCCCGGCTCATGTCAGTGCCTCGGCGGTGGCGCCGCCCGCCGCGCCGTCCCCGGCCAGGGCCCCATACCGCTCGGCCGAGATCGGTTCGAACAGGACCTCATCCCCCGGACGCAACACAAAGGGGTTCGCGTCATCCGGGCGAAACAGGCGAAACCGGGTCTGGCCAATGTGGCGCCATCCGGTCGGCGTGGTCACCGAAAACAACACGATCTGGCGGATCGCCACCACGACAGCGCCCTCGGGCACTTCGGGCGTCAACGCGGTCTGGCGCGGGATGTCAAAAGCTTCGGGCAATTCGCCGAGATAGGGCTGCCCCGGTGCAAACCCGATGGTCTGCACCCGGAGCCGGGTTTGGGAAATTTGCGCAATGGCGTCGTCCACCGTGAGGCCGGCGACCGCCGCAGCCTCGGCCAGTTGCGGCCCGAGATCGGTGCCAAACACGGTCGGGACCCGCCAGAGCCTGCGCCCCTCCGGCAGGGCGGCCTCGTACCAGTCGCGCGACGCCAGCAGGTCCGCGACCCGCGTCGCCATGGCCCCATGATCGGTCCCCAACGGATCAAACCGCAGGTAGGTGGAAACAAGCGAGGTCGAGGTTTCCTCCACCGCGCTCCAGCTCTGCTGTTCAAGTGCGGCGCGAAAGGCCAGCGCCGCGCGATTTGCCGGCTCGCTCAGTCGGTCCGCAAAGCGCACAACCAGACCATCGAACCCCGCGTTGACCACGCGTGGCCAGCCCTGCGGCTCCGGTTCTGGCGGTGAAACAAGCCTCTTGTCTGTCATGGCCCATGACTGCCAGCGTGCGCGGCAAAAGACCAGTGCCAATTGTCAGCGAAACATGCGGCAGGGATCCGCGCCCGACGTCACAACGCCAACCGGTTGGATCATGCGGCCAGACCTGACCGGGGGCTGCCCTATGGACGGCGGTGTTCTGGTGCCCCGCCCCGACGCGGCACCACATCCTTCGGATGCCGCACCCACGCACTCTGTGGACGCAGCGGTTTCGCCCCCTGCGCTTGCGACACGGCCCAGCGCAACACCAGCGGGTCAGCCGCACTTCCCCGCGGCGGGTCCAGGCACAGCACACGCCTGATGCGGGGCGGGATCAATCCCTGGTCCGGGGGTGTTTCTTTCACGGGGGCATCTCCTTTGGCGGGGACTGCAGGACGCGGCGCAGGGCCACAGAAGACCACGCAAAGATTGACAGGAGGTTGCCCGCCGCCCGCCCGTGCAAAGCCCGGCTGCGGCCCGCAGTTCGACCCCGGTGTTTCGCGCTCGACATTCAGGAAAAGGGTCAATCAGACGCGCAGGCAAATGGACCTGGCAGCGCCCAACGACCACCCCACCGGGTCAGAGGTGCCCGCTGGAAAGCCCTCAGTGCCGCGTTGCGAAAGCCCTCATTTCTGGCGAAGAGCGGCCAGATCCTGCGTCAGGAACCAGTCATAGGTCTGCCGGATCCCCGCCTCCAGCCCGATCGAAGCCCGCCAGCCGAGCCGTTCCAGCCGCGATACATCCATCAGTTTCTGCAGGGTGCCATCCGGGCGCGCGGGATCGCAGCTGATCCGGCCCTCATAGCCAACCACCCGGGCAATGGTCCGGGCGAGCTCCAGAATGGTGACATCCTGACCGGAGCCGACATTGATATGCGACAGCATCGGATCGGTTTCCCGCTGGTACAGCTGAGGGGCCAGATCGTGCACAAAAAGCGACGCCTCGGCCATGTCGTCCACATGCAGAAACTCGCGGCGCGGCGCGCCGGTGCCCCAGATGGTGACGTTTTCTGCATCGGTCAGCCGCGCATCGTGAAACCTGCGGATCAGCGCCGGCAGCACATGCGAATTCTCGGGGTGAAAATTGTCCCCCGGTCCATAAAGGTTCGTTGGCATGACGGAGCGATAATCGGTGCCATATTGCCGGTTATAGCTCTCGCAGAGCTTGATCCCGGCGATCTTTGCGATGGCATAGGGTTCGTTGGTGGCTTCCAGAGGACCGCTGAGCAGGGCCTGTTCGCGCATCGGCTGCGCCGCCTCGCGCGGGTAGATGCACGACGACCCCAGCTGCAACAGTTTCTCCACCCCCGCCTCATAGGCGGCGTGGATCACGTTGCACTCGATCATCAGGTTTTCATAGATGAACTGCGCCGGAAAGCTGTTGTTGGCGTGAATGCCCCCCACCCGTGCGGCGGCGAGGATCACCTGATCCGGGCGTTCGCGGGCAAAAAACGCCCGCACCGCACTCTGATCGGTCAAGTCCAGTTCCAAGGAGGTCGCAGTCAACAGCTCCACCGCTTGCCCGGCCGACTGGCGGGCCGCGAGACGGCGCAGGATCGCACCGCCCACCATGCCCCGATGACCGGCCACGTAGATCTTCACGGGTCAGGCCTCCAGCGCCACCGGCATATCAAAGCCATGATCGCGCAGCACCGCATGCCGACGGGCGGCATCCAGATCAGCCATGACCATCTCCGCGCACATCTCCTGCACAGAGATTTCCGGCACCCAGCCAAGTTTCTGCTTGGCCTTGGACGGATCGCCCAACAGGGTCTCGACCTCAGCGGGGCGGAAATAGCGCGGGTCGATCTGCATGATCACATCCCCGGTCTGCAAGGCGGGCGCCTTGTCACCGTAGATGCCGGCAACAACCGCGACCTCTTCAAGGCCTTCACCCCGGAATTCCAGCGTGATGCCCAGTTCGGCAGCGGCCCAGACGATGAACTGACGCACCGAATGCTGCTCACCGGTTGCGATCACAAAATCCTCCGGGTTGTCCTGCTGCAACATCATCCATTGCATCCGCACATAATCCTTGGCGTGGCCCCAATCCCGCAGCGCGTCGATGTTGCCCATGTAAAGGCACTCTTCCAGCCCCTGGGCAATATTGGCCAGCCCGCGGGTGATCTTGCGCGTCACGAAGGTTTCGCCGCGACGGGGGCTTTCGTGGTTAAAAAGGATGCCGTTGCAGGCGAACATGTCATAGCTTTCACGGTAGTTCACCGTGATCCAATAGGAATAGAGCTTTGCCACCGCATAGGGGCTGCGCGGATAAAACGGTGTGGTCTCGCGCTGCGGGGTTTCCTGCACCATGCCATAGAGCTCTGACGTGGAGGCCTGATAAAAGCGCGTCTTCTTTTCCAGCCCCAGAAAACGGATCGCTTCGAGCATCCGCAGGGTGCCGAGACCATCGACATCGGCCGTGTATTCCGGGGATTCAAACGACACCGCCACGTGGCTTTGCGCGCCGAGGTTATAGACCTCGTCCGGTTCCACCTCAGAGATGATCCGGGTCAGGTTCGAGCTGTCCGACAGATCGCCGTAATGCAGTTTGAAGCGCGCTTTTTCGGTCTGGGGATCCTGGTAGATATGATCCACCCGCTGCGTGTTGAAGCTGGAGGAGCGGCGTTTGATGCCGTGCACCTCGTAGCCTTTTTCCAGCAGAAGCTCCGCGAGATAGGATCCATCCTGTCCGGTGACGCCTGTGATCAGTGCTTTTTTCATGGCCTGTTTTCCGTTTCCTGTTGCGCCCGATTGGGTCTTTTTGCGAGCGATTGCCGATCAGGCGGCGCGGTCTCGCATGCCCTTTGGCCGGGCGACAGAGTTGAAGGCAGACGTGACCCGTTCGACGTCCGCGGTGCGCAGATTGTGGTGGTTCGGCAGGTAGATGCCGAATTCGTGGATCAGATCCGCGTTGGGCAGAACCTGCTCGCCATAGCGACGGGTCCAGAAGGGATGCCGGGCGATATTGCCACAGATCAGCGGGCGGCATTCGATCTGCTGCGCCTTGAGATGGGCGTAGACCTCCATCCGGTTCTCAACCAGCGTGCCATAGGCAAAGGAGGACAACAGGCCCGCGTCGCTCTTCTGGCAGAAGAACTCCGGCAGCTGTGCGGCATAGCTGTCAAAATTGCGCTGCCGCACCGCGCAGATCTCGTCGAGCTTGGTGATCTGCAAACGCCCGATAAAGGCCTGCAGGTCGGTCGAGCGCAGATTGAAACCAGCGTGGTAGAAGGTGTAGAAATTGCGGAAATCGTCGATGCCATGTTCCTGCTGCAGGCTGTCACGGCGCGCGGGATCAAGGTCACGACTCCAGCCATGGGACCGCAGCGACAACATCACCTGATGCAATTCGCTGTCATCCGTCACCACCATGCCGCCCTCGATGGTGGAGATGTGATGGCCATAGTAGAACGAAAAACTGCCCGCCGCGCCATGGCAGCCCAGTTTGCGATCCTCAAAGGTGGAGCCCAGCGCCTCGCAACTGTCTTCGAGCAGCAGCACGTCATAGCGCTCACATATGGCGCGGATTTCCCGCATGTGATTGGCGTGCCCCAGCACGTGCACCAGGATCAGCATTGACGGTGCCTCATCCCGGCAAAGCTGTTCCAGATGGTCCAGATCAAGACCGAGATTGATCGGATCGCAATCACACAGCCGCACCTCAAAGCCAAGCTGGATCAGCGGCGAAACGGTCGTCACCCAGCTGACAGCGGGGGCGATTACCTTGGTGTTGCGCAGGCGGCCCGCTTCTTGCGCGGCATAGATCATCAGCAGGTTCGCAGAGGAGCCCGAATTCACGAACACCGCATGTTTGCAGCCCATCCAGGCCGCGAATTCCTCCTCGAATGTGGTGGTCAGCTCGGCCTTGGTCAGCCGGTTGCCGGCCAGCATCCAGGCGGCGGTCTGTTCCAGTTCCCCCTGGGAGATCGTGTCTTCTGCCAGGGTAACCGGTTTGACAGCAGTCATCATCAATTGGGTCCTCGCACGGTTTGCATGGCTTTCAATTCGACATAGAACCGGCGGACCTCGTTATAGGCCGCGGCGATGTTCTCTTTCTTGGTTCGGTCTTTCAGCGCGTCGATGGTGATCGACCCGTCATGCGCACGGAAACTGGCCAAGGGTTCTTTGACAAAACCCACCTTCGGGTAGCGCAACATCGACAGCAGCGACACAAAGATGTCCGGACCGACCCCGTGGTATTCGTTCTGTTGCAGCGGCAAGCGGCCCTGATAAAGCGCATCGATCAGCACCTGACGCCGAAACAGCGCCGCGCCGGGCGAGATCAGCGAGCCGACGATATGTTCCTCTGCCAGCTGGTTTTCGTAGGTCCCGGTCTCGGGCAGCCATTCCAGGAACTGGGTCATCATCTGACGCCCGGATTTGTCGTCAATCACCTCTGCGCCGCTGAAGGAAAACCCAACGTCGTCGCCCATGACGGCGATGCATTTGGCGATAAAGGTCGCGTGGATCCAGTCATCATCATATTGCAGATGGACCAGATCGCCGCTGGCATGCAGCACCCCTTCGAGCCAGCAGAAATGCGGACCGAAATCCCGTTCCCGCCGGATATAGATGATCTTGTCCCCATAGGCTGCGGCGACCTCTGCGGTGGTGTCAGTCGAGCCGTGATCGACGACCAGAACCTCGCAAGGGTGGGTTTGGGCCAGCGCACTGTCGATCGCTTTTGGCAGCATATCCGCGCGGTTGAAGGTGGGGATGACGATCGAGACGGTATCAGGCATTGTTTTCTCCAAGGATCGCGCGCAGGCGCGTCACATCGGCTTTGAGGATATCGTCCTGGCCCTTGGGCCGGATATCCAGCGGGACCGGGGCCAGGGATCGGGCAAAGTCGGCCACGGTGATTGCAGTGCCAGAGGCCACATTGACGGCGCCTTCAGCCCCGGTCAGCGCCAGTTTGACAAGAAGACGCGCAGCGTCCTGTGCGGGTAGGAAATCACGCAGGCTGCCTGCCCCGAACAGCTCGAACGGGGTGTCGGGGCGCATCTCGGCAAAGCGGCGCTCAAGCGTGGGGCGCAGATAGCTGCCGGTCTGGCGTGGATCGTGGATCGAGAACAGCCGCGCCAGGCAGAGCGACCGGCCCGTTGCCTCGCAGATCTGCGTCGCCGCCTGTTCCGCCATCAGTTTCGTCTGACCATAAAGCGAGACCGGAACTGTCGGGTCACTTTCGACAATCGGCTCCGCCTTGCTGGCATAGACATGGCTGGAGGAGACCAGCAACACCCGCGCCGCCGTATCCGCCAAGGCGGATAGCAGATTTACGGTGCCGCCCACATTGACACAATAGGCGCGCGCGGGGTTGGCCTGAACTTCCGCAACCGGCACCAAAGCGGCCAGATGCAGCACCAGATCAATCCAGCCTGCGTCCTCAACGAACCGGGTGGTTGCGGCCAGATCGGTCAGATCGGCCGTGTTGCGCAGGATTTCGGCATCGGGCACGGTGTCCTGGAACGCCCGCACCACATGACGCCCGACAATCCCACCGCTGCCGGTTATCAGAACACGGAGGGTCATATGTGTCCTTGAGCTCCTGCTGGAAGCGCCCCCAGCCCCATGGTGCGATACTGTGTCGCGAGATCCTGACTGGCGGCTTCAATCTTGTTTGCAGGCTTCGGCACCGGCTGCGCGCCAGGGCGTCGCGAGAAATCCCCGGACAAGACCATCTGCGTGAACGAAATCTGGCTCACGCCGCAATCGTTGAGAAGTTTGTTGTCTTGATGAGGGCGGAACTCTGCCTGGTTCTTGGTGTCGGAATAATACCGCCCGATAACCATTGGCAGCCGCGTCATCTTTTGCTTGTTCTGCAAGACGACTTTCCAAAAGATCTGATCGCCGATGGATTTGACTGGCGTCTGGTTGTTGAAATAGGTGGGATACCATTTCCCCAGAATGTCCAGGTTCCACATCGTCGCCGGACCGAAGGTCCCCCGCTCACCAGTGCCACTGCCCAGGCGCAGGTTGGGCTGCGCCATCGGCGGCCAATCGGAGGCGAAACTCGTCCCCCACAAATCCTGCACATCAAACTGTGCCTCCAGGTGAGAGCCGTCGAAACTCACCTGCCAGTCCCCGCCGACCAGAGCACTGCCGGTCGCCTCGGCGGTGGAGACCAGCAAACGGGCCGCGTTGGTCGCAAGCCGGTCGTCCATATTGAGGTTCATGGTGTATTTGGTCTGGCTGAGCGCAACCCCTGCCCCCCAGGCCTCGTAGATGGTGAGCGGTTCGGAAAAACTGTGCCAGGGCGCATCAAGCCAATCCGGTGCGACATCGCCATTGTCGAAAATATAGCAAGGCTCTACGGGAATGGACTGCGCCTTGAGATTCTCCCAATGCGAGCGGAGCAGGTCCAGTTTGTTCGGCTGTTGATGCCAGACCGCACAAAACACGGTCACCAAAGGTTTTCTACGGGACGCATCTTGCGCGATCGTGTGCGATTGAAATTCCACGGCTCTGGTTCTCCGGATGCTCAAAAGCGGCATTTTGCGCGCTCCGGGACAACAGATAGGCCGAAAGATCTAATTTTAAGTTAAGTGAACGTACCGGCAATCTCGGCGAGATCGCCCGATTGAGACGGACAGTGACGGACCACTGCAATCCTGTCCACTGTGCCGGCCTAGGGCGGCGATGACGGCTTCGTCGTTGCGGCGCGGTTGAGGCGCAGGGCCGAGGCCACGCGGGCTCAAAGCTCTGTCAGGGCGGAAGTATTCTGAAAGACAAGACGCCCGGACATACGCAAGCTGCCAGTCTTGCCCGAATTCTTGCCCGAACACGATACCAGATTTCACCGAATAGGGTGCAACTCGTGGCGAAGATCACATGTGGAGAAAATTGGCTGGGATGGTAGGATTCGAACCTACGGTACACTGTACCAAAAACAGTTGCCTTACCACTTGGCTACATCCCAGCGCTCTGTGTGAGAGGCCTTCTAATGAGTGTTGAAGGAGGCTGCAAGGGGTTTTTCCGAAAAAAGTGCGCGCCCCGCGCGATGGGCGAATTTAGGCAATGAAACCAGCCTATTATCAGCTGGTTCACCCGATGTGGAACGGCGCGAACAGGGCGCCCGAAAGCCCCCTGTTCGTTGCGGATAAAGGATCCCGAGACACCCGGGAGCCTGCTATTCCGGCACCCCGGCTTCGCGCAGCGCGCTGACCCAATCCTGCCCTGACGGGGTGAAGGCGGCGGCGTGTTCCTGCATATAGCGCGAGAGCGAGAAATCGGGCGTTACGCGCATCAGCGACTCGACCACATCCCGCGCCTCGTCCGAGCGGCCTGACATTTGCAGCGCAATGGCCTTGGTGCGCAACGTTGCCGGATAGGAATCATTTTCCTGCAAGGATTGATCGGCCAGTTCGATGGCCCGGTCATAATCCCGCGCGGCCAGGCTCACCGATGCGGCCAGCGAGTCGAAATAGTAGCGCTGCGGCCCGAGCGGCGTCAGTTTGCGCGCTGCTTCCGTCAGGCGGATCCCTTCGTCCGGATGGTTCTGCATCGCCCGGGTTGCCCCCTTCAGCAACAGCGCCAGTGCCTCGTTTGGATTGTCCTGCAACGCCTTGTCGTAAGAGAACTGCGCATTGTCGAACTCGAACGTCAGGTAGCTGGAAATCATCCCCTTGAGCGTATGCGCCAAGGAGAACGCGGGATCCTGAGCCAGTGCGGCGCTCGCCAGGTTTTCCGCCATAAGCGTGCTTTTGTGGCGATCCGTGGACATGCCTTTCTGTACCCGCATGACGTGCCAGATACCTGCCCAGGTCAGCACCACCGGGTGATGCATTTCGCGTTCCAGCAGCGTGTCGAGGATCTCGATCGCCTTTTCGAACTGGTCTTTGTGCTTGCTCTGCATCATCACAATCGCGGCCATCAGCAAGGTGTGATTTGCCAGGTTGGACAGGGGTCGGAAGCTGACAAGTCGAACCGCCTCCCCGACCACAGTCTGGCCGATCTGGCTGGTGGCATCGCGCAGCGACGTACTCTGGCCCATCAGCAGATCCGACAGCGCGCCTTTGAACTCCCGCGTCCAGATCACTTTTTCACGGTGCGCATCATGCAAATCAATCTGCGCGATGAAATCATGTCCGTTGATGAACACTGAGCCGGAGACAAGATAGCTGACCCCCGCCACTGAGGACACTTCGGCCGGACGGACCTCGTCCAGACTGAACTGGCGCGATGCCATGTAAGAGGTCACCGAGAAGGCCTGGCTGCGCGACAGCTGGCGCGAAAGTTCCTCCGACAGGATGGACCCCAAAGGCGCGGTCGAACTCCCCGGCGAGCGCTGCGCAAAGGGCAGAACCGCAATCGAGGGCAGCAATTCGTCCAGGATGACCCGGCTTCGGTCGCGCGGCGCCCACGGCGGATCCTGCGGCTTCGGTGCCGCGATTGCGGTCTGGGCCCGCATCTCCACCAGCCAATCCGCAAAGACCTGTTCATGAGGCAATTCAAAGCCTTCCATGAAATCCCCGCGCGTGGTGTCGGTGTCCACTTCAATCATGCTCAGGTCGAGTGTGACCCGCTCACGATTGGCGACCAGGGCGCTGGATGCAGAGGCACCGATGTGTTTTCGCAGTGTCGACAAGGCCGTTCGCAAGCTGGCCTTTGCCTGCTCGGGCTGTGCAAAACTCCATAGGGTGTGTTCCAGGAACGCGCGCGTTCGGATCCCGTCTTCGGCAGTGATCATCAGCGCCATCAGCGCCTGATGTTTCGCGCCAAGTTGAATAGCTTCTCCGTCTGGCCGAAATACACCAAACGCGCCGTACTGACGGACTTTTAAAACTGTAACCATTGGACACTCTCGACATAAAAGTTACGCGTGCCACTAAAGCAAAACACTCACAAATTGCGTAGCAGCGACTTCACATCTACAATTAAAGCACCAAAATTTCCAACCACCAACAAAAAAACATCTTCGGGATAAGCTCTAGCCTTCTCAATGTGTTAACAAATGGTAATTATTTCAGAAATATAATTAACAAGATAGTTATGGTGGTAAACGAAAAAGTCAGTATGGAAATTATTATTTTACCCGCATAGCGAGAGCGAGACGGGCGAAGGTGTTGATTTATATGAGAATCCGCATTTATCGGAGGTTCACCTAAAAATGTGCACGTGATCCGGCGAGTCGGGGCAGGTTAACGGTCGGTTAACTAGGGTTTCACTTTCATCTATCGTAAAAAATGAAAGGGGCCCGATTTCGGCCCCCTCCCCGGATCACAAGTGCGTGATCATCGGTGACTATTCCCGTGCGACTTCGCGCCATTTGCCGTTTTCGACCACCGAAATCACGATGTCATCCACGCCCCGGTGATCCGATGGGCCATAGGTGACCTGCGCATCCGACAGGGCATCGTAGTATTCCAGCGTCTCCATCGCAGCGATGAACGCCTCCTGGCTGAGCTCGGCCCCCGCCACCTCCAGCGCGCGCAACATTGTATCCGCAGCCGTATAGCCCAACATGGCAAACCCACCGGCAGGCTGGTCAAACCGCGCCTCATAGGCGGCGATGAAACGGGCGGGTTCTTCTTCCTGCGCGCGGGCCAACAGATCGGCCCAGCCGGATGCCGCATAAAGCCCGTCGGTCACACCGCCCGGCACAGCCGCCACCGCCTCGAGAAAACCGGCAGAGGTATTGAGGAATTTCACATCCGTCCAACCCAGCTTTTTTGCGGTGCCGACGACGGTGATGCCCTGCCGCACGCCCAATGCCATGACCACGACGTCACAGCCTGCGTCTTTGAGTTTGGGGAGCGAGCCGACAAAATCCAGCTCATCCGGTTTGTGCGTCGTTTCGGCGGCAAAGGTCATCCCCAGTACCTGCGCCGCGTGTTTGGCGCCCTCTTCGATTTCCTTGCCGAAATCGGACGGAATATACATCGCGCAGATGTCCTCTGCGCCGAAGGCCTGCGCCAGATAAGAGATCCCCGCGACGGTCTGGTCAAAGTAGCTGGAAAAGCCGATGAACTTGTTGTCCATCGGCTCCTGCAACATCTGGCGCGCCGCCGTCAGCGGGCTGACGTTGGGAATGCCCTTGGGGTCGAGCAACTTGAACCCGGCGATGTTCATCGGCGTGCCCAGCGACAACAGCATCGCAAAGACCTTGTCGCGGTTCAAAAGCTTGTTGTAGCCCTGCATCGCGCGCGGGATCTGATAGCCATTGTCTTCCACCACAAACCGGATCTGGCGGCCATGGACGCCGCCGTTGGCGTTTGCCTCCTCGAACCGCAAGGTGGCCCCGTTGACCGCAGGCACCCCAACCGCGGCAAAGACGCCGCTGAGGTCGTTCACGGAGCCGATGACCACCTCGGTGTCACTCACCCCCTGGCTGTCGGCCGTGGCGGTGACGGCGCCCAGACCGAGCGCCAGCGCGACAGAGAGCCCTGTTAGACGTCTTTTCATGTTGCTTTCCTCCTCCGGTGTGCGCCCCGCGCCTCTACGCGCAAAGCGTCAGTACATGTCGTCGATCAACTGCTTGTACTTTGCCTCCACCAAACCGCGCTTCAGCTTCATGGTGGCCGTCAATTCCTCGTCCTCCGCCGTCAAAAGAACGTTGATCAGGCGGAAATCCTTGATCTGTTCGACTCGCGCGAAATCCCGGTTGACCTGCGCCACTTCGGCCGCGATCAGCTCCACCACCGGCTGTGCGGCACAGAGCGAGGTGAAGTCGCTGAACGGGATCTTGTGATCTTGCGCGAATTTCTCGACATTCTCCTGATCGATCATGATCAGACAGCTGAGATACTTTCGGCCGTCGCCGACAATGACCGCATCGGAAATGAAATGGCTGAATTTCAATCGGCTTTCAATTTCGGCGGGGGTTATATTCTTACCGCCTTGGGTAATAATGATATCTTTTATCCGGCCGGTGATTGTCAGCCGACCCTCGGCGTCCACTGCGCCGACATCCCCCGTCCGCAACCAGCCGTCCGTGGTGAAACTGGCGGCGGTTTTCTCGGAATTGCGCCAATAGCCTTTGAATGTGTTCAGGCCTCTGGTCTGGATTTCCCCGTCGCCGCCAATGCGAACCTCGACTCCCGGCACCGGCGGGCCGACGGTGCCAGGAGCGTTGTCATCGGGGGTGTTCAGGGTCGCAAGACCTGCGTTTTCGGTCATCCCGTAGCCCTCGACCAGCGGCACCCCGATGGCCCAGTACCAACGCAGCAGATCGGGCGAAATCGGCGCGGCACCGGTGCCGCCGCGCCGCATCCGGTCCATGCCCAGCATCCGGCGCAGGTTGCGCAGCACCAGCGCCTCCCAGATCCGGTAGCGCAGCGCCAGAAGCGGCGGCACCGGCCGCCCAGCGATCGCCAGATCCGCCCGGGCCAGACCGACCCGCAGCGCGGCCGCAAACGCCAGACGCCCCAGCCACGTGGCCTCCTGCGCCAGTACCAGCACCCGTGAATAGATTTTTTCCCAGACCCGCGGCACCGCAAAGAAATGATGCGGCGAAACCTCGCGCATATTGTCAAAGACCGTTTCCGGGCTTTCGGCGAAGTTGACGGTACTGGCGGCGGCCAGCGGAAAATAGACCGAGATATTGCGTTCCAGAATATGACAGAGCGGCAGAAAACACAGTTGCTCGTCACTGTGATAGAAGGCCAGCACCCGCGCGCCGGCCTCGCAGGCGGCCAGAATGTTTTCATGCGCCAGCATTGCGCCCTTCGGGTTGCCGGTGGTGCCCGAGGTATAGATCAGCAATGCCGTGTCTTCGGGGCGGGCTTCGATGATGGCGGCCTCGAATTGCTGGTCTGGCTGCGGGGTCGACTGGCCCAGCGCCAACAGGTCGTCCCAGAACAGACAGAGCGGATGATCCAGATCCCGCAGCCCGTCACGGTCCAGAACAATGACCCGCACAAGTCCCGGCACCTGATCCTGGATCTCCAGCACCTTGTCGAGCTGTTCGTCGTTCTCGACAATCAGAAACCGGCTGTCGCTGTCGTTGAGCAAATAGGCCAGCTGACGGGCGGAATCGGTGGTGTAGATGCCCGACACGATGCCCCCGACACATTGTATGCCCATATCGGCATAGAGCCATTCGCGCCGGTCCTCGGACAGAATGGAGACCACATCGCCCCGTTGCAGCCCCAGCGCCCGCAGCCCCAGCGCCATGTCGCGCGCGCCTTGCCAGTAGTCCGCCCAGCTATAAGCGGTCCAGATCCCGAGCGTTTTTTCCCGATGCGCCGTGCGGGACCCCAATTCCGAGCAACGCAGCTGAAACAGGCGCGGAAGCGTGTCGCATCCATCAATGAGGATGGGCCGCGTGCCGGGCGCTGCATTGAAGGACACGCCATGCAGGTCCACCTGGGGCGGGGTCAATGCGGGTTTGGCCTCCATGTTCATCACGCCTGTCCTTTCCTCTCGGCGCTGCCGTCAGCGCCAGGTTTTCTTGCGTTTCCAGCGTTTTTCTCCACGCTGGCCCACCTCCTGCTGTCCAAGGTAGAAGGCTTGAATATCCTCGCTGTTTTTCAGCCGGTCGGCGCTGCCGTTCATCACCACCCGGCCGATCTCCATCACATAGCCGGCATGGGCCAGATCCAGCGCCACGCGGGCATTCTGTTCGACCAGCACCATGGTCACGCCTTCGTCGGCATTGAGCCGCCGCAGGATGGCAAAGATTTCCTGCACCAGCAGCGGGGACAGGCCGAGCGAGGGTTCGTCCAGCAACATGATCCTGGGTCGCAACATCAGCCCGCGCCCGATGGCGAGCATCTGCTGCTGGCCGCCGGACAGGGTCCCGGCCTCCTGATGGCGGCGTTCGGCGAGGATGGGAAAATAGTCAAAGACCTTCTCGCGGTCCCGCGCGATCTCGGTCCGGTCGCGGCGGGTATAGGCCCCGAGGGTCAGGTTTTCATCAACCGTAAGCAGCGGAAAAACTTCGCGCCCCTCCGGCACATGCACGATACCGGCCTCCACCACCTTGTGGGGCTCCTGACCATGGATCGGGCGTCCCGCGAAATGGATTTCGCCCTTTTCCGGGTCCATCAGGCCCGAAATCGTCCTGAGCAGGGTGGATTTCCCGGCACCATTGGCGCCGAGCACCGTCACAATCTGGCCGGGCTCGACCGTCAGCGACACGCCGCGAATGGCCATGATAGGGCCGTAGAAGCTCTCCAGGTTGCGGATCTCCAGCAGCGGCTCCCCCATCAGACCGCCCCCGTGCCAAGGTAGGCTTCGATGACGCGCGGGTCCGACTGCACCTCGGCCGGCGTGCCCTCGGCAAGCCGGGCCCCATCGGCCAGCGCCAGGACCCGGTCGCAGACGCCAGAGACCAGCCCCATGTCATGCTCCACCATCAGGACGGTGATGCCCATCTGGCGGCGGATGTCATCAATCCACCAGCGCATGTCCTGGGTTTCCTCCACCGACAGGCCTGACGCCGGTTCATCCAGCAGCAACAGGCGCGGACCAGAGGCCAGCGCGCGGCCCAGCTCGACCACCTTGCGAATGCCGTAGGGCAACCCCGCGATGCGTTTGTCGCGATAGGCCTGCAGGTCGAGAAACTCGATCACCTCTTCCACCGCGTGGCGATGGCGGCGTTCCTCGGCGCGCACCCGTGGCGCGAAGAACAACTCTTCCAGCAGGGTGCTCTGCCGGTGCCGGTGGCGACCGACCAGCAGGTTCTGCAGCACCGTTGCCTGATCAAACAGTTCGATGTTCTGAAAGGTCCGCGCGATCCCGAGGTTGGCAACCTGATCCGGCCTGACCGTCAGCAGATCCTGCCCGTCAAAGCGAAATTGCCCGGCGAAAGGCGCATAAAACCGCGAGATCATGTTGAACACGGTCGATTTTCCGGCCCCGTTCGGGCCGACGATGGCATAGACCTCGCCCTCCTCGATGGCAAAACTCAGATCGTTCACCGCCACCACCCCGCCGAATTTCAATGTGGCGTTCCGGATTTCGAGCAGGCTCATCGCAGCCGCTCCGTCTTGAGGTAGCTCTTCTGGCGGCGGAACATGGCCTTGCGCGCGAAGGGGAACAGCTCGAACCAGGTGCGGATCTTCAGCCACCGGCCATAGATCCCCGTCGGTTCGAACAGGATAAAAAGGATCAGGATCAGCCCAAACACCCCGGTTTCCAATCCCGGAATGGCCACCCCGCTGCCGCCAAACAGGTCTGTGGTCATCGACAAGGCCTGCGGCAGGAAGGCGACAACAGCCGCGCCGAGGAACGCGCCATGGATCGACCCCAGCCCGCCGATGACGATCATCATCAACAGGGTGATGGAAATCACCAGGGAGAATGTCTCGTTGTTGAAGGTGCCCGCGTGATAGCCCATCAAGGCCCCGGCCCAGCCGGTGATCATGCAGGACAGGCCAAAGGCGATGGCCTTTGTGCGCGGGATATGAACGCCGAGGGCCGTCGCCGAGACTTCGCTATCGCGCACGGCAGCAAAGGCGCGGCCCATCGGCGCGCGCAACAGATTGCGGTAAAACAACGTGCTGATGACGGTCACGGCAAGCACCAGATAGTAAAACCGCCCCGGTTGGCTCCACCGTTCGATTTCAAATCCGAAAATCACGATCGGCTCCGGGAACTTGCCGCTGACGCCTCCGGTCCAGGGCTCCAGCAGCACGATCACGTCATCCGCCAGCACCGAAACCGCGATGGTCGCCATCGCCAGATAGATCCCGTGCAGCCGGATGGCCGGGATGGCGATCACCATGCCAAACAGCCCCGTCAGAACGCCCGCCAACGGGAACGCAATCACAAAGGGCAGGCCCTGCTCTATCAGGATGGTGTTGCTGTAGCAGCCCATCGCCAGAAAGGCCGCATGGCCAAGGCTGGCCTGGCCGCTCTGCCCGGTCAGCAACA
This sequence comes from Tritonibacter horizontis, assembly GCF_001518015.1. Classification (GTDB taxonomy): domain Bacteria; phylum Pseudomonadota; class Alphaproteobacteria; order Rhodobacterales; family Rhodobacteraceae; genus Epibacterium; species Epibacterium horizontis. Next base: position 17,482 of record NZ_LPUY01000052.1, read on the forward strand.
TCAGGCCCAGTCCGCCAATCGCCCAGATCAGAACATTGGTGATCTCGCCCAGAAAGAATTCGTCCAGCAGCACCGGCAGCAGCACCATCACCACCATCAGCGCGCCATAGACACAGGCCGTCCAGGCGTCCGGAAACAGGCGCATGTCGTGGTCATAGCTGGTCTTGAACTGAATGCGCATGGCTCAGACCTTTTTCATGCGGGTCTGGGAAATCAGCCCATGCGGTCGGAACACCAGCACCGCAAGAAGCAGCGCATAGGGCGCGATCTGGGAATAGCCCGCCGCCAGATACCGCGCGGCGAAGGGTTCGATCACCCCGACGATCAGCCCGCCGACAAGCGCACCGGGGAGCGATCCGAACCCACCAATGACCGCCGCGGCAAATGCCTTGATCCCGAGCAGCCCGGCATTCGGGTCCATCGCGCCCTTGGACGCAAAGAGAATACCGGCAACGGCAGCGGTCGCCCCGGAGATCCCCCAGATCAGCCCCTGAACCCGCTTGACCGGGATGCCCATCACATAGGCGGCCATCTGGTTCTGGCTCGCCGCCTGCATCGCCAAGCCCAGTCTGGTGCGCTGAAAGAACTGGTACAGCGTGATCGTCAAAAGGACCGTCACCACGATCACCGCCAGATCCACAACGCTCAGCACCACGCCGCCAAGGGAGATATCCCCTTGCGACAGCGGGCTTTGCAATGTCTGCGGCTCATGCCCCCAGATGGCTCCGGCCACAAACCGGATCACAAAGCCCAGGGCGATGGTCAGAATGACCACGGCGATCTGGCTCTGGCCAAAAAGACGGCGCAGCACCAGAAGGTCCAGCAGATAGCCCAACACCGCCATCACCAGGATCGACAGAGGGGCCGCCAGCCAAAACGGCAGCGCCATGTATTCCGCGTTTGTCAGACCAAGGGCAACAAATGCGCCCAGCATCATGAAATCGCCCTGGGCGAAATTCACCGCCTCGGTCGCCTTGTAGATAAGCACAAATCCAAGCGCGATCAGGCCGTAGACACAGCCATTCGCAAGCCCACTGACAAGAAGCTGCAATTGGTCCAAATTGTCCTCCCCACCGCTATGCGCGGCCACCGAACGTCTGTGCGACGACGGCAACACCAGGGCGCAACTTGGCCTCCTCGCCTCGGCCTCTCCAAACCGATCACGTCCCGTGTTCCTCTCACTCTAGTGGCGGAAAATTTGCGCTGTCAATCGGTTCCAATCTGCGGAATTGCCCGTTTATCGGGATTTTTGACGTAAATCTTCAACCTTGACATGTTTCACGGTTATTCCAGCGCGAAAAACCAGCGAGGTGCGGTGACTTTGGCTTGCGCCCCCAGCAGCATCCGCTTATGCGAACGCCGCGCGTGGTCAGCCCGCGCCGCGCGTTTCCTGCGCCGGCATGGGCTACTCCTCCTACGTGGTGCAATTGCACCCCACGCGTCCTGCCCTGTGCGGGGATTGCCCGCCTGGTTGGGGGCGCATCAGTGTTGTTTTTCAACGCTCCGTCGGCTTTCTCGCCTGGGCCTCCTCCCTCGCAGATGGCAACCTGGCGCGTCAAAGCGTTGGGTCTTGGCGGGACTGGTCTGGCGTGGCTCCTCCCGCCTCTGCCTGTTTTGCCAGTCGGGCGCTCCCCGCAGGGTCACACAACTGTCGCAGTGCGGCGATAGAGGGGGGCCAGTTCTATTCAAAACCCAACGAGCCCTAAACATGCTGCTGTCCCCCTTCGCCGCGCCCGGTCGGTTTTTCCGTGGCAACCTGCACACCCATTCGGACCGGACCGATGGCGCCCTGCCGCCGCAAGAGGTCTGCCGCAGGTACAAGGCCGAAGGGTATGACTTCATATCCCTGACCGATCATTTCATCGGCCTCTGGGACTACCCCATCGTCGATACAGCCCCCTACCGTGACGCGGATTTCACCACCCTTCTGGGGATTGAAATGCATTCCGGCGCGCAGGAAAATGGCGAGTTGTGGCATCTTCTCGCGGTGGGGATCCCGGCGGATTTCGCGCCGTCGCATTCGCCGGGATTCCAGCCCGTGCCCGGTCAGGAAAGCGCGCCAGAGCTTGCGGCGCGGGCGCGCGACGCTGGCGCCTTTGTGGCAATTGCGCATCCGCATTGGTCCGGTCTGACCATGGCGGATGCCCGCAGCATCACAGCCGCCCATGCGGTCGAAACCTACAACCATGGCGCCCATAGCCTCAGCGACCGGGGCACCGGCATGCCGATGCTGGAACTTTTGCTGTCCGAGGGGCGCGCGCTGACCCTGATCGCCACCGATGACGCCCACTTCAAAGGCCCGGACGCCTTTGGCGGCTGGGTGATGGTAAAGGCTGAGGAAAACAGCCCCGAGCCTCTGCTGGCAGCGCTAAAATCCGGCCAGTTCTATTCGTCGCAGGGACCACAGATTGACGGGATCTGGTTCGAAGGTGACCGGGTCCGCGTTGCCTGCTCTGCGGCTTCGATCATCTGTGTGCAGGCGGCGGGCAACGCAGCGGAAATGGTGTATGGCGAGGCCATGACCACCGCCACCATAGAGCTGGGGCGGCTGGCACAAAGCCCATGGTTGCGGGTCACGGTCACCGACCGCGCCGGCAAACGCGCCTGGTCCAACCCGTTCTGGCCGGGAAAGCTCTGACGCGCTAAAGGGGGGCCTCGCCGTCGCCCGACAGATCCCGCAGGATCGGGCAATCCGGACGATTGTCGCCTGCGCAGCAGGTGATCAGCTCGCTCAGGGTTTCCCGCATCGCCTGCAGGTCGGCGATTTTCGCCTCGATCTTGGTCAGATGGGTCAGCGCCAGTTGCTTGACGTCCGCACTGGCGCGGCTGTCGTCTTCGTAGAGGCCGAGCAACATGCGGCAATCCTCGATGGAGAACCCCAAAGCCCGCGCCCGGCCCAGAAAGGCCAGCTTGTGCAGATCCCGCTCTTCAAAACACCGATAGCCATTGGCGCTGCGGCCGGGGCGGATCAGACCGATATCCTCGTAGTAGCGGATTGTCTTGGCTGGCAGGCCCGACCTGGTCGCAACATCTCCGATATTCATCATCCATCGCCTCTCTGACTTGCCTGTGGCGGCTCCCACAACATGGGCAAAACACAGGGAAATCTCAAGTCGCTGAACGCAAACTTGACCGGCGGATGCGCGCCGCCCCGACGCCAGCGCGCGGCCATGGGTCGGTTTCGAACGCCTCAGCGCTGCGGGTGCCGTGTTAGAAGCCGAAAGAACGCCGCACCGGGCGACAGTTTTTGCGCCGTCCGCGGCAGTTGCGCCGGGCCGACAGACTGATGTAGGTCTTAGCGAACAACCGCAGTGTGGCGCCGACCCGCAGCGGACCATGCGATCGGCTGCGCCACAAACGGGCCCGGCCCTCCGCCCCACCGGCGGGACACACAGGACTGAAACGTCTGAGAAGAAGGACAAACCGATGATCAAAACCCGCGCCGCCGTTGCCATGGCCCCTGGCAAGCCTTTGGAAATCATGGACGTGAACCTTGACGGCCCCAAAGCGGGAGAGGTCCTGGTCGAGATCAAGGCCACCGGCCTGTGTCACACGGACGAGTTCACCCGCTCCGGCGATGATCCCGAAGGCATCTTTCCCGCGATCCTCGGCCACGAGGGTGCTGGCGTGGTGATCGAAGTGGGCGAAGGCGTCAAAAGCCTGAAACCCGGCGACCATGTGATCCCGCTCTACACCCCCGAATGTCGCGAATGCGATTACTGCCTGAACCCCAAGACAAACCTGTGCCAGGCGATCCGCGCCACCCAGGGCCAGGGTCTGCTGCCCGACGGCACCACCCGCTTCTCGCTGGAGGACGGCACGCCGATCCACCATTACATGGGCTGCTCCACCTTCGCCAACCACACTGTGGTGCCGGAAATCGCCCTGGCGAAAATCCGGCAGGACGCGCCGTTCGACAAGGTCTGCTATATCGGCTGCGGTGTCACCACCGGCATCGGGGCGGTGATCAACACGGCCAAGGTCGAAATCGGATCGACCGCGATTGTCTTTGGCCTTGGTGGCATTGGCCTCAACGTGATCCAGGGGCTGCGGCTCGCGGGGGCGGACCAGATTGTCGGCGTTGACCTCAACCCCGGCAAGGTGGAGATGGCCGAGAAATTCGGCATGACGGATTTTGTGAACCCCTCGGAGGTGACCGGCGATCTGGTGGCGCATCTGGTCGAACTGACCGGCGGCGGCGCAGATTATACCTTTGACGCGACCGGCAACGTCAACGTCATGCGCACCGCGCTTGAGGCGGCCCACAAGGGCTGGGGCGAGAGCATCATCATCGGCGTTGCCCCCGCCGGTGCCGAAATCTCCACCCGTCCCTTCCAGCTGGTCACCGGCCGGTCCTGGCGCGGCACTGCATTCGGTGGCGCCTCCGGGCGCACCGATGTGCCGAAAATCGTCGACTGGTATATGGACGGCAAGATCGAGATCGACCCGATGATCACGCACAAGCTGACCCTTGATCAGATCAACGAAGGGTTCGAGCTGATGCATGCCGGAAAATCAATCCGCGCCGTCGTCGAATTCTGACGCCCCTTCGCGGGACAGCGTCGCGAAATGAACCAGACCGCAGGCCTCCATCAGGGCCTGCGTTTTTCGTCGCTCCCTGGCCTTCCTGCCTTGCCCTGCGGACGAGGCAACCAAAGGCCGGACCGTCAGCCCGCCAATGACGCCTCGACCGCCGCAAGTTTCACGTCATATCCCCATAGCCGGCGCAGATGGCGCAGAACCTCGTCGCGTTCATCTTCGGCCAGATATACATTGTCGCGCACCGTATGGGTGAGCTTCAGGGTTCGGTCCCCTTTCAGGTCAGCGTCCGTCACCTGAATGTCCGGCTCGATATAGGCAAGGTCGTATTGCCGCGCGAGATCCCGGCGGATCGCCTTGTAGCCAGCCCGATTGTGGATCTGACTGATGACCAACTGCGGATGGGTCTCGTTATCGGTGAGCGTAAAAAGCTTGAACTTCCGGATCAGATGCGGCGACAGGAATTGCTGGATGAAACTCTCGTCACGGTAATTGGCCCAGGCGTTGCGCAGCACCCCGCGCCAGTCGGGATCACCGGCAATGGCCGGGAACCACTCGCGGTCCTCGTCGGTCGGGTTTTCACAGATCCGCTGGATGTCCTGCATCATGGCAAACCCCAGCGCATAGGGATTGATCCCGGAATACCGCGGATCGTCGTATTCGGGCTGCATCACCACATTTGTATGGCTATGCATCATCTCCATAAAGGCGCCTTGGCTAATCAGCCCCTGATCATGCAGGGCATTGATGATGTGATAATGCACGAAGGTCGCGCAGCCTTCGTTCATCACCTTGGTCTGTTTCTGCGGATAAAGATACTGCGCCAGCATCCGCACGATCCGCAGGATTTCCCGTTGCCAGGGTTCAAGAACGGGGCTGTGTTTCTCAAGGAAATACAGGATGTTTTCCTGCGGCATATTCATCTTTTTACGTCGCCCGGCATGGCCGGTTTCCGCCTCCGTCATCTCGGCATCGCGCGACAGGCCAAGGGTCGCATCGGTCCAGATATCGAGCGCGCTTTGCCCGGTTTCATAGGCCTCGCGCAGCTGCTGCATCGCCTTGCGTTCCTCGATCGTCGGCTTTGGCGGGCGGCCGTACCGGAACACCCCCTGCGCCTGCAGGGCGTGGGCCGCGTCCAGGATCTCCTCGACCGCATCAACGCCATAGCGCTCCTCGCAGGCGGCGATGTAGTTCTTGGCAAAGGCCAGATAGTCGTGAATGCCCTCGGCATCGGTCCATTGCTGGAACAGATAGTTGTTCTTGAAGAAATGGTTATGCCCAAAGGCCGCATGCGCCATCACCAGGGTCTGCATCGCCATGGTGTTTTCTTCCATGTTGTAGCTGATGCAGGGGTTGGAGTTGATCACGATCTCATAGGCCAAGCCCTGTCGCCCGGTGCGATACAGGGCCTCGTCGCGGGCGAAATGTTTGCCAAAGGACCAGTGCTGATACATCAGTGGCAGCCCGACGCAGGAATAGGCATCCAGCATCTGCTCGGCCGAGATGATCTCGATCTGGTTGGGATAAACGTCTAGCCCGAGGTCGCCCAGCGCGATTTTCTCGATCGCGTCGCGGGCCTTTTCCAACAACTCAAAGGTCCATTCCGACCCGGTAAAAAGCGGTGCGGCCGTGGGATGCGCAGTTTGCATGGGTCAGCCTTTCACCTTGGGCAGGAAGAATTCCCGGAAGATCGGGTAGATATGGCTGGGTTGCGACACGCGCTGCATCTCGAAATGGGCTGCTGCCGCCTTGACCTGGCGATAGTTCTGCCACAGATCCTCGCCCACTTCGGCGTTATCCAGCAACATCTGCGCGGCCTCCTCGACAATTTCAACATAGGCGTAGAACTGGCAGACCGGCAGCAGCTCTTCGGTCAGCAACTTTCGGCAGCGCACGGAGTCATTGCCAAAGTTTTCCCCGTCCGACGCCTGGGCGCCATAGATGTTCCATTCATCCGACGGATACCGGTCGTCGATGATTTCCTTCATCTTTTCCAGTGCGGTGGAGACGATGGTACCGCCCGTTTCGCGCGCATAGAAAAACGTCTCCTCATCGACTTCCTGCGCGTAGTGGGTGTGGCGGACAAAGACCAGTTCGGTATGTTCATAGCAGCGCGTCAGGAACAGATGCAGCAGCAGGAAGAACCGTTTCGCCAGATCCTTTTCCCGTTCCTGCATGGAGCCGGAAACATCCATCAGGCAAAACACCACAGCGCGCGAATTGCGGATCTTTTCGGGCACATAGGTATCGAACCGCAAATCCAGCGGATCAATATAGCCGACCACCCGGCGCTTGCGAATGATCCCTTCCAGCTTTGTCTTTAGCACCACCAACAGATCATCCTGGCTGGGCGAGCGGGCCTCCAGGCCCTCCAGCTCCTCGATCTGGTCTTCCAGTTCGCGCTGCGACTTCGTACTCGGGCGCTGCAACGCGATGCGCCGCCCCAGCGAATTGCGCATGGTGCGCACAAGGTTCAGGTTGTTGGGAGTGCCAGCGGTGGTCAGCCCGGCCCGCCGGGTGCCAATGGTTTCCGTCTCCACGGTGGCCTTTTCCACCAGATCCGGCAGTTCGAGCCCGTCAAACAGGATCTCCAGATATTCATCCCGCGTCAGGGTGAAGGAAAACTCGTCATCTCCGTCGCCATCTTCGGACGCCTCTCGCCCGCCCTCGCCCGCGCCGCCTCTGGGCCGGTCGACGGTGTCGCCAACGACAAAATCCTTGTTGCCCGGCAGAACATACCGGCGATTGCCGCCCGGCCCGTGATAGAGACGTGGCTCTTTCAGCCCTTTGGCGGGAATGGTGATTTCCTCACCATTCTCCGGCACGCTCTCGCCCTTGCCGATGGATTTTTCCCGGATTGAGCGGTCGACCCGTTCCTTGATATTCTCGCGCGCCCGGCGGAGGAACCGTTGCCGGTTCCCCAAACTTTTGCCCTTTGGATTTGCGCGCCTGTCGATGAAGTGGTGCATCAAGACACCTCCCGCCTGTTAGCCCGCCTTGTTCACCCGCATGTACCATTCGACAAGGCGTCGGACTTGCCTGTCGGTGTAGCCATGTTCGCGCATCCGCTCGACGAACTCCTGATGTTTGCCCTCGGTCTGGCTGTCCTTCTTGGACCCGAAAGAGATCACCGGCAGCAGTTCCTCAACCTGGCTGAACATGTGTTTTTCGATCACATCGCGCAGTTTTTCATAGGAGTTCCAGGCCGGGTTCACCCCGGTGTTTGCCCGGTGCCGCAGGGCAAATTTGACCACTTCGTTGCGGAAATCCTTCGGGTTGGCGATGCCGACGGGTTTTTCGATCTTCGACAGTTCCGCATCAAGCACCTCGCGATCATAGAGCTGACCGGTATCAGGGTCCTTATAGTCCTGCTCTTCGATCCAGGCATCGGCATAGGCGATATAGCGGTCAAAGACGTTCTGGCCGTATTCTGTATAGCTCTCCAGATAGGCTTTCTGGATCTCGTTGCCGATGAACTCCTCATAGCGCGGCGCCAGATCGGTCTTGATGAAGGCAAGGTATTTCTGTTCCGTCTCCTGCGGGAACTGCTCTCGCTTGATCATCTGTTCCAGCACATACATCAGATGCACCGGATCCGCCCCGACCTCCTTGGTGTCGTAGTTGAACACCGAAGACAGCACCTTGAAGGCAAAGCGGGTGGAAATCCCGTTCATTCCCTCATCGACGCCGGCGCGGTCCTGGTATTCCTGCACCGTCTTGGCCTTGGGGTCGGTGTCCTTCAGGCTTTCGCCATCATAGACCCGCATCTTGGAATAGAGGTTTGAATTTTCGTGCGGCTTCAGCCGGGTCAGCACGGAGAACCGGCTGAGGATCTTGAGCGTTTCCGGCGCACAGGGCGCGCTGCGCAGCTCCGAATGTTCCAGCAGCTTCTCGTAGATCTTCGCCTCTTCGGTGACCCGCAGGCAATAGGGCACCTTCACGATCGACACCCGGTCGATAAAGGCCTCGTTGTTCTTGTTGTTCTTGAAGGTCTGCCATTCGCTCTCGTTTGAATGCGCCAGGATCAGACCGTTGAAGGGGATCGCGCCAAAGCTTTCGGTCCCCATGTAGTTGCCTTCCTGGGTTGCCGTCAGCAACGGATGCAACATCTTGATCGGGGCCTTGAACATCTCAACGAATTCCAGCACGCCCTGCGTTGCCCGGTTCAGACCACCGGAAAAGCTGTAGGCGTCGGGATTGTCCTGGCTGAAATGTTCGAGTTGACGGATGTCAACTTTGCCGACGAGGGTCGAAATGTCCTGATTGTTCTCGTCCCCCGGTTCCACCTTGGCAACGCAGATCCGGCGCAGGCGCGAGGGATGCAGCCGCACCACCGAAAACTTGTTGATATTGCCCTCGAACTCATCCAGCCGCTGCACCGCCCAGGGCGACATCAGCCCGGGCAAACGATGGGTGGCGATGCCGTATTCCTCCTGCATGAGCGGCCCCATGCGGACGGGATCGAACAACCCGAGCGGGCTCTCGAAAATTGGCGAGATCTGATCGCCGGCCTTCAGCACATAGATCGGCTCATCCTCGACGATCCGCTTCAGCCGCTCCGCAAGTGAGGATTTACCGCCCCCGACCGGGCCGAGCAGGTAGAGGATCTGTTTGCGTTCCTCCAGCCCCTGGGCCGCATGCCGGAAATAGCCCACGATCCGCTCGACCGTGTCCTCCATGCCGTAAAAATCCTTGAAGGCGGAATAGCGTTTGATCGTCCGGTTCTGGAAGATCGGTCCCAGCCGGGCGTCCCGCGATGTGTCGACCAATTCTTCCTGTCCAATGGCCTTCAGCATCCGTTCCGCCACATTGGCGTACATGCTGGGATCATCGCGACAGGCCATGAGATAGTCCTGCAAAGACATTTCCTGCTCGCGCGTCTGGCCATAGGCCTCTGCAAAAAGCTCTGCAACTTTGTTCATCGGGGTCTCGCCTCCTGGTTAACGTCGTTACCCGTCCTCCTGGGCTCCTTCATTCCACGCGAACGGGTTGGCCTGACGAGGGCCGCGAGGGTGTCCGCGCTTATTGTTGTTATTTGGGTTCTGCTCGGCGCTGTGAGGTTCAGCTTGGCGCCACGGTCCTCGACAAGTTTAAGACTAGGAGGATATTGACGAGTGCCAAGAGCTGAAGCGTCGGTCGTCTTTTGTTTATAGCTTACACTACATGTGCCACCCAGCATAATGAAGATTGGTATATTTTCGATTAACGCTGGTAAACTTTTCAGGAACACTGCACGATTTCTAGGCATCCCCGCTGCCCCGGTGGCGGGGGCAGCTCGTGACCTCGGGGGCCGCGTGGGAAGTGAACAAACCCATGCCCCTAGCGGCGCGCAGGACCAAGGCGGAGCTCAAAGTCGCGTGTGCACCTCTGCTGACCCCGACCGGTATCACGGTTAATTTACGTTAACCTACTGTTAAGGAGTGCAGCAAAAAGGTCACGACGGGGCAGGAACCGACCAAACTGCGCTGTTTGAGTCACGCTTAAACGCCAATCCGGTCCCGTTTCGGCACGGTCGGACTGGACACACAATTAGAGTTGAATGCATACTGACCTTAATATTGCCGCAAAGACGGCACGAGGCAGACGAATACAGGCAAATGAAACAGCGGCGCGGGGCAATTTCCTGCTGCGTGTCCGGTATAAAGTGAGCAGTTAGGCATGAGCATCGTTGCATATATTGCCCGCGACGCATCGGGTACCAACCAGCATGGCACCTCTTCGGAAGGATCCCCTTCTGTAATCCCGACGTCCGGCGCCAATGAAATTTCCCTCAACCTGAGCCCTTCCGATGTTGAGAGCTACGCCCGCCGCGGCAACGATCTCCACATTACATTGTCAGATGGCACGGTGGTTGAGCTGGACGGGTATTACGCCACAGGCGGCAAGAACCTGTTCCTGAGTGACGACGGCGATTTCATCGAAGTGGTCCTGGAAGACAAATCCGAAGGCATGCTGTTCGCCAGCTACGAACCCATTGATTTGTCTGGCAAATGGAGCGCCTACGATGACATGGTCTTTCTCGGGGTGGACCGGATCGAACCGGTGGTCGCCCCGCTTGCCGCGCCTTTGCTGGGCGGGCTTGGGGCCTTAGGCGCCGCTGCGGCCGGTGCGGCTGTTCTCATCGGCGGAGACGGCAACGACCCGGACTCCAATGCGATCATCCCCACCGTCAACGATGCCGACGCCACCTATGACGTGCCCGAAGGCGACCCGGACGGGGTCACTATCTCCGGCACCGGCGAAGCAGGCTCCGACGTGGAAGTCACGATCGGGACAACCGTGGTCACCACAACCGTGGATGACGACGGCACCTGGTCGGTGGACATCCCCACCGATGACCTGCCCGACGACGGCGTTTACGAAACCGTGGTCGGCGTGGTCGCCCCCGATGGCACCGAATATGATGACCTTGACGGTCCGACCATCGACATCGACACCGAAGCGCCGACTGTGATCATCACCGAAGGCACCCAGTCTGTCGGCGATATTGTCGATGGTGAAGAACAAGTGAGCGGCACCATCATCACCGGCACCGGTGAGGCGGGCGCGACGGTCACGCTTGAGATTGATGGCGCGACCCAGACCACAACCGTGGCCGAGGATGGCAGCTGGACGGTGACCTTCACCTCCGAAGAGATTGCCACCGGCGAATACGAAACCGGCATCACCATCACCACGACGGATGCCCACGGCAATAGCACCACCACAACCGACATTCTTGAAGTCGACACAGAGACCTCCGTTTCTATCGACACCGGGCTGGCCGGGGGCGACGATATCGTCAACGCCGCCGAAGCGGCCGCAGGTGTAGCGATCACCGGGCTGGCCGAAGCCGGCGCCAGCGTGTCTGTTACCGTCGAAGGTGTCACACGTACCGCGACCGCAGACGACGACGGCGTGTGGACGGTCACCTACGAAGACGGCACCCTGCCCGAAGGTGAATACGAAACGGAAATCTCCGTGACATCGACGGATTTGGTTGGCAACACGGCCACCGCGACCTCCACCATCGAAGTGGACACCGACGCGGGCTTTGTGCTGCTGTCCGATGATCCGATTGAAACCGACGATGTGATCAACGCCGAAGAGCGCGCCGACAATGTGACAATCACCGGCACCGCGACGCCGGGCGAAACAGTCACTGTCACCCTGGGCGACGCAAGCGGCACCACGGTTGCGGATGACGACGGCAACTGGTCCTACGACTTTGCCGCCGGTGAGATCCCCGAAGGCACCGACGAGCTGGATGTCACCGCGTCGATCACCGACGATGTTGGCAATACCGAAAGCGATACCGACACCGTTGGCCTCGACACCGAAGTCACGAATTTTGCATCCGACCCCCTTCAGACAGACGATGACATCATCAATCTGCAGGAAATGGCGGACGGCTTTACGCTCGATGGCACGGTCGAGGTCGGCTCCACCGTCGAGGTCGAGATCGAAGGCACCACCCATACCGCAACAGTGGATGACGACGGCAATTGGACGCTGACCCTTGATGGCGAAGATCTGCCTGAGGGGACTTACAATACCTCGGCAACCATCACGGCAACCGATCCGGCCGGCAACGTCGCCGTTCTGTCGCAGACCTTCAGCGTCGATACCGAATACGACAGCCCCACCGTGGACGCTGTCACCTTCTCCGGCGAAGACGTGCGGCGGATCTCCACCTCTGGTGCGGTCGACAGCTATTCGGTCAACACGCTGGAAAGCGACGGCTCAACAGAACAGCCAACCGCGACGATCACGCAGGATGACGTTTTCGGCACCGAATTCACCTTTGACACCGCGATCCCGGATGGCACCAATCTGGTGGTCAGCAGCCAGGACACCGCGGGCAACTCCTCTTCCACCATGGTCCTGTTCCAGGACAATGCGACGGAAAGCGGAACACTGGACCATGCGGCGCTTGGCGACTTCAACATTGATGCGCTGAACCTGGAATATGCGTCAGACACCAACCTCACTCTGACCGAGGCCGATATCAACGCGCTCTCCGGTAACTCTGACACGCTCAAGGTTCTTGGCGGCGCCGACGATACGGTGACCCTGACCGGCGGCACGCTGCAGGGCACCCAGGACGTGGATGGCGAGACCTACAATGTCTACACCATCGGCGATGGCGATACGATGCTGCTGGTCGAAGACGACGTAAACGTCATCATCTAAGCACCGATCAGCGCGCCACAGGACTGTCCCCTACGGGGCGTCCTGGGCGCGCCGACGCTATAACCTGCGGACCAACCGCGGGGACTTGAGGCACGAGGATCACCCATGGACCTGGCACGACGCATATCTGCCGTTGCACTTCTGTGCAGCCTGACGGCATGCGGCCTGCCAATCGCAGGCAGCGCCCCCGGCGCGCAGGACAACGCCTCTACCAGCAGCAATTTTTCACAATCCGAAGACGCCCCGCAATCCGAGGTCATCACCGCGCTGATGCAGCGCCGGTCGATCCTTCAGCCGGACAGTATCTATGGTCAGGTGGCGGCGGCCTCGCTCAGCGCCTCGGCACGGGCATCGGAATCCGAGCTGATCAGCGCCCGGCTGCGCGCGGCGGCCAAGTCCAAGAACTGGCTCCCGTCCCTGAGCCCCACAGTCAGCCTGAACGACCTGGGCGAGATGGTGGCGAGTCTGCTGGTGGACCAGATCCTGTTTGACAACGGTCGACGCAAGGCGGAACGCGCCTTTGCCGCCGCCGACGTCGAAGTCGCAGCCGTGACCCTGTCCGAGGATATGAACAACCGCGTGGAATCCGCCCTGGGTCTGTATGTTGCCGGCTTGCGCGGCGATGAAAAAGCCGCTTATGCGCATCGCGCCGTGCGCACCATGCGGGATTTTGAACGCGTCGTGGTTGGCCGGGTCAACGGCGGCGTCTCTGACCGGTCCGACCTCAACGTCGTTCAGTCAAAGATCAGCGGCGTCGAGGCCAGCATGGCAACCGCCAACGATGCGGCGCGTACCGCCCGCGCCGAACTGGAGGCCATGACCGGCCAGCAGTTCTCTGCCGCCCCGCAACGGCTGGAACTCAGCCTGCCGCCCAACGGCAGCAATTATCTGAGTGTCCTGAAGGCCCAATCAGAAGCCACCCGTTCCATCGAGCAGGCCAAGATGGAGCGCGCCGGTCTTTTGCCGCAGGTCGGGGCGACCGGCCAGATCGGCAGCGAAGGCTCCGGCGCGGGGCTGTTGGTGAACCTGTCCGAACCCCTCGGCCTGGGGACACCGGCGGCACTGCAGGCGGTCGAAGCCAGCAAGGAAGCCGCGCGGCGGCGCGTCGGCGAGGTGCAGGAAGAGGCACGCCGAGAATATAGCCGCGAGATCCAGCGCCTGGCCTCTTACCGTCGGCAAGAGCGCGAGGCCCTGGCGCTGTCGCGGGCCAGCCGCGAGACCTATCGCCTGTTCAAGGCCCAGTTCGAGGCCGGACAACGGCCCGTGATGGATGTCATTCCGATTTACGAGGAACTGGTCAAGCGAGAGCAGGCCTATATCGACGCAAAATACGAAGTGGTTCTGATTCAACTGACCCTGGCAGCGTCACTGGGTCTTCTGGCGGATGGGGATAAGATTTGACGGATCGAGACAACCACAGCCCCGAGCAGCCCACCCCTCCGCCGAAAAAGCGCAGGCTGAAACTTTCCGATGTCTCTGGCGGCCTGTCGCTGAAACGTCGCAAGTCAGGTGAGAAAACGGCAAAGAGCGGTGGTCTCAAACTGTCCAAGGTGGTGGCGCTGCCATCCGTAACGCCGCCGCCTGCAACCGACTTTGCCCTGGACGATGGCGCGGCGATCCTGAACCTTCCCCCTGCCCCCGTCCCTGACCCTGCCCCCGCTGCGGATCCTGTTGTGGTCCGCGATCCACAAGGCAGCCCCGCTGCGGCAGACACCGCCGCCGCGCCCGACACTGCCGCTCCAGAGGCTTCGACCGTGGAGCCCGCCACGTCCCCGGATGCCGCCGGACAACCAGAAACTCCCGAAGGCGCCCCCCCTCCGGCGCAGGTCGCGACCACAGATGCCGAAACCGACGAGACCGAAGGCGAGACCGATGCCCGGACCGACACCGGGACTGGGACAGAACCCAAATCGGCAAAATTACGCGCCGCAGAGGACGCGGCCTATCAACAGCGGCTGAAGGCCCGCGCCCAGTTGCTGTGTCGCCTGGCGTCGCTGCGGGGGGTGCCCCCTGCACCACAGGATATGGTCGAGCATCTGCAAAGCTGCGGCGATGCGTCCTTGCGCCCCGAAGCGATGACAAGCGCGCTGGTGACGGCCGGGCTCAAGGCGCGCATTGTCCAGCTCAAACGCCCCAGCCCACGCCACTGGCCCGGCATCGCGATCATGCAGGGCGGTCAACCCGTTCTGGTGCTCAGCCAGGGCAAAGCTGGCGTGACCGTCTACGACACCTCCTGTCCGGACAACCGGGCCGAAGTTCCGATGCAGGATTTCATGCCGTTCTTCACCGGGCAGATCCTGACCGCGCGCGCTACGGTGGCGCAGCTTGCACAACGTCACACGCCACAGCTGGACAATTCCCACTGGTTCTGGGGCGAATTCCCTAAATACCGCCGCCAGATCGGCGAGGTGATGCTCGGCTCGCTTGTGGCCAACCTGCTGGCGGTGGCCGTGGCGCTGTTCTCGCTCCAGGTGTATGACCGGGTGGTGCCGCACCAGTCGCAGGCAACGCTTTGGGTGCTTGCGATTGGCGCGCTGATGGCGATCGCCATGGAAGGCATGCTGAAACTGGCCCGCGCCCGGATCACCGATGCCTCTGGCCGCCAGATCGACCTTGCCGTCCAGCACAAGCTGATGCGCCGCGTCATCGGCCTGCGGATGGATCAAAGCCCCCTGCCCCCGTCTGGCCTGTTCGCGGCCATGCGCGATTTTTCCTCGGTGCGGGAATTCTTTACCTCCTCCACCCTGTCGACCCTGGCCGATGTCCCCTTTATCGCGGTATTCCTGCTGCTGGTGGCCTCCATCGGCGGGCCGGTGGTCTATGTGATCATCATCGGCGGCATCCTGATGCTGCTGCCCGGCTATTTCATCCAGAAAAAGATGCTGGCAATGACCCGTCTGGCGCAGGGGGCCTCATCCAAGAGCGGCCGCCTGCTGCACGAAGTTGTCAGCGAAATGGAAACCATCAAGACCCAGCGCGGCGAAGAACGCATCCTGCGCCAGTGGGATGAATTGAACCTGTTGTCATCGCAGGCCTCCAACGGCCAGCGCAAACTGGCCAGCGCCCTGACCTACTGGAGCCAGGGCGTCCAGCAGGCCACCTATATCAGCGCCGTGATCCTTGGGACCTATATGGTCTTTGCGGGCGAATTCACCGTCGGCACCATCATCGCCACCGGCATCCTGACCAGCCGGACCCTGGCGCCGCTGACACAGTTTGCCGGCACGCTGGCCCGCTGGAGCAATGTGCGCGCAGCACTGGATGCGCTCGACGTGATCGCCGATGCCAAGCAGGAGCGCGAAACAGGCCGCGCCTATCTGCGCCGCGACCAGATCCAGGGCCGTTTTGAGCTGCGCGAAGTGGTGTTCCGCTACGATCCCGAAGGGGCGCCGAACGTCGATGTCCCTGCCGTGGCGGTGACGCCCGGCCAGCGCGTTGCGGTGCTCGGGGTGAACGGCTCCGGGAAATCCACCCTGCTCAAACTGCTGGCCGGGCTTTACACCCCGCAGCGGGGCCGCGTGATGATTGATGGCACCGACATGAGCCAGATCGAACCGCGCGACCTGCGACGCCACATCGGCTATCTCGGACAGGAAGTGAAACTCTTTGCCGGCACCCTGCGCGACAACCTGAACCTGTCGCTGCTGTCGCATGACGATGCACGGGTGATGGAAGCGCTGGAATTTGCCGGCCTCGCGCCCTTTGTGCAATCCCATCCGCGAGGTCTCGACCTGATGATCGGCGACGGCGGTTCTGGCCTGTCGATTGGCCAGCGTCAGGCCGTGGGCTGGGCGCGTCTGCATCTTCAGAACCCATCGGTGGTGTTGCTCGATGAACCAACGGCGGCGCTGGATCAGACCCTTGAACGCACGCTGGTCAGCCGTCTGGATGCCTGGCTTGAAACCCGCACCGCGATCATCGCGACGCATCGGATGCCGATCCTGTCGCTGACCAACCGGACACTGATCCTGCAGGCCGGTCGCATGGTGGTGGACGGGCCGCGCGACGAAGTCCTGGCCCATCTCAACGGAAAGGCCAAAGCGTCATGAGCATTGCCGCAGATATGGATCTCCTCGAAGGCACGCATAGTGCCAGCCGCATGATCAAGCTGGTGGCGCTGGTGCTGGTATTGTTCCTGACCTGGGCAGGCTTCGCCTCGGTGGACGAGATCGTGCGCGCCGACGGGCAGATCGTCTCCTCCTCCCGGTCACAGATTGTGCAGAACCTCGAAGGCGGTATTCTTGCCGAACTCCACGTGCGCCAGGGCGATGTCGTCGAGGCAGGTCAGATGCTGGCCAAGCTGCAGGACACCAAATTCCGCGCCGCCTCTGACGATCTGCAGGACCAGATCGACGCATTGGAGATCAAGCAATACCGGCTTGAGGCAGAGATCGAAGGGGCGTTTGAATTCACCGTCCCCGATGCGCTCGCCAGCCGGTCGCCGTCAATTCTGGCCTCCGAACGCGCGCTTCTCAAAGCGCGGCAAAGCGATTTCAACAGCCGGCGCAACAGTGCCGAAGATATTCTGCGCCAGCTGAAGAACGAGCTGTCGAACCTGCGGTCGCTGCATGAACAGAACATCGTCGCCCTGCTCGAAGTCAACGAGTCCAAGAAACGTGTCAGCGACGCGCAGGCGAAATTCGACGAGATCGGCACCCAGTCCGAATTGGCCCTGGCCGAGGAATACTCCGAGGCGCTGCGCCAGCTGACCTCCCTGCGTCAGGAACAGCGTCTGGCCCGCGATCAGCTGAACCGGACGGTGATCACCTCGCCCATGGCAGGCATCGTCAACAGCCTTGCCGTGACCACCATCGGCGGCGTGATCCGGCCCGGTGACGAGATCCTCGAAATCATCCCGCAGGGCGAAGAGCTGTTCGTCGAGGCGCGGGTCAAACCCGAAGATATCGCCAATGTGCAACGCGGACAGGATGTCACGATCAAGCTGACGGCCTATGACTATACGATCTATGGCTCGCTGCGGGGCAAGGTTGATATCGTGTCGGCCGATACCTTCGAGGACGAACGTGACGCCGATGCCCCGCCCTTTTACCGGGTCACCGTCCGGGTCGACCGTTCCAGCCTGACCGCGCGCCAGCAACAGATCGAAATCCGTCCCGGCATGCGGGCCACGGCAGAATTGCAAACCGGGTCAAAGACCATCCTGACCTATCTGCTCAAGCCGCTCTACAAATCCCGCGAAGCGTTCCGCGAACCCTAGGCGACCGCATCTCGCCGGGCTGACGCGCCCTCATCAGACATAAAAAAACCGGATCCCTGGCGGGTCCGGTTGCGGTATTGTGATCTGTGGTATTGTTCGCGATCCGGGTGGGAGCCCCAGAGCGCCCTGCCCTGGCTGGAGTGTTTGTGATCGCGGGTCGCCATTCTGGCCGACCACAGCTGACACGATGTGTGGGAAAATCTCAGCCGGCCTGGCGCATCATGGTCTGGAGCGTTCCGTCCAGTGTCGTTCCGATCGACACACGGCGCTGACCCAGGGCCGCCTTGGAGGAGATCACCGAAACGATACGCGGACGCTGACCCGGCAGGACTTCCAGAACCGGTGCGCCAGAGGCACCAAATTCGACGCGGCAGGACATCACGACGGTTTGGGTGCGACGGGACAGAACATGGCAGTCCTTTTCAAGGTTCGGACGGGTCGCATTGTTGTAGTTGTAGGACAGGACATCGACGCTGGCACCGCGGTCCGCACGGCTGGACATGCTGAAGGGGCGGATCTCGCCATGGCTGATCGGGCTGGACAGACGCAGGACGGCGATATCATGTCCCAGCTGGGCCCGCCCGGTGGCACGGAACTGATAGCTTGGGTGGACGACAGCTTTGCTGACCATACGCGCGGCCTTGAAACGGCGCCCGTCCAGGCCCGCCTCAAAACGGATCCCACGGGGGTTGACCCGCTGACCGGTCTTGGCATCGAACACACAATGCGCGGCGGTCAGCACCAGGTTCGAGGCGATCAAAGTACCGGTGCACATATACTTGCCCGAGATGTTCAAACGCCCGACCGCTTCCCAACCCGGCAGGCTGCTGGCCCGGCGGTCAAAGGCCTTTGCCGTATCGGCGGCACCTAGTGTCAAACACGCAACGATAATCGCAAACAACATTCTCATTGGTCCACTCCATTTTCCCACGTTGCCAATCTCGTTCAGGCGTTGGGCTGGAATGTGGCTGGCCGCTGTTGGGCTTGGACCAATTCATGGATTGATTGTGACAGTCTTAACACTGGTTAACATTTGCGCCTGACGCAGGCTCAGACTGACAGAAAACCCAAGTATTACATGCGTGAAGGTTAACAATTTAGACAAATCGAGGCTAAAGTCCCGTAATTTAAGACGATTTGTAGCGAATTTCGATCCGATCCGGGGGGATTGTTTTGGGTTCGTGCGGCAATCGGGGCACCGAATCCGGCCCCAGAGGGGGAGACTCTGTCAGAATCGCCACATTTGACCGGGTTCAAGAATCCTTAACTAAGGCCGCATTCGTTAAACTTTTAGGCGCCGAAGGTAAAAACGCGCGCCAATCAGGCGCGCGTCCGGGTCGATCATCCAAGCCAGAGCCCCGCCGTCAGCGGTAGAGCAGCGACTGGCCCTGATGGAACAGATGAACCTTCTCCGGCTCGGCATAAAGCCGCACCCGCTTGCCCCGCACCCCTTGGTGGATGCCGGGCAATTTCGCGATCAAGGCATTCTTGTCCACTTCAGGCGTGAAATAGAGCACGGTCACTTCGCCCAGTGCCTCGACGATGTTGACGGTCGCGTCGATGATCGCACCGCCTGTTCCGTCCTCAAACAGATCTTCGGGCCGCACGCCGACATTGACCTTCATCCCCAGATCGCTGTCCTGCGTCGGTACGGTCGATGTAACCTCGTCACCGCTCTCCAGACGCAGACGGGTCGTCGCGCCGGTGCCGATGACCTCGCCGGGCAGCAGGTTCATGGCAGGAGAACCGATAAACTGGGCCACGAATTCATTCTGCGGCCGCTCGTAGAGATCCAGCGGCGTTCCGACCTGGGCGATGCCCTTGTTCGCCAGCACGACGATGCGTGTTGCCAGGGTCATCGCCTCGACCTGATCATGGGTCACATAGATCATGGTGCTGTCGGGCATCGACTCCTTCAGCTGCGCGATCTCGATCCGCGTCGCCACCCGCAGGGCGGCATCAAGGTTGGAAAGCGGTTCGTCGAACAGATACACCTTTGGATCGCGCACGATCGACCGCCCGATGGCAACACGCTGACGCTGCCCACCCGACAGGGCTTTGGGCAGGCGGTCGAGGTACGCCTCAAGCTGCAGGATTTTCGCCGCCCGGTTGATGGATTCGTCGATCTCCTGTTTGCTCTTGCCCGCGATCTTGAGCGCAAAGGCCATGTTGTCGCGCACCGTCATATGCGGATAAAGCGCATAGGATTGGAACACCATGGCGATGCCGCGCTGTGCCGGCGGGATGTCGTTCATCACCGCGCCGTCGATTTCCAGCGTGCCGCCGGTGATCCGCTCCAGCCCCGCGATCATCCGCAAAAGCGTCGACTTACCGCAGCCCGACGGGCCGACAAAGACGATCAACTCGCCCTGTTTGATGTCCAGATTGATGTCATTCAGAACATTGACCGCGCCTGCGTAGGTCTTCTCTACCCCGGTCAGTTTTAGGTTCGCCATGGTCTCCTACTCCTCTTCCAGGGGTTATGTGCGCCGCGCGATACAGGGCTGCCACGGGGCCAGCGTCAGCGTTCCGACCGTTGCGGCAACATCCGCCGTTCCCAGATCCGCGCCCAATTGCTCCCAGGCGCCAGCCGGCAGGCCAATTTCGGCCGGTGCGTCACCCAGGTTGAAGGCGCAAAAGATCTCTTCCCCCTCGGCGGAGCGGGTGAACTGCACCACGTTCCCCTCTGCCCGCACCTTGTCATGGTGGCCGCGCGACAGGGCCGCATGGGCCCGGCGCAGGGCAATCGCCCGCCGATAGTGATGAAGCAACGCTGCGGGGTCCGCCTCCTGCTCTGTCACTGCCAGGGCGGCATGTTCCAGGCTGACAGGCAACCAGGGGCGCGCCTCGGAGAAGCCGCCATAGGTATTGTCGTTGTTCCAGACCATCGGTGTGCGGCAGCCATCGCGGCCCTTGAACTCGGGCCAGAATTCGATGCCATAGGGGTCTTGCAGATCTTCAAAGGCGATATCCGCCTCCGGCAGGCCCAGTTCTTCGCCCTGATAGATGCAGACCGATCCGCGCAGGCACATCATCATGGTGGTATATAGCCGCTGTGCCGCATCCCCCAGGTTCCAGCGGGTCACATGCCGGACCACATCATGGTTGGAGAACGCCCAACAGGCCCAGCCTTCGGCCGCCACGTCATCAACCTTGTCAAACACCTCGGCCACGCGGGCTGCGTCCAGCGGGTCTTTTGCCAGAAACTCAAAGGCATAGCACATGTGCACCCCGGTGGTGCCCGCCGTATATTGCCCCAGGATTTCCAGCCCCCGCTGCGCGTCGCCCACTTCGCCCACGGCCGTCTTGGACGGGTATTCGTCCAACAGGGCGCGGAATTTGGCAAGGAAGGCCAGGTTTTCGGGCTGGTTCTTGGAATAGAGGTGTTCCTGATGGTTATAGGGGTTCACCGAAGGCGCGATATTGGCATTGCGCAATTCCTTGGGCAGCGCCGGGTTGGAGCGTAGCTCCTTGTCGTGAATGTAGAAATTGATGGTGTCCAGGCGGAAGCCATCGACGCCCCGCTCCAGCCAGAAGCGGGTCGCATCCAGCAGCGCGTCCTGCACCGCGTCGCAGTGGAAATTCAGATCCGGCTGCGTGGTCAGAAAGTTGTGCAGGAAGTACTGTTCGCGGCGCGGGTCCCATTGCCAGGCCGGACCGCCAAAGATCGACAACCAGTTGTTCGGCGGCGTGCCATCAGGGTTCGGGTCGGCCCAGACATACCAGTCGGCCTTGGGGTTGTCACGGCTCTGACGACTTTCCTGGAACCAGGGGTGCTGATCAGAGCTGTGCGACAGCACCATGTCGATCATCACCCGCAGACCCAGATCATGCGCCTTGGTCACCAGATCATCAAAATCGGACAGCGTGCCGAACATCGGATCCACGTCGCAATAATCGCTGACGTCATAGCCGTAGTCCTTCATCGGCGAGGTGAAGAAGGGCGAGATCCAGATCGCGTCGACACCAAGCGAGGCGATATGATCCAGCCGCGAGGTGATGCCCGGCAGGTCACCGATACCATCGCCGTTGCTGTCTTGATAGCTGCGCGGATAGATCTGGTAGATCACCGCCCCACGCCACCAGTCGGGGTCATTGGCCAGGACGGATGCGGGGTTGATGGAGGTCTGAGCGTTCATTCTTGGGTGGTCCGTCATCATAAGGTGGAAAAGAGGTCGCCGGGGATCATTTGACCGATCCGGCCAAAAGCCCGCGCACGAGGTATTTCTGCATTGCAAAGAAGACCCCCAGCGGCACTGCTATCGAAACAAAGGCGGAGGTCGCGAGGATCTCCCAGTTGCCGCCGCGGGTGCCCAGCAGCTCGACAATCTGCTTTGTCATCACCGTGGTTTCGCCGGTGGCGTCGATCAGGAACACCATGGCCACCAGTAGATCGTTCCAGGTCCACAGGAACTGAAAAATCGCAAAGGAGGCCAGCGCCGGGAAGGACAGCGGCAGGATGATCCGCACGAAGATCTGGAAATCGGTGGCGCCGTCGACGCGCGCGTTTTCGATGATATCGCGCGGGATACCGATCATGTAGTTGCGCAGCAGGTAGATCGCCAACGGCAGGCCAAACCCTGTGTGGGCCATCCAGACGCCAAGGTAGCCCTTGCCGATGCCAATCTCGTTATGGAATTTCAGCAACGGGATCAGCGCCAGTTGCAAGGGCACCACCAACAGGCCGACGATGGTCGCGATCAGCAGCGCCCGGCCCGGAAACTCCATCCAGGCCAGCGCATAGGCCGCAAAGGCCGCGATCAGGATCGGGATGATGGTGGCCGGAATAGTTACCGTCAGCGTGTTGAAAAAGGCCCGCGCCAGATTGTCCGTGGACCCGCCGGAGATCAGGATTGTCTCGTAGTTCTCAACTGTGAACTCTGGCGGCACAACGGCGGTTGCAAACACCCGCGGGCCACGGCGGCCCGACATCTCTTCGGCGGATTGAAGCCGGTAGGCGCCGTCTTCCTCTACGGTCAGGACGCTGCCGTCGCGCAGCTCGGCGGTGTCGCCGGGGCCATTGGCATCAATCTCGCGCGCGTTGGTGCCCCAGGCAGAGATCTTGGCCTTGCTGCCCTCTTCAAAAAGATTGCCCTCGATCACCCAAAGGTCGCCCTCCTGCACCTGCGCATCCGGCTCTGCCGTGCGCAGGGTAAGGTTCTGTTCGGTGGGAAACAGCGCTTTCCACCACCCCGAGGTGGCAATCTGGTCGCCGGTCCGAAAGGAAGAGACAAGCAGCCCGAGCGTCGGGAACAGCCACAATCCGACCAGGACGATGACAGAAATCCGCAGCGCCCAGATCAGGCTTGGTTTTTGTCCTGCAATGGCATTCATGGTCTATCGCCTCCCTCAGCGCATTTCGCGGCGTGCGTTATAGACGTTCCAGACCAGGATCGGCAGCACCAGCAGCATGATCATCATCGCACTGGCAGAACCGACACCCCAGTCGCGGGCGACAAACAGCTTGTCGTACATGTAGTTGGCAAGCACCTGCGTCTGCCATTGGCCGTTGGTCATCGCAAACACGATGTCAAAGACCTTGAGCACCACGATGGTGATGGTGGTCCAGACCACGACGATGGTACCGATGATCTGCGGCACCTTGATGCGGAAAAAGATCTGAAACGGCCCGGCCCCGTCGACAATTGCGGCCTCCACCGTTTCCTCCGGGATGCCCCGCAGAGCGGCCGACAGGATCACCATGGCAAACCCGGTCTGGATCCAGACCAGCACCATCATCAGGAAGAAGTTGTTCCAGAACGGAATGGTCAGCCATTGCTGCGGCTCGATGCCGCCAAGCCAGATATAGATCGCATTCAGCACCCCGATCTGTTCGGTGCCAGGGGGGCGTGCATCATAGACCAGTTTCCAGATCACGGCGGCACCGACAAAGGAGATCGCCATCGGCATGAAAATCAGGGATTTGGCAATATTGCCCCAGGCCAGCCGGTCGGTCAGCTGTGCCGCCAGCAGGCCAAAGGCGGTCGACGCAGCAGGTACCACAAGCAGCCAGAGGAAATTGTTCTGCAAGGCTTCCCAGAACTTCGGCTCTCCCAGCATCTGTTTATAGTTCGCCAGTCCGACAAACTGCGACCCGCCACCGGGCAACCGTTCTGTCAACGACAGCCGGATGGTTTCAACCACCGGATAGGCCAGGTAGAGCCCCAGCGCCAGCAAGGCGGGAAACAGAAAGAGCCAGGGACGCACCATATTGGCGCGGCGAATGTTACGGGCGATCTCCTTGCCCCGGGCGGGAAAGATCAGCGTGTCGAGAATGATGTTCGAGAGATAGAAATAGCCGACACAACCCCCGACGCCAAAGGCGATGGTCAGCAGCCCCTGAATGGCTGGATGCATAACTGGCTCCTGAAATATATGGCCGGGATGCTGATGCGCAAAAGGCATGAGCCGCGTCGGCAAATGGGTGTGGGGCCACCATCAAAGGCGGCCCCACTGGGAGGGAACGCGCGAGGTTACTTCAGCGCATCCCAGGAGGATTGGATCTCCGAAGCGACCTCTGCTGCGGGTTTGCCGCCTGCATAGTCGACCATACCCGTCCAGAAGGAGCCGGCCCCGACACCGCCGGGCATCAGGTCAGATGCGTCAAAGCGGAAGGTGTCGGCGGAGAGCAGGATCTCGCCCATTTTCTTGAGGGTGTCGGTGGCGTACAGCTCTGTGTTCACACCTTTCAGAGGTGTCAGGAAGCCTTGCTGCGCCATCCAGACTTCATGCGCAATGGGGGACTGCAGGAACTGCATCAGAGCCTGCGCACCGGGACTGTCGTTGGTGATCGACCAGATGGTGCCGGCCCCCAGAACCGGGCTGCCCAGATCCTTGCCCTCGTAAGCCGGGAAGTAGAAGAAGTCCGCATCCAGACCCATTTCGGTACCTTCGGGGAAGAAGGCCGGAATGAAGGAAGCCTGACGGTGCATCATGCACTGCGGCGGGCTGGCGAACAGGCCCTTGGGGCTGTCACGGAAATCGGTCGAGGCCACGGCCCCTGCCCCACCGGACACATAGTCGTCGTTGCGGGCGAAATAGCCGAACTCTTCGATGGCCTCGACAACGCGCGGATCGTCAAACGGGATCTCGTTTGCCACCCATTGGTCATAGACCGCTGGTTCCTGCGTGCGCAGCATCATGTCTTCGACCCAGTCGGTCGCGGGCCAGCCGGTCGCGCCGCCAGATCCCAGACCGATGCACCAGGGGGTGTTGCCATCTGCCGCCATCTGGTCGGTGAGGGTCTTCAGCTCTTCCATAGAGGCCGGGATGTCATATCCGAAATCTTCGAAGTTCTCGGGGTTGTACCAAACCAGCGATTTCAGATCGACCTTGAAGAACAGGCCAAACAGATCGTCATTTCCTTCGGGGCCTTTGAACGTCCCGAGATCAACCCAGGATTGTCCCGCCGCATAGTTGTCCTTGACCCAGGTTTCCGTCTCTTCACCCAGCGGCGTGATAAAGCCACGCTCGGCCATGTCGGACACCAGGCCCGGCTGCGGGAAGACGGCGACATTGGGCGCGGAGCCCGCTTCGGCATCAACGACGATCTGCTGTTCAAAGCTGTCGGAGCCGGCATAGCGGACATCAGCGCCGGTGGCGGCGGCGAAATAAGCCAGCACGTTTTCGACCAGTTCCTGGTCCGGGCCGAGCCATGGGCCGAAGACGGTGACCTGCTCACCATCCAGATCGATCTTTTCCAGTTCCGCGTAGCTGTCCCAGTTGAAGTCGCCTTCGCCGACCGGGAACATCAGATCCTGCGCCTGGGCGCTGCCTGCGACCAGAGCAGCCACTGCGGCGGCCGTCATCAAATTCCGTTTCATAAATTCTCCTCCCAAGGTTTTGCGCTCTAGGTTTCACTTGATGCTAGTTTTTCGGGCAAGCAATCCAAATCACCAAAGCGCTTTGACTGATCATAAAATTCTAGATTCGGACTGTTCTGTCAATGAGTCTATGTTAGCGCCCAAAAATTTATGCTTGAAATCGCCTCTTCTCCTTTGACATAAAAGGGGACACGGTGGTGAGACTGCAACCGATTACATCAAAACTTTAAAGCGCTTTGGAGCCTCCCCACATGAACCTCAAGCAGCTAGCAGCGCATCTGGGTCTGTCCCAGACCACGGTAAGCCGGGCGTTGAACGGCTATCCGGAGGTCAGTGAAGAGACCCGCAAACGGGTGCAGCAAGCGGCGGATCAGCACAACTATCGGCCCAACACCCGGGCCAAGGCGCTGGCGACGGGGCGGGCGATGGCGATCGGCCATGTTATCCCGCTGTCGTCGCGGCACGAGATGATGAACCCGATCTTTGGCGATTTCATTTCCGGCGCGGGCGAGAGCTACAGCAATGCCGGTTACGATATGGTGCTGTCGCTGGTGGCCGATAAGGAACAGTCCAGCGCCTATCACGAAATGGTGGCCAAACGAAACGTCGATGGCATCGTGCTGCACGCGCCCGAAATGCGGGATCCGCGCATCACCTTGCTGCAAAAGATCGGCCTGCCCTTCGCGGTGCACGGCCGCGCGACCGAGATCACCACGCCCTATAGCTGGCTCGACGTAAACAACCGGAGCGCGTTTCAGCGCGCGACCGATTTCCTGCTCGACCTCGGCCATCGGCGGATCTGCCTGGTCAACGGGCAGGAAAACATGGATTTCGCCTTTCGGCGTCGGCGCGGATACGAGGCTGCATTGACTGCGCGCGGCGTCGAGATCGACCCGCAGCTGTTGTTTGCCGACGAGATGACCGAGGTCTATGGCTATGAAACCGTGCGCCGGACGCAGAGGCTGGACGACCCGCCGACGGCCTATCTGGTCTCGTCGATCATCGCCGCCTTTGGGGTGCGGCGGGCCATTGAGGAATCAGAATTGGTGATGGGGCGCGATATCTCTGTCATCACCCATGACGACGATCTGTCCTATCTGCGCAATGGCGCCGATGTGCCCGTGTTCACCGCCACCCGATCCTCGGTCCGCGAGGCCGGTCGCAAGCTGGCGCAATTGCTGATCACCCAAATTGAAACCCCGGGGTCCCCCCCGTTGACCGAGTTGCTCGAAGCAGAGCTGACCGTCGGACGTTCCACCGGACCGGCGCCCAACAGGACCTGAAACACATGAAAAACTTCACATTCACGCGCAAGGATTTCCCGGCGGATTTCCTGTTTGGCAGCGCGACCTCCTCCTATCAGATCGAGGGCCATCAGTTCGGCGGCGCCGGCGCGACCCATTGGGACAGCTTTGCCGCGACGCCTGGCAATGTGGTGCGGGCCGAAAACGGCGCGACCGCCTGCGATCACTATCACCGCTACGAAGCCGACCTTGATCTGGCGGCGGCAGCGGGGCTGGATTGCTATCGGTTTTCCACCAGTTGGGCCCGTGTCCTGCCCGAAGGCACCGGCACCCCGAACGCCGAAGGGCTGGATTTCTATGACCGGCTGACGGACGCGATGCTGGAACGCGGGCTGAAGCCCTGCGCGACGCTCTATCACTGGGAATTGCCGCAACCGCTGGCGGATCTGGGCGGCTGGCGCAACCGCGAGATCGGCAATTGGTTTGCCGAATTTACCGAAGTGATCATGGGGCGGATCGGCGACCGGATGCATTCGGTCGCGCCCATCAATGAACCCTGGTGCGTTGGCTGGCTGTCGCATTTCCTTGGCCATCACGCGCCCGGCCTGCGCGACATTCGCGCCACCGCGCGGGCGATGCACCATGTGTTGCTGGCCCATGGGCGCGCGATTGAGGTGATGCGCGGGCTCGGGATGTCGAACCTTGGCGCAGTGTTCAACTTTGAATGGGCCCACCCGGTCGACACCAGCCCCGAAGCGCTGGCCGCCGCCGAGACCTATGACGCGATCTACAACCGGTTCTTCCTTGGCGGCGTGTTCAAGGGCGCCTACCCCGATCCGGTGCTGAAAGGGTTGGAGCCGCATCTGCCGAACGGCTGGCAGGACGATTTCAAAACCATCACCCAGCCCGTCGACTGGTGTGGTCTGAACTACTACACCCGCAAGGTGATCGGGCCAGAGCCAGGCCCCTGGCCGCACTACGCCGAACTCGACGGCCCGCTGCCCAAAACGCAGATGGGGTGGGAGATCTACCCAGACGGGCTCTATAACTTCCTGACCCGGACGGCCGCCGAATACACCGGCGACCTGCCGCTGATCGTCACGGAAAACGGCATGTCAAACCCCGATGTCATCGAGAACGGCGTGGTGTCGGACCATGGCCGGATCGAATATGTCGACGCCCATCTGGCGCGGGTTCGCAAAGCAATCGCGGATGGTGTACCGGTCAAAGGTTACTTCCTGTGGTCGCTCATGGACAACTACGAATGGGCGCTGGGGTATGAAAAACGCTTTGGCATGGTGCATGTGGATTTCGACACGCTCGCCCGCACCCCCAAGGCGTCTTATCACGCCCTGAAAGAGGCGCTGACCCTGGGCTAAGGTCCAACCCGACCCCCTGCCCCATCCCAGGCCCCGGACCGTCCGCGCGCAACCCTTCGGTTGCGTGCGGGCGATGCCCTTGGGGACGAGATCAAACGGCGCTTGCCCGCGAAAATTAATGCCTCAGGGCTCAAAGACCCGGCAAAGGCGCGCGGCGGCTGTGACGCCCTCAATCACCCGCAACGGCAGGCGGGCGCGGATGATGTCGACGATGCTGACCGCCCCCGCGCACCCCAGGATCAAGGTCGAGGTGGCGTCCGGAAGCTGCGCGGCCACGGCAGCAAAAGCCTCCGCCGCTTCCTCCGGGTTGTTTTCCAGCATCAGGACCGGGACATGCGCCGCGCGCACATGCTGCACGATGCCGGTATGGCCCTGTTCCGCAAGATTGGCCTCGATCACCGGGACGGCCTGCTGCACCGTGGTGATGACCGCCGCAGGCCCTGCCAGCAACGCAGCAAAGGTAAAGCTGGCCTGCCCGATACCGATCACCGGGCAGCGGGCGATCTGCTGTGCCTGCGCCAGCCCGGTGTCGTCGAAACATGCGATAATGATGACCGACGCGCCCGTATCCGATGCCTTTTTGACGAGCTGCAACAGCGGCGGCACCGCACGCGCGCCGTCCTTGGGCCCCTCGATGGCAACGGGGCCATGGGTCGAGGTCCAGCCTTCGAAATGGATCTCGGGCGAAGCACGCCGGGCGGCGGCCAGCGCGCTTTGCGTCATCGCCTCGGTGCTGTTGGGGTTTATCAGGATGACTGTCACGGCTCAGACCATGCCTTTGCCCGCGTCAGAGCTGTTGTCCCGGCGTCGTGACATCAACCAGACCGCCAGAAAGAACACACCGATGATGCAGAAGGAAAAGATCGTGGTCAGTGTGCCCAGCGCGAAAATCACCGGAGTCGTGACATTGGTGGTCATCCCGAAAATTTCCAGCGGCAGCGTGTTGTAGCTGCCCGAGGTCAGAAGCGTGCGGGCAAATTCGTCATAGCTGAGGGTAAAACCGAACAGCGCAACACCGAGGAGCGATGGCGCAATGATGGGCAGGACGACATAGGCAAAGGTCTGCCAGGCTGTGGCACCCTGATCGCGGGCGGCCTCCTCAAAGCTTTTGTCGAACCGGTTGAAGACGGCGAACATGATCAGCAGGCCGAAGGGCAAGGTCCAGGTCAGCTGGCTGCCGAAGCCAGAACTGGCCCAATGCACCGGCAACCCCAGCTGGTTGAAGATCAGACCGACCCCGAGAGAAACCAGAATGGATGGGATCACCAGTGACGCGATGGCGAGGTAGAACAGAACCGTGGCGCCCTGGAACCGCTTGCGAAATGCCAGCCCGCCCAGGACCGAGACCACAACGGTGGTCACCATGACCATCAGCCCCAGTGCAAACGAGCGGCGAAAGCTGCCCCAGATGTCGCCAACCGCCTGCTCCTGAAACAGATCCCGGAACCAATGCAATGACACCCCGTTCATCGGGAAGGTCAGCCCCCCCTGAGGCCCCTGAAAACTGAGAATGCCAATGGTCAGGATCGGTCCGTACAGAAACAGGACAAAGAGCGCGAAGAAGGCGCCAAGGACATAGAAACTGCGGCTGCGGTGTTCCATGGGTCAGAGTTCCTTTCGGATGTCGACGAGGCGCAGCAGCAGCCCGATCACGATCAGCACCGTCACCAGCAGAACCACCGCAGTGGCCGAGGCGGAGGGGTATTGCAAAAGGCTGATATCGTTTGAAATCAAACGCCCGACATTGGCGCGTTGCGAGCCGGACATGAACCGGACCGTGATGAAATCGCCCATCACCAGGGTGGTGACGAAAATCGTGCCGATCATGATCCCCGGCTTACAGAGCGGAATGATCACATGGCACAGGGTTTGCCAGGCGGTTGCCCCGCCATCCTTGGCCGCCTCGATCAGGGAGCCGTCTATCCGCATCATCGAATTGAAGATCGGCACCACCATGAACAGCGTGTAGAGATGGACAAAGGCGAGAATGACACTGAAATCCGAAAACAGCAGCCATTCCAGCGGCGCATCGATCACGCCCCAACTGATGAGGGTGGAATTCGCCAGCCCATTGCGCCCCAGAAACGGGATCCAGCTGATCATGCGGATGATATTCGAGGTCCAAAACGGAATGGTGCAGATCAGGAACAGCGCGATTTGCCATTTCAGCGACCGCACTTCGAAGGCGAGAAAATAGGCCACGGTGAAGCCGATCCCCAAGGTCAATGCCCAGGTGATCAGCGCGTACTTCAGCGTGTTGAAAAACACCGTGTAGGTGACCGGAGATCCAAACAGGAACTGGTAGTTGTCGAATTGGAACGCGGGGTAAATCGAATATTCCGTCGCGCCCCAGAAGCTGACGATGACAATCATCACGATGGGCGCCACAAGGAAGGCCAGCAGGACAAGCGCCATCGGCGCTGCCTGTATCCAAGCCGTGATCTGTTTGGTCATTGCATGTCCGTCCAATAGGCGAGTTGTGCAGGGACCCAAGGCCCCTGCACATAAATCAAGCGGCGATAAACTCGTTCCACTTGCGCACCATGTACTGGTTTTCCTCCATGACGGAGTTCCAGCAGGCCACAGCGCCCATGCGGTCGTAGAACGACCCGCCGTCGCGCACTTCGCCCGCACCCGCCAGTTTGTCGCCAAACGGAGAGGTGATGACGTCCGTGGATTCCTTGCCCTCGAACCAGTAGCCCCATTCATTTTCGGACATGAAATCCTTGGAGGTTTCAGGCACGGCGGAATAGTAACCCTGACGCATCAGGAAGCCGCCGACCCAGCCGGAGAGATACCAGTTGATGTACTCATAGGCGGCGTCCAGCTCCATGCCCGACAGCGATGCCGACAGACCGATGCCGCCCCCCCAGCTGCGGTAGCCTTCCTTGAGCGGCTGATAGACGCAAGGAATGTCGCGCGACCGCACGGCGGTGATCGCAGGCGACCACATGGATTGAATGACCACTTCGCCGGAGGCCATCAGGTTGACGGATTCGTCGAAGGTCTTCCAGAAGGCGCGGAACTGACCGGCTTTTTTCGCTTCGGTAAAGATCGCAAAGGTCTTGTCGATCTCTTCCTTGGTCATGTTGCCCTTGTCGCCATAGGTGATCTCGCCCATCGCTTCGCAGACCATGGCCATGTCCATGATTCCGATGGAGGAAATATCGAGGATCGAGGCCTTGCCCTTGAATTCCGGGTTCAGAAGCTCCGTCCAGCTTTCAATCGGGCGGCCGATCAGGTCGGGGCGAATGCCCAGCGTGTCGGCATTATAGATCGTCGGGATCAGCGTCATCCAACCGGATTCGTGGTCGGCAAAGGACGTGCCATCGGGACCGTCGACAAAGCCGACCGTATGCGGCGCAGTGCCCTGCGCGATGCTGCTTTCGGGGGTGAGCTTACCGTTGCGGAAAATACCGACGATCTTGTCATAATTGTCGATCTTGCTGGCATCCATCGCTTGCAGGTTGCCGGTCGGCCAGACCTTTTTGGCGACAAAATACTCGATATCCGCGATGTCAAAGCTGTCTGGCTGCGTGGCGGCACGCTGGGTCACGCTATCGGTATCCAGCGCGGTCATCTCCAGCGTGATCCCGAGGTCCTCTTTGACCTTGGTGGCAACCTCGTTGAGGTTCGACACGCCGGTGCCGAACTGGCGCAGGGTGATGTTCTTGCTTTCCTGCCCCCAAACCATCGGGGCAGACAGCGCCGAGCCGACCAAGGCGGCACCGCCGGTCTTGAGCACCGAGCGGCGGCTGTAGCGAATTTTCGAGATCGTAGTCATTGGTGTTCCCTCTCTGTATGTCTTGAAAGCGGCGTTTGTTTTTATGCGGAGACCGGATGCGCGACCCGGTCGTCCCAGTGCAGCCCGATGACCTCGCCAGGGTCCTTGGGTGTTTTCAGATAGTCGGCATCGGGCATCAGGGCGGTGACCTCCTGCCCGCCCGCAACCTCGGCGGTGAGCGCCACATGGGTGCCCTGGTATTCGACCCCCACCACCCGTCCGTCGATGCGTCCGGCGGATGGCGCCGTCACGATCATTTCGTCAGAGCGCAGCGCAATGTGCCCCTGCGGCAGGTTCAGCACATTGTGGCCCCCCATGAAGCGCGCGACAAAGGCGGTCTTGGGCGTGTTGAACACCTCGCGGACCGGTCCGGCCTGTTCGATCTTGGCGTTGTTCATCACGATGATTTCATCCGCCAGGGCAAGCGCCTCGTCCTGGCCGTGCGTGACGTGGATAAAGCTGATGCCAAGCTCGCGTTGCAGCCGTTTGAGTTCGGCCCGCATGCGGATCCGCAAGAAGGGATCAAGCGCCGACAGCGGTTCATCCAGCAGCAGCACCTGCGGCCGGGTGATCAGCGCCCGCGCCAGCGCAACCCGCTGCTTCTGCCCGCCCGACAGCTGATCTGGCTTGCGCTGCGCCAGGGCGGTCAGCTCGACCAGTTCCAGCATCTCGTCCGCACGCTTGTGGCGTTCGGGTTTGTCGATACCGGCCATGCGCAGACTGAACGCCACATTGTCCTGCACGGTCAGATGCGGAAAAAGCGCGTAGTTCTGAAACATCATCGCCG
Organism: Tritonibacter horizontis; assembly: GCF_001518015.1. Classification (GTDB taxonomy): domain Bacteria; phylum Pseudomonadota; class Alphaproteobacteria; order Rhodobacterales; family Rhodobacteraceae; genus Epibacterium; species Epibacterium horizontis. Next base: position 50,428 of record NZ_LPUY01000052.1, read on the forward strand.
TGCCCCGTTTGGCCGGCGGCAGATGCGACACGTCGCGGCGGCCCAGGACGATCGAGCCATCTGACACCGTCTCGTGGCCGGCGATCATCCGCAATGTGGATGACTTTCCACAGCCAGACGGCCCCAGCATGCAGGCGTAAACACCCGCCTTGAAGCGATGAGCAATGGAGTCCACCGCGACGGTCTCTCCGTAACGTTTGGTGAGAGCAATCAATTCAAGATCGGAATTTCTGGTCATAGCGGGTCCCTGCTGAGATCGCGTTCAGCAAGCGACAAGCGACGCGGCCAGCACAACGGTTTCACACCGCCAGAGACCCCATTTCAGCGAAGTGCACAGAATTGCGGCGCGAAAATGCGCGCCAAGGCGAATTTCTGTGCACATGATTGTATACAATACCGCCGGAAAATGGACACCATCCGGGTACGGCTTGCATCAGATTCGCAAAGACCTCATATCTGGCTGCAGGAGCATGACATGAAAACCACCGCCGAGCCGTCCAGTTTCATCCAACCCACCATCGGTGGTCCGGGAGCACAGCTCGTGGCCTCGCTCAGCCTCGCAATCCACGAGCACAGGTTGAAACCCGGCACCAAGCTGGGAGAAGATGAACTCAGCGACATCTATAGTGTCTCTCGCACCGTCGTACGGTCCGCGCTGCAGGCGCTCTCGCACTCCGAGCTTGTCGAACTGAAACGCAATCGTGGCGCATTTGTCTCGCAACCAACCGTACGTGAAGCCCGCGAGGTCTTTGAAGCGCGCGCCCTGCTTGAACCGCGCACCGCCCGCTCTGCCGCGGAACGAATGACCGAGGATGCGCTGGCCCGGCTAAAGGCCCATCTGGAAGCCGAACATGCGGCCATTGCCGCGGGCGAAGCGGGCAAGGCGCTGCGCCTTTCCGGTCAGTTCCATATAGAGATTTCGCATATCGCCGATCAGACGACGATCGCCGGTTTCATCGAACGCCTCGTGGCCCGGTCCTCCTTGATCATCGCGCTCTATTGGAAACGACAGAGCGCGCTCTGCGAGAAACATGCCCATCACGCGCTGGTGGAGGCGCTGGCACGCGGCCAGGGCGCCGATGCCGAAGATCTCATGAAAAGCCATCTTCTCGATATTGTCACCGCACTCGACCTGCGCGACTCTCCGGCGCCAAGCGTGGACCTGCGCGATATTCTCAAGCCCTGACCCAGCCACAACCCGCAACCGGCTCACCGGCCGGAGCCACGACCGATTGATCCTCTGCCTCGCAAGGGTCCGGCAAGCCACGCTTGGCTGCAGGCCACCAAGCCGGACTCTCGAAATGCGACCGCTCAGGAGACAGACGCAGCCGGGCCGTCAACGATCATCATCGGGCACCCCTGCGAGCAACGCTCCACCCGGCTGTTGATGCCATAGAGGCTACGGATCAGATCCGGCGTCAGCACCTCCAGCGTCGGTCCACAGGCGAGGATTTTGCCACCTGACAGTGCCATCGTGGTTGTGCAGCTCCGCATAACCTGGTTGAGATCGTGTAGCGCAAGAAGGATCACCGCACCGGTTTCTTCGGCATATATACGCAGCGCCTCCAACACCTCGTATTGACGATAAAGGTCAAGCGCCGACGTCGGTTCGTCCATCAGCACCACGCGGGGCCGGGTCACCAGCGTCTGCGCAATCGAAACCGCCTGCCGCTGCCCGCCTGACAGCTCGGCCAATTGGCGCTCGGCCAGATGTGTGATGCCAAAGCGCGCAAGGACGCTATCCACCGCAGCGAGTTCCTCGCCCAAAAGCCGCCAACTGCCCGCGCCCTGTTTCAGGGCAAGGATGATCGATTCATAGACGGAGAGCGCGGCCGTCATTGCAGTGTCCTGTGGCATGTAGCGCAGATCGTCCTCAGTGGCGCCGCTCAGGTGGACGGCGCCAGTGCCACCAAGCTGCCCTGCAATCCGGCGAAACAGGGTGGATTTGCCAGCCGCATTTGCCCCCACCAGCGCCGTCAGGCTACCACCGGAGATCGGCGGCGTGGAGGCTTCCGTCAAAACGTCGCGACGGCCATAGCGGGCAGAGATCTGCTCCAACGCGAGACTTACCATGACTTGCGACCTTTCGTGAGGATCAGCGCCGCAAAGAAAGGCACGCCGACCAGAGCAGTGATGATGCCAATCGGCAGCACCGCGCCGGGAAGGATCGCCTTGGACAGAACCGAAGTCGCCGAGAGGATCACAGCACCCGCCAGCATCGCGCCTGGCATAAAGAACCGCTGGTCCTCACCGAGCAAAAGCCGCGCGACATGGGGCCCGACGATGCCGATGAAACCGATGGTACCGACAAAAGACACAGGCACGGCCGCAAGCAGAGAGACCAGAAAGAGCGCCTCCAGGCGCAGGCGTTTCACTGGCACGCCCATGGCCGCGGCGCGAGTTTCGCCCAGCCGGATCGCGGTCAGCGCCCAAGCGCGGCGGGCGAAGAGCGGCGTGCAGACCGCGAGGATTACCGCCGTCACCGCCACTTTGCCCCAAGTCGCCTTGGTCAAGCTGCCCATCGTCCAGAACACCACCGCCGAGAGGGCCTGTTCGGAAGCGAAATATTGCAGCAGTGCAAGGGCAGCGTTGAAGCTGAAAACCAGTGCGATGCCGAGGAGGATGATCGTCTCTACCGTCACGCCCCGCAGGGTCGAGAGGCCAAAGATCAACAATGATGCTGCCATCGCCATGGCGAATGCATTGATCGGCACCATCAGAGCAATCGCGGCAGGGAACAACGCGACACCAAGGACCATCGCAAGGGCGGCACCAAAACTCGCCGCCGCAGACAGGCCAAGCGTGAATGGGCTCGCCAAAGGGTTTGCCAGAATGGTTTGCATCTGTGCCCCAGCGAGCGACAGGCTGGCACCCACCGTCACCGCAAGAAGCGCCATCGGCATCCGGATATCCCAGACGACTACGCGCATCTGAAGCTCGGCCTGACCGGGCAGAAAGATCGTGCGCAGGACATCGCCCACCCCATAGCGTGCAGGCCCCAGCGCCACGTCCACCGCGACAGAGAACAGCAAAAGCGCGGTCAGCCCCACAAGAACGACGATGCGCCGCGCCACAAGCCCGCGATACGCGAGGGCCATTGTGGGGGTGCCTGTTGACGTGACAGCCATTGGTGCCTCCGAAAAAGATTGGGGCGGCCCGCACTGGCAGGCCGCCCCCAAAGAGAATTACTTCAGCGTGACCCAATATCCGGGGTGGTAGTCCACCGGCAGGAAACGTTCGTGCAGTTCTTTAAGCGTCGCCTCTGGGTCGAGATCCGTGAAGAGCTCCGGGTGCAGCCATGTCGCCAGTTTCTGCACAGCAACAAAGCTATAGGGGCTATTGTAGAACTGGTGCCAGATCGCGTGGACATTGCCGTCCTCAACCGCTTTGACGCCAGTGAAGGCAGGACGCTCCATCAGCGCCGCAAGTTTGTCGGTGGCAACGGTGATGTCAGAGCCGGGTCCGACGCCGATCCATTTACCGCCGGGCACATAGGCCTCCCAATTGCCGCCGGTGACGACGATCTGATCCGGGTTCGATGCAATCACCTGTTCGGCATTGACGGTGCCAAAGGTGCCCGGGATAAACTCGGATCCCATATTCTCACCACCCGCGAGTTGCACGAAGCGACCAAAGTTGCCGTCGCCGAAGGACATGCAGCAATCTTCGGAATAACCACCTGCCCGTTCGACGAAGACCAGGGGTTTTCCCAACTCCGGGTGCGCGGCAATCACGTCGGTGACGCGGGAAATTTGGGCTTCATAAAAGGCGTTGAACTCTGACGCACGATCTTCTTTTCCAAACAGCTCACCGATGATCTCCATCGATTTCGAGGTATGTTCAAAAGGCTTTTCACGGAAGTCCACATAGACGATCGGAATGCCAACCTTAGCAAGTTTGTCCTCGTAGCCCGCTTCCTCGGTCGCGGCCTTTGCCTCGAGGTTCATGATCAGAACGTCGGGCTGCAGGGACACCGCCTGTTCGATATCGAACGTGCCATCCTTAAACCCGCCGAAAGTCGGGATATCGGCCAGTTGCGGGAATTTTTCGGCATATATGGCGTAGCTCTCAGGCGACGCCTGACGAAAATCGTCACGCCAACCGACCACCCGTTCGAACGGGTTTTCACCGTCCAGAACGGCGGCAAAGAAGATCTGCCGTCCTTCGCCCAGGATCACGCGGTCCACCGGTGCGTCGACCGTGACCTCACGACCGGCGATGTCGGTCAGGGTGATGGGATCGGCTTGCACGAGGCTGGCTGCGAAAAGGCTCAGCGCTGCGGCACTGAGAAAGGGGCGAAGGGTCATGATGTGATCCTTTGGTTCAAGACAGCAGCAGCCGTAGTAATTCCGAGTGTTTCAGTCAACAGTAAATCTTGACAAAACTTGTCGGCAAACGCAAAGCCGTGGAAACCAACCCGGAGTCCCCATGACTGAACAGATCCTGTCCAACCACACCCTGCGAGAAGAGATCCGTGAATATTGGTCAGAGCGGGCCGCGACTTTTGACAATGACCCCGGCCACCGAATTGGTGACGGTGCCGAAATGGCCGCATGGGAGGCGCTCTTTCAGCGCCACCTTGGTGCGGCAAAGGGTCGACGGCTACTGGATTTGGCGTCCGGCACCGGGGAAATTTCCCGGCTTTGCCAGCGTCTGGACTTTGAGGTTACTGGCCTGGACTGGTCCGAGCCGATGCTGGAACGGGCACGTGCGAAACTGCCTGGCGTCACCTTTCTGCAAGCGGATGCCGAACGGCCGATGTTGCCAGAGGGGAGCATGGACGTCGTCGTAACCCGGCATTTGGTCTGGACTTTGGTGGATCCCGCAGCCTCATTTGCCGCCTGGCACCGGGTGTTGGCTCCGGGTGGGAAACTGTTGCTGATCGACGGTGATTTTGTCAGCAAGGGATGGCTGGCCCGCTTCATGTCACGCCTGTCTCCGCCGCCTGCAAACCGAAATATGGAACAACACAGCTCAATCCTGTCGAGGGTACATTTTTCCAGCGGCGCACGGGCTGAGGTGGTCGTCGAGCTGCTCAAAGAAGCCGGGTTCACAAACATTCGCGTCGATCCCGATCTCCGGGCAATCCACACCGCACAGGCCAAGACTTTGGGCTGGAAAAAGTCCCTCTTGCGCCGGAGCGAACACCGCTACGCCATCAGCGCCACCTCTTAGGCGTTCGGGAGGACGATGTGATGCGTCGCAAAACCTATTTTGAGCACGTTGTCTGCTTGAGGTATTGTCTCAGGTGGATCGGCGCAAACGAATGCCACTTTCGCGGGACCGCGTTTCAAGCCCTCCAAACAGCCCGCAACTGCACCAGATTAACCGGAGCAAACGGCTACCGCGACATAAGTGCCCGAATAACCATAGCTGAATTGTTTCGTTCTTCGACTATTGGCCAAGGTGAGCCAAACCACTAAACTGATCTACGAAGTTCACACATGGTGATGCGTCGTCGGCCAAAATTCCTGGCACGGTACGGATTGTAGCATCATCCGACGATACAAGATGCGTTGGAGAATTCGTTTGAGAAAGCTGTTCAGAACGGCCCAAGACCTGTCGAAGAAATTGATAGCCCGCCAAAATCCGACAAGTCAGAAAACGCCCCAGGATTTGGGCTTGTCGCCGGTGGTATTCAACACATTTTCTGAACGTCGGCTTGGTGATTGGGTGGATATCTTCCGCTGCTACTTCACCCTTCAGGGGCAGGTTCATTCGGTTCACAGAAATTTTGTTCTCCTGCCGACTGAAGGATATACCAAAGGTAAGCTACAAGATTCGAACAATACACTGACGGTCTACAATTGGGTCGATGGCGCATTGCAGGCGCAAGACCAACGGAACCTAGGGCACGGAACCGACCCAAGAGTCGTCTCCGATGGAGAAACCGCCTATGTCTTCCAACTCATGCGGCGGGACGGCGACCAGCAAAAATCCTTCTACCGAATTCTCAAGTTACCAGATCAGATCAGCTTCGACATTGAAGACGTCGCTGGAATGCCGCTGGGAAAAAACTGGCAACCGTTCCTGAAAGACGGCAAGCTATTTGTAGTTTTTGGTTTTGACCCATTGAAAGTTATCGAAATAGGCGAAGATGGATCAACCAAGGTAGTTGCAACCCAACAAACCCAGCTCGACATTTTCCCGCCTCACCAGAAATTTTCAATGTTCAGAGGTGGTTCAAATGGGGTCGTTGCTGAAGATGGGTGCGTGTATGGCTTTGGTCACCTCACGGTGCGAAATTTTCGACATGACATTTTTATGTGGCGATTGGATGCAGACTGGAATCTGGATGTTAAGATCTCCTCCAATACAATCGGCCTGAAGGATCAGGGTTACATGATTACCGATCCAACAAGCTTTTTCGAATACGACGGCGCAATCTTCCTTGGACTAGCCCTGTCCGAAAGAGACTGGTATTTCGATCAGAAATTCGCCGACATTCTGGTCAAACTTGATGCATCGACACTGCCCGAGCTTTTTGCGAGTTCAGGACCAATCCTACCAACGCTGAATTTCGACCCGATAGAACCAGTCACACTGTCAATTCCTCCGGCGCTATGCCCTACAGATGTGGGCGGCGTGACCTCGACTGGCGCAATTCGCAACATTGGGCGCGCCGGATATTTGTTGAAGGGCTGCATGCTCCTAACCCAAAAAAGGGACCAGCGGCTTTCCAGTATAGAGATATTTTTCAAGTGTACGGAGAAGCAGGAAAACGGAAAGGTCGAAGCTTCGGTTTGGAGCACGACTGGACAGTGCCTCGATACCGTAACTATATCGCAGCGGGGCAAAGCTCTGTCGCGCCTTGATGTATCACACCACTTTGACGGCAATCAAAAAGAAGTGGAATTGCGATTGTCGTGCGCCGACGTTGACATAACGCTTGAGAACATTAGGGCAATCTACGCTGCAAAATCGAACCCGAAGACAAACGAGAATTGATTTCTGAGAGACGGAAAGAGGAAGAAGTGATGAAGGACTATTACTCGGGGAAGTCAGTTCTGGTGACCGGCGGTGCATCATTTATCGGCAGTCATCTGTGTGAAAGCCTAGTGGATGCCGGTGCGCGGGTCAGCGTGGTGGACGATCTGTCTAGTGGCCGAAAAGAAAACCTGTCCCTTATCCAGGATCAGATTACGTTTTTCGAAGAGGATTTGCGCGAATACACCGTCTGCAAAGAGGTGACAAGCGGACAGGATATTGTCTTTCATCTCGCCAACATCCACGGCGGGCGAGGGTTTATCGAGACCCATCCCGCTGAAATCTCGCAAAACTTGGTCATCGACGGGAATATGTTGCGTGCCTCGCATCACAACAGCGTCGATCATTTCAGCTACACAAGTTCGGCCTGCGTTTACCCGACGAACCTGCAAGTATCCGATACAGAAATGCAAGAACGCTATCTGTCCGAGGAAATGGCGAATCCGTTTATCAAGGGAGCGGCCTTAGCGGATGGCGAATATGGCTGGGCCAAACTGATGGGCGAAATGGCCCTTTCGGCCTACGGAAAGCAATTCGGGCTCAAGGGCGTCTCCTGCCGACTGTTCACTGTGTACGGCCCGCGGGAAAACGAGAGCCACGCCATTATCGCCTTCATCGCAAAAGCAGTTTTGGGTATGGATCCATTCGAGGTTTGGGGCAGCGGGAAGCAGGACCGGAACTTCACTTACGTTTCAGACGTCGTCAATGGCTTGATGCTGGCCACAATGAAGATCAACGATTGTCGTGCGGTGAACATCGGAACAAATGAAATAACCACAATCGCGGATGCTGCAAGATTGGCGTGCGAGATTGTGGGGCACACCCCCTCAAAGGGTTTCTTTTTTGACACCTCGAAACCAGAAGGAGTGCATGCCAGAGCGGCAAGCACAATGGCCCAACAAGACTGGCTCGGCTGGTCCCCTGAGGTATCCTTCGAAGACGGGCTTCGTGAGACTATTCAGTGGTATACAGATCAAGTCGATCGCGGCGATTTGGCTAAAAACTTGCCGGAGTTGCTATTCGAGAGATAGCATAAACACCTAGCGGTTGACCCGCGTGACCAGGGCGCCGAATTGACCCAGGCGCTTGGGGAGGTCTCAGACAGCTCCAAGCGCGCGCACGAATCTAGGATTGTTGCTCGTATAAAACTATCTTGGATCGCTACGCGGACCTCCTGATCCTGGTGCTTGGGATCTGATATCCGATCAAAGACAGCGAGCGTCCTTTTGATGCCGCTAATGTATTGTGCAAGCCGACAGCAACGACGATGCTGCTAAGATGGCAACCGAAATCGAGTTCTCTTTCGCAACACTGAGTGAGCCTGCGCGACGGCACATTCGGGTGTTCCAGTTCCACCAGTTCCTTGACCGTTTTGCGATGGGGTTGACCGTCGCCGTTGTTGCTCTGGCCTTGACGGATCGGGGTATGGACCTTTTTCAGATCTCGCTTCTCTTCGGGATCTATGCGCTCACGACGATGGCGATGGAGCTGCCGTTTGGTGGCCTCGCCGACAGTATTGGCCGCAAGCCGGTCTTTTTGACTGCGGTTGTCGCCAGCTTGATTTCACTGGCGCTGTTTCTGTCGACGCGTGAGTTTTACGTTCTGGCGCTCTCATTCGCTTTCATCGGTTTCGGACGCGCGCTCAGGTCTGGCACGCTTGATGCCTGGTTTGTCGAAACCTTCAGGGCCATCGCGCCCGATGTGGATGTCCAGCCCGCACTGGCCAAAGCGCAATGGGCCAATGCCATCGGCCTGGCCATCGGGGCCGTTTTGGGCGGGCTTCTGCCGGACCTCTTGGGCGCGGGCGCGAAGGACCTTGGGTTCAGCAGCTATGACGTGTCTTACCTGGCGAGCTTCTGTGTGATGTTGGGCGTGTTTGCCTTCACGATGTTGGCCATTGTCGAAACACCGCGCCCCGTACATGTCTCGGCTCTGGTGCGTGGCTTCGCCAAAGTCCCAACGGTGATAAAAGACGCGAGCCTTCTGGCGCTGAAACATCCGGCCCTGTCGATCCTATTGGCAGCGTTGGCGTTTTTCCTGATGGCAACCAACCCTGTCGAGGTGATCTGGCCGACCTATGCAAGACCCATGTTGACCGAGGGCTATGCAAACACTGTCATCGGGATCGTGACGGCGAGCTATTTCTTCTCAATCGCTCTCGGTGCATCTCTGTCGCCACACATCAGCCGGATCTTCAGGCGGCGGCACGCCCTGACGTTGGCGGCGAGCTTTGCATGTTTGGCAGCCGTTCAGATCGCATTGGCATTGCAGGGCGGCATCATCGGCTTTGTGACAGTATTTATCCTGTATTCCGTGATCCTTGGCATCTCAGAGACGCCAGCCAGCAGCATTCTGCATCGCTGTGTAGAGGACCGTCAGCGGTCGACCCTGCTCTCTCTGAGGTCGCTGATACAACAGTTGGGGGCCGCATTGGGTCTGGTGTTGGCGGGAGCCATCGCTGAAGCCGTCTCGACACCTGTCGCATGGAGCGTCGGCGCGGTGTTTCTGTTGATTGCCGTGATGCTGGCCTTGGTGTTGATCAGACGACTGGCCGACAAAGCCTGAAATCGCGCGCATCACCCCGCCGATCTTTTCGCGAGCGCTGAGGGCAGAGCGGTGCTTGACAGGTTTCCGTGGCAGCGCATCCTTGAAATCGAAGGGCGGACCATTGTCGGTGAAGCCCTGCGCAATGGCATAGCGAAAGATCCGGCCAGCGGCTGACCTTACGCAACACGCGAATTCGTTGCGCCCCTTCGCATCCATCTGCCTCAGCGGGACGAGGACATCCCCTGCGGAAATCTGGTTGATGGGATACCGGCGCGCCTAGGTTGGCACGGTGGGTTTTTTGACCTACCGCAGGCCAAACCCAAAGATATGCACGGGCGAACGTACGAGCGCTTGCATCGCAACGCAGATGATGCTGCGCGGCAAGCCCGCGCTTTGGTCGTGGAGCGCGACGGACACGCCCCCGCGACAAGACGCTTGATTACGAGCCTGATGGATGTTGACGACACAGAGACACGCCAAAGGGGGACACGGCGCACAGGCGCCAGAAATACCAGACATATCAAACGCTTAATGTGATGAAATGGTGCTCCACACGGCTCCGCATTTGAGGTTTAATTGATTGTAATGATGTCGAAAAATAAATGTGGTTATTCCATGTACCCCGAAGTGTACCCCACATAGGGATTTTGCCTCGGGTTCGATGCCAGCTAACGCTGAACTGAGAATGTACTGCCGGGCGCAAAACCAGATCTAAATCTGTCCCGCGAAAGGGAGGGAGTAACAGCCTCTCCCACTTCGCCCTGACGGTATGCGTGTTGCACATGCGAACGCAAGACTTATGATTGCGCCGACTTTGCAGCGGACCCCCATTGATTTCAGGCACTATCCAAAGTCTGATCGACCAGATCTGGAACGCATCCTGGTCTGCCGAGGCCTCCAACCCGCGCACCGTGTGATCGAACAGCTGACCTTCCTCATGTTCATTGAGCGGCTTGACGATCTGCACACCGTCGTAGAACGCAAATCCGAAGACCTGGGCACCCCCACGTCCCGCAGCATTTTCCCTGCAGGCACGGACGACAAAGGCGAGCCCTTCGACAACCTGCGCTGGTCCCGCTTCAAGCACTTCGAGGCCCGCGAGATGATGCGCATCGTTGATGAGCACGAGTCCACATTAACCGGTGTTGTGTGATGTGCGGACGGCAGCTCTGCGCAGTTTGTGTACCTTGCAAAGTCCGCATTTCGACCTGAGAACGTAGCCCTCTACCGCTGCGATGCCGCGTGAAAAGCGGTCATTGATGCAAGGTACGGCGATTTTCTGGGCTTGGGCGGCAGCACTGCGGGACGAAGCGCCATTTCGCTGCGCCTGCGCCAATGGCGGCTTTACAATCGCAAACCAGTTATAGAGCCTCTCCACATTTCCCGTCAGAAATTGCATAGGTTTCCAAGACATAGCGCCCGACCACATCCCCTGAAACGACGCGTACAGCAATGAAGTTTGGATCTTCGATACCCGTTTGTTGCTGTACGAATGGAATGACAGATGGCGCATAGTAATTGCAAAGCGCCAAAAGGAGATCATCCACGTTTTCACTACCGAACAATCCGTTGGGAACTGGATCAGGTTGGATGCGCATCTCTATTCCCCCACCGTGAGACGAATGAGACAACACTCCCGTATCAACCAATTGCCATTTTACATCTTGTGCGGAAACGGGCAGCGCGACGGGCAATAAGAAACTTACGAGTATCGTACAACGTCTCATTTAGGAACCTATCCCATACATCCTGATATCCCTGAAGCGGACATTGGAGCATGGTGCAACATCGGTCAACCTCGGGCTCACTGCAGCCGTTCGCCGCGCCAGCGCACCAAACCGGGACTGAAACCGGAGATCAAGGTCGGCTGAGCGGGACAAAGTGCGCCTTCGCCGCGGCCGCGCGAATGGCCGCTTGTGGTTCCTGTCAAAAACGGTGATTATCGCCGGTGACAAAAACGTACAAGTTTTGACCATTTCGTTAGCACAGTAGAAGTGAGCGTTAAAGGAACATCAGCTTCGAAAAGATCGCCCATTTTAAGACCTCGCAGTCGCCAAAAGTTGTAAATCGCCTAAAATGGGTTAGCCTCAATGAGAAAATCTTCAGTTAGGAAATTGAAAATGGATTTTATGAGAAACACACTGTTGTTCGGCTTACTTTTATCACTTCCTTCAACCATTCTGGCTCAACAATCTGGCGAAATCGAAGTTTCACCTGAAAAGATTATTTCGAGGTTTGAATGCAAGCTCGACGCGCCTCTGGATAACGTTTTTCAGGCGCTTGCTGATGTCGAAAATCATAGCAGAATTCTAAGCAACATCGTGAACAGAACCGTTGTAAGTCGTGAAAAGCTCAGCTCGGTTTTGAAGGAAAATGAAGTGTTGACGGTGTCTACCGTGGTAGAACCAGAGGAACGAATTGCTTTCGCCCTATTCCGGCTGTTTCCGCCAAATCGCGTCGAGGAGGAAATGTTAACTGATCCATTTTTTAGTGCTGAAAGTGCCGCAGTTGGACCTCAAGACAGAAAAAAGGGTTCCATTTACTGGGATTTGACGGACGCGGATGGCGCTACAATCGTGGAGATTTACTCTGAGTTCGCACCCCGAACGGGACGAGTTTATACGGCGGAACGCGTCAACAGGATTTGGTCAAGCCATTGTGAACTGCTGCAAGCCGATGCTCTTTCACGTTAGCCTTTTGGAGAAGATGTTTCATAAGCCTTATCCATTTTACCAACCTCAATATCTCAACACCGGACAATAACCTCCTGCCAAAACCCATGGGTCAAAAACGGTCGTTTTTGTCACTGGCCACTGTTTCACCAGAACCATTGAAAAATCTTGTGCCACAAACCCTTGGCGAAACTCAGTTTGATTTTGTCACGTTTTTGTCCGTCGGCTGAAGACCGGACATTCGTATGAATCGCGGAACCCGTCTTGTTGGGCTCGAAGCGGACTTGCGGCGGTGCAGAGCGAAGTTTTTCGGGGCCTACGACCGATAAGCGGGACGAAGTGAGCTTTCGCCGCGGCTGCGCCAAAGTCGGCTTCTGAATTGGAATATGCCGAACGCGTCAATGAATTCCGGCTAAGGATTCTTCACTCTCCTAGCGCCGATGTGTATCACGCCAATTTCTGTCTTCGATCCGCTCGTTCTCGGCGTTTGTCCGGTTCACTAAGTCTAGATCCGTTGCCTCCATTCCTAGCGGAGGGTTCTTAGGATCATACCTCGGGGGGAGGAACAAAGCTGTTAATTTTCGGAAGAATTCAAACATCAATCAAACCATTTTGTTGTCAACCAGCGTGCGTGAAACTCGGTGTGACCTACCTCTGAATTCCAGTGTTGCCATCACAGCGCATTGTTGCTGGTCTCGTTCAAGCCACGAAAGAGCTCTGCCAACCTAGGTGGGGCGCAAGGGCGTGACAAGGGCTGAGCTAAAGACCTCCGCAAAGCTGGAACGGTAATGTTTGAGAACGCGGCCCGCGAGGATTTTCTGGAGAGCAGACATTTAGGACGGATGCAGCATACGACACTCTTGGGCTCACTGCCGCCGTTCGCCGCGCCAGCGCACCAAACCGGGACTGAAACCGGAGGTCAAGGTCGGCTGAGCGGGACCTTTAGGACCTTCGCTGCAGATGCGCAAAAGTCCGGTTTGGCCAAAGTTCAACAAACGGTCGTTTATGGCTCAACGCAAACCCGCAGTAGAATGCACCTGCGTCAATCGGTCTTGGGGAACTGCAAGGCCAAAGGGTTTGCGCGCTTCGTCGCCAGATCGAAGCGGATGACGCCGAGAGGGGTTCCGTCCGAGGCCCGCACGACGGCGCGGTGGTTGGCAATCTGATGCAGGACCGCGTCGTAGACCAACGTCAGGGTCTGGCTGGGGTCGGCTAGAACCGACGCCGTCACCTCGACCTCCTCGTACGCGCCGACGTCCGGGTCATCCTCGCGCAGCAGCCGGACCTGGTCGAGAGCGACGGGGAGCGAGTTGCCGTCCGCCGAGAGAAGCTTCACATGCGCTCCGAAATACGCGCCGACAGCTTCCGCCTCGGCCAGCGTCAGCGCCTCGGCGTCTGTGAAAGATGCTTCGGGCATTGCGAGGTCGAGGTCCGACAGCGCGACGCGGATGGTGAGTGTAAGGCGGCCCGGCGCGGCATCGACCGTGATCTCGGTGTCGGGCATCGGATGAGCGACCGCAGGTTCCGCTGCGGCCAGCGCGGCCAAGAGGCCGACCGCCAGCAGCCGCACCTTATTCATTGCCGCCGTAATCTGTCGCGCGATCCCGCCAGATGGAGTGCGGATGGACCCCCGGCAGCGAACGGCCGGGCTGCATTGAAAACTCGATCCAGACCGAAGGCCCGTCGATGCGGACGTAGTCGTTTTCTTCGTCCACCATGGTCGACCCCGAGAAGGACACGAAGGTCTCGGACAGGTCGGCCTCATAGCCGTCCATGATCGCGTCCGCGTCGTTGGCGCTGACATCCCGTACATAGGTTGCGATCGCCGCGAGGACCAGTGACTGCTGATCTCCGGTCAGGTCGCCGACCCGGACGCCCTCCTTCTCGGTGGGGAAGTTGCCGTCTTTCTGCGGCCCGACGACCACGTCGGTGAAGGTCTGCGAAAGCGTCGCCGTGTCCCGCTCTTCCGGTGTGAGGGCGCCAAGCATGGCGGCGAAGGCGGCCTGCTCCTGCGACATCGGATCGTTCGTCCGTCCGTTCATCTCGAACGGCCCGAAGGGCTCGACCCCGCGGAACGAAGGCGTTGCACCAGCAAGTTCTCCGTCCACAAAGGTAGCTGCGACGGAGGTGTGGTGGCCGCCGAACTGGAACTCCCAGGTTCCCGTCCCGGACGGTTCGCCAAGGAAGGCGACCTGGAAGTTGCTGGACGAGAAGCCCGCCTCACCGGTCTCCTGAAAGAGGAAGTCGTCGGCGTTCAGGATTTGCTCGACCTCGTCGTAGCCCTCGTCCCTGACCATACTGAGAACCTCCATCAGCATCGTCTTGACATAGCCCAGTTGCGCCGCGTCGAAGTCGCCGAGCGTCGGACCGACGCGGTCGCGGTAGCCCATCGGGGGAAAGTTGCTCCATTTCCGGGCGTCCTCGACGGAGTAAGGAAGCTGCAGCTCGGCCAGCACGTCGGACGTCACCATCCCCTTCAGTCCGTCTGCCAGGCAGACGAGGCGCACATGGCCCTCCTGTCCGCAGGCCTGCTGCGCTGCCTCGACTGATACGCTGCCGATATCGATGTTTTCGTTGCGGTACTTTTCCGGCAGCGCGCCGCCGGGCCCGCCGGGGGGCGCGCCGGACCCGCCCTGCTGGGTTTGAGCGCTTGCAGCCTGAACGGTGCAGATGAGAAGTCCGGGAATGATGCGGCGCATGGGTGCAGATCTCCAAGTCGTCATTTTGTTAAATAAACCGGAGACCGGACTCGGCAACCCTCGTGACCAAAGCAGAAACGTTCGTTTTGAAACGACTGAAAATGGTACAGTTCTTCGCTATCAAAAATCCCGGTCAAAACCCATATGGTTCTTGAACTATTTTTCCTTCAGCATGATAGCAGACATTCGCCGCGATGCGGAAACGCGGTAATGAGGGCTCACAGCCGACATTGAGGGCAAAAAGCCGCATTTGACAGCTTGAATGTCCGCTTCCGGGAAGTCGATACGTGATTTGTGCATGTGCGGCAACCAGAGCCAACCTCCCTCCGCAATGGTCACTTTGGGCTGAGAGCGGACATAGGTCCCAGGGGCATGTGTAACGCCCCACCCCGCGCTTCCAGCCCTCTCCGGACATTCGCCAGAAGGGTCAACGATGCGGTGTGGCTACCCCGAAACAGTCATTCAGGGCATCGAGCAGCATGGTTCGGAGGCCCAAGGTCGGGAGTGCGGACGGAGCGGACGCTGGCGCCCTGACAAGGCGCGCATAGTGCTACGCGCGTTCTATCGCTCTTCGCATGTTGGTGCCTGTCGGAGTGAACCCTGCCGACAAGTACAGGTTCTTTGCAATGCTGTTGCTTGCTGCAACACGCAGTCGAAATTCGACAAACTCGGTTTCCGAGAACCACTCATTCAGCGCTGCCAGGGCAAGGCGAGAAAACCCTTTCCCCCGATATGGCGGCAAAATGCAGAAGTCGCTGATGAACACTGTTTGGTTTTCCGCGTTCGGCTGGCACCAAAGATACCCGATAGGGGTGTCCGCGTCGTCCCGTTTTGCGACGATGCACAGCAGAACCTGACCCATTGTCTCGACGCCCTGTTCAAAGCTATCAGTAATCGCCTGCGCGGCTTGTTCTGTAGCTGTCGGGCTGTCAACGTCATAATTTGTGGAGATTTCCGCAGCATAATCCGGAACAAAATAGTCAACATAGCCCGGAAACTCGTCAGACCTCATTTTCCGTAGCTCAACCATCTTGGTGCCAATCTCCTGCCAAATGAACGTGCTGCAGAGAGCAGCATTCGTCGCGTAAACCTAACTACGTGCCTTAGGCTCTATGTACAAGTTCGACGCAGATGTCGTGAAAGCGCTCGTGCCCGACCTTCACTGCGCCGCAAGGCCAAGCGCCTGGTCGCCCCTCGTGCGGCGTCGCTCGCGGCCCAAAGCGGACTTTGACCGTACTGTATATCGCCGCACCGCAGCTTATCCGAACCGGACCTCGGCTATGAAACGCAGTATTTGTCAGGGTCCAAGACTGCATTGCGGTTCGAGGACGGTGCTTGGAGAAACACGCTACATTAAAAACTTAAGTGACCCCTGGGTCCCTGTAGGTTACAACCCCATCACCTTACCAAGGCGCTGCTTTAGTCCACAATAGAAGAAC
The DNA here is from genome assembly GCF_001518015.1 of Tritonibacter horizontis. Classification (GTDB taxonomy): domain Bacteria; phylum Pseudomonadota; class Alphaproteobacteria; order Rhodobacterales; family Rhodobacteraceae; genus Epibacterium; species Epibacterium horizontis. The sequence continues at coordinate 66,772 of NZ_LPUY01000052.1, forward strand.
GAAATATGCCTGAAAGAATTCCTGCGAAAGGCAATCAGCCAGTGTTTGTTGCAAAAAGCAAAGCCATTGTCTTTGCTAAGCGTTTCAAATCTCCAGTCGTTGCTATCATCCCGGACACGAACAACTGGAACGACTTCGGCCGGGGGTATTTTGCGAAACTTTACATCGTCGAGGGGAGTTCTGAATTATTTTCCGCCCACATTCGAATTATGTTCGAAGGGCATGACCGAAGCGAAATAGCCTTGAAACATTACATCGAAGATTTCGGTGAGATTTTCCCTATTCGGAAAGTGAAAACGCCGTTCGTTTCTTTGCTCCCAGAGGAAGAAATGTATGGTCAGATGATCAATATACTGGGCTTCGACCAAGGAATTTCAGCCCTACGCAGGCTCAATGATGCAGTGGTTTTGCGGCTTGAAGGTAATCAGGAAGCATTGATCCACCTCACATACGGCGAAGAATTCTCTATCGGCGTGCTGCGTTACGGAGGAGCGTATTCAGCACTTCGGCGAGGAGCGAGACATTTCACTCCGCATCCCCGCCCTGCCGTGGAAGACAGCGCACAGGAGCTTGAGTTTGTAACAAAGCTGCCGAATTCAGAAAATGAGATTGCTGTTGGCTTTGACTTTACAACTAAACCGGTGTTTCGAGATCGAATTGCTGTTTTGGTTGGCCAGAACGGAACCGGTAAGACACAGTTTTTGAAATCTATGGTTGATGGCTTAATCAACAGTAGTGGCGCAGCCGATCAAAAGACCATACCTCGCTTTACCCGACCGACGAATATTCATAGAGCGTTGGTTTTCTCCTCGGTCCCGACAGACCCATTCCCTCGTCGCATCGGAGCTTGGGAAGGCATAGATTACGACTATTTTCCGTTAAATACTTCAACGAACGACGGGTCCGAGACATTGCTTGAATCTTTAGTTGCTTTGAGATTTGAAGCCAACGACATTAGCTTTAGCGATGGTGAAGAAAGAGAACGACTGGACATCCTGTTCGACGTTCTCACCGGGATCGGCCTAAAAAGGTTATGCCTTCCACTTCGAAAACGCCAAGAAAAAGATGATTTGCCCGGCGTCATTGAGATCGAGGGTAACAGTTATTTGCCAGTCAAGCGCACGCTTAACGAGCAGAACACGCTGGCCGCTTATCAACAAATCGAATGGAAGGGCACTCCAACCGTGATGGATGAGGCAAAGGTGCCGCGAGAATTGAGTAGTGGCGAGGTTGCGATGTTACGCTTTACGGCACAATCGATCGCAGCTATCGAGACAGGTAGCCTTTTGTTGTTGGATGAACCAGAAACCCACCTACACCCCAAATACGTTTCGGACCTGATTGAAGTCCTGTATTCATTGTTAGAAGCAACCAAGTCTATTGCAATTATTGCGACGCATTCAGCATACATCGTCCGCGAAGCTTCACGAGAGAACGTCAAAGTCCTTAGCTTGAAAGATGGTATACTTTCTTTCGATACCCCGAGAATGCAGACTTTCGGTGCGAGCATCGATACGATCTCACAATTTGCGTTCGGAGACACAAATGAACAGCACCATTTTCAAAAAGTTCTTGTTGATTGGGCGAAGTCGGTCGAACCAGATATCGGGTTAGATGGCATCATAGAAGAGTTCGGAGAACATCTTAATTCGGAAAGCCTTTCTTTTATTGCTCGCTCTCTGAACGAAACTACCGAAAAAGACTAGAAAAATGAAATATCTACCGCACCCGACGTCGGCCCGGGACGACTTTCAAGTGGTAAAGTCGGCTTGCAAAAAAAATGGCTGGACAAAAGAACAACCTGATTGGATAAAGGCATACGTCAAATATTATCAGTCAAAGGGTGATCCTTGGTCGCTATCGCCCGTCCTGTTTTCTAAGCCCTTTTCTGACCATCAATACAAACTATACGACAGTCGAAAATCGGGGGGTCCAATCAAGCGAATTCGCGCAACGAGGAACCTTCTCTCTTGCCCCGTCTGCGGTTCGAGTACGACGGGTGACGTTGACCACTATCTCCCCAGAACTGTATACCCAGAATTCTCAATAATGAGAGCCAATTTGGTACCTTCCTGCACTCACTGCAACTCAGGCGTAAAGGGAAGTCACGTTAAAGGCAAAAAGCCGCAGCGCTTTATCCACCCCTACTTTGATGATTGGGCGGACAAAGCGATTTGGCACATTGAGTTCATTGCCCCCTTTGAGGCGGTACGATTCAGACCTACACCAAACAAAAAGCTGCCGTCTGACAGACAAAAAATTGTGGATTTTCATCTTAACCATGTGTTGGGCGAGCAATTTCACCGTTCAATGGATAATAGATGGGCTACGCTCCCAATTCTGCTAAAGTTGACCATCAAACATTCGAAGAAAACCACCAAGTCTACGCATAAGGCCCTTCAGGAAGAGCTCCGGAAAGCCAAAGCGACAACCGGAAAAAATAGCTGGGACACGGCGTTTTTCCGAGGCCTTCTAAAGAATAGTCATGCTATCGACTACTTGCACGATCTCCGGCTCACCGAAGTTAAACCTTTGCCAGAATAATCTTTTCTTCTACCCGCAGATAGCGCTGGGGCTTTCCTATATCTGTGCAAGGTGAACTACAAAGGTCCGCTTTTATCACCAGCACCATTTGATCTCGCAACGGCAGCAAATGTCTACTATCCGCCCGGACTATGGATTCTGCACAGACAAAGGATCGGAGAATCGCGTCCGCTTTGGGCTGAGAGCGGACGAAGCGACCCATGCTTGCTATCACATAAGCGCGTTTGAAGCTTCGATTTCAGTCGCCAGCTGTCGGCATTTCACACCGGCCCACTCATGGGCGTCTGCGCCGAACAGCAGCCGTCGGACAGGATCATCTGAGGATGATTCAGCGACGATCCGCGCGGCAAGATCCTCAGGGTCGTTCTCCTGGGCACCGTTCGCCTGGGAAATGAAGGTCCGGAAAGCGGAAGCCGCCTCGGCATAATCCTCGATTTCCAAATCGCCCTGCCGCGCGGTAGATGGGTCCAGAAAGTTCGTTCTCATCATCCCCGGCTCGACGATCAGGGAACCGATGCCGAGCGGCGCGATCTCTTCGGCAAGGCCTTCGATCCACCCTTCGAGCGCAAACTTGGATGCCGAATAGATCGACCCACCGGGGTTGGCGACCAAGCCATTCACGGAAGAGATGGTCACCACAAGACCCGAACGCTGAAGACGCATCGTCGGCAGCACCGCACGCGCCACGTTCATTGCCCCGAACAGATTGATCTCGAACTGCCGACGCACGTCCTCGTCCCGGATCGTCTCGAACCACCCGAGCTGCGCGCGACCGGCGTTGTTGACCAGCACGTCTATTCGCCCGAAGGCCTCGATGGCGGCGTCATTGGCTTTTGAAATGACATCGGCGTCGGTCACGTCGAGCGGCAATACGATCAGATTGCCCTTCGGCGCCGAAAGGCGTTCGGCAAGTCCCTCCACGGTTCGACTGGTTGCCACGACCTTGTCGCCTGCGCGCAACGCGTCCCTGGCGATGAAATACCCCAGCCCTTTCGCGGCGCCGGTGATGAACCATACCTTGTCCGTCATTGTCTCAACTCCTTTTGATTTACTGCTCACATACTAGATGATCTTTGTATCCCCTGATTAGATGCTTGAAAATTGTTGCGATCAGTAGTCATTCTAATGAATGGACCCCCGCAGATTCTCCGATCTTATCATTTTCAGCCGCGTGGCAGAGGCGCGCAGCTTTACCGCGGCGGCGCGCAGTCTGGGGGTGACCCAGTCCGCCGTCAGTCAGACGGTCAAGCGTCTTGAAGGTGAGCTGGGCATAAGGTTGCTGTCTCGTTCCACGCGCAGCCTGACAGCGACGGCGGCGGGCGAGCAATTGCTTACCACGCTTGTTCCGAACCTCACGGAGCTTGACGCGAAACTCGCGGAGCTCGAACGACTGCGCGAGGAACCGGGGGGACGGCTCCGAGTGACTTGCGGCAAACACGCCGCAGATACGCTCGTCTGGCCTGCCTTTTCCCGTCTGATTGGCGCTCATCCCGGAATCGACGGCGAACTGAGCGTCGACGACAGATACGTCGATATCGTCGCTGAGCGGTTCGATATCGGGATACGGATGCGCGACCATCTGGAGATGGACATGATCTCCGTCCCGGTGGGACCGCCCTTGCGCACTGTCGTCGTAGGGGCTCCCCAGTATCTTGATGCCTTCACGTCTCCAGGCACCCCGCGCGAAGTATCCCGACATCGCTGCATCGGCTTTCGAAACGCAGGCGGCTCCCTGTCGCCGTGGTCATTCGAAAAGAATGGCCACACCGAGACGGTGAAGGTCACGCCATCGATTGTCGTCAACGACGGTGACGCGCTCGTGGCGGCGGCTTGTGCGGGTATGGGACTGGCCTACATGCTGGAAGACATTGCCGCGCCCTTCCTGGAGGACGGGCGACTTGCCGAGGTCCTCGCAGACTGGTCGTCATCGTTCCCCGGCTATCACGCCTTCTATTCAAGCCGACGCCATCCGCCCCGCGCAGTCACGCTTTTCCTCGATCTCTTGCGACAGGACACCTCAGCATGATCGGTGCTTAGGCTGTAATGTCTATGAAGGGCTCGAAGAGGACCTCGGATGCGTTGCAGCATCCTGTGATATGCTGGTTCGGTCAACGTTGGGTTGTCGATGTGGGAGGGATTGGCGGATCGGAGGATCAGTCATGGAAACACCAAACTTACCTGCCATTCGCGCGCTTCGCCCCGCCTGGAACAAGGGCCGCATTGTCGGTCAGAAACGCCCATTGAAGCCAAAGCATGTCTGGGCGATCAGGGTTCGACTTGAGCTTGCTGAGAACCACCGCGATCTGGCGCTGTTCAACCTTGCCATCGATAGCAAGCTGCGCGGCTGTGATCTGGTGAAAATGAAAGTGGTCGATGTCATGGCGTCCAGCCAGATCAAAGAGCGGGCGTCAGTGTTGCAAAGCAAAACCCAGAAACCCGTGCGCTTCGAGATTTCCGAAGGGACGAGAGCCTCACTCGCGAAATGGATGGAAGATCCATTGATGGTTGGGTCTGAGTTCCTCTGGCCGGGTCGGTTTCACGAGCGGTTACACATCTCAACCCGCCAATATGCCCGGATTGTGCGGGACTGGGTTTCATCGATTGGACTGGAATTGACTGCTTACGGCACCCACTCTATGAGGCGCACAAAAGTCACACAGATCTACAAGAAGACTGGCAACTTGCGGGCGGTCCAACTGCTGTTGGGACATACCAAGATGGACAGCACGGTGCGCTATCTTGGCGTTGAGTTGGAAGACGCCCTCGCTATCGCGGAAGCCATCGAAATTTGAACGTTTGGGCCGTCTTCAGAGACGGCCCTCTCCGGACATTCGCCAGAAGGGTCAACGCTGCGGTGTGGCTACCCCGAAACAGTCATTCAGGGCATCGAGCAGCATGGTTCGGAGGCCCAAGGTCGGGCGTGCAGACGGAGCGGACGCTGGCGCCCTGACAAGGCGCGCACAGTGCTACGCGCGTTCTATCGCTCTTCGCATGTTGGTGCCTGTCGGAGTGAACCCTGCCGACAAGTACAGGTTCTTTGCAATGCTGTTGCTTGCTGCAACACGCAGTCGAAATTCGACAAACTCGGTTTCCGAGAACCACTCATTCAGCGCTGCAAGGGCAAACCATCGGACGGTGAAGCTTTTCCCATTCTTCGCCCGCATTTCGCGAGCATCC
>NZ_LPUY01000053.1 GCF_001518015.1 Tritonibacter horizontis
ATGGCTAAGGAAAAGTTTGAACGTAATAAGCCGCACGTCAACATCGGCACGATTGGCCACGTTGACCACGGCAAGACCACTCTGACCGCTGCGATCACCAAGTATTTTGGTGACTTTCAGGCCTACGACCAGATCGATGGCGCCCCGGAAGAAAAAGCGCGCGGGATCACCATCTCGACCGCCCACGTGGAGTATGAGACCGAAGCGCGTCACTATGCGCACGTCGACTGCCCCGGCCACGCCGACTATGTGAAGAACATGATCACCGGTGCGGCGCAGATGGACGGCGCGATCCTGGTTGTGAACGCGGCCGACGGCCCGATGCCCCAGACCCGCGAGCACATCCTGCTCGGCCGTCAGGTTGGCATCCCGAAGATGGTCGTCTTCATGAACAAGGTTGACCAGGTCGACGACGAAGAGCTGCTGGAGCTGGTCGAGATGGAGATCCGCGAACTGCTGTCCTCCTACGACTACCCGGGCGACGATATCCCGATCATCGCAGGCTCCGCCCTGGCGGCGATGGAAGGCCGTGACGATGCAATCGGTTCCGAGAAGATCAAGGAACTGATGGCGGCCGTGGATGAGTACATCCCGACCCCGGCGCGTGCGGTTGACCAGCCGTTCCTGATGCCGATCGAAGACGTGTTCTCGATCTCTGGCCGCGGGACGGTTGTGACCGGTCGTGTTGAGCGTGGCGTGATCAACGTCGGCGACAGCATCGAGATCGTTGGTATCCGTGACACCCAGACCACCACCTGTACCGGTGTGGAAATGTTCCGCAAGCTGCTGGACCGCGGTGAAGCGGGCGACAACATCGGCGCGCTGCTGCGCGGTATCGACCGTGAAGGCGTTGAGCGTGGTCAGGTTCTGTGTAAGCCGGGCTCTGTGAACCCGCACACCAAGTTCGAAGCCGAAGCCTATATCCTGACCAAGGATGAAGGTGGCCGTCACACGCCGTTCTTCGCGAACTACCGTCCGCAGTTCTACTTCCGGACCACCGACGTGACCGGCACCGTGACGCTGCCCGAGGGCACCGAGATGGTGATGCCGGGCGACAACCTGAAGTTCGAAGTCGAGCTGATCGCCCCGATCGCGATGGAAGATGGTCTGCGTTTCGCGATCCGCGAAGGCGGCCGCACCGTTGGCGCGGGCGTGGTGTCCAAGATCCTCGCGTAATCAGATTTCTGATCTGCGTATTGAAAGGGCCTCCTTCGGGAGGCCCTTTTTTCCTTGCGAGGCGCTGCCTCGCGCTCCGAGGTATTTTTGAAAAGATGAAGGGGGAGGGGCTGGGGTTGGCTCCGTGTCGATTGAGCGATGTCGATAAGGAAAATCGCAACTTGCCTCTTGCGTCCGTCGCCGGTCTCGCTTAGGAAATGCCGCACCGCAGGGGTATAGCTCAGTTGGTAGAGCGACGGTCTCCAAAACCGTAGGTCTCGGGTTCGAACCCTGATGCCCCTGCCAGTAAAATCAAACAGTTAGCCCGATGGTCCGCTCACTAAGCCTTTGCGTTTGGGAGGTCATTTGGGAGTTTTGCCCCGGTCGTCGAACATTTCCAGCTTCTTGATGGCCGATTCTGCGAGCTCCGAATCTCTGCTTAAATAGTGCTCATCCAGGATGGCTCCGACGTCCCTCATGCTGTGGCCCGTGATGGTCGCTATCTCCGCTTCTGAGCAGCCCGCAATGGCGAGGCGTGTCACGGCTGTTCCTCTCAGATCGTGGAATGTGAGCCCGGTGATTTTGGCTCTCGCAACGGCCTTGCGCCATGAGGCACTGAAACCATGGCTGGTCCAGACTGTCCTGTACGACAGGGACAGAGACAAGGACATAACAAAACAGAAGGTCATCCACTGCAGGATCGGCGTGGGCACCTCGATGGTGGTCCGCAAGATCCGCCCCTCGGTTCGCGGGGTACGGAGCAACATCACTGATCTGCGCTTGGTCGATATGGTTTGTCTGGAGGATAAACGGATCAGCGCGGTCCTTCGGGCGCATGGCTGGGCAGTGAAAGGGGACCTTGGTCGCGCAGTTGCAAGTGGCGTTGGTAGAGATGCTGGAAGGGATGGTGGGGTGATTAGGCTCCAGACCCATTGATTTCATGCTTTTGGCGTGCTTCAGGATCGGCAAGGAGGCCTGAACGATGAGCAATCTTTACTGGCTGACCGACGCCCAGATGGCGCGGTTGAAACCTTTCTTTCCCAAAAGCCATGGCAAGCCCCGCGTCGATGATCGGCGCGTCTTGAGCGGAATAATCTTCATCAATCGCAATGGGTTACGGTGGTGTGACGCGCTTAAGGAATACGGCCCGGCAAAGACACTTTATAATCGCTGGAAACGCTGGAGTGACAATGGCGTCTTCGCCCGGATCATGGTGGGCCTGGCCGCCGAGAGCGCCGAACACAAGACGATCATGATCGACGCGACGTATCTCAAGGCACACCGCACGGCATCGAGCCTGCGGGTCAAAAAGGGGGGGGCGAGCACGCCAGATCGGGCGAACCAAAGGCGGCATGAACACCAAGTTGCACGCCGTTGCTGACGCGAAGGGGCGGCCAATCGGGTTCTTTATGTCGGCCGGACAGGTTAGTGATTACATCGGCGCAGCGGCCCTACTGGGCAGCCTGCCGAAGGCGGGATGGCTTCTAGGCGACAGGGGTCATGACGCCGACTGGTTCAGAGAATCGTTGGAAAACAAGGGAATAAAGGTTTTCATTCCCGGCCGGAAGTCCCGCAAGAAGCCCGTAAAATACGACAAGCGACGCTACAAACGGCGCAACCGCATTGAAATCATGTTCGGGCGCTTGAAAGATTGGAGGCGTGTCGCCACTCGATACGACCGATGCCCGGAAACCTTCTTCGCCGCCATCCTCCTCGCTGCAATTGTCTTGTTCTGGCTGTGAAATTCAATGAGTCTGGAGCCTAGTGGAAATCGCGGCTGGGGAAGAGGCGCTTTGCCTGCTCCCGGGGGTGATGGGCTGTGCGGCGGGGGGGCGGGGCGTCATCTGCGGGCGGGTGTGTTTGGCCCACGATCGCGCCCATCGGGTGACCAAGATCGGAAAGCCGCGCCGAGAGGTCGTCGATCCGGCTGGCAATGACATGGGTGACGATGCCTTCGCGTTGCAGCATGCCGGTCACGCGCAACAGCCGCCCGCCCATCACCGCATGGCGGAAGGCGGCGTAGACCTTGGGCCAGACCACCACGTTGCACACCGCCGTTTCATCCTCCAGTGTGAGGAACACCACGCCCGAAGAGGTGCCGGGGCGCTGCCGGGTGATGACCAGCCCGCAGACAGTGACGCGCTGCAACGGCGTGCGGATCAGCTCGCTGTGCTGGGTCAGGCCGGGCAGCGCGGGGCGCAACAGCTCCATCGGATGAGCGCGGAGCGCCAGGCGGGTGGCTATGTAATCTTCGACCACCTCCTCGCCTAAGTGCATCTGCGCCAAGGCCACCGCAGGTTCGCGCAGGCCCTCGCCATCCAGGGGATCGGAAAACAGCGGCAGCGGCGCGGGGGCGCGGATCGCTTTGACCGCCCAAAGCGCATCGCGGCGGTTGACGCCCATGGCGGCAAAGGCATCGGCCTCGGCCAGCCGCTCGAGGACAGCGGGTGCCACTCCTGCTCGTAACCACAGCGCCTCGGGGTCGGGATAGCCATTGCCACGTGCGGCCACGATCCAACCCGCATCTTCGGCCCGCAAGCCCTTGATCTGCCGGAAACCCAGCCGCAGCGCCAGTTGCCCATCGGTCCGGCGCTCGAGGCTATTGTCCCAGCCTGAATGGTTCACGCAGATGGGACGGACCTCGACCCCATGCTCGCGGGCATCGCGCACCAGTTGCGCCGGGGCGTAGAACCCCATCGGCTGGGAATTCAGCAGCGCACAGGTGAAGATCGCCGGATGATGGCATTTCAGCCATGACGACACATAGGTTAGCATGGCGAAGGCCGCCGCATGGCTTTCGGGAAAGCCGTAATCGGCAAAGCCCTCGATCTGGGCGAAACAGGCCTCGGCGACCTCAAGGGGATAGTCGCGCGCCATCATCCCGCGCAGAAAGCGGTCGCGATGTTCGCCGATCGTGCCCATCCGCCGGAAGGAGGCCAGTGATCGGCGCAGACGGTCGGCCTCTTCGGGACTGTAGCCCGCGCCGATCACCGCAATCTGCATCGCCTGTTCCTGAAACAGCGGCACGCCGAGGGTTTTGGCGGTGACCGCTGCCAGTTCGGGGCCAAAAGGCTCGGGCGCTTCAAGGCCCTGACGGCGGCGGATATAGGGTTTGACCATACCGCCCTGAATGGGGCCGGGCCGCACGATGGCCACCTCGATCACCAGATCATAAAATTTATCCGGCTTCATCCGGGGCAGAAAATTCATCTGCGCCCGGCTTTCGACCTGAAACACCCCGACCGCATCGGCGCGGGTCAGCATGGCATAGGTGGGCCTGTCCTCTTGCGGGATGGTGTCTAGCCGATGATGGATCCCCTCATGCTCGGCCAAAAGATCGAAGCTTTTGCGCAGGCAGGTCAACATGCCCAAGGATAGAATATCGACCTTCAGGATGCCTAGGGCATCGATATCATCCTTATCCCATTCGATGCAGGTCCGCCCCTCCATCGCGGCATTTGCGATCGGGCACAGATCATCGAGCCGCCCGCGCGTGATGACGAACCCGCCGACATGCTGACCCAGATGGCGCGGAAAGCCGATGATCTCACCTATGAGCTTCAGCGTCAGCCCCAGCCGTCGATCGGAAGGGTCGAGCCCCAGCGCTCGCACGCGGTCCGGGTCCGCCCCGCCATTCGACTGCCCCCAGATATCGCCCGACAGCCGTGCAGTCAGGTCTTGGGACAGGCCCATGACCTTGCCCACCTCTCGGATGGCGGCGCGGGTGCGGAAATGGATGACGGTGGCACACAGCCCCGCGCGGTCGCGGCCGTAGCGGTCATAGATCCACTGGATGATTTCCTCGCGACGCTCATGCTCGAAATCAACATCGATATCGGGCGGCTCCTTGCGGTGGCGCGAGATGAAGCGTTCAAACACCATGCCGATCATATCGGGGCTGACATCGGTGATGCCCAGCAGATAGCACAGGATCGAGTTGGCGGCGGATCCACGCCCCTGACAAAGGATGCCGCGGCTGCGGGCCTCGGCCACGATATCATGTACGGTCAGGAAATAGGGCGCATAGCCCAGTTCGGCCACGGTGCCCAGCTCCTTGGCCATCAGCAGATGCACCCGCTCGGTCGCGCCCTGCGGATAGCGGCGTTGCAGCCCGTCGCGGGCCAGCCGGTCGAGCCGCGCCTGCGGGGTTTCGCCTGCGGTGCCCTCATCGGGATAGTCATAGCTGAGTTCGGACAGATCGAAGCTGCAGCGCTTCGCGATCTCCAGCGTGCGCCGCACTGCTGCCGGATGATGGCGGTAAAGCCGCTCCATATCTTTCGCGCCTTTCAGGCGGTGCTCGGCATTCAACAGGGCGCGGGTGCCGATCTGACCGATAGTGATCCCCTCGCGCAGGCAGGTCAGCACATCGGCCAGCGGGCGACGCGCGGCGCGGTGCATCAGCACATCGCCCACCGCGACCATCGGCGCATTGCAGCGCAGCGCCTGCGCGGCACAGGCGCGAAACCACGCCTGATCGGAGCCATTATAGCGTGGTGCTGCGCCCAAGAAGACATGGTTCGGATAGCACCGCCCCAGCCGTTGCAAAGGTGCCTGGGCGACGTCCAGATCTTCGGGCGGCAGGGCGATCAGGATCATCCCGCGGCAGCCCGTCTCGAGATCGGCCAGATCCAGATCGCAGCCGCCTTTCTCTGCCCGCCGCTTGCCCAGGGTCAGCAAGCGCGACAGCCGCTCATAGGCGGCGCGGTCGGTGGGCAGCGCGACCCAGTCCACCGGGCAATCACGCAGGACCAGCCGCGCCCCCACGATCAGCCGTGGCAGGCGCGGCATCTCAGGCACGGGCATCTCCTGCGGAACACCAACCTCTTGGCGCGAACAGCTATCGACCTGATGTGACGACCGCACCCGCAGGCTTTCGGTCGCTTCCTCGCGCAAAGATTTCAGGGCCGAATAGGCCCGAACTACGCCTGCGAGCGAGTTTCGGTCGGTGATGGCGATCGCCGAAAGCCCCAGTTCCGCCGCCCGCAGCACCAGTTCCTCGGGATGCGAGGCGCCAGTGAGGAAGGTGAAATTCGAGGTCACGCAAAGTTCCGCATAGCTCATGCAAATTCTCCATGCACATACCAGCCGGGGCTTTGAGGCGTGTAGAACAGCCACAGCCTGCGCCCCTCACGTGTGTCGACCTTCCAGTAATCGCGTAGGCCCGAAGCCCATGCCGGATTCTCAAACCACCATTCCGGTGCGATCCTTTCGGGGCCCACGGCGCGTCCGGTGCTGAAGGACATGCGCCGCCAGCGAAACCGCGCGGGTGGCTCTGCCCCTTTGGCCATGATCGGCTCGGGCGGAAACAGGGTGATCGGGCGTGGACGCGGCGCATGCCAGCCGCTGGCAGACGGGCTATGGGCCGCAGGCACGATCAGGAAACTATGCTCGGGAATATGGCTATCGGCGGGCTGAAAGCGCTGGATATTCTCCAGCCCGATTCGCGTGCCGATCCGGGTGATCAGATCATTCAGCCGGTCATTGCCGTGATCCACATGGCCGATTTGCTGCACGGCCAGCGGCTCGACCAGCACGGCCTCCAGCCGGATCATATCGATGCCAAAGCCTGCCTCGATCGTATCGATTCCACGCTGGAACAGCGGTAGGATGCGGGCGGTATCGCGCATCGGCGCGGCCAGACGCAGGTCCACCTGCTGGCTCGCCTGATCGACCCGGCGCAGCGTCAGTAGCAGCCGCCGCGCGCCCATATGCTGCGCTCGAAGCTTGGCGCAGAGCGGCTCCAGCAGGCGCTGCGTCACCCCCATGACATCTGCGACCAGCCCGATCGGCTCGGGCAGGGTCATACGGGTGGCATATTGCGGCGGCTCTGCCTCGGGGGTTATGGGCTCGGGCACCGCTCCCATCGCCTGATCCAGCCGCAACAGCAGTTCTGGCCCGAACCGGCGGGCCAAAGGTGCGCGGGCTGCGCCCTGCACCGCGCCGATGCTACGCAGGCCCAGCCGCTGCAGCGCGGTGACCGTTTCCGCCCCGATCCGTAGCGCCGCCACCGGCAACTGCGCCAGATCGGCATCCTCGCCATAATGCGCCCGCGCCCAAGCCGCGCCGCGCGTGGCCCCTACACCCAGCCGCAGCGCGACACCCGTTCGCGCCATGACCGCGCGCATATCCTCCAGCATCGCCGCCTCGCCGCCCCAAAGATGAGCCGAGCCGGTCACATCCAGCACCAGACCATCCGCGCCCTCGCGCCCGACCCAAGGGCAATAGCGCATGGCCCAGCGGCGCAGCACATCCAGAAACCGCGCATCCAGATCGGGACGCGCGGGCCGACTGCGCAGATCGGGGCAAAGCGCGCGGGCATCGGCCAAGTTCATGCCGCGATACAGCCCCAGAGAATGGGCGGCATCATTCAAGCAATAAAGGCGCTCGGCATTCGCCTCCTTGTGGATCAGCGCAAAAGGAGCCTCACTCGGGCAACCCCGCAGAACCCGGTTGGAGGCCAACCGGGGGAACCACATGCAGACGATTCGTCTGGGGGTCCCAGTGAACATACCAAACTCCAACTGTTCCCGTTTTGTTCTTAATAATTTCCCAGCGCATCAGAGTCGAGTCTTCCCGCATGGGATCGAAGACTGGCGTCGCCCGCCAACGGGTCTCGGCGGCATTCGAGCCCATGCCTTCGGGGATGATGCACAGCCCCGTCGTGCCGCCCGCCTTCGCCGCCAATTGCAGCCTGCGCCCTTCGCGCAGATTGAGCGGGCGGGTGATCTCGAGGACGACAAAAGGCAGCGCTCCATCCTTCAGCGCCTCCTCGGCCACGGCCAACGCATCGGTCTGGCTATTGGGTCGCGCTACAAGCAGATTGGTCGGGTCCAGATAGGTCATAGCCCCCTGCGGCAACAGCTGACCCGCCAGCCAGGCCTCACGGACCCAAATCGCACCTGCGCGCGCCATGATCCCCGAAAAGGCAAAAGCCCCCGATCCACAGACCTCGTGGACACGTGTAGGCCGCAAGGCAGAGTTGAGATAGAAAGGAGCACGCATAAGGGTATCATAACGCCAAAGCCGCACGGATCCAATAATGGTATCAGGCTGCGATGGCCTATGGTCTATTTAGCCGGCGTTCGGAATGTGGTTTGGCCAGGTCGACTTTGGGCCGGAGCAGTTGAACAGCAAGCCCTCGCGCCCCAGACGCCTCAACCGCTCACGACCCTGTGTACTTCTGTCGTCGTCACACTGCCCTTGACGGCAAGGTCACCGCCGCGGCAATGAATTGTCATCATCACAACCTGCGCACACGGGAAACCGGCGGGCGTTTTTGCGTTGTGGCTTTCTGAACATTGAGGGGTTTGTGCGGTGTCGCGGATGAAGATCTGCGTTGCGTCTGGCTGCGATGAGTTCGCATTGGCAGGGTTGGCGCATTGCGAGGTGCATGAGGCGGCCTGGGCCTTGAGCATTTTGGCAATGACGTGTCCGGTAGGAAAGTAAGGCCCTTGATCAGCAGCTACCACACTGGAAACACGCAAGGAAACTCCCTTAGCACATATACAGCGCGGCCGAGGTTTTCTTAAAGACTCTTCAACCGGTGCTTCTCCAGCAATCCGGTAAGTATCTCGCGCGCCTGTTGGCGATGGGCGCGGTGAATGCGGCGCGCGGTTTCGGGGTCGCCTTTGAAAATTGCCTGATAGACGGCGCGGTGGTCCTCGTTGGACTGCACCGGGAGCGGTCGAATGAAGAGGGTTGAGGCCTTTGCCCGGCGGACCTGATCGCTCATCATCGCGACGATCATTTCGACGCGGGAATTGCCGCCGAGCCTGACGAGTTCGGCATGGAACCTGTCATCCGCTTCCGCCCAACCCTCGAGGTTCTCGGCGGCGATCGCGGCATCCATGTCCCCAATGGCGGCGTTCAGGCGCGCAAGCTCGTCTCTGGTATAGCCGATGGCCGCCGCGCGCTCTGCAGCCAAGCTTTCGAGTTCGGTCAGAACGTCATAGATTTCGCGCATGTCGTCGGAGGAGACGGGGAGGATGCGGACCCCCTTGCGGGGCCGCATTTCCAGGAGGCCCTGACTTTCCAGGAGCAGTGCCGCTTCGCGCACGGGCGTGCGGGACATGCCCAGCCGTTCTGCCAGTTCCGTTTCCAGATGGTCGGATCCGGCTGCCAACTCGCCTGAAAATATCAGCGCGCGCAATTCCTGTACGGCGCGTTGCGCGTTGGAGTGGGTTTTCTTTTCCTTCAGTTCTACCAAGCAGGTTGCTCCAACGTGATTTTCCGGCCCGTCTCTGACGAGGCATAAATAGCCTGTTCGATTTCGATCACTGTGAGGTAGTCGCGAACGGTGTTCTCCAGCGGGTCCGCCCCCAGAAGACCGGAAATCACATGGGCTTGCAAGGCATGGACGCAATCGCCGCCAAATCCGTCCCATGTATCGGCTGCCAGCAGTGGGGTCGTCGCTGCGCTGCCAAAGTGGCGCAGGCGAACCGAGCCGTCGCCATGAAGGGTGAGTGAGCCTTCCGTGCCCTCGAACCAGGCTTCGCCCATGGTGCGGCGCAGGTTGTCGGCGGCATGGTCGAGATGGCGATTGCCATCAAACAGCGCGCGCACACCATTGGGGTGGTCAAACAGCACAAAGCCCGCGTCCTCGCCCTGGATCACCGGGTTGACCTGGCGCAGATCCGCGTAAACGCCGGTTGGATTTCCCAGGAGATAGCGGAAGGTATCGACCCAATGAACGGCCGTTTCGTGGATCAGGAAACGCTCCATCTCCTGAAAATAGGGCTGCCGGTCGAGATAGGCATCTGGGCCTTGTCCGTCGCCGGGACGCAGGCGGAATGTCACCTGCTGCAGCGTGCCAAGAAGCCCCTCGTTCAGGGCGGACTTGATGGTGCGATACCACGGCTGAAAGCGAAAATTCTCATGCACGACGATCACCGCGCCTGCGGCCTCAGCCTCGGCGGTGATCTTGCGGGCCTCGTCGAGATCGGTGCAGAACGGTTTCTGGCAGATCATATGGGTGACGCCATGGGCGAGGGCGGTGCGGATGGTGTCGGCATGGGCGACAGGCGGCAGAATAATGTCAAGGAGGTCTGGCTTTACGTCCTCCAGCATCGTCGCCAGGTCGTTGTAGGCAGGCAATCCGGTGGCTTCTGCGCGCGTGATGTCGCGGTTGCAGGAGGCGACGGCGATCGCGCCCTCCATCCGCGCCCAGCTGTCGTAGTGAAAGCGACTGAAGTAGCCCGCGCCGACGCAGGCGACCCGGATCGGCGGCCTGTGCGACCCGCCGGTCATGCTGCAAAGACCGCGCGCATGACGGCGCTGGCGGCCTCTTCGGTGCTGGCGCTGCCGCCAAGATCGCGGGTCAGACGATCACCGCGCGCGACGACGTTTTCCACGGCTTCGCGCAAGCGACGTCCGTCCTCCAGAAGGGCAGCATTGTTGTGTTTCAAGCCGAGCCAATCGAGCATCATCGCGGCAGAAAGGATCATTGCATGCGGGTTTGCAACCCCTCGGCCGGCAATATCAGGGGCAGAGCCGTGGCAGGGCTGAAACACGGCCTGATGGAGGCCAATATCGGCAGAGGGCGCAAGCCCGAGGCCGCCCATAAGTCCGGCGCCGAGGTCGGACAGGATATCCCCGAACATATTCTCCGTCACCAAAACATCGAAGTCCCAGGGTTTTTGCACCATCCAGAGCGCGGTGGCATCTACATAGGCGTGATCGGCAATTAAGTCCGGGAAGTCCTTGGCAATGTCATCAAAGATCTGGCGGAAGAAGGCAAACGCCCGGAACACATTGGCCTTGTCCACGCAGGTCACCCGACCCGGCCCCCGCCCGGTGGATTTGCGTCCCTGCGCCAGATCAAACGCAAAGCGGAACAGTTTTTCGGATACATCGCGGGTGATGCGCAGGGTCTCGGTGGCGGCCTCCTGGGTGACTTCTCCGCGGCCTTGCGAGTAAAATAGACCTTCGGTGCTTTCTCGGATCAGGACAAAATCGATTTCGCGATTGTCGGGCAGGTTCAGTGGGCTGGCCTGGCCGGGTTTCAAACGCACCGGGCGGACACCGGCAAACAGACCATAGGCCTTGCGCAGTTCGATCTGTGGCGAGATCTCAGTGCCGTCTGGGTAGCGGACATCGGGAAGCCCCATCGCGGAGAGCAGGATCGCATCCGCAGCCCCCGCCGATTTCAGCGAGGATTCAGGAAGCGACTCGCCCGTTTTTGCATAGTGCGCAGCGCCTGCGGGCAGCGTGGAGAAGCGCAGATCATATCCGCGCGAGGCTTCCGACAGGCTGCTGAGCAAGGTGACGGTCGGTGTCATGATTTCTGGGCCGATGCCGTCGCCCTCGAATACTGCAATTTCAAACGTCTGGGTCATCTCTGACTGCGCCCCTTCTGTGTTTTTGATGGCCGCCAATAGGGAATGGTGCGTGCGGCATTGACAGTGTGTTTTTTAATGCATACATAAATAAATGCAATAACAAACGCAACACAGCTGGGAGGAGCTGACATCATGAACAAGCTTATGACAGGAGCGCTGGCGGTTTGGGCGGCCACCGCGGTTTTCACTGGCGCGGCCAGCGCGCAGGAATATCCCTATCGTGACATTACCAATGCCGTGGTCTGGGGGGCCGGCGGCGGTACCGACTCGATCAACCGTATGATCATGGCCGAGATGGAGAAAAACCTGCCGGTGTCGATCAACGTGATCAACCAGACCGGCGGCGTTGCCGGGTCGAATGGCATGGTCTATGTCGCCAACCAGCCCGACGATGGGTATACGTTGGTAGGCCTGTCGGAATCCAACGTGACCGCCGCTGTGCAGGGCGGTTGGGATAAAAAATTCGATTTTTGGTATCCCTTCATCGTCGGCGGATCGCCTGATCTGATTTCTGTACCGGCCAATAGCCCCTATTCCACCCTGACCGAGTTGGTAGACGCCGCGATGGCGGAACCTGGCTCCATTCCGGCAGCGGCAGGCGGCGCCGGCTCGATCCACCATTTGAATTTGCTGGCTCTCGAAAAAGGTTCAGGCGCCGCGTTCAAATTCGTGCCCTACAAGGGATCCGCGCCCGGACAGGAAGCAGCTATCGCGGGCGAAGTTGCCCTGGTGGTCACCTCTCTTGCCGAACAGGCCGCGCTGATCGAAGGCGGGCAGCTCAAGCCGCTGGCGATGCTGACCGCAGACAGTGCCGAGATCGCGGGCTTCACGGTGCCCTCAGCTTTTGACAGCTATGCGGCCCTGTCCGAGGTATTGCCGCTCAAGCAGGCGATTGGATTTGCCATCCACAATTCGGCCCCGGAGAACGTGAAGGCGACATTGGGCGCGGCCTTTGAAAAAGCCATGGCGTCGGACACTGTCGCAGAGTGGGCCAAGGTCAACAAATACGACATCGGCGGCGAGCATGGAGCCGAAGCACAGGCGCTGTTTGCCAACCTCGAAAGCACCTTTGCCTACACCCTGAAAGATCTGGGCGCGGCAACTGTGATGCCAGAAGACCTGGGCATCGAGAAGCCGTGACAGCCTGTGCCCCGTCAGGCGGGGTATCAGAAGACACGAAAAGGGGGCGCGGTGGCGCCCTCTTGCTGAGGGGAGGAATGACTTTATGGACAGGCTTGAGAAGGATGAGGCGCTCGCCCTTGCACAATTGCGGGCGCGGGACTTCTGGAGCGCCTTGGTGCTGATCGCAATTGCGCTGTTTTTCCTATGGAAGACATCAGGATTGTCGCTGGGTGCCCACAGCGGGGCAGGGGTGAGCAGCGCGGGATGGTATACGTCTGCGGCGGTTGTCCCTTTTGGAATTTTTGGTGCGCTTCTCGTGCTTGCCTTGGTCCTTTTGGGGATTTCCATACGCTCCGGCGGTGCGGCGCAGGCGATGAGTGGGCTCGGGCTGGGCTGGAACCCGCAAGAGGCAAGTCGGATCGGAGCAATTGGTCTGATCCTGCTGTGCTACATTGTCGGATTGGTGCCACGCGTCGATTTCATACTTGGGTCAGCTTTGTTGATCACCGCGCTGATCTGCGGGTTTCACGGTCGGGCGGGGCGGGGCGCAACAGTGCCTGTGTTGGCCCTGGGGCTGGCAGGTGGGTTTGCACTGCTTGCCTATCCGCAACAATCTGACTGGGCGCAGAGCGGCGATGATTGGATGACGCTTGGGCTGTTGATCAGTTTGACCGTCTGGCATCAATACACCGGCGCGCGCGATCGCGCGCTGCGCCTGACACCGGTGCTTGCACTGGGGCTGCCGCTCCTGCTGATCTGTGCAATGGCCTTTGGGTTTCGGCAGAATGTGCCGAACCGTAGCGGGCTGATCTTCTCAAAGATCGAATACACCTATTACGTTCACCTTCGTCCGCTCTGGAGGTCCTGAAATGGAGTTTCTCTTTGGGCAAATGCTCGGCTTTGCCTGGGCTTTTGCGGATTTGGTCATTGATCCATGGACCTATGTCTACCTCATCAGTTCCGTCTTCCTCGGCATTGTGTTCGGTGCCCTGCCGGGGCTGACGGCGACATTGGCTGTGACCATTCTCACAGGGTTCTTTGGCAATAAGATCCCGCTGGATTACGCGTTGATTGCGCTCCTCGGGGCCTATGTCGGGGCGATCTATGGCGGATCTTATCCGTCGATCCTGCTCAATATCCCTGGTACGGCGGCCAGTGCCGCGACCGCAATGGATGGGCATCCTCTTGCCAAGCAAGGGCGCGGCGCCGAGGCGCTTGGCCTGACCACCACAGGGAGTTTTATCGGAACGCTTGTTGGCACGGTGGCGCTATTGATTTTTGTCTGGGTGCTCTTGCTGATTTCCAAAAACATTGCCAGTCCGGAGAAAGCACTCCTGGCACTGTTCGGGATCTTGTTGTCCGGCACGCTGATGAGCGAGGATCTTGCGATCAAAGGTTGGATCGCAGGGCTTATCGGGTTGGCGCTGGCCATGGTTGGCATGGATCCGATCCTGAGCGAGGCGCGTTACACCTTCGGCTGGTCCTATCTGCTGAGCGGTATTGCGGTGGTGCCGGTGCTGATGGGCGCCTTTGCCGTGCCCCAGATCATTGAGGGGCTGCGTCACCTGGAGGTTGGCAAGATGATTGAGGTGACCGGCCGCATTTTGCCAAACATGGCTGCGATCCGGCGCTATCTGCCAACCATCGGTCGTTCCGGCGTGATTGGAACCGGCGTTGGTGCACTGCCCGGTGTGGGCGAAGATGTCGCGGGCTGGGTAAGCTATGGCGTCGGCAAATCGGTCTCTGCCGAGGGGGACAAGTTCGGCAAAGGTAGCCTGGAGGGGCTGCTATGTTCGGAAACCGCGAATAACGCCTGCATCGGCGGAGCTTTGATCCCGCTCCTGGTGCTGGGTATTCCCGGCTCGCCACCGGCTGCCGCCTTGATGGGTGCGTTCAAGATCAACAACGTGATCCCCGGCCCCACCATCGACCCTGCTATCATTCTGCGCGTGGTTGCGATCATGGTGCTGGCCAGCTTTACCATGTTTGTCATGGGGTTGTTCACGGCGCGGGTGTTTATCAAGATCCTGCGGGTGCCACAGACGGTGTTTCTGCCGTTGGTCATGGTGCTGACCACCATAGGCTCGTTTAGTGTCGGCGGCGGTCTCAATGACCTTTACCTCATGCTGGGGGTGGGCGCGGTGGCCTACCTGATGAACCTCCTGAAGTACCCCATCGCGCCGCTGGTGATCGGTGTCATCCTTGGCGGTCTGTTTGACGAGACCTTCCGGCGGACGCTCTTGTTGTCCGATGGCGATCTTTTGGCCTTTGTCTCTCGTCCGGGGGCTGCAATTCTGGTGACGCTGAACGTCGCCCTCATCCTCGGCCAGCTGCCGATTGCAAAACGGGCACTGACCCGCATGAAAGGGCGCACTGTCTGATGTATGTTGTGACTGTAACCTTTACGCTCCTCCCCGGGTGTCTGACGGAATTCCTGCCCTTGATGGTGGAAAATGCCCGCCGGTCGCTGGCTGAGGAACCGGGCTGCCAGCAATTCGACGTCTGCACGGCGCGTGCAAGAAGCCCTGCCGACGAGGTCTTCCTTTATGAGATTTATGACGACGAGGCGGCCTTTGCCGCTCATCTCGACAGTGCGCATTTCAAAGCCTTTGATGCCGCCGTCGCGGGCTTTGTCGCCGCCAAGGACGTGAGGCTGTTCCGCGAGGTGCTGAGATGAGCGATTGGCAGGTTCACAGTGTCAAATATGCCGAGCGCAACATGCGCACGCGGGCGGACAGCTTTTTGTTTGATGACAATCACGATGCGCCTCATGCGATGGATTATTCCATCTGGGTACTGCGTCGCGGGGCCGAGGTCATCCTTGTCGACACGGGGTATGACGCAGTCGAGGCACATCGTCGAAACCGCCCCATTGAGATGGACCCCCGAGAAGCGCTGAAACCACTCGGGATCGTCGCCGAGGACATCACCCAGGTGATTGTCACCCATCTGCATTATGACCATGCCGGCGGGCTCCATCTGTTTCCCAATGCCACGCTGCACATGCAGACAGCCGAGATGCAGTTCGCGACGGGCCCCTGTATGTGCCACGACACTCTGCGGGCACCGTTTAGTGCCTCGCATGTCTGCGAGGCGGTGCGTCGGCTCTATTCGGGAAAGGTGGTGTTCTACGAGGGGGACGCCGAGATCGCAGAGGGTGTTACGGTTCATGCCATTGGCGGCCACTCGCGGGGCTTGCAATGCGTCCGGGTGCGCACCGCTGCGGGATGGTTGGTTCTGGCCTCGGATGCGGCGCATTTTTACGAAAACGTCTTTGCCCGCAAACCCTTCCCCATCGTGGTCGATCTGCAAAACATGCTCGATGGCTTCGCCGTGCTGGAGCGTCTTGCATCTCATTCAAGACTGATCGTGCCGGGACATGACCCGTTGGTGCGGGTGCTGTACCCCGCCGAGATCGCGCCGCATGTTTTTCGGTTGGACCATGGCCCGATACGAGATCCAAAACAGGAGGTGGGCGCATGAAGATCGGCGTTATCGCGGATGATTTCACGGGGGCGTCCGACATTGCCCTCACCCTCGCCGAAGCCGGGATGGCGACTGTTCAGTACAACGGTGTTCCAAAGGCAGCTGGGGCCAGTTCCTCAGAGGTCGCCGTTGTCGCGCTCAAGTCGCGGACCGCGCCGGTTGTCGATGCCGTCGCGCAGTCGGTTGCTGCCTGTGACTGGTTGCTGGCACAGGGAGCGGAGCAGATTGTCTTTAAGGTGTGTTCGACCTTTGACAGCACTGCCGACGGTAATATTGGTCCCGTTCTTGATGCATTGAGCACCAGATTGAATGCCGACGGCGTGATCATATGCCCGGCCTTTCCCGAAAATGGCCGCAGCGTCTATCAGGGTCATCTCTTTGTCGGGGACCGGCTGCTGAATGAAAGCGGGATGCAGGACC
The DNA here is from genome assembly GCF_001518015.1 of Tritonibacter horizontis. Lineage (GTDB taxonomy): Bacteria > Pseudomonadota > Alphaproteobacteria > Rhodobacterales > Rhodobacteraceae > Epibacterium > Epibacterium horizontis. Next base: position 16,521 of record NZ_LPUY01000053.1, read on the forward strand.
ATCCCCTGACGCCGATGCGCGATGCGGATCTGCGTCGTGTTCTGGCGGAACAGACCCCGCGGCCTGTGGCGCATGTTCCCCTGCCTGTGGTTGCCGCAGGCCCGGAGGCTATTCGGAATGCCCTGCCGGTCACGGGGTATGCGATCGTTGATGCTGTGTCGGATTGCGACCTTCGGTCGATCGGTCGTGCGGCATGCGGGGCGTCTTTGGTCTGTGGTGGGTCGGGAATTGCATTGGGATTGCCGGAAAATTTCGGCGCCACGGCCCTTACACCGCCTTGGCAGCCGATCACCGGGCCGGGCGTGGTCCTGTCGGGGTCTTGCAGCCGGGCGACGCGCCGGCAGGTGGAGCTGTATCTTGAAACGGCGCCTGCGCGCGAAATCAGTGCAGAAGACATTCTCGAGGGGCGGACCTCTGTCGAACAGCTTTGCGATTGGGTCCTGTCGCAAGGGGTTCCCCCGATGGTGTACTCCTCCGCGGATCCGTCGACGGTGGCAGAGGTTCAGGACCGACTGGGTCGGGAGCGCACGGCGCAGGTCCTTGAGGGGACGTTTGCCCAGCTGGCGGCGCGGTTGCGGCAAGAGGGGGTGCGGCGGATCGTGGTGGCGGGGGGCGAAACCTCCGGTGCGGTGGTGCAGGGGCTTGCTGCGACCGAGCTGGAGATCGGCCCGCGCCTTGCCCCCGGTGTTCCGGTCGTGCGCCTGGTCGGGGCAGAGCCTGTCGCGTTGGCCCTGAAGTCCGGAAATTTTGGCGCGCCGCGCTTCTTTGAAGCCGCGCTTGCCCGGATGGAGGGACGTGATGTCTGAAGAAGCGCACCTGCGGGAGCAGATCTGTCGCCTCGCCAAGAGTATGTTTGATCGCGGCCTGACCTGTGGCAGCTCTGGAAACATCTCCGCGCGCCTGTCGGATGGGTCATTGCTTGTGACGCCAACAGGGCAGTCGATGGGATTTCTTGATCCGGCGCGCATCAGCCGGTTGGACACGCAGATGCGCCTGCTGTCCGGTGATGCGCCCACCAAGGAAACGCCGCTCCACGCCGCTTTTTACGAGACCCGCACCGGGGCGGGCGCAGTGGTGCACTTGCATTCGACCCATTCCGTTGCCTTGTCGATGTTGCCTGACATTGACCCTGACAACGTGTTGCCGCCGCTGACCCCATATTCGATCATGAAACTGGGCAAGGTGAAATTGTTGCCTGTCTTCATGCCCGGTGATCCGGCGATGGGCGAGGCGATCCGTGGCTTGGCTGGCCAGCGGTCTGCCGTGCTGTTGGCGAACCATGGACCCGTTGTAGCCGCCTCCGACCTGGAGGCTGCGGTCTTTGCCATGGAAGAACTGGAGGAGACGGCGAAGCTCGCTCTGCTGACGCGCGGCCTCGATCCGCAGCTTTTGGATCCGGAGATGATTGCTGCCTTGCTGGCGCGTTTCGGCTAGATCGCAATAGTCTCGAGCGGGCCTTTTGCGCCAGCATGGAACATGTGGCCTCTGCGCGGGTGGCATGACCGCTTTTGAAGGGCAGGTTGCGTCGGCCTTGGGCGGGGAGGCATGCGGTGCACGTTATGTCTCGGTCGGTAGCGCCTCCAGCAGGTCTCCTGGCTGGCATTCCAGAACGGCACAGATTTTTGCCAGCGTCTCAAACCGGATGCCTTTGACCTTTCCGGACTTCAACAGGCTGATGTTTTGCTCGGTAATGCCAACGGCCAGCGCGAGGTCGCGTGACTTCATCTTGCGCAGAGCCAAAACAACATCCAGCCGGACGACAATTTCCAGATCTTTCATATAAATGCCCGATTTTCCGACGCCACATCGGCGGCCTCTCCCATGGCCCAGCCAATCACCGTAATCAGACCGCCCGCCAGCGCGAAAAAGACCATCTCGCTGCTGATCGCGATGGAGAGGGCACGCGCATCAGGGGCATTGCCGATCGTCAGCAGGACGGAGGCCACCGGGCGCAGAACGAAGGGCGCCAACGCCAGCGCGAGAAATCCGTGGCCGATCCGTTGGATCAATGCCGCGCAGCTGTCCGTCAAAACCCGACCCTGCCGGTAGCATGCGAACAGATGCCGCATCGTGTTCAACGTAAAGAGCAAGATGGCCAGCGGAACCAGGGTCAGCGCAACAGCCGCATAGATCTGCGCCGTTGTCGCAGCGGGGGACACCGCCAGATGCCCCAATTTCTGCCCCAGAACCTCAGGCGTGATCGGGGTGACGGATAGGGACACAATCGTCGCCACAGGGATGGCGATCAGACTGAAGGTCGTCGCCCATTCCAGTATTCGCGACAAATTTTCCAACCTGTGCTTTTGGGGCATTTTTCATCCTTTCCTTTTATAATTTATCGTATCACATTAAAAAATGAATGCACAAGGAGATTCGAATGCGCTTGCTTATATTGCCTGTCCTGTTGCTGTCCGCTTGCACCAGTGTTGTTCCCGCCACCGCGTTGCGGCTGCGGTCTCTGTCCCCGATGGAGGCTGATCCGGCGGGATTTGCGGTGACCATCACATTGCCGGAGGGGTTGGATATTGAGCCGAGCTCCGCACGGCTGAAGTTCACGGTCACCAGAGCCGACACCGGCGAAATCCACGAGAATACCTTTGTACTGGATCGAATGGCCGCTGGGCAGGCCACCTATCGGGTGGCGCCAAGTGACCTTGACGCCCTGCGCGCGGCCCAAGCGGTCGCCCGCCAATGGAAGGCCGAAGCGGATGATGCGACAAGCGGTTCGCTGAATGTCACCCTGTCGCCCTGCAAGATCGGCGCGGGTCCTGCACCCGAGGCCCGGGTCAGTGTTGGCATCCGGGTGGCCAAAGATGGCCCATTCCAGCCGCTGGTCCGCAACGCCCCGATTTCAGCCATCGCCGACCCGCAGCAGATCGGCAATATGGGTGCTTGCAGCACAATCCAGTGAGGTTGAAATGTGATCCGTGATCGATGCGCCGACGAAAGAGTGGGTCTGTCCGGGTGCAAGAAATTCAGGCGACCACCATAGATTTGCCGCTTTGTCAGCGGAGGCTTGATAGCAAGCAACGCGGTGCAAAAATGAACACAACGCCTGACTTCGATATGATTGGCCAGACGGTTCCGCTTGAGACGGCGGCGACCGTGCGGGTCTATGCGGCGCTGCGCCTTTGTATCGTGGCCGTGGCCCTCTGTGTGTGTCTCCTGCAGGGGCTCCAAATCGGCTTCTGGTCAGCTGCCGGGGACCGTGTGCTTATTCTGCTCGGCCTTTGGGCTGGGTTGGGGCTTTACGGAGACGGCATTGAAGTTGCCTGGCGTAGCGTGGGACCATCGGGGCGACGTCTGATATATGGTTTCAGCCTTGTTCTCCTGGCAGGGACAGTGATGGCAGCGGGCAACCGGATCTGGTTCACCAGCTCCATGGTTGGGGTCATGCTGGTTCTGGGGGCACTGGCATACGGGTTGATACAGGTTCTGACGAACCCTCTGCGTGCTTTGCGGTTCCGGCAGATGACGAAATATCTGCGCGGGCTGCCGGGCGAGAAACGGCGCGCCATGCGGGACAGATTGGACAGGAACTTTCATTCCCTTATCGCCGAAGGGTTTGACTGATATCACCCCAGCCACGGCCCGCCCGCACCGACGCGACAACATCGGCTAAGCCGCGTCAGATCCGCTCCAGATAATAGCCGATAGCTTCGGCCAGTTCGGTTTCCTCATAGCCAAAATGAGAGCGCACAACGGCCTCAAGCTTGCGGAAGGTGGTTGCGGCTTGGGTGAAATTTGCCTCTGACGGATCGTCGATCAAGGCGTCCGCCGCGCGGTTCAGTCGGATAATCAACTCGTGCACCACCTCGTGTTCGGCCTTCAGCTTGGCCACGATGTCGCGAAACTTGCCTCCGCCGGCTGCCTCCACCCTGGGAAACATGTCGGAACTTTCGATATCATGGTGCAGCTTCAGCACCTGACATTCGCGCCCGCAAAGGGAGCCAAACCCGCGCAGGTTTTCTGTCATATCAAGCGACAGCACGATGCGTTTGAGATGCGCGGGTGGCGCATCCTTTGCCTCGATCCGGGCCAAGACCGCTGCGATCTGCGCCATCTCGGCCAGGTAGTGACGGTGAATCGCGGCCAGTTGCTGACCCTGCCTGCGGTGCTGGTCGGTCGCCTCCGGCACCGGCGGTGCCTTGGGGCGGGCAGCCTCATTCAGGGTCAGGTCGTCCAGCGCATGGGAGGAAAGATCAGTCATGCCGCATATATAGCGGTGTCCGGCGTATTTCCAAGCGCGTTTGCCTGCCAGCGACCATCACGGTATCGCGGTTCCAGGCGTCGTTTCCGACATCCGGGTCGTGGAAAGGCAAGACAGCCGTCCCTTCGGCCACTAGGTGCGGGGAGCAATTTTGCGTTGCCCTATGAACTGAGTCCCTCAAAATGTTGACCCCCCTGACATGCAGCGCCATGTTTTCCCCTGCTCAATGCGACGAAATCATTCGCTATGCCAAGGCGGGCGGCGTTCAGGAGGCGGGCCTCGTCAAGGGGCGCCAGAATGACAAAATCCGCACCGCGCGCATTGCCTGGCTGGATGAGGACGGCGACGCAGGCTGGGTTTTTTCCCAGGTGATGGCAACGGTCAGCGCCGCCAACAGATCCCATTTCAAATTCGCCCTGACCGAATTTGCCGAAAAGGTACAGATTGCAGTCTATGATGCCGCAGATGGCAGCCATTTTGACTGGCACAGCGACATCGGGGCGGGGCATTGCGCTGAGAAACGGAAGTTGACCCTGGTCGCGCAGCTAAGCGATCCGCTGACCTATGAGGGGGGGCGGTTGGAGATGAACAGCACCGGCCGGGTGGAAACCGCAGCCGTGTGTTGGGGGGATGCGACACTGTTTCCCAGCTTCACGCCGCATCGCGTGACGCCGGTGGCGTCGGGGACCCGCTGTTCGCTCACCACTTGGGTGCACGGCCCGGCCTTCCTCTAAACCCACCGGCAAATCCGCCCAAAGCCGCGCCCGTCATGGAGGCGGCGAGGCGTGATCTAGCGGACCACGTAGACCGAGCAGGTGGAATGGCGCACCACCCGTGCGGCGTTGGGACCAAGGAGGTAATCCTTGAAATCCGGCCGGTGCGCCCCGATCACGATCAGATCGGCGCCTGACAGTTTCGCCGCTTTCAACACTTCCTCATAAACATTGCCGATTGCGACGATATGGCGAACGCCCTTGTTCGCCTCTTCTCCGATCACTTTGGTGACCAGCGCATTCATCGCGGCAGAGGCGCTGTCCCTGGCGGTCTTGACATCATGGTCCTTGAAGTAGGCACCAACCACCGAGGCGCCGAAATCCGGCACTACGGTGATGACATCCAGCCGGGCGCCGTCTGCATCAGCCATCTTCTTGGCCTGTTGCAGAACTGCGGCTTCTTCGTCGCCGCGATTGATGTCGATTGCGCAGAGAACTGTCTGGGTCATGCCGTTTCTCCTTTGGTGAAGGCTCTTGCCCGCCGGGTTTGCAGGAGGCTGATCAGCGCCATCAGCAGCAGGGCGGGGATGAAGATCAGCTCCTTGGGAAGTTGATCCGCTGTCGCCTTGACGGTCACGATCTGGACAGGGGCGTCGCCGTAGAAATCAAAGCTGGACAGGGCATCGCCAAGCTCGGTGCCGAACATCGGTTCATCCAGCCGCTGCACGTCGCCTTCGGGGATGAGGATGAAACCAAGCGCGTCGAGACGCGCGGCGGCGTCCTCGCCCTCCGGCACGGTGACGGGCACGGTGACCTCCTTGATTTCCAGCGTGTCGAAATCCGGGCCGGATACAACAACGCGCCATGCGCTGCCGGGCGTGGCAGTGCCGATGGCCTCGCCGAAGGCGGCGGGGTCGATCTGTTCAAACGGCGGTTGGATCTGGTTCATGAAGAACCCGGGCCGGAACAGGGCGAAGGCGACCAGCAGCATCGCGACGGTTTCCCAGATCCGGTTGCGGGTCAGGAACCAGCCCATCGTGGCCGCAGTAAAGATCAAGATGCCAAGCGTTGCGACGACAAAGACGATAATGCCCTGCGTGACCGTCACATCAATCAGCAGCAGATCCGTGTTGAAGATAAAGACAAAGGGCAGTGCGACGGTGCGCAGGCTGTAGAAGAACGCGATAAACCCGGTGCGGATCGCATCACCGCCAGAAACGGCGGCAGCGGCGAAACTGGCCAGGCCGACGGGCGGCGTCACATCAGCCATGATCCCGAAGTAGAACACAAAGAGGTGCACCGCGATCAGTGGCACGATGAGGCCGGATTGCGCGCCAAGCTCGACGACCACCCCGACCATCAGCGATGAGACCACGATATAGTTGGCCGTTGTCGGCAGCCCCATCCCGAGGATCAGCGACAGGATCGCCACGAAAAGCAGCATCAGGATCAGATTGCCGCCGGAGAGGAATTCGACAAAATCCGCCATGACCTGCCCGATGCCGGTCAGGGAGACGGTGCCGACGATGATCCCGGCGGTTGCGGTGGCAAGGCCGATCCCGATCATGTTGCGGGCGCCGTCGATCATGCCCTGGATCAGGTCAACCAGCCCGTCGCGCAGACGGTTCAGGGCGTTTTCCTCGCCCCGGAAGAACGCCTTGAGCGATTTCTGTGTCAGCAGGATGCCAAAGAGCAGGAATGTGGCCCAGAAGGCCGACAGGCCCGGGGATTTACGCTCGATCATCAGGAAATAGACCAGAACAATGATCGGCAGCAGATAGTAGAGGCCCGATTTATAGATCTTGGCCACGTCCGGCAGTTCGACCACTTCGGCTGTTGGATCATCGGGTTCAAGATCCGGGATTTGCGCCGCCAGATAGACCAGTGCCACATAGATCAGCCCCAGCAAAGCCGACAGGATCAGCCCGGAGCCTTCGGGAAACAGCGAGACGATCGCGGAGACCGGAAATTGCGTGGCGTAGCACAGTAGCGCAAAACCGGCGAAAAAGGCAAACATGCCGCCAACCGTGCGGCCCATGCTGACCACCTTGTTGCCGATGGTGGGCATGTTGTTTTTCACTGCTTCGAGGTGAACGATATAGACCAGCGCGATATAGCTGATGATCGCGGGCAAGAAGGCGTGGGTGATGACTTCGACGTAGGAAATACCGACGTATTCCACCATCAAAAAGGCAGCAGCCCCCATCACCGGCGGCATGATCTGACCGTTGACGGAAGAGGCAACCTCGACCGAGCCGGCCTTTTCCGCGGAAAATCCGACGCGTTTCATCAACGGGATGGTGAAGGTGCCGGTGGTGACCACATTGGCGATGGACGAGCCGGAAATCAGCCCCGTCGCGGCAGAGCCGACAACGGCCGCTTTGGCCGGGCCGCCCCGCAGGTGGCCAAGCGCGCCAAAGGCCATCTTGATAAAATAGTTGCCGGCACCGGCCTTATCCAGCAGCGCGCCGAACAGCACAAAGAGAAAGACGAATTTGGTGGATACCCCAAGCGCGATGCCAAAGACACCTTCGGAGGTGATCCACATATGGCTCATCGCCTTGCGCAGCGAGGCACCGGCCCAGCGGATCTGATCGGGCACCAGTTCAGAAGAGCCGAAGAAGACGTAGAGCAGAAAGACCACCGCGAGGATCACCATGATCGGACCCAGCACCCGGTAGGAGGCGATAAACAGCAGGATTAGGCCCGCGAGGGCGAAATAGGCGTCCGATGCATCCGCCAGACCGCCATTCCCGACGATCTTCTCATAGAAGAAATAGCCATAAAGCGCGAGAAACGCGCCGGCGATGCCAAGCGCCCAGTCATAATAGGGAATGTGATCGCGTGGGCTGGATTTGAACAGCGGGTAGGCCATGGCGGCCAGGAAAACGGCAAAGGCCAGATGGATCTGACGCGAATTGTTGATCAGATCGCCGGGCAGGATATAGGGGGCGACGGGCGAGGCGAGAAGCACCTGAAAGATCGACCAGACCAGCGCCACCACGGCAATAAAAATACCGACCGCACCGGTCGGGCTTCTGGCTCCGCTGTCGCTGGCGGCAACCAGCTCTTGCAGTTCTTCTTCGCTTAGCGCGCGGTTTTCGTGTGACGACATGTAACCCCCTGCGGCCTGTTCTCAGGTCTGACCTTTTATCCGTGCAGACCTCTGTGGGCGCACGCCTTGGTTGAGTCGGGGGCGATCACCGCCCCCGACCTAGTTCACACCAGATCGCTTACTCGATCCAGCCTTGTTCGCGGTAGTATTTCGCGGCACCGGGGTGCAGCGGCGCGGACAGGCCTGCGGTTGCCATTTCTTCGGGCTTCAGATTTGCAAAGGCCGGGTGCAGGCCGGTGAAATCCTCAAAGTTCTCGAAGATGGAGCTGACGAGTGTATAGACGACCTCCTCGGATACGTTCGAGGAGCTGACAAAGGTCGCACCAACGCCAAAGGTCGTGGTGTCCTCATCGTTGCCGCGATACATGCCGCCCGGAATGGTTGCTGTCCGGTAGAAGGAGTTCTCTGCCACGAGACCGTCAACCACATCGCCGGAGACTTCGACCAGCACCGAGTCACAGGCGGTTGTGGCTTCCTGGATGGAGCCGGAGGGGTGGCCGACCGTATAGACCATCGCGTCGATCTGGTTGTCACAGAGGGCCGCGGATTGTTCGGCGGCTTTCAATTCTGTGGCCAGTGCGAAATCGTCGGTGGTCCAGCCGAGGGCTTCCATCAGCACTTCCATGGTGCCGCGCTGACCGGAGCCGGGGTTGCCGATGTTGACGCGCTTGCCTTTGAGGTCCTCGATCGAGATGATGCCGCTGTCGGCGCGGGCCACAACGGTGAAGGGTTCCGGGTGGACCGAGAAAACCGCCCGCAGTTCTTCAAACGGGCCGGCCTCTTCAAAGCGGGAAGAGCCGTTATAGGCGTGGTACTGCCAGTCGGATTGGGCGACACCGAACTCCAGCTCGCCTTCGCGGATGGTGTTGATGTTATAGACCGACCCGCCGGTGGATTCGACCGAGCAGCGGATGCCGTGATCGCGCCGGCCCTTGTTCACCAGACGGCAGATTGCGCCACCGGTGGGGTAATAAACCCCGGTCACACCGCCGGTGCCGATGGTGATGAACTCCTCCGCAATGGCGGCAGGTGCCAGCATGGCCACCGCAACGGCGCTCGCAGCCGTCAGTTTCAGTTTAGCGAACATAAAGATCTCCTTTCGATTACATGTTCTGAATCAGTCACAGGTCCCAGACTTCGGCCAGGACCCGATTGGCATCTTCTACTTCGGCGATTCTGGCGCGGGCTTCGGGGCCGGACCGGCTGATCAAAACCCCGATCAGGGTTTCCACCAGGAACATCGTGACGACGTAGGAAGAATAGAAATGGGGGCCATCGGTCGGCACGATGAAACGTGCAGACGCGTGTTTGAGCGCCGGACAGCCCAGGGAATCGGTGATCAGGACGACATAGACGTCCTGCTCTTGCGCCAGCGCCGCCGCACGGATGGCCTGAGCGGAAAAGGGCGGTTTGGTGACAATGATCAACACGTCCTCCGCCCCAAGCCCGGCAATGCCGGCCCCAAGGGAGGCGCCCATGCGACTGGCGAGGGACCAGTTTTCGGCGCAGAAACTGGCCATGTAGGACAGGTATTCGACCACGCCGGTGGACCCGAGCGCGCCCAGCAACAGCACCTTGCGGGCGCGCGAAATCCGCTCTACCGCCTCATCCAGCGCCTTGCGGTCGATTGTCTCGCCAAAGTGCTGCAGGTTCCGCTGGCAGGCGGTCAGATGTGCATCCAGAAAGCCCGCGTTTCGGTTTTGCGGGTCATTGTGCAGTCGCTCCGCGCGGGCCGCGAAATTATTGACGCGCTGGCCGATTTTCGTACGGACCTCTTCGCGCAACTCTTCGATATCGCTGTAGTCAAGCGCCCGGGCGAGCCGGGAAAATGCCGCCGGGGAGATACCGCTGTCGCGCGACACGCTGCGTAGGCTTCTGGTTGCAAGGTCAATGGGGTTGTCCACGATGTAATCCGCAGCCACGCGCAGGGCATCGCTGAGCTCACCGTAACGTTCTGTCAGTCGCACTTCGAATGTCGAAATCAAACCGGCCCCCCTAATCGCCCTGACTGTCCGTTTTGTTTCATGGGTTGTCAATGCTGGTCTCATCTGTTTCAGTGCCAGCCCATGTTGCTGCCGATTGAAGGATAGAGCATGGCACATGTCTTCCCACGACATACGACGGGAAATCTCCCATTGGCGGTCAGAGGTCAAGGGGCATATCTTTATGATTCTAATGGTAAATCATATCTTGATGGGTCGGGCGGTGCCGCCGTGTCCTGCCTTGGTCACAGCGACCCGGATGTGATTGCCGCGATCCGGTCGCAGCTGGACAGGCTCGACTTTGCGCACACCGGTTTTCTGACGTCCGAGTCGGCAGAATCACTGGCGGACAAGCTGGTTGCCCATGCGCCGGCCGGAATTGACCGGGTCTATCTGGTCTCTGGTGGGTCCGAAGCCGTCGAAGCGGCGCTGAAGCTGGCGCGCCAGTACATGCTGGAAATCGGCCAGCCGGAGCGGACCCGATTTATCGCGCGGAGGCAGAGTTACCACGGCAATACGCTTGGGGCGCTGGGCACCGGTGGCAACCTTTGGCGCCGGGCGCCGTTCGATCCGGTGATGGTCTCGGCCAGCCATATCGCGCCTTGCTATGAATATCGCGACCGTCAGGAAGGCGAGAGCCAGGAAAGCTACGGTCAGCGCGTTGCGAATGAGCTGGAAGCCGAGATTTTGCGGCTGGGGCCCGAAACGGTGATCGGTTTTCTTGCCGAGCCGGTTGTCGGGGCCACTGCGGGGGCGGTGCCTGCGGTCAAAGGCTATTTCCGGCGCATCCGCGAGATCTGCGACACCTATGGCGTGCTGCTCATCCTCGACGAGGTCATGTGCGGCATGGGGCGCACGGGGACGTTTTTTGCCTGCGAGCAGGATGAGGTCGCCCCGGACATCGTCACCATCGCCAAGGGGCTTGGCGCGGGCTATCAGCCGATCGGCGCGATGCTGTGCAGCGATGTGATCTACCGCGCCATTGAAACCGGCAGCGGGTTCTTCCAGCACGGTCATACCTATCTTGGCCATCCGGTCGCCTGCGCGGCGGCCAACGCGGTGGTGACGCGGCTGACCGAGGGTGGCCTTACCGACCGCTCAGCCGAGATGGGGGGCTACCTGATGCAGGCGCTGACCGCAGAATTCGGCGATCATCCCCATGTCGGCGATATCCGGGGACGCGGCATGTTCCGGGCGCTGGAATTCGTGGCTGATCGTGAAACCAAGATGCCGTTTGAGCCGGAACTCAAGCTGGCCGCGCGCCTGAAAGCTGCCGCGATGGAGAATGGACTGATCTGCTACCCGATGAGCGGCACCATTGATGGCCAGCGCGGCGACCATGTGCTGCTTGCGCCCCCGTTCATCTGCACGCGGGATCAGATTGACGAGCTGGTGACCAAGCTGTCCATCAGTCTGGCGGCTGTGCTATGAGGTCGCTGCCCCGGATCATGGTGGCGCCAAATGGCGCTCGTCTGCAGAAATCGGACCATCCAGCGCTGCCAATCACCGAGGCGGAGATGGTGGCCTGTGCGAAGGCCTGTTTTGCCGCCGGGGCAGGGGGGCTTCACGCGCATCTGCGCGATCCGAATGGGGGGCATCTTCTGGATGCCGCAGCGTATCAGCGACTGGTCGCGCGGCTGAAAGAAACGGTGCCACAGATGGCGGTTCAGATCACGACAGAGGCGGTCGGGCAGTATGGGCCGGACGTGCAGATGGAGATCGCCCTGATATCGGGCGCAGATATGGTCTCGGTTTCGATCCGCGAGATTCTGCGGGCGGGACAACCGGCTGCGGCGGCGTTTTTCCGAACCTGCCAGCAGGCGGGCATTGCGGTGCAGCATATCCTTTACGATCTGGAGGATTGCCGGGTATTGGTCGAGGCGTTGGACCCGGCATCGCTGGCCGCGCCGGATCTGCAACTGTTGTTTGTGCTCGGGCGCTACACAGCGGGCGGCGCCTCGTCACCGGCGGAGCTGGATCCCTTTGTTGACTGGATGAAGGCGCATCGTCTGACGCCGGACTGGGCGGTCTGTGCATTTGGTGCCGCCGAAACGGATTGCCTGTGCCGAGCGGTTGCGCGGGGCGGGAAATGCCGGGTTGGTTTCGAAAACGCGCTCGTGCTGAGCGACGGTCGGATTGCCCGCGACAACGCGGAAAAAGTGTCCGATTTGGCGGCACGGCTTGCCGAATCTGCGGCCTGATCAACTCTGGCGCGCCCTCGGTCCCCAAACCGGTCCCGCAACCGGCAAAAACAGGACAGACCATCATCAAAGGCACATGTGTTTTTTTGACACGGGTTTTGCGCAGCTTTTATCGTATACTTGCCATAGCAAGTCTCTAGGCTGTATCGGACCATCCGAAGCCAGCTGCATATACGAGCCAGCCTGAAAACAAGATTTTTGGGACCTCGAATGTTAGCTATGAAAACCTCTCTACGTGCCAGTTTGTTGTGTGGTGCGGCAGCGGCGCTGCTGCCTCTAGCTCCGGCAAAGGCGCAGGTCATCACCCTTGATCCAATCATCGTGCGTGGCAACGACCCGATTGGCGATGCTGCGGACCGCGCGACAGCGGTCTATGTCGCGGATGCGGAGCTGGAGCGTGCCCGTCTCGGTGATCTGAAGGATCTGTTTGCCGGTCTGGCCTCCGTGTCGGTAGGCGGTGCGATTCCTGTCGCGCAAAAGATCTTTGTGAACGGCGTCGATATGCTCAATCTCACGATTGCGGTGGACGGTGCGCTGCAGAACAACCGTGCCTTTCACCACGTCACCGCCAACGCGTTTGATCCGGGCATGCTCAAGTTTGTGCGGGTTGATCCGGGGATCGCAGCGGCGGACACCGGTCCAAATGCGGTTGCCGGTGCGGTCATCATGGAAACGGTTGATGCCGGTGACGTCCTGCAGGCGGGCGAAAACTTTGGTGGCACTTTCCGGCTGGGCTATGGAAGCAACGGGCAGACCGCGACGGGCTCTTTGACCCTTGCCGGGCGGACGGACCGTGGTTTCGAAATTCTCGCCTATGCCAAACGGGCCAGCGGTGATGACTATAAGGACGGCAACGGCAATGTCGTTGCGGGCACTGGTGCGGATATGAGCAGCCAGTTGTTGAAGTTCGCGTGGGAATCCGCCGAAGGGCACCGCGTGGAGTTTTCCGGCCAGCAGCTGATTGACGACGGCGCGCGCCCCTACCGGGCGAATATCGGTGACATCGTCGGGGCCACGACGCCGGCGACGCGGATCTATGACACCCGGCGCAGCAGCTATAGCCTGCGCTATGAGAACACCAACGACTTTGGCATGTGGGACCCGGAAGTGGTCTTGGGCTTTTCCGAAAGCGACATCGCGGTCCCCAGCCCATATCAAAGCTCTGGCATGTCCGACACGTTGTCTTTCAAGGCGCAAAACACTTTTCACCTGTCTGACAGCAGCACAGTGTCTGCCGGTGTCGACTATTACCGCAAATCGGCGGAGTATTCCGATCCGACGGATGGGGCACTGGAAGAAGGGTCGAACAATGTCGGGCTTTTCGCACAGTTGCGGATGGAACCGACAGAGAAATGGCGCGTGTCCGGCGGTGTGCGATACGATTGGCAGGACTTCGACGGCATCGGCGATTACGAGCAATCGGCCAACGGCGCCAGCGGTAACCTCTCCGCGACCTACCGGATCACCGATCAACTGTCGGTGCGGGCCGGCTATTCCAGTGTCTTTGGTGGCATCCCGCTGGAAGACAACTACGAATTCTGGCGGCGCTGGACCTATGATGGACTGCGCAGCACCCGGGCGCAGAACTATGTCGCGGGCCTGGACTGGAGCAACGACAGGCTGACTCTTGGCGGCGAAGTGTTCCTGACCAAGATCAACGATGCCCGCAGCGGTGGCGCAAATATAGATTTCGAAAGCCAGGGCTACAGCATCGCAGGGACATACGGCTGGGACCTCGGGTTCCTCAGGTTCAGCTACACGGACACCGATGTGAAGGTGAACGGCAATGCCTCTGGCAGCTATGAAGCGCTGGATCTTGGCGCACCGCTCGGGCAGGTCATCGCACTGGAAGTCCAGCACGAGCTGCCGGGTCAAAATCTGGTGGTCGGTGGCAGTCTCGATATGGCGCTTGATTATGACGACACCGAAGGTACTTCGGGCCAGGGGCTGGAGGGCTATGAGGTGGTGAACCTTTTTGCCGAATACACCCCGCCGTCGATGCCGGATGTGACTCTGCGCGCCTCGGTGAACAATCTGTTTGATACCGACTATGCCGACCGCGCGACCTATGGTGCGGATTATGCATCAGTGGTGCCACTGAAAGAGGCGGGCCGGTCATTCATGCTGGAACTGGTCGCCCGCTTCTGACCGCATGGCGACAGCGATGTTGAATAGTGGAGGGCTCCGGCGCATGCGGCGGGGCCTTCTTTTTGGATCACGCCCACCAGCGTCTAGGCTGTTCCCTTGCGCGAAACGGTTGGACCGCCAGCGCGATGTCTGGGCAACAACCGGGCGCTAGAAAAACTCCGGGTGGCGCGCCATGATGGCATCAACACGGGCCAGGGTGCCGGACAAGTGTTCGCGCACTGCGGCCTCGGCGCTGACATTGTCTGCCGCCTTGATCGCGTCCAGAATACGATGGTGGCAGGCGATGATCTCGGCGGTTTTGCCGGGGTCGGGGAGGTTCAGTTTGCGCAGCCGGTCGATGTGTCCCGACCGTTCGGTGACCAGATCCCAGAGATCCGGCACCTGAGTGGCTTCGAACAAGGCCCGGTGAAAGGCGCGGTCATGGATTGAAAAACTGTCCAGATCGTTCAGATCCAGGGCTTGCTGTTGGCGCTGCAACGCGCGTTCGGCCCCGGCGAGGGCGTCGTTTCGGGTGCTGGCGATCAATCGCCGCGTAACCTCGATTTCCAGCGACAGCCGCAAAAACTGGGTCTCTCTTGCGTGACAGGTGTCGATTTTTGACACTTCGGTCTTTGACTGCGGATAGATATGCAGCAGCCCTTCTTCTTCGAGCCGCATCATCGCGTCACGCACCGGGGTTTGGCTGACTCCGTAATATTCTGCGATTTCCAACCGGGAGAGATTCTGTCCAGGCGCGAGGTCCAGGTCAATAATGCGGGCTCGCATGGCCGCGTGAATCTGCTGACTCGCAGACAATTTGCGAATCTTGTTTCCGCTTCGCGACGGTTTCGTGACTGTTTTGCCCGCGTCTAGAGACATCTTTTACCCTGTTTTTATCTGGCCTTACACGTGGTCCAGCTTGGAAAGCCAGAAACCAACTATACAATTTTATTGTCATAGGTGCACTAATATATTAGTGTATCAGCATCGCAGGGAGGGAGCCTGCGTCAACCAATGGGAGGATACCTATGAAACACTCAACAGCCGCGATGTTGGCGATGACCGTCTCGGGGTTTGCGTCAATGGCCGCCGCCGAGACCTTCAACATTCAGACGTCGTTCAACGCCGGCGATTTCTCCACCCAGTACATCACCGAGAACTGGCTGCCAGAGATCGAGGCGCGGACCGAGGGCCGGATCAAGATCATCCTGACGCCAAATGGGTCCGTGGTTCCGGCGCGTGAAACACCGGATGCGGTGGCCGCCGGCGTGATTGACGGCGATTTCACATCTGTGAACTATTTTGCCGGGCTGGAGCCGGCCTATGCCATCATGGGGGATCTGATCTCCGGTTATGACACGCCCGAACAGATGCTCGGTTTCTGCAAGGACGGCGGCGGTGAGGCGATGATGCAGAAGGCCGCGGACGCGATCACCGACGGTGAAGTGACGGTTGTCGCCTGCGGGCCATACTCGCGTGAGGCCTTGGCGGCGCGGACCCCGATCCGCACCTTTGAAGATCTGCAGGGCATGAAGATCCGGTCGCCCGAAGGTCTCGCCGCGGCTGTGTTCTCCGCAGCGGGGGCCTCGCCGGTGTCGATTCCCTTCTCCGAGGTCTTTGGTGCTCTCGAAAAAGGGATCGTGGATGCGGCGGATGCCTCGGCCTATGTGAACAACGACGCGACCGGCTTGCAGGACGTCGCGCCCTATCCGTTGTACCCCGGCATTCACTCGATGCCGTCCATGCAGCTGACCGTCAACACGGCCAAATGGGACGGTCTGTCCGCCGATGATCAGGCCGCGTTGCGGACCTGGTGGTACGACGCGATGTATGCGATGGCCGCCGAAGTGTCCAAGCAGGACGCGGAAATCGCCGCGCGCGATGACGCAACCGACAAGATCGAAGTCATTGATTGGGCACAAGAAGACCGGGATCAACTGCGTGTCGTGGCGCGGCAGCAATGGGAAGACTACGCCAAAAAGTCTGAGCTCGCCCAGGAAGCGCTGGACGCGCATATTGCCTACATGACCAAAATCGGTCTGTTCAAGTAAGCCATTCCTCCCGGTGCCGCGCCGCCTTTCGGGGCGGGGCGGCATTCCATCCATTCTGATTGCCGAGGGTTTGCGATGAAACGCATTTTCGCACTCTACGCCGATGTCATGGACAACATCAGCGTCTTTGTCGGCCAGGCCTGTTCCGTGCTTTTCTTTGCCTGTATTGCGATCTCCGCCGCCGAGGTGGTGTTGCGCTATGGCTTTGATGCACCGACGCTCTGGTCCACCGAACTCGCCATGACCCTCTGTGCCAGCGCCTGGGTGCTGTCCGTGGGCTATGTGACACAACGCCACCGCCATATCTCCATCACCATGATGGAGCTGATCGTGGGCGAACGGGTCTGGCGTATCTTTCGTCTGTTTCAGATGCTGATTGCGACGGGCGCGCTCTTTGTCCTGACGCTTGCCCTGCATCACCCTGCAAGCAAGGTGCTTGGCCGGACCGAGTACTCCGGCACCGCGATGAACTCTCTGGCGCCGACCTATCTCAAGGTTCTGCTCTTTGTGGGCTGCATCTTCTACATCCTGCAATTGCTGGCCAACATCGTGCGTTGGACCCAAAACACCGAGGGAGACCTGACCGGTGGGCATTGAAATTATCACCCTTCTGATCGTGGCATCGCTGCTCGGACTGATGGCGCTCGGGGTGCCGCTGGGCATCACCACGCTGACCGTCTCGCTGGCAACTGCGATCCTGTACTTTGGCGAACGCGCCGGGTTTTTCATTGTGGCGGCCAACGTGGGCGAGGTGCTGCACAAATACGAACTGATCGCGGTGCCGTTCTTCGTCTTCATGGCCAATGTGCTGGAGCGATCTGGCATCGCAAAGTCGATGTTCGACTCCATGGCGATCATGGGCGGGCGGTTCCGGGGCTCTGTGGGCGTGCAAACCACATTTGTGGCGGTCCTGCTGGCCGCCATGTCGGGGATCATGGGCGGCGAGATCGTCATGCTTGGCCTGATTGCGCTGCCGCAGATGATGCGGCTTGGCTATGACCGCAAGCTGGCCATCGGCATCATCTGTGCGGCCGGGGCGCTGGCGACCCTGATCCCGCCGTCGGTGGTGCTGATCATCTACGGGCTTGCAGCGCAGGTTTCGATCACCAAGCTGTTTGCCGCCTCTGCCGTGCCGGGGCTGATCCTGGCGACTCTCTATATCATCTACATCCTCGTTCGGGTGCGCCTGAACCCGTCGCTGGCGCCGATCTATGACGTGCCGGAAACCGGGCTGCCGTTCTTCCAACGAATGCGGTACCTCAAGGGCATCATCTTGCCGGCCCTTTTGATCGGCACCGTGCTTGGGGTGATCTACTCCGGTGTGGCCACGGTGACCGAAGCCGCTGCCATTGGTGCCGTCGGAGCCCTTGTGGTGGCCGCCGCCCGCAAGGAGCTGAACTGGGTCATGGCGCGCGATGCGATGCGGCAGACGGTTCTGACGGTCGGTTCGATCATCTGGCTGGTCATCGGGGCGGTGTCACTGATCGGGATCTACAACCGGATCGGCGGCGGCGAGTTCCTGCGCGGCGTTCTGACCTCGCTCGATATCGGGCCGATCTGGGTGATTGTCGTGATGATGCTGATCGTCATGGTGCTGGGCACCTTCCTGGAATGGATCGCAATCATCTTTATCACCGTGCCGATCTTTGCGCCGGTGGTCATTGACCTTGGGTTTGACCCGGTGTGGTTCGGGGTGCTCTTTGCCATGAATATCCAGATGTATTACCTGTCGCCGCCGTTTGGACCGGCCTGTTTCTTCCTGAAATCGGTCGCGCCCAAGGAAATCCAGCTTCAGGAGATCTTTGTGGCGGTGCTGCCCTTCATCGCGCTGCAGGCGGTTGGCCTGTTTCTTGTCCTGGCGTTTCCGCAGCTCGCGCTGTGGCTGCCCTCGATGCTGGATTGAGGCGAAAGGAGATAGATATGTCCGATCAAGATCTCACCAAACAAGACGAGGATCTGCCCGCCCCCGAATACCAGGGGGAAGAACGCCGGGATGGCCACAGCTTTGGCAGCTGGCCCGAAGTCCTGGGTCTGGTGTTCACGATTTTCGTGTGCTGGCTGATTTTCAATTTCCGAGGGTAACCCCATGACAACACCAACGAAAAAAGCCCCGCAAGATCTGCGGTCGGCCCGGTGGTTTGCACCGGATGACCTGCGGTCCTTTGGCCACCGCTCGCGGATGATGCAACTGGGCTACGCGGAGGAAGAGTTCCGGGACAAGCCGATCATTGGCGTGCTGCACACCTGGTCCGAGCTCAACACCTGTCACAGTCATTTCCCCGAGCGGATCAAGGATGTGAAACGCGGTGTGGCGCAGGCGGGCGGTTTCGCGGTCGAGATGCCCGCACTGTCCGTCGACGAAAGCTTTACCAAGCCGACGTCGATGCTCTATCGCAATATGCTGGCGATGGAAGTCGAGGAGATGATCCGGTCGCATCCCTTGGACGGCGTTGTCCTGATGGGCGGCTGCGACAAGACCACGCCGGGTCTGGTGATGGGGGCCACCTCGGCGGGGGTGCCGATGATCTTTTTGCCGGCCGGGCCGATGCTGCGCGGCAATTACGCGGGCAAGATCCTCGGATCCGGCTCGGATGCCTGGAAATACTGGGACGAGCGGCGCGCAGGCAATATTTCCGATCAGGAATGGCTTGGCGTGCAGGGCGGTATCGCACGGTCGGCCGGCACCTGCATGACCATGGGCACCGCCGCGACGATGATGTCGATTACGGATGCCATGGGGCTGACCATGTCTGGTGCCTCCTCCATTCCGGCCGTTGACAGCAATCACCAGCGGATGTCTGCGGCCTGCGGGCGGCGGATCGTGGATATGGTCTGGGATGACATGACGCCAGACAAGATCATCACCGATGCTTCGGTGCGCAATGCCGCGATGGTGGCGATGGCGACGGGCTGTTCGACCAATGCGGTTGTACACCTGATTGCGATGGCGCGTCGCGCGGGCGTGGCCCTGACGCTGGATGACCTTGATGCGCTGGGTCGCAACACGCCGCTGATTGCCAATGTCCGTCCCTCCGGCAAGGATTACCTGATGGAGGATTTCTACTACGCGGGCGGGTTGCGTGCGCTGATGAAACAGATGGAAGCGCGGCTTGATACTTCCTGCATCACCGTGACGGGCAAGACCCTGGGCGAAAACCTGGAAGGCGCGGAGGTCTATAATGACGACGTGATCCGACCGCTGGGGAACCCCGTCTATCATGAAGGCTCGCTTGCGGTGCTCAAGGGCAATCTCTGCCCGCAGGGGGCGGTGATCAAACCGGCGGCGTGCGATCCGAAATACTATGTGCACGAAGGTCCGGCACTGGTGTTTGACAGCTACCCGGAGATGAAAGCTGCCGTGGATGACGACACACTCGACATCACGCCGGATCATGTCATGGTCCTGCGCAATGCAGGCCCTCTGGGCGGGCCGGGATTCCCCGAGTGGGGGATGCTTCCCATCCCCAAGGCGCTGATCAAACAGGGCCACCGCGACATGCTGCGGATCTCTGACGCACGCATGTCGGGCACGTCCTATGGTGCCTGTGTGTTGCACGTCAGCCCGGAAAGTTTCGCAGGTGGACCGCTGGCTTTGCTCCGGACCGGTGACATGATACGGCTTGATTTGCCCAAAAGACGGCTGGATATGCTGGTGGATGAAATCGAACTCGAGAGTCGGCGTGCCGCCCTTACACCGCCCAAACCAAGGTTTGAACGTGGCTATGGCTATATGTTTTCCAAACATGTTACGCAGGCGGACGAGGGCTGTGACTTTGATTTCCTGCAAACCGACTTCGGCAAAACAGCCGGTGAACCTGATATCTTCTGAAGGAATTTTTTGATGACGGACTATGTCCTCTCGAATGAAACGCGCGACAAATTGAAACGTATCTCTACCGCTTCAATCGCGACCCAGCTTTATAAGCGCGGCCTGCGCAATCAGTTCATCCAAGGCGTGCGCCCGGTTTCTGACAAGGCGGTGAATATGGTGGGGCAGGCCTTCACGCTGCGCTACATTCCCGCCCGCGAAGATCGCAACCAGCTGGAGGTGTTTCGCAATCCGGACCACCCGCAGCGCGTCGCCGTTGAAACCTGCCCCGAAGGCCAGATCCTGGTGATGGATGCACGCGGCGATGCCTCGGCTGCGACCGCCGGCTCCATCCTGGTGACCCGGCTGGCGGTGCGTGGCTGTGCCGGTGTCGTTTCGGACGGTGGGTTCCGCGATGCCAAGGGGATTGGTGAGCTGGACATGCCAGCCTATTGCGCCAACCCCTCGGCGCCGACCAACCTGACCAAGCATGAGGCGCTTGATATCAACGTGCCGATTGCCTGTGGCGAAGCCCCGGTGTTTCCCGGCGATGTGCTGGTTGGGGATGGCGACGGCGTCATGGTGATCCCGGCCCATCTGGCGGATGAAATCGCAGAGGTCTGCGCTGGAATGGAAAGTTTCGAAGACTTCGTATTGGAAGAGGTGGTGAACGGCGCCCCGATCATCGGCCTTTACCCCTGCACCAAGCCGGAGAACGAAGAGAAGTTCAAAGCCTGGCGCGAAAAGAATGGCCGCTGATCTACACAGAAAAAGTAGATTGTGACGACAAAGAGCGCCGCTTTAGCGGCGCTTGTTCTGATTAAGGAAGGAAAACGCATGACGTTCACCCCCCATGGCAAACATCTGGTCGCAGGCAATTGGTGCGGTTCGGATCAAAGTTTCACCTCTGAACCTGCGCATGGCGAAGCCTTTGAGTTCAGCATTGGTACGCCTGCATTGGTTGATGAGGCGGTGCGCGCCGCCGAGGATGCATTCTGGAGCTATAGTGACACATCGCGGGAGGAGCGCGCGGTCTTTCTGGAGACCATCGCGCAGGAAATAGATGCACGCGGCGATGCGGTCACTGAGATCGGCACATCGGAAACCGGCCTGCCAGAGGCACGGCTTGTGGGAGAACGCGGGCGGACGACCGGCCAGCTGCGCCTGTTTGCCAGCCATATTCGCGATGGGGCCTACCTCGACCGCCGTCATGACGCGGCATTGCCCGACCGCGCGCCGCTGCCGCGCCCGGATTTGCGGATGATGCAACGTCCGATCGGGCCGGTTGCCGTCTTTGGCGCGTCCAACTTTCCGCTCGCCTTTTCGACCGCTGGCGGCGACACGGCCTCGGCGCTTGCGGCAGGGTGTCCGGTTGTGGTCAAGGGGCACTCGGCCCACCCCGGCACCGGCGAGATCATCGCCGAGGCCATTCATGCGGCGATCCAGAAATGCGGGCTGCATCCCGGTGTTTTCTCCCTGATCCAGGGCGGAAAGCGGGATGTCGGCCAGGCGCTGGTGCAGCACCCGTTGATCAAGGCTGTCGGCTTTACCGGATCGCTTGGCGGCGGGCGGGCGCTGTTTGACCTCTGTGCAGCGCGTCCGGAACCGATCCCGTTTTTCGGCGAACTGGGGTCGGTCAACCCGATGTTCATCCTGCCTGCGGCATTGCATGCCCGCGGCGCAGAGATCGCAGCGGGCTGGGCCGGGTCGCTGACCATGGGGGCGGGACAGTTTTGCACCAATCCCGGTATCTCGGTCCTGATGGACGGCCCGGAGGCAGATGCCTTTGTCGCTGCCGCTACCGCGGCACTTGAACCGATGGGGGCGCAGACGATGCTGACCGACGGGATCGCGCAGGCCTACCGCGCGGGTCGGGATCGCATCGCGGCAACGCAAGGGGCGCAGTCGCTGTTGTCGGCAAGCTGCGAGGGGCGTGAGGCAACGCCCAATCTGTTTGCCATCACAGGCAAGGCATGGCTTGCCAACGAGGAACTGGGCGAAGAGGTCTTTGGCCCGCTGGGATTGATCGTGCGGGTTGCGGATCTGGATGAGATGATGGCGGTGGCCCGCAGTCTGCAGGGGCAGCTGACCTGCACGCTGCATCTCGATGACAGCGATTCGGCACCGGCGCGTGATCTTTTGCGTGTGCTGGAACGCAAGGCGGGGCGCATTCTGGCCAATGGATTTCCGACCGGCGTCGAGGTCTGCGAGGCCATGGTGCACGGTGGACCATATCCTGCCTCGACCAATTTCGGCGCCACCTCTGTCGGCACGCTGGCCATTCGGCGGTTCCTGCGGCCGGTGAGCTATCAGAACCTGCCCGAGGGCATTCTGCCAAACGACCTGATCTAACCGCAGGTCTGTGTTGGAATCGCTTTGAGCCACGAGGTTTTGAGCCAGAAGAAAGGCCCCTGCAAACGCAGGGGCCTTTTGCGGTCACCGAATAGGGCCTGCCGCATCTGTGTGCCGGGCAGTCCCGACAAGCAGCCTGATCGATAGGCCCGTCCGACAGGTCTGACAAGGGAGCGGGTCAACTGGCCTCCAGCCGCAATAACAGCCGTTTCGTGGCCGGGGTTTCGCACAGATCCTGCAGCGTATAATCGTCCAAGATCCGAAAGAAGGCTTCTTGCGCTCTCAGCAGCGCGCCGGTCAGTCCGCAGCCGGACGAAAGCGGGCAGGTGCCGCCATCGGCGAGCATGCAGTCCACAAGGCAGGTCTTGCTTTCGAGATCCCGCACCAGGGCCCCGATTCTGATGTCACCGGGCGGTTTGGCCAGCTGCAGCCCCCCAGACCGCCCTCGATTCGACAGCACGTATCCTTCCTGAGCCAGCCATTGGATGACCTTGGTCAGGTGGTTGTATTTCGCGTCATGCATGTCGGCGATCTGGCGCGTTGTGAGCTTGTGCCCTTCTGCCACACCGAGGTGCATCAGAGAGCGGAGGGCGTAGTCTGTGAACATGGCGAGTTGCATGGGGAGAGACTAGCAGGTCTTAACTAGCATTATAAGCGCGAATTTAAATTGACATTATAAATGCGAATTATATTGTGACCCCGCAATCAAGAGGTTCGAGGTCCCATGCAATCACAAATCTTTCTTGTCAGCCTCGCGCTGATGTTTCTTCTCGCGCTGGTCTTTGTCCGGGGTGTCGTTGCGCCCGGCGCACCGTTGGAGGCCACCCGTGTCAACCGCCAGCGCAGCTGGCTTCTCTGGGGGCTGGTCATGATCGGGCTTGTCCTGTCCGTGGCGTCGTTGCGGAGCTGGCCCCATCGCGCCGCCGGAGCGGAGGTTCTGGTGGTCAATGTGTCCGGTGGGCAGTGGTGGTGGGAGACCGACACCACCGAGATCCCGCTGGGCCAAGAGGTGGAGTTCCGTGTCACAACCGAGGACGTGAACCACGGGTTGGGCATCTATACCGACGATATGACCCTGATCACGCAGGTTCAGGTGATGCCCGGCTATACCAACACATTGGTCCATACATTCGAGCAACCGGGCAGGTTTCATCTTCTGTGCATGGAGTATTGCGGCGTTGCGCATCACGACATGGTCAATGAATTCCAGGTTGTGGAGGTCCAGTGATGCGTACTCTGTCTCAAATCCCCGACAATGCAGCCCAGCAGAGCGCAACTAAAACCGCCGCGGTCATCAAGCTGTCCATCGGGCTAAGTGGCGTCGTGTTCTTGCTGATGATGATCTTTGGTCTGATCATGCGGGCAGCACAGGCCGGCTGGGTCGACCTGGACAACGCGCTGTTCTATCAGCTCCTGACCGCCCATGGCGCTGGCATGGTCGGCACCGCGACATTCTCGGGTGCGGCGATCATGTGGTATTTTCTGGCGCGGCACGTCGCATTGAATGCCACTGTTTACATTGCGTTTCTGGGCCTCTTTCTGCTGGGGGTCGTGCTGGTGCTCGGGTCGATCTTCATCGGCGGTTTCGGTGGCGCCTGGAATTTCCTGTTCCCCTTGCCGGCCCTGTCCGGGGGCATCTGGGAGGTGGGCGCGGCGGTTGCGTTCTGCCTCGGCTATATCTCGATCGGGGTGGGATTCTTGCTCTACTACCTTGAGGTCGGCTACAAGATTGCCCGCGCCTATGGTGGCTTGCTCGGTGGGTTGGGCTGGCGCTTCGTGTGGCATGGTGATGTGTCCCGCGCGCCGCCGCCGACAGTGATCGCCGCCGCCAGCGTCACCATCTTCAATTCCATCGGCATCATCTTTGGTGCGATCGTGCTGGTGGCGACAATCGTCAACCTGCTGTTCCCGGAATTTGCAATCGATGCGCTGATGGCAAAGAACGCAATCCTGTTCTTTGGCCATGTCTTTATCAATGCCAGCATCTATATGGCCGTCACCGCCGTATACGAGGTGATCCCGGAGTATACCGGCAAGCCGTGGAAGGTTTCGCGCGTGTTCGTCATCGCCTGGGCTGTGGTCGTCATCTTTGTTCAGGGTGTCTATTTCCACCATCTGCTGCAGGACGTGAACATGCCGAAATGGAGCATGGTCGTCGGTCAGGTCATGTCCTATGGCTCGTCGGTCGTGCTGATCGCGGTCACGGTCTATTCCACCGCTGTTTATCTGAAAGGCGCGGCGATCAAATGGGACCTGAGCCTGCGCCTGCTGGTTCTGGGGGTGATCGGCTGGGGCGTCGGGACGATCCCTGCCTTCATCGACGGTATGGTCGCGGTGAACAAGATCATGCACAACACCATGTGGGTGCCGGGACATTTCCACACCTATCTGCTGCTGGGCGAAGTCGCGATGGCCTTTGGATTTGCCGCTTGGCTGGTGCGGGGACGCGCGATCCGCGAGACCTCGGCGCTCGACCGGTTTGCTTTTGGCGCCTATGTGGCCGGGGGGGGCGGGTTCGTGCTGATGTTCCTGTGGTCCGGGGCAAGTTCGATCCCACGCCGCTGGGCGGTGCATTATGCGCAGTGGCAATTGCAAAGCCAGTTGGCGACGGTGTTCGCAACTGTGGTTGTGCTGGCAACGGCGTTGCTTGTTGCAGGCTACCTGCGCGGCCTTCTGCGCCGGGGGACCGAGCAATGAGCCGCGCCGGGGCCTATACGCTGACGGCGGTGGTTGTGGCTGCAACGGGGCTTTATGCGGCGACCGATGGTCTGCGCGCCCTGACAGCAGAAGCGGCGCGCCGGGTGCAGATACAAGAGACCCGGCCTGCGGTCCCGCCCTTTGTGGTGGAGGGCCTGCAGGGGCGCCGCCATGCGCTGCGCCCGGACTCAAACCAGGTGGTGATGGTCGAGTTCATCTATACCACCTGTCCGACCATCTGTCAGACGGCGGGCGGCGATTTCGCCGCCCTGCGCGACCGGGCGGTTGACCGGGGGCTGCCGGTGCGGATGCTTTCCGTCAGTTTCGACCCGGCGGCTGACGGGCTGAGCGAACTTCGCGACTATGCGGATCGTCATGGGGCGGATGGCGACGTCTGGAGCGTGGCCCGACTGCGACCGGCGGATCTGCAGGACGCATTGCGGTTCTTTCGGGTCAAGGCGGTTCCCGACGGATGGGGGGGCTACCAGCACAACGCCGCCGTATTGCTGATCGATCCGGATGGCCTTCTGGTGGCGGCTTATGACACCGGTGACTTTGACCGGATCCTCGCCCATGTGGAGCAGTTGTCGTGAACACGGTCCTTCTTTCGACGCTCTGTTTCGGCGCCGCATTGGTGCTTCAGCCGATGGCGCGGCTGGACCCGGTGGCGCATATGCTGCTGCAATATCCGGTGTTGGGGGTTTCGGGCTATCTGCTGGGGCTGAAGATGCCGACAGCGCCGGATCTGCGCGGACCGCTCCTGGTCCTCGGGATCACCTGCGTGGGGTTCTGGATGCTGCCGCGGTCCCTCGATGCGGCGCTCGATAGCCCGGGCATGCATCTGGCGAAACTGGTCACGCTGCCGCTGTTGGCCGGCCTGCCGCTCGGGATGAGCGTGCCGCGTGTCGGCGCCGTGCTGCGGGGATTTCTCAAGGCGCAGTCGTTGTCGATGCTCGGGGTGCTTTCGTTCCTTTATAGCCATGCGCCGATCCGTATCTGCAATTCCTATCTGATCGAGGATCAGCAGCGGCTGGGCGCGGGGTTCCTCTGGCTGGCGGGTGGGCTTTCGCTGCTTTGGGCGGTGCCTCTCTTTCTCGGGCATTCTCTGATGCCCGATCTTCTCCTCCAACGAAAGAAACATCATGACCTTTGCTGACTCCGTCAATGAATTCGCGGGTGCTGCGCTGATCAAGCGGCAGAAACTGCGATCCGATCCGCTGGGCTATCTCGTGTTGTCGATGATGGCGGGGGCCTATGTTGGCCTGGGCATTCTGTTGATCTTTTCCGTCGGGCAGGGGGTTGAGGCGGGCATCCGGCCGGTGGTGATGGGGGCCAGCTTTGGGATCGCGTTGATCCTGGTGATCTTTGCAGGGTCCGAACTGTTCACCGGTCAGACCATGTATATGACCCATGGCGTTCTGACCCGGCGCACCAGCCTGCGGGATCTTGGCGCCTGCTGGGGGGCGAGCTGGCTTGGGAACCTGCTGGGCGCAGTGCTGCTGGCGGTATTCTTTGTCTACGGGGGCGGTGGGCTGGTGCTGAACATAGGCGACACGTCGCTGCTGCACACGGTTGCTGAAAAGAAAATGCACGGCTCCGGGCTGAGTCTGTTTCTCAACGGGGCGCTGTGCAACTGGCTGGTCTGCCTTGCGATCTGGTCCGCGTCGCGGATCACCAACGAGATGGCGCGCATGGTGATCATCTGGTTCTGTCTCTATGCCTTTATCGCGGCGGGGTTTGAACATTCCGTGGCCAATATGACCGTCTTTTCGGTCGCGCTTCTGTCGGATCATCCGGATACGATCACGACCGGTCTTGCCCTCAGAAACCTGGTTTTCGTCACCCTTGGCAATGTCTTTGCGGGCGTTGTGATCATGGGGGGCGGCTACTGGATCGCGGCGGGCCGACCCCTTGCACCCTCTACGCCCGCCAGAGATGCCGCCGCCGACGGCCCCTCTCAGCCAGTGTAAAACGGCAGGCCGGGTCGCGATATTTTCCGCAAGGCCGGCCGCCACCATTCACACATACTCATCAGGAGAAAATCATGTCCATGAAAGTGACAACCCGTCTGTTTGCCGTCCTCGCGCTGGCTGTTGGTCCTGCATCGGCTGTTGTGGCCCAGGATGCCGAGGCCGGGGCCAAGGTGTTCAAGAAATGTGCCGCCTGCCATGCGGTCGGAGAGGGGGCCGATCACAAGGTTGGTCCAGCCTTGAACGGCATCGTCGGCGCCCCGGCCGGGGCGATAGCAGGGTTTCGATACAGCACCGCCATGGTGGCTGCAGGCGAAGCGGGGGTGATCTGGGACGATGCGACCCTGGCGGCCTTTTTGACCAAGCCGAAAGACGTCGTTGCCAAAACAAAGATGAGCTTTCCCGGGCTGAAGAAGGACGAGGATCTGTTGAATGTGATTGCGTATCTGAAGAGCTTTCCCGACCGGTAAAGCGGGCGTGATGGCGCCACAGGTTTTAAACACCCTGAAACGGCCCTGCGAATGCGGGGCCGTTTTGCCTAATCTGATCTTGGCTGACGTAGGTGGGGCATTTGCGGGTTGCTACCTGGCCGCTCCGGCGACGTCCTGCAGGGGTTGGTCCTGATAGGCCGCCAGCGCCAAGCGGATATGCCAGGCCTTGTAGGCGCCATAGGCGACAAGGAGGCTGGCGATCAGGACAAACATGAACCGGGCAAATCGCCGGCTTTGGCGGCCGCCCTCAGCCGTCGTCATTGTTGGCCCACAGGACGTACAACACGATCATGCGGATTTCCTCCGGGCTGAGCCGCTCCTGCCAGCCGGGCATGACGCCCTGGCGGCCATGGATCAGCGTCTGTTGCAAGGAGGCCCGGTCACCGCCGTATATCCAGGCCTCATCAACGAGGCTGGGAGCGCCGGTTTCAAGTCCTCCGACCGCGCCGTCGTTGTGGCAGGCGCTGCAGTTCTCCGCAAAGAGTTCGGCCCCGATTGCCGCCTCTGTGGCATCATGTGGTGCCGCATTGAGGTGAAGCAGGTAGTCTGTGACGGCGTTGATCTCTGTCCGGTCCAGCATTTCGTCACGTCCGAAGGCCGGCATCTCGGCATATCGGGTGTCGTCGCTGGTGTGGTTGATCCCATGCAACACGGTCCACTCGACCTCCTCCGGGCTGCCGGACCACAGCCAATGGTCGTCGGCGAGGTTCGGAAACCCCGGCTGTCCCGTTCGGTCACGTCCGTGGCAGGCGGCGCAATTGTCGCGGTAAAGGACGCTGAACTTTTGTTGGTAGGCCGATTTTAGCGCGGTATCATGGACCAGCGTTTCCAGATCGCCTTGCAGGATGGGGCCAAGCGCCTCGGTGCGTGCCCGGGCTCTGTCCGCGACGGCGGCCTCCACGGCGTCGCGCGATGAATAACCGAGAAAACCACGGGTATAGTCGCTGACATAGGGCCAGGCGGGGTAAAGCAGCCAAAGCGGCACGCAGACGCCGAAACTTGCCAGGAGCCAGATCCGAAATGCAGTCGGGACCGGCGTGTCGAGCTCTTTGAGCCCGTCCCATTCGTGCCCCGTGGTGGGGCGGCCGCTATGGGGGTCGATGTCGGATTTCATTGCTGTATCTCCTCTGTGCTGAGGGGCGAGCGTGCTGCGGCGTCATAGGTGGCTTTGCGGCTGGGCCAGTAGACCCAGGCGACTGCGATGACAAAAACCACAAGAAGATAGATCGCCCCCCAGGTCTTGGAGAAGACAAGCACCGCGTCATGGCTCATTGCGCATCCTCCCGCGGCAAAGTGGCGAGGGTACCGAGCATTTGTAGGTAGGCGACCAGGGCGTCCATTTCCGTCACCCGGTTGGGGTCGCCGTCAAAGTCGCGGATCTGTACCTTGTCGCCGTAGCGCTCGATCAGGTCGTCCTCATAACCGGCATCCGGGTCTGCCTGATTGATGGCGTCGCGTTGGGCCTGCGCGATCTGGGCGTCGGAATATGGCACCCCGACGCGCCGCAGTGCCGTGAGCGCCGCTGGCAAGGTCGCCGTATTCAGGGCCGTTGCCGCCAGGAACGGATAGCCCGGCATGACCGAACCCTCGACCAGATCGCGGGGGGCGTTCAGGTGGGCGACATGCCAGGCATCGGAATATTTTCCGCCAACCCGGGCCAGATCCGGCCCGGTCCGTTTGGACCCCCATTGATGGGGGTGATCGTACATGCTTTCGGCGGCCAGGGAATAGGGCCCATACCGGTCGACATCCGACCGTAAGGTCCGGATCATCTGGCTATGGCAGGCATAACAGCCCTCGCGGACGTAGATATCGCGTCCTGCCTGTTCCAGTGGCGTATAGGGGCGCATTCCATCGACCTGCTCCACCGTGTTCTCGATCGTGAAAAGCGGCGCGATTTCGACGATGCCGCCAATGGAGGCGACGAGCAGGATTGCGATGGCAAAGCCGACGGAGTGACGTTCCAGTTTCTGATGATGCGTGTTCACAGGTTATCCCCCCGGCTGTGGCTGCGGTAACGGCTGGCGATCCGGTTCGGGCGCAGCCAGACGGGGGCCACGCACCGTCATGTAGATGTTGTAGGCACCGATCAACGCACCGAGCAGATAGAGGAACCCACCGATAGCGCGGGCGGTGTAGTAGGGACGCATGGCGTCCACCGTGTCGATGAAGGCAAAGACAAAGTTGCCGACGGGATCATAGGTCTGCCACATCAGCGCCTGTGTGATCCCGCTGTTCCACATTGCGCCGACGTAGATCAGCGTCCCGGTGAGGGCGAGCCAGAAATGCCAGGCTTCGAGTTGCAAGGAATAGATCCCTTCGCGGCGCCAGACCCAAGGCACCAGTTTGTACATTGCGCCAAAGGTGATGAACGCGACCCAGCCAAGCGCGCCGGCATGCACATGGCCAACGGTCCAGTCGGTATAGTGGCTGAGTGTGTTGACCGGGCGAATGGCGAGGAAGGAACCTTCGAATGTGGCCAGCCCGTAGAACAATACCGCCACCATCATGAACCGCACGGCCGGATCCGTCCGCACCTTGTCCCAGGCCCCGTTGATCGTGAGAATGCCGTTGAACACGGATCCCCAGCTTGGCACCAGAAGCACAATCGACATGGTCATGCCGAGATACTGAACCCAGTCGGGCAGGGCGGTGTAGTGCAGGTGGTGCGAGCCGGCCCAGAGGTAAAGAAAAGTGATCCCCCAAAAGCCAATGATCGACAGCCGGTAAGAATAGATCGGCCGGCCAACCGCCTTGGGCAGAAAGTAATACATCATTCCCAGAAACCCGGCGGTCAACAGGAACCCGACAGCGTTGTGGCCATACCACCACTGTGTCATTGCGTCCTGCACCCCGGCCCAGAGCGAATAGCTCTTGGGGGATGTGATGGAGACCGGCATGGCGAGGTTATTGACCACATGGAGCATGGCAATCACCACGATAAAGCCGAGGTAGTACCAGTTCGCGACGTAGATATGTGGCTCAGCGCGGCGTGCCAGGGTCCGCAGGTAAAGCACCAGATAGTTGATCCAGGCGAGTGTCAGCACCAGGTCGGCGTACCATTCGGGCTCTGCGTATTCCTTGCCCTGCGTGATGCCAAACGGATAGCCGGTCACCGCCAACAGCACAAAAAGGTTGTAGCCGCCCAGCACGATCCATGGGGCGACTTCGCTGGCCAGACGCGCGCGGGAGGTTCGCTGGACGACGTAAAACGAGGTTGCGATCAGGGCGTTGCCGCCAAACCCAAAGATGACGGCAGTGGTATGAATTGGACGCAATCGACCAAAGTTGGTCAGATCTATATCGCCGTTCAGCGCCGGAACCGCCAATTGCCATGCCAGCACGTCGCCGACGGTAAATCCGACAATGCCCCACCCGAAACAGGCCAGAATGCCCCAACGGATCACGTCATCCTTGTAGGCCAGGGGGATGGCCGCTTCGGGATCGCTCAGGCGTGAGATCTGATGGAGGAGCCCCCAGCCGGCGACCAAGGCAATGATCCAGCCATGCAGCACATAGCCGATCTGCTGGCCCCAGCCCAGGATTGCGATACCAAGAAGCAGAACCGCGAACAGCACTATGGCCGTTAGACCGCGTTCGATACGTGTTGCCTGTTGAGTCATGTGCTGCCCCCGGGTTGAGTGTCGCGCTGGCGATAGAACTCGATCTGAAAGGTCACCGCGTCACCCGGTGTCACATGGTGGGGCTCTTGCGGCAGGATCACGGCGCTGTCGCCTGCGGTCAGACGGATCGGGGTGCAGCCCTTGCGGGTGTAGGTCAATGCCCCGTCGCGCACCACGATCAGCCCCCAGGCGCCGACTTTGGTGCTGTGCTCTCGTAACAGGGCTGCGGGGACGGTGCCTTCGGTGAAAACCGGGCTTTCGGCGTATTTTTCGACGGTACTAGGAAGCGTGATCGTCATGCTGTGTCTCTCCGTGAAAGAGGTCGCAGTAGGCATGCCAGGTGGCAAAGCCGAGCAGGGGGAACAGGAAAATGAGGCCGACGAACCCGGTGCACACCCCGATGAGGATCGCCCCAGAGACGGTGGCACCCCAGGTCACAGCCAATTTAAAATTATGGATCGTCGCGCTGAAACTCAGCGCCATGGCGCTGAAGCAGTCCAATTCGTGATCGACCAGCATCGGGATCGAAAAGGCCGAGATCGCAAAGGTAAAGGCCGCAAACAGCCCGCCGATCAGGGTTCCCGTCACCACTGTGGCGATGCCCTGAGGGCTCTGCAGCAAGCTCAGCAACGTTTCGGTGAAACCGGAAAAAGGGACAAGGCCGAAGAAGACGGCAAAAATCAATGTCGCCGCACGCAGCCAGGTCAGCATCAGGACCATCAAGATGGCCCCGGCCAATGCAACCTGTCCCGGGGATGCAAGGCGGCCCTCCCTACCCATGGCGAGGCGGCTGATACGGTAGATCCCGACTGTGGCCGCCGGGCCAACCAGCATAGCGCCGGCCAGCGCGGGCAAGATCATCCAGCTTAGTCCCCAGTGCCAGAGCAGCGCGATGCCGCCCCAGCCCAGAAGGGCCAGCATTGTGCCATAGCTGATGGCTTGCGCGGGGTGAGATCTGAAATCCAGCCAGCCGCGTGCCAGCCAGCGCATGACCGTGGCAGCGGGGGGATCGTCAATCCGTCGTGGAC
This sequence comes from Tritonibacter horizontis, assembly GCF_001518015.1. GTDB lineage: Bacteria > Pseudomonadota > Alphaproteobacteria > Rhodobacterales > Rhodobacteraceae > Epibacterium > Epibacterium horizontis. The sequence continues at coordinate 48,889 of NZ_LPUY01000053.1, forward strand.
GAGGGGCCATGCGGGTCTTTGGGTCCGGCTGGGCGGTCATGACAGCCCCTTTGGCAATGGGAGAGGCCGGTTGGAATGTGTCATCCCGAGATAGCCCACGACCAGCAGCAGGCTGGTTTTGAGCAATTCCAGCCCAACAAAAAGCAAATGGTAGCTGCCAGCGCTGCGCGGTGCACCGGCCAGGATGGCGTCGGTGCGGGCTGCCAGTAGCGGCATCAGGCCGAGCCGTTGCAGTGCAAACACGGCAACGGCAAGCGACAGCAATGCACACAGATCCCTGCGAACCACAAAGGCGGCGAAGAGCGCCAGCGCCGCCAGTGCAACTTCGGCATATCCAAGCCAGTGAAACTGGGCCCGCCCCACCTGAAGCGCAAGACCGAGGTCCAGCGCCGGGACGGTGAATTTGGCCGGGGCAGCGATCAGGTTGCCGCCGAGGCAGACGCCCGCCCAGACCAAGACAGAAATCGGGAGAACCCCGCCAAGTCTATGTCGCATTGTTTAGGGTTCCTTTTGCCGCGCGTACCCGGACAGCCAAGGCTGGGAGGTTTTGACCTTTCTTCGCCAGTGGCGCCGCCGGGTCGTCGGAGGCGTTGAAACATGGTTCGGATGCAAAGAAACCCCGCCTGGTGCCTGGCCGCCCTCTGTGGGCTGGCAGGACGGGAAAAGGGGCCGGATAGGGGAACGGATGCAGTTCATGATGGCTTACCTGGGACTCTGTTTGGACGTGTGTCTATCGGCTTTAATTGGTATTTGCAATGCTATTTATGTGGGGCGATTGTGGCATGGCCTGGAACTGCGCTCTCGGGGCCAAACAGGGGCAGGGTCCAACGCCGACGTCGGACTTGAAACAGGGAAGAGAGTTTTGATGGTCGGGCCACAAATGCCCGGTGGCCGGAGCGGGGAGCCGGCGGCGGGCGGTATTGAGGCCAGCCAAATGACACAAGGTATGATCAGTCCATCGCGAGATCACGGCAGGGTCCTCGTTGCGGGGATACTGCTATGACGCGCCACCGCGCCGGACTGTGACATCTCGCGCGATTTTTTTACCTGCCGGTCAGCGCACATGGCGTGGCGGATGGCATGGTCGGGGACTGTGATGGGTGCTAGGTGTCGTCCGTTGCTGTGTCCGCCTCTGCAACGGCGTTCAGATAGGATCGCGACCAGTTCTCCAGCGCATCCAGAATGGGCTTCAGGCTCTGCCCATGTGCGCTCAGCCGGTATTCCACCCGCGGCGGGATCTGAGCGAAAACCTCGCGCGTTATGATGCCATGGGCTTCCAGCTCCCGTAGTTGCTTGGTCAGCATGCGCTGAGAGATGTTTGGGATCGTTCGGTGCAGTTCATTGAAGCGCATCGTCTTGCGACAGATGCACCACAGGATCATCCCTTTCCATTTGCCGCCGATGATACCGAGGGCGGTTTCTGTCGGACAGAATAGCGGATCGTCGGGGGCCGGATGAGACATGGAATTTCCTTTAGTTACCAAAAGGGAAGTATGGGCCAATATGTTGCGTACTAGCCTATAGGTACCATGGTTTGTACGTCTTTGGCAGTCAATAAACTGGAGAAGAATCATGGCCGCCAAACTGACAACAGACACGCCGGGCCAAATCGGCTTGCTCAGAACCGCAAACCGGTTTGTTCTTGCCCCCATGTCCCGCGCCAGCGCGTATAAGGACGGTACCCCAACCGCTGCGATGGCGCGTTACTATGCGGAATTTGCCAAGGGCGGCTTTGGCCTCTTGATTGCGGAGGGGGCGTTTACAGATGATGTGTTCGCGCAGAGCTATTCCAATCAACCCGGACTGGTAACGGATGCACATCAGGCGGGCTGGGCGCAAGTCGTTACGGCCGTCAAGGCCGAAGGTGGGCGGATTATCCTGCAACTCATTCACGCGGGCGCTGTCTCGCAACATGTCGACACGCCGCATGCGCCATCGGCCATCCGCCCAAAGGGCAGCATGTTGGTTGGATATGGCCACAAGCAAGGCGCCTACGGCATTCCCGAGGTGCTCAGCCTGGACGACATAGACAATGTTGTGGGAGGCTTTGTTTCGGCCGCAAAACGCGCGGAACGCGCTGGTTTTGATGGGGTGGAGATCCATTGCGCCAACGGATACCTGCTGGACCAGTTTCTGACACCGGAAAGCAACACCCGCACGGACAAATACGGGGGCGATATCGCAAATCGCCTGCGGCTGACCTGCGATATCCTGTCAGAGGTCAAAGCCAGGGCGACAACCGGCTTCCTTGTTGGCGTGCGGTTGTCGCAGGCCAAGGCAACAGAGCCGGATTACTTCTGGCACAACGGGTTGCAAGATGCGGGTCAGATTTTTGACTCGGTGGCCGCAGCAGGCGCGGATTTCATTCACCTTGCAAGCGAGGCCAAGGGCTATGCCTATCATAGCGCGACAAAAAGTGGCGAGAACCTGACCTCCTTTGCCAAGCGGTTGACCGGGCTGCCAGTGATAGCGAACGGCGGATTGCAGGATGTTTCACTGGCGAATGAGATCCTGGGAGCGGATCAGGCGGATTTTGTGGCGGTCGGAAAAACCGCCCTTCTGAACCCGGATCTGCCCAAGCGGCTCCGGGCAGGTTTGCCGCTCCGGGCCTTTAGCTATGACATGTTCAAATATGGTGTGACGATCGACGCACAGGAAAAATGGACACAAGAGCAAACGGTGAACGTCTAAGGGGCGGCTGTCAGGCTGCGTCCGCTCCCCCAAGCCGAGATATCAACGGTTCGGGGGACGGAGCAACCTGCGTTCAGGCCGCGGCAATTGCGGGTTTTGTACCCTGAGCCTGAGCCTGATCTTGATTTGATACGGACACGGTCAGATGGGTCTTGGGCGCGTCGTGGAGCCATTGGGCAAATGCCGCGTCAAAGGCCGCCTCAAGGCCGCGGGCATAGGTTCCGGCGTCAAACAGCGGCGCTTTACGCCGGTTGACGGCCAGTTTGCTGCGCAGGGACATCAGTGCCTCTGGGTCCTTGGCAAAATGCAGGGCCAGCCGCTCATAATCGGCTTCATCGGTCGCGATCAGTTCGGGCAGATTGACCGCGCTGACCAGGCTTGCGCCGACGCGTGCGGCGAATTGTTGTCCGGGCATTGTCAGCACTGGAAGCCCGGCCCACAGCGCGTCGCTACAGGTCGTATGTGCGTTGACGGCAAATGTGTCGAGAAACAGATCCGCCGCTTTTTGCCGCGCAAGGTGTTGATCCTGCGCCATGCGTTCCGCGAACACCAGCCGTTCGGGGGCGATGCCGCGCGCGACAGCTTCGCGGCGCAAGTTGGTCTCTGATGCGGTGCCGCCGGACAAGAGCCACAAGACGCTGTCCTCCACCTGGGCCAACAGACGCATCCAGATATCGAATTCGCGCGGGGTGATCTTGTAGCTGTTGTTGAAGCAGCAGAAGATGAAACCCTCTTCCGGTAGTCCGCAATCGGCGCGGGTGAATTGTCGCGGTGCGATCGTGCGCTGTGGGTCGTTGGGCTGATAGCTGTGTGGCAAGCGGATCAAATGTTCGTCGAAATGGCGCTCGCTGCCGGGTGGGCTGACGACCTCGTCGGTGATCAGGTAATCCATCGTGGCCGCGCCCAGGGTGCCGGGATAGCCCAGATAGGTGATCTGAACCGGGGCCACGCGTTCGGCAAAGATCGAACAACGCGATCCGCCGGTAAATCCCTTGAGGTCGACCGCGATATCCAGATGCTGTGCCCGCGCCAGATCGATCAGCGACCTGTCAGAGGTCTCCGACACCTCGTGGAACTGCGCCACATGGTTGCGCGCAAAGCTGCGCTGGGCGTCGTCGCGTTGCGGGCCGTAGGAGAAGGCGTGGATCTCAAACCGATCCGCGTCATGGCTGCGCAGCAGGCCCGCCATCAGGTACATCGTGGCATGGCAATGGAAATCGGCAGAAAAATAGCCCACGCGCAAGCGTTCGGGTCGCTGGTTCGGTCGCGCAAAGGAGGCGCTCGGTTGACGGGGGGGCGTGAATTGCGTTGCCGCATAGGCCTGGGTACGGACACGCAGCAGATCCGGGTTGTCCTCCATCGCGAGCGTCGTGAACGGAGACACCGGCGTGCCCCGCAGGCCAAGTTGTTTGCGGTGGCTGTCGTAGTCTGCGGTCCAGCGAAAATCATTGAGCATCGCCATGACATGGAGGCGATAGGCCTGGGCGCGATCATCCTCTGGATTCTCTGCAACCAAACGGTCGAACTGAACTGCGGCCGCCTCGAATTCTCGGTCGATATAGAGCAACTGACCATAGTTGAACCGGGCACCGCTGAGATCGGGCCGCAGCGCGAGGGCCTGACCATAAAGGCGCTTGGCCTCTTGCGCATCTCCGAGCTGCCGCCGGGCGTTGGCGAGATTGTAGGCAATGACGGCGTTCTGGGGTGTTTGTTCGAGGGCTTGCTGCAGCAGATCTGCGGCCTCTTCGGTGCGGCCCCGGCTGGTCAGGAAATTCGCGAAATTGTTCATGGCGATGGCGTTGCGCGCATCCAGACCAAGAGCAGTCCGAAAATGCGCTTCTGCTGCGTCGGGGCGATCCAGTTGCAGGTAGACGCCGGCCATGCCGAGATGAGGTTCGGGCGCGGTAGGTGCCAGCTCCCGGCCCCGATTGAGGCAGGTTAGCGCGTCGTTCAGCGCCCGCTGGTGCGCGTGGCACATGCCTAGGGTCGTCCACAGGAAGGCGGAGGTTTTATAGGTGTTGAGAAGTCGGCCGCAGACGGAAGCTGCCTTGTCGAACTGCCCGGCGGCGAGAACGATCCGGATCTGGGACTGAACATCTTGCGGTAGCGGATCATCGGTTGCAGCCGGATGCAGCTCGACTGGGGCCGCGAGGGCCGTATGGCCTTGTGATCCTGTCGCGGGTGTCTTTGTGGTCAGAACCGTATCTGCAGGCAAAGTCCCGGGGTCTGCCATTGGTTCCAGGTCGTTATTCTGCATGGAAAACGCGAAGGTCATGGAATTCTGCCTCATTTTTCGCTTTGGCCGTCGGCTGGACCCCATCACACACTGGGGAGGCGGTTCTGCCTGCCGGTCATTTTGTTATGAATCTGAAAAATTAAGATTGAATTGACCGGGCGACCCTCGTGAACTGGGCGCTGGGCCTTGATATTATCGTCTCATCCGGTTAAATCGCCGCCTAGTCGACAAGAGAGAGTGTGAAAGCCCTATGGCCACCATCAATCCCGTACAGTTCATCCAGCAGGTGCGTGCCGAAGTTGGCAAGGTCGTCTGGCCGACTCGCCGCGAGGTACTGCTGACCACTGTCATGGTGTTCATCATGGCGGCCCTGACGGCAGTCTTTTTTGCCATGGTGGATCTTGCGATCCGATCCGGGCTGAATGGCGTTCTGGGAATGTTCGGCTAACCGGCATCTCTGGCCGCGCTTTGAAGAGCAGAGCGTCGATGCCTCTTGATCTTGGTTGTCCGGGGCGATAGGTCAGCCAACACTGAAAGAGGCGTGCGGCGATTCGCACGCCGATTTTTGTTTGGTCGCAGCCTTCGGCTGCACGATAAAGACACTTCGCAGGTACGGACCTGCACGGAACACAGGGGACGGTCAGGTTCATGGCGAAACGGTGGTACTCGGTCAGCGTTCTTTCGAACTTCGAAAAGAAAATCGCAGAACAGATTCGCGCCGCGGTCGTGGAACAGAATCTGGAAGATGACATCGACGAAGTCCTGGTGCCGACCGAGGAAGTCATCGAAATACGCCGCGGCAAAAAGGTTTCGACCGAACGCCGTTTTATGCCGGGTTACGTGCTGGTGCATATGGAGATGTCCGATCAGGGCTATCACCTGATTTCCTCCATCAACCGGGTCACGGGGTTCCTCGGGCCGCAGGGGCGTCCCATGCCGATGCGCGATGCCGAGGTGAACGGCATTCTGAACCGGGTCCAGGAAGGCGAGGAATCGCCACGGACCCTGATCAGCTTTGAAATTGGCGAACGGGTGAAGGTCAACGACGGCCCGTTCGAAGACTTCGACGGTATGGTCGAAGGGGTCGACGACGAGAGCCAGAAGCTGAAGGTGACCGTGTCCATTTTTGGTCGCGAAACTCCGGTCGAGCTGGACTTTACCCAAGTGACCAAGCAGGGCTGAGCTCTCGGGTGCTCCGGCTGGGGGCTTAAGCCCGACAGCCCACCCGTTGCAATCAGGCGCGAATTCCCATTGGGAACGTTGAGATCGGCCCCTAGTGTGGGGCCGATTTTTGTTTCAACCCATGGGGACGAGGCCACATGAAGCTGATTGTCGTGTCGACAAACGCCGCCATGACCATGGGTGGCGAGGCGGTCAAAGCGCTGCAATATGTTCAGGTCTTACTCGCGCAAGGCCGCGATGTGACTTTGATTACCCATGAAAGATGCCGTGCAGCCCTCAAGGGCGCGCTGCCTGCGGATCGCGTGCTCTATGTGCGGGACACCAGGTTGATGCAGCTCTGCTGGCGGGTGCCGGGCCTGTCGCGACTGGTCAACACTCTGTTTCACCACGCGGTGCGGCATCTCTGCCGTCAGTTTGATCCCGCCGACGTGGTAATTCACTATCTGTGCCCGATTTCCCCGGTCGAACAACGGTTGCCGCCGCACGGCTATCGCTACATTATCGGCCCGGTGTCGGGGAATATTTTCTACCCGCCCGGGTTCCGCCATCTGGAAAGCCGGGGCGGGCGCCTGCAGGAAGCGATCTATCGCCCCTTGCAGCAGGCGCTGGGGATTGTCTCGCGTCAATATGTCAATGCAGAGCAGGTGTTGGTCTCCGGGTATGACCGGACGTCCGAGGCCCTGCGCTGGGCGGGGTGCCCGCCGGAAAAAATGCGCTTTGTGCGGGATGCAGGTCTGGAGGAGGCACTGTTCGCTCACCCTCGTGCCCGACCGGAGGCGGCGATTGCAGAGTTTGTCTGGATCGGGCGGATGGTCCCCTACAAGGGTGCGGATCTGGCCATTCGCGCATTGGCCGCGACGCCACCGGACATCGGGCTGACGCTCTATGGCGATGGTCCGGACCGCGCAGAATTGGAGGTGCTGACCGCGGCCTTGGGCCTGGAGGGGCGCGTCCGGTTTGCGGGCTGGCTGGCGCATGACTCGCTTGGCCAGGTGCTGGGGCAGTATCGTGGGCTGATCTTTTCGACCCTGAAAGAGGCGAACGGGATCATTATGCAGGAAAGCATGGCCATTGGCCTGCCCGTGTTGACCCTGCGTTGGGGCGGGCCGCAGGGCCTGGCAGGGGAGGGCGAGGCGCGTTTTGTCGACCCTGAAACTCCAGAGCAGGTGATCCGGGATCTAGCATTGGAAATGACACGCTTGGCCCGCGATGGTGACCTCGTGGCGGCCCTGTCGCAGGCTGCACGGCAGAAGGCCGAACAAGAGTTCCCTTGGCACCGGGTTGCGGCGGATTGGTACGATGCGGCCGATAGGGGTGCCGTCGAGGTTCAGAGCCAAACAAGCCACCGATCCGGAGATGAGGGTTGAAACGCGATCCGTTTCCGCGTAGGAGCCGCCAATCTGTCTGGTTCTTCAATCGGGCATGATTCTTGTGGGAGGTCCGCCGCATCGCGATGTGGCAACCGCACCACGCAACATTTGCAAGCCAAAGGGCGCGCCCTGCGGCTGTTGAACAGGAGATAACCAGATGGCTAAGAAGCTTGTTGGTTCGATGAAACTGCAGGTTCCTGCAGGTCAAGCAAACCCCTCCCCGCCGGTCGGTCCGGCGCTGGGTCAGCGCGGCATCAACATCATGGAATTCTGCAAGGCGTTTAACGCCAAGACCGCAGATATGGAGCAAGGCGCCCCTTGCCCGACCGTGATCACCTACTATCAGGACAAGTCCTTCACCATGGACATCAAGACGCCGCCTGCGTCTTATTACCTGAAGAAGGCCGCGAACATCAAATCCGGTGCGAACAACCCGAGCCGCGAAACCGCCGGCACGGTGACCCCCGCGCAGGTGAAAGAGATCGCCGAAGCGAAGATGAAAGATCTGAACGCGCACGATATCGAAGCCGCGATGCAGATCATCCTGGGCTCTGCCCGCTCTATGGGCATTGAGGTGAAGTAAGATGGCAAAGCTCGGTAAACGGACCCGCGCAGCGCGCGAAGCCTTCGCAGGCAAGACAAACCTCAGCGTTGAAGATGCGGTTGCACTGGTGAAAGCCAACGCAAACAGCAAATTCGATGAGACCGTTGAAATCGCCGTCAACCTCGGCGTTGACACCCGTCACGCCGACCAGATGGTTCGTGGCGTGATCGGCCTGCCCAACGGCACCGGCAAAACCATGCGCGTCGCCGTATTTGCCCGTGGCCCCAAGGCGGACGAAGCACAGGCTGCAGGCGCAGACATCGTTGGCGCCGAAGACCTGATGGAATCCATCCAGGCCGGCAACATCGAGTTTGATCGTTGCATCGCGACCCCGGACATGATGCCGATCGTTGGTCGCCTCGGCAAGATCCTCGGCCCGCGCAACCTGATGCCGAACCCCAAGGTTGGCACCGTGACCATGGACGTGAAAGCGGCCGTGGAAGCAGCCAAAGGCGGCGAAGTTCAGTTCAAAGCGGAAAAAGGCGGCGTTGTTCACGCCGGTGTTGGCAAAGCGTCCTTCGACGAAGCCAAGTTGGTCGAAAACGTCCGTGCCTTCATCTCTGCCGTGTCCAAAGCGAAGCCCTCGGGCGCCAAAGGCACCTACATGAAGAAAATCGCCCTGTCGTCCACCATGGGCCCCGGCGTGACGCTTGACGTTGAAGGTGCCGTCACCGAGTGATCGGGGCGCTGGCTTTAATGTAAGCGAAAAACAGAATTGAAAGAGGCGGCACCTGGTGTCGCCTTTTTTTATTCACGATCCCGCGCTATCCCCTAGGGATGAACCGCATCGGGCAACGCGGCAAGGGGACAGATGAACGACGCATCCAATCAGGTCTGGCGGGTCGGCGCCATCATGAATGAACCTCTGGCCGAGGTGCTGCGGTTCTGCGCCTGGTATCTGGCGCTTGGCGCTGACGAGGTGGTGATCTGTTTCGACAACCCGGATGACGAAGCCATTGCGCTGCTCTGCGATCATCCACGACTGCGATGCGTACCCTGCACGCCGCAGTTCTGGTCCGATCTTGAGCTGACCCCGCAGGACGCTTTTGTCACCCGACAGAATGCCGCCATAACCTGGATCTACCAGCAATACGCCGACGGCTGGCTGTTGAATGTGGACGCGGACGAGTTTCTGTTTCTGGAGCAGGGCGGGCTGGCAGACCTGCTCGCTGCGGTGCCGCAGGGCATCCGGTCTGTGCGGATCGTGTCCGCCGAACGTATTCTGACAGAGGCAGACGATGGGTTGACCTATTTCCGCCGCCCGATGTCCTATGAGGCGCGCAAGCTGGTTTATGGCGACGATGCCGAATTGTTCGGGCCACGTCGGGCGGGCTTGATCGGGCATCCACAGGGCAAGTCGGTGGTGCGCTGCGGCATACCCGGGCTGAGGCTGCGCCAGCACTGGCCCCGGGGCGGCGGCAAGGATGGCGACAAGCTGGAACTGCTGCTGGACCACCGGCATGGCGCGCATCTTTTGCACATGATCGGGGCCGACTATGCGATCTGGCGGAGCAAGCTTGCCTGGCGCTGCCAGTCGCGGGGCTTCACCGGCGGGCTGACCGCTCGGATCGAAGAGGCCCTGGCTGGACCGGACCCGGAGACCACGCTGCGCGCGTTGTTTGCGCGTCTGCACAGCGCCACGTCTGCGCTGTTGGCACGGCTGGAAGCTGAGGACGCTTTGCTTCGGTTGCGGCTGGATATTGATGCTTTGGTGCGTGAATGTTTTTGGGTCACCCCGGATCAGGTGACCCACGCACAGGACCCTCAGGCCCAGGAGAGCGGCGCCTCCTGATCTGGTAGCAGGCCACGGGCGGGCAGGGGCGGCACATTTAGGGCTTGGAACTTTTCTCCTGCAGGACTAAGAACAGCCCACGGAGCAAAGCGTGCGATTCGTCGCGCGCTTTGTGCCTTTTCGTCCAAGATGGTGGGTGACCTGTCGATCGGGTCTTAATTTCCCTCCTGAGACGGGTAAAGACCAATGAAAGATCGAGGGTTTTCTAACCTTCGGGCAATTTTGGCTCAACCCCGTAAAACGGACTTGACCGCTGATCCCTTCGGGGAGAGGCAGAAATGAGCCGGGGCCATGCGCCCCTAAACTTGGAGAGAACTGTGGATAGAGCCCAGAAAGAGAAAGTGGTCGAGGAACTCGGCCAGATCTTCGAAAGCTCTGGCGTGGTGGTCGTAGCCCACTATGTCGGTCTGACAGTTGCTGAGATGCAGGACCTGCGTGCGCGTGCTCGTGACGCCGGTGGGTCTGTGCGTGTTGCCAAGAACAGGCTCGCCAAAATCGCCCTTGAGGGTAAGCCGTGTGAAAACATGTCTGACCTGCTGACAGGGATGACCGTTCTGACCTATTCCGAGGACCCTGTGGCAGCTGCCAAGGTCGCCGAGGACTTCGCCAAGGATAACAAAAAGTTTGAAATCCTCGGCGGTGCAATGGGTGAGAATGCTCTGGACCGTGCTGGCGTTGAAGCCGTGTCGAAAATGCCGTCTCGCGAGGAGCTTATTGCTCAGATCGCAAGCTGCATCGGCGCACCTGCTTCCAACATCGCTGGCGCGATTGGCGCACCTGCAAGCAACATCGCAAGCATTCTTTCGACCATCGAAGAGAAGGCGGAAGCTGCGTAAGCGGTTGGCACTGAATGACTGGCGTGGGGCGCAAACTGCCCACGTTGGAACACATTACACACTGTAAACGGAAAGAGCTGATACAATGGCTGATCTGAAAGCACTCGCGGAAAGCATCGTAGGTCTGACCCTGCTGGAAGCACAAGAACTGAAAACCATCCTCAAAGACGAGTACGGCATCGAGCCCGCAGCTGGCGGCGCAGTCATGATGGCCGGCCCTGCAGGCGGCGACGCTGCTGCTGAGGAAGAGAAAACCGAATTCGACGTCGTTCTGAAGAACGCCGGCGCGTCCAAAATCAACGTCATCAAAGAAGTCCGCGCCATCACTGGCCTGGGCCTCAAAGAAGCCAAAGAGCTCGTTGAAGCCGGCGGAAAAATCAAAGAAGGCGTGTCCAAGGACGAAGCCGAAGAAGTCAAAGGCAAGCTGGAAGCAGCTGGCGCCGAAGTCGAAGTGGCCTAAGCCACTGGATAAGGGAAATTCAGGCTGGATTTCATATAGAAACTTCTGCTTTATATCCCTGAAAATTTTGGCTGGATCCGGGGCGACCCGGGTCCAGCTGAACCTGTCTCAGAAAGGGGCCTTTGACACCTGAACGCGGGTGGGCCCTTTTTTCAGGCGAGGTTTTTTGGATCGGGAGGCCGCCATTCGGGACGGTGGCCATGAATTGATCCAGATCGCGCTGTCTCTGACGGGCAAGGTGCCGGGGCCCGGCGGCATCTTGTGTGTTGAGAACTCTGAAAGGTGACATCTGACATGGCTCAATCGTTCCTTGGCCAGAAACGTCTTCGTAAGTATTACGGCAAGATCCGCGAAGTGCTGGACATGCCGAACCTCATCGAGGTCCAGAAATCTTCCTATGATCTGTTCCTGCGCTCCGGTGATGCCGAACTGCCGCTCGACGGCGAAGGCATCATGGGGGTGTTCCAGTCGGTTTTCCCGATCAAGGATTTCAACGAAACTTCCGTTCTGGAGTTCGTGAAATACGCCCTTGAACGTCCCAAGTACGACGTCGACGAATGCATGCAGCGTGATATGACCTATGCAGCGCCGCTGAAGGTCACCCTGCGACTGATCGTCTTTGATATCGATGAGGACACCGGCGCGAAATCCGTCAAGGATATCAAAGAACAGGATGTCTTCATGGGCGATATGCCCCTGATGACCCCGAACGGCACGTTTGTCGTCAACGGCACCGAGCGTGTGATCGTGTCGCAGATGCACCGGAGCCCGGGCGTTTTCTTCGATCACGACAAAGGCAAGACCCACTCTTCGGGTAAATTGCTGTTTGCCTGCCGTATCATCCCGTACCGCGGCTCCTGGCTCGATTTTGAATTCGACGCCAAGGACATCGTCTTTGCCCGGATCGACCGTCGCCGCAAGCTGCCTGTGACCACCCTGCTCTATGCGCTGGGGCTGGACCAGGAAGGCATCATGGATGCCTATTACAATACGGTTGACTACTCGCTGGAGAAATCCCGCGGCTGGATCACGCCCTTCTTCCCCGAACGCGTGCGTGGCACCCGCCCGACCTATGACCTGGTAGATGCGTCCACAGGCGAAATCATCTGTGAAGCAGGCAAAAAAGTCACCCCGCGCGCGGTCAAGAAGCTGATCGACGAAGGCAATGTGTCCCAGTTGCTGGTGCCGTTTGAGCATATCGTTGGCAAATATGTCGCCAAGGACATCATCAACGAGGAAAATGGCGCGATCTTTGTCGAGGCTGGCGACGAGCTGACCCTCGAGTATGACAAAGACGGCGACATCATTGGTGGTTCCGTCAAGGAACTGCTGGATGCGGGCATCACCGACATTCCGGTTCTGGACATCGACAACGTCAATGTCGGCCCCTACATGCGCAACACCATGGCGGCGGACAAGAACATGGGCCGCGACACCGCGCTCATGGACATCTACCGCGTGATGCGTCCGGGCGAGCCGCCCACCGTCGAAGCCGCCTCCGCGCTGTTTGACACCCTGTTCTTTGACAGTGAACGCTACGATCTGTCGGCCGTTGGTCGCGTGAAGATGAACATGCGTCTGGCGCTGGACGCCGAAGACACCCAGCGCACACTGCGCAAGGAAGACATCGTCGCCTGCATCAAGGCGCTGGTGGAACTGCGCGACGGCAAGGGCGATATCGACGACATCGACCACCTCGGCAACCGTCGGGTGCGCTCTGTTGGCGAGCTGATGGAAAACCAGTACCGTGTTGGCCTCTTGCGCATGGAACGCGCGATCAAGGAACGCATGTCCTCTGTCGAGATCGACACTGTGATGCCGCAGGACCTGATCAACGCGAAACCTGCCGCTGCGGCTGTGCGTGAATTCTTCGGCTCCTCGCAGCTGTCGCAGTTCATGGACCAGACCAACCCGCTGTCGGAAGTCACCCACAAACGCCGCCTCTCGGCGCTTGGCCCCGGTGGTCTGACCCGCGAACGTGCCGGCTTTGAGGTGCGCGACGTACACCCGACTCACTACGGACGGATGTGCCCGATTGAAACGCCGGAAGGCCCGAACATCGGTCTGATCAACTCGCTGGCGACCTTTGCCCGCGTCAACAAATACGGCTTCATCGAGACACCTTATCGTGTCGTCAACAACGGGCAGGTCACCGATGAGGTGCACTATATGTCCGCGACCGAGGAAATGCGTCACACCGTGGCGCAGGCCAACGCCAACCTCGACGAGAACAACCGTTTCGTGAACGATCTGGTGTCCACGCGTCAGTCCGGTGACTACACGCTGGCCCCGAACGAAAGCGTTGACCTGATCGACGTCAGCCCGAAACAGTTGGTATCGGTTGCCGCCTCGCTCATTCCGTTCCTGGAAAACGACGACGCGAACCGCGCTCTGATGGGGTCGAACATGCAACGTCAGGCGGTTCCGCTGCTGCGGGCCGAGGCGCCGCTGGTCGGCACCGGGATCGAAGAAGTTGTCGCACGTGACTCCGGCGCGGCCTATATGGCCAAACGCGCAGGGATCATCGACCAGGTCGATGCTCAGCGTATCGTGATCCGGGCTACCGAGGACCTCGAACTGGGCGACGCGGGCGTGGATATCTACCGCATGCGCAAGTTCCAGCGCTCGAACCAGAACACCTGCATCAACCAGCGTCCGCTGGTGAAGGTGGGTCAGAAGGTTCAAAAAGGCGAGGTCATCGCGGATGGCCCCTCCACCGATATGGGGGAACTGGCGCTTGGCAAGAACGTCGTCGTCGCCTTCATGCCCTGGAATGGCTACAACTACGAAGACTCCATCCTGATCTCCGAGCGGATTGCCCGTGACGACGTCTTCACCTCGATCCACATCGAGGAATTCGAAGTCGCCGCCCGTGACACCAAGCTTGGTCCAGAGGAAATCACCCGCGATATCCCGAACGTCGGCGAGGAAGCCCTGCGCAACCTCGACGAAGCGGGCATCGTCTACATCGGTGCCGATGTGGAGCCGGGCGATATCCTCGTCGGCAAGATCACTCCGAAGGGCGAAAGCCCGATGACGCCGGAAGAAAAACTCCTGCGCGCCATCTTTGGTGAAAAAGCCTCTGACGTCCGTGACACCTCGTTGCGGGTGAAGCCGGGCGACTACGGTACCGTTGTCGAAGTGCGTGTCTTCAACCGTCACGGCGTCGAAAAAGACGAACGTGCGCTGCAGATCGAGCGTGAGGAAGTTGAACGTCTGGCCCGTGACCGGGACGACGAACTGGCGATCCTCGACCGCAACATCTACGCGCGTCTGCGGGATCTGCTGATGGGCAAGGTTGCCGTCAAAGGGCCAAAAGGCGTGCGCGGCAACACAGAGATCACCGAGGATCTGCTGGACAACCAGCTGACCCGCGGCCAGTGGTGGATGCTCGCCCTTGAGGACGAGAAAGACGCCCAGATCCTGGAAGCCCTGAACGAGCAGTACGAAGCACAGAAACGTGCTCTGGATGCTCGGTTCGAGGACAAGGTCGAGAAAGTCCGCCGGGGCGACGACCTGCCGCCGGGTGTGATGAAGATGGTCAAAGTCTTCATAGCCGTGAAGCGCAAGCTGCAGCCGGGCGACAAGATGGCTGGCCGTCACGGGAACAAAGGTGTGATTTCGCGGGTTGTTCCGATGGAGGACATGCCGTTCCTCGCGGATGGCACCCCGGTCGACTTTTGTCTCAACCCGCTGGGTGTTCCCTCGCGTATGAACGTCGGTCAGATCCTTGAAACCCACATGGGCTGGGCCGCACGCGGTCTGGGCATCAAGATCGACGACGCGCTGCAGGACTATCGCCGCACTGGCGACCTTACACCGGTGCGGGACGCGATGCGCCATGCCTATGGCGACGACGTCTACGAGGAAGGCCTGTCCAACATGGACGAGGCGGACCTGATCGAAGCTGCAGGCAACGTCACCCGTGGTGTGCCGATTGCAACGCCGGTCTTTGATGGCGCCAAGGAGCAGGACGTCAACGACTCGCTCAAACGTGCAGGCTTTGACACGTCGGGTCAGTCGATCCTGTTTGACGGTCGCACGGGCGAACAGTTCGCGCGTCCCGTGACCGTGGGCATCAAGTACCTGCTGAAACTGCACCACCTTGTGGACGACAAGATCCACGCACGCTCCACCGGCCCGTACTCGCTGGTGACCCAGCAGCCGCTCGGTGGTAAGGCGCAGTTCGGTGGTCAGCGATTTGGTGAGATGGAAGTCTGGGCTCTGGAAGCTTACGGCGCCGCCTACACCCTGCAGGAGATGCTCACCGTGAAATCGGATGACGTCGCCGGCCGGACCAAGGTCTATGAGAGCATCGTCAAGGGCGAGGACAACTTCGAGGCGGGCGTTCCCGAGAGCTTTAACGTTCTTGTGAAAGAAGTCCGCGGCCTCGGCCTGAACATGGAACTCCTGGATGCGGAGGTTGAGGAGTAAGGGCCGCGCGCCCTTACTCCACTCCCCCCTTCCGCGAAATTTGAGGTATCAAAATGAACCAGGAACTGACGAATAATCCGTTCAACCCGCTGACGCCGCCCAAGGTCTTTGATGAAATCAAAGTGTCGCTGGCGTCGCCGGAACGGATCCTGTCGTGGTCCTACGGCGAGATCAAAAAGCCGGAAACCATCAACTACCGGACGTTCAAGCCTGAGCGTGACGGTCTGTTCTGTGCCCGTATCTTTGGCCCGATCAAAGATTACGAATGCCTGTGCGGCAAATATAAGCGCATGAAGTATCGCGGTGTTGTCTGCGAAAAATGCGGTGTGGAAGTCACGCTGCAGAAGGTGCGCCGCGAGCGTATGGGCCATATCGAGCTGGCCTCGCCCGTTGCACATATCTGGTTCCTGAAATCGCTGCCGTCCCGCATCGGCCTGATGCTGGACATGACGCTGCGTGATCTGGAGCGGGTGCTCTACTTTGAGAACTACGTGGTGATCGAACCGGGCCTCACCGACCTCACCTACGGTCAGATGATGACCGAAGAAGAGTTCATGGATGCCCAGGACCAGTTCGGCATGGACGCCTTCACCGCCAATATCGGTGCCGAAGCGATCCGCGAAATGCTGGCGGCAATCGACCTCGAAGCCGAAGCTGAAACGCTGCGCGCAGAGCTGGCCGAAGCAACGGGCGAGCTGAAGCCCAAGAAGATCATCAAACGTCTGAAGGTTGTCGAATCCTTCCTCGAGTCGGGCAACCGTCCTGAGTGGATGATCATGACCGTGATCCCGGTCATCCCGCCGGAACTGCGCCCGCTGGTGCCGCTTGATGGTGGCCGTTTCGCGACCTCCGACCTCAACGATCTTTATCGTCGGGTGATCAACCGGAACAACCGCCTGAAGCGTCTGATCGAACTGCGCGCACCTGACATCATCGTCCGCAACGAAAAGCGGATGCTGCAGGAATCCGTCGACGCATTGTTCGACAACGGCCGTCGTGGTCGCGTTATCACCGGTGCCAACAAGCGTCCGTTGAAATCGCTCAGCGACATGCTGAAGGGTAAGCAGGGTCGCTTCCGTCAGAACCTTTTGGGTAAGCGCGTCGACTTCTCCGGTCGTTCGGTCATCGTGACCGGTCCGGAGCTCAAGCTGCATCAGTGTGGCCTGCCGAAAAAGATGGCGCTCGAACTGTTCAAGCCCTTCATCTATTCGCGTCTGGAGGCCAAAGGTCTGTCCTCCACCGTGAAACAGGCCAAGAAGCTGGTCGAAAAAGAGCGTCCCGAAGTATGGGATATCCTCGACGAGGTGATCCGCGAACACCCGGTGATGCTGAACCGCGCACCGACGCTGCACCGTCTTGGTATTCAGGCCTTCGAACCCACGCTGATCGAAGGTAAAGCCATCCAGCTGCACCCGCTGGTCTGTTCGGCCTTTAACGCCGACTTTGACGGTGACCAGATGGCCGTGCACGTGCCGCTGAGCCTTGAGGCCCAGTTGGAAGCGCGCGTTCTGATGATGTCCACGAACAACGTTCTGTCGCCTGCAAACGGCGCACCGATCATCGTTCCGTCGCAGGATATGATCTTGGGCCTCTACTACCTCACGCTGGCGCGTGACGGTATGGTTGGCGAAGGCAAGGTCTTTGGCAACATGGACGAGGTTCAGCACGCGTTGGATGCAGGCGAAGTGCACCTGCACTCCAAAGTGACCGCGCGGATCATGCAGATCGACGAAAACGGTCTTGAAGTTTACGAGCGGTTCGAAACCACGCCGGGCCGTGTCCGGTTGGGTGGCCTGCTGCCGAAGAACGCCAAGGCACCGTTCGAGCTGGTCAACCGTCTGCTGCGCAAACGCGAAGTGCAGCAGGTCATCGACACCGTTTACCGGTACTGCGGTCAGAAAGAATCTGTGATCTTCTGTGACCAGATCATGACCATGGGTTTCCGTGAAGCGTTCAAGGCGGGCATTTCCTTCGGCAAGGATGACATGGTCATCCCTGACACCAAATGGACGATCGTTGATGAGACCCGCGATCAGGTGAAGGATTTCGAACAGCAGTACATGGACGGCCTGATCACCCAGGGCGAAAAGTACAACAAGGTTGTCGATGCCTGGTCGAAGTGTAACGACAAGGTCACCGAAGCGATGATGTCCACCATCTCGGCGGACAAGCGCGACGAGAATGGTGCCGTAATGGAGCCGAACTCGGTCTACATGATGGCCCACTCCGGTGCGCGTGGTTCTGTGACGCAGATGAAGCAGCTGGGCGGGATGCGCGGCCTGATGGCGAAGCCGAACGGCGACATCATCGAAACGCCGATCATCTCGAACTTTAAGGAAGGCCTGACCGTTCTGGAGTACTTCAACTCCACCCACGGTGCCCGTAAGGGTCTGTCGGATACGGCTCTGAAGACGGCGAACTCGGGTTACCTGACCCGTCGTCTTGTCGATGTGGCGCAGGACTGCATCGTGCGCGAGCGCGATTGCGGAACCGAGCGTGCGATCACAGCCGAAGCCGCGGTCAATGACGGGGAGGTTGTTTCCTCCATCGGCGAGCGTATCCTGGGTCGTGTTGCCGCCGAAGACGTCAAACGTCCCGGCACCGACGAGATCCTGGTGGCCTATGGTCAGCTGATCGACGAGCGGATGGCGGATATCATCGAGGACGCCGCGGTGCCGCAGATGCGCATCCGCAGCCCGCTGACCTGCGAAAGCGAAGAGGGCGTCTGCGCCATGTGCTATGGCCGTGACCTTGCGCGCGGTACCATGGTCAACTCCGGTGAGGCCGTCGGCATCATCGCGGCGCAGTCGATTGGTGAGCCCGGTACACAGCTGACGATGCGGACCTTCCACATCGGCGGCGTTGCCCAAGGTGGCCAGCAGTCCTTCCTCGAAGCGTCGCAGTCCGGCAAGATCGTGTTTGAAAACACCAACACACTCACCAATGCCAATGACGAGGTCTTGGTCGTTGGCCGGAACATGAAGCTGATCATTCAGGATGAGCATGGCGAGGAACGTGCGAGCCACAAGCTCGGCTACGGCACCAAGCTGTTCATCAAGGAAGGCCAGCAGATCAACCGGGGCGACAAACTGTTCGAATGGGATCCCTATACCCTGCCGATCATTGCCGAAAAGCCGGGTACTGCGAAGTACGTGGACCTTGTCAACGGTCTGGCCGTGCGCGAAGAAACCGACGATGCCACCGGCATGACCCAGA
Organism: Tritonibacter horizontis; assembly: GCF_001518015.1. Lineage (GTDB taxonomy): Bacteria > Pseudomonadota > Alphaproteobacteria > Rhodobacterales > Rhodobacteraceae > Epibacterium > Epibacterium horizontis. Next base: position 67,710 of record NZ_LPUY01000053.1, read on the forward strand.
AGATCGTGATCGACTGGCGTGCGGCACCGAAGGGATCGGACCTGAAGCCAGAGATCATCCTGGTGGACGAAGATGGCGAGCCGGTGCGCAATGCGCTTGGCAACCCGCTGACTTATCCGATGTCCGTCGATGCGATCCTGTCCTGTGAAGACGGTCAGCGCATTGAAACAGGTGACGTTGTTGCGCGGATCCCGCGTGAGGGCGCCAAGACCAAGGACATCACCGGTGGTCTGCCACGCGTCGCGGAACTCTTCGAAGCGCGTCGTCCGAAAGATCACGCGATCATCGCCGAAATCGATGGTTACGTGCGCTTCGGTCGCGACTACAAGAACAAGCGGCGGATTTCGATCGAGCCCGCGGATGAAACCATGGAAGCCGTGGAATACATGGTGCCCAAGGGCAAGCACATCCCGGTGGTCGAAGGCGACTTTGTCCAGAAGGGCGACTACATCATGGACGGCAACCCGGCGCCGCATGACATCCTGTCCATCATGGGTGTCGAAGCGCTGGCCAACTACATGATCGACGAAGTCCAGGACGTGTATCGTCTGCAGGGTGTGAAGATCAACGACAAGCACATCGAGGTGATCGTTCGCCAGATGCTGCAAAAGTGGGAGATCTCCGACTCTGGTGAGACCACGCTGCTCAAGGGCGAGCACGTGGACAAGCAAGAGTTCGATCAGGCCAACGAGAAGGCGCTGTCGCGTGGCAAACGTCCGGCTCAAGGTGCACCCATCCTGCTTGGTATCACCAAGGCGTCGCTGCAGACCCGCTCCTTCATCTCGGCGGCCTCCTTCCAGGAGACCACTCGGGTGCTCACCGAAGCGTCGGTTCAGGGCAAGCGGGACAAACTCGTCGGTCTGAAGGAAAACGTCATCGTGGGTCGTCTGATCCCGGCCGGTACCGGCGGTGCGACGCAGCAGATGCGTCAGGTTGCATCCTCGCGTGACAATGTGGTCCTTGAGGCCCGTCGCGAGGAGGCCGAAGCGGCTGCCGCTCTGGCTGCGCCGATGATGGACGACAGCGCAGGCGCAGATGCGGATTTCCTGGTGGAAACACCGGAAAGCCGCGATTGAGCCGATCACACCTGATGTGATCTGACATTTGAGAAAGCCCCGCGTCCACCGTGACGCGGGGCTTTTTCGTTGGTGGGCGCGGGGCCGTGGCAGCTTGGGCGTCAAGGCCCTTGGCAATGTCGCACCGCCGTGGTTTCACTGTGCTATTGCGCAGGAGGAGCCGGCCCATGGTCGCGACATTCAAGACGGTGGGCGTGGTTCGGTTTTCGGTGCTGTCCCCCACATTCAATTCCGACCGCTATCCGTCCCTTGAAGCGGTGGCCGAAGCTCTGTTCGCACAGGATCGAATGCAGTTGCGATTGCATCTGTTCGAACACCTTTGCCTTGCCAGTATGCTGCGTCAAAGCGACGACGATTTCACCCTGGTGATCGCGACCTCTGACCGAATGCCAGAGCCGTTTCTGCAGCAGTTGGCCGATATGGTCGCACCGCATCGAAACGTATTGCTTCAGCCCTATGGGCCGGAGAACCATTTTCAGATCCTGAAGAAAGCCTATGCGTCGGTGCCGGAAACCGGCGAGAGCCATCGCATCCTGTTCCGGCTCGACGATGATGACGCGCTGGACGGTGAGTTCATTGCGCGCACCAAGAGGCTGGCCAAGGGCCTGTTGCCGCTGCAGGTCAATGCGGAAACCCCTTTCGCGATCTCCTTCAACCGGGGCATTTACCTGGTCAAATCCGAGACCGAACCGCCGCGCGTGGTGGACAGCTGTGAAAGGGCACCGCTGTCGGTGGGGCCGTCGGTGGTGCGCCCCGTCCATGGCAAAGGCAATCCCTACCGGTACAATCATCGAAAGTTCGCGCAGCACTATCCATTGTTTTCAGATATCTCGGTGCCTGCGTTTCTGCGCACCGTGCACTGGGACAACCATTCTACCCCGGCAATGATGGGGCTGACGGGCCAGCAGGATGAAGCCACGATTGCGGGGGACTTGCAGCGTCACTTTGGCCTGTCGCTTGACGCATTAAAGGCACTTTGACAGATGACACGCAGATTTAGTCCGAACCAACAGGGTGCATTTCTGATGCTGGGCAGCATGGCTGCCTTCACCTGCAACGACACATTGGTCAAACTGGTCGGGCAATCGGTGCCGCTCTGGCAGATTGTCACCATTCGGGGCGTGCTGGCCAGCGTCCTGCTGTTGGGACTGGCGAAGGCGATGGGGTCGCTTCGGTTCGATTTTCCCGCACGGGATTGGGCCCTGGTGCTGGCCCGGTGCGCCACCGAAGCGGCGGCGACCTATTTCTTTTTGTCGGCGCTGCTGGAGCTCCCGCTGGCGAATGTGACGGCGGTGTTGCAGATGCTGCCGCTGACGGTGACACTCTGTGCGGCGCTGTTCCTGGGCGAACGGGTGGGGTGGCGCCGGTGTATCGCCATTGCACTGGGGTTTGTCGGCATGCTGCTGATCGTGCGGCCCGGCGGCGCGGATTTTGGACCGGCCACGGTCTATGCCCTGCTGGCGGTTGCGGTCCTGACCCTGCGCGACCTTGTAACCCGGCAGATGTCACCGGCGGTGCCGTCCTTGACCGTGACATTCCTGGCGGCGTTTTCCGTGATGCTATTTGGGGTTGGCCTCGGGATCGGGGAAACCTGGCAACCGGTCGGCGCGCGGGACTGGGCGTTGCTGTTCGGCACGGCGCTATTGATCCTGCTGGCCTATCTTTGTGCGGTCATGACGATCCGCACCGGCGAGGTCTCAGCCGTGGCGCCGTTGCGCTATACCGGGCTGATCTGGGCACTGGTGCTTGGCTGGCTGGTGTTTGGTGACTGGCCGTCGGGGATCACCCTTGTGGGGGCCGCCATTGTTGTCGCCGCTGGCTTGTTCACCCTGCTGCGAGAGCGTCAGGTGGCCGAAGCCCCTGATGGGTCGGAAATTCCATTGGAGAAGACCTGACGAACGAGGCCATCGCGAAGCGCGAAACGGGCTTCGAACTCTGCCTTCTGTTCCGCATTCAAAGGGGTGACCGGGACCGGTTTCACGGCCTTTTGTCGCGAGTCGTTGGAGCTGTGATGTCCGCGTACGAACATCGGCGCATCCGCGAGCGTAATGGTGGGCATGAAGCGCAGAATCTTCTCGTGGGCGAAATTCATGATGGTCAGCGGCGCGCCACTGCGCACATACATACCAAGCGCGGCGACATAATAAGGGCGGTGGATCTCCGAGGCGCTGATCCCATCGGGGCCGAACTCCGCCACATAGCCCATGTTGAAATCAACCGCGACGGCGCGGTGGCGGGCAACCAGCCCTGCGCAATCGTCGATGGTCTGGCGCAGCCGTTCGATAAAATCCACCGAGACGGCATCGTCGTCGTCATAGCGAAATTGAAGGCAGGGCGCCGCAGGGTCGCGCCGGGCCGCGTTCAGGATTTCCTTCATGATGGGGCGTTGCTGCTGGGGAGCGTGTTTCTGGATCTCTATCTGTGGCATGTCCGCCACCAGATCGCGGAGCCGGCTTTCATGGCGGGCAGGCAGACTGTCGCCAATCACGATGATCAGGTGAAAGTCCGGATCTGTCTGTTCGCGCAGACAGGGCAGGGCGACGGCTTCGAACAGGCGAAACCGTTCCTCCAGCCGTTCCTCATTGTAGAGGAAGGCGATGCGCTCTTCGATACTGGCATGCTCGACCTGAAAGCCGCCGACCGCGGGGTAGGAAAACCGACAAAGACCGATCACTTGCATTGGCCATACCCCTCTGGCAATTCTTGACCCGACTATGAGGCGGCGCATCTGTCGCGACAAGGGCTGGTTCCGTCGACAGGCCGGTGTTGTTCCGGTGTCGTGGGGCATCCGCCCGGGTGTGGCAGTGTTGACAACCGCAGCGACTCTGCATATACGCGCGCTATCCGGCTCTCGGGGGTTTCCCTCTTACGCCGATATCATATCTGTAGTGGCTCAAGGTCAGGGCACTTTTTTCACCCTGACCCTCTGTAAACCCACCGCGACGTTCACCTCGGAATGGGAGCGTTTGCGGTTTTTGCGTTTGCGTTATCGCTGCTGATGAATTCGCCGCACGTCCGGGCCCCGTGTCCACCGCGTGCATGACATAGTGTTGCAAAACGGGGAACAAACCGGAATGCCAACGATCCAACAGCTGATCCGCAAGCCGCGTCAGCCGAAAGTAAAGCGCTCCAAGTCCATGCACCTGGAGCAGTGCCCGCAAAAGCGTGGCGTCTGTACTCGCGTCTACACCACCACGCCGAAGAAACCGAACTCCGCTATGCGGAAAGTTGCGAAGGTTCGCCTGACCAACGGTTTCGAAGTGATCTCTTACATTCCGGGCGAATCCCACAACCTTCAGGAACACTCCGTGGTTCTGATCCGTGGCGGCCGTGTAAAAGACCTTCCGGGTGTCCGCTACCACATCCTGCGTGGTGTTCTGGATACCCAAGGCGTCAAAGACCGTAAGCAGCGTCGCTCCAAATATGGCGCGAAGCGTCCTAAATAAGAAGAAGGATAGACACAGATGTCCCGTCGTCACGCTGCTGAAAAACGCGAAGTCCTGCCCGACGCCAAATATGGCGATCGTGTTCTGACTAAATTCATGAACAACCTGATGATCGATGGTAAGAAATCGGTCGCAGAACGTATCGTCTACAACGCCTTTGAACGCGTTGAAGGCAAAATCAAGCGCGCTCCCGTCGAAGTCTTCCACGAAGCTCTCGACAACGTGAAACCCTCTGTCGAGGTTCGTTCGCGTCGTGTGGGTGGTGCAACCTACCAGGTTCCGGTCGAAGTGCGCCCGGAGCGTCGTGAAGCCCTTGCGATCCGTTGGTTGATCACCGCTGCGCGTGGTCGCAACGAGAACACAATGGAAGAACGCCTCGCCGGTGAACTCCTCGATGCTGTACAAAGCCGGGGTACTGCCGTTAAGAAGCGCGAAGACACGCACAAGATGGCTGAGGCTAACAAAGCCTTCTCGCATTATCGCTGGTAACTCTTTAGAGGCTCATCCTAATGGCACGCGACTATCCGCTAGACCGCTACCGCAACTTCGGTATCATGGCGCACATCGACGCAGGCAAAACCACCTGCTCGGAACGCATCCTGTTCTACACCGGCAAATCCCATAACATCGGTGAGGTGCACGACGGTGCGGCCACCATGGACTGGATGGAGCAGGAGCAGGAACGTGGTATCACCATCACCTCCGCTGCGACGACCACGTTCTGGGAACGCACTGAGAACGGCGTTGAGCCGGACTCTGAAAAGCACCGCCTGAACATCATCGACACCCCCGGCCACGTTGACTTCACCATTGAAGTCGAGCGTTCGCTTGCCGTTCTCGACGGCGCGGTTTGCGTTCTGGACGCAAACGCCGGTGTCGAGCCTCAGACCGAAACCGTGTGGCGTCAGGCTGACCGCTACAAGGTTCCGCGTATGGTGTTCGTCAACAAGATGGACAAGATCGGCGCAGACTTCTTCAACTGCGTTCGCATGATCGAAGACCGCACCGGCGCGCGTGCTGTGCCTGTCGGTATTCCGATCGGCGCCGAGACCGAGCTTGAAGGTCTTGTCGATCTCGTGACCATGAAAGAGTGGCTGTGGCAGGGTGAAGACCTTGGTGCATCTTGGATTCAGGCGGACATCCGCCCCGAGCTTCAGGATATGGCCACCGAATGGCGTGGTAAAATGATCGAAGCCGCCGTCGAAATGGACGACGACGCGATGGAAAACTACCTGATGGATGGCGCCGAGCCTGACGTCGCCACCCTCCGCGCGTTGCTGCGCAAAGGGACACTGGCGATGGCATTCGTGCCTGTTCTGGGTGGGTCCGCGTTCAAGAACAAAGGCGTTCAGCCTCTGCTCAACGCGGTGATCGACTATCTGCCCAGCCCGCTGGACGTTGTTGATTACATGGGCTTCAAACCCGGCGACGAAGAAGAAGTTCGGAACATTCCGCGTCGTGCAGACGACAGCATGGCGTTCTCCGGCCTCGCGTTCAAAATCATGAACGACCCCTTCGTTGGCTCCCTGACCTTCACCCGGATCTATTCCGGCGTGCTGAAAAAGGGCGACTCGATCCTGAACTCCACCAAGGGCAAGAAAGAGCGCATCGGTCGTATGATGATGATGCACTCCAACAACCGGGAAGAGATCGAAGAAGCCTTTGCAGGCGACATCATCGCGCTGGCGGGTCTGAAGGACACCACCACCGGTGACACCCTCTGCGACGCCAAAGAGCCGGTGGTTCTGGAAACCATGACGTTCCCGGATCCGGTCATCGAAATCGCGGTCGAGCCTAAAACCAAGGGCGACCAAGAAAAGATGTCCCAGGGTCTGGCCCGTCTGGCTGCCGAAGATCCGTCCTTCCGTGTGGAGACCGACATCGAGTCCGGTCAAACCATCATGAAAGGCATGGGCGAACTTCACCTGGACATCCTCGTTGATCGTCTGAAGCGTGAGTTCAAGGTCGAAGCCAACATCGGTGCCCCTCAGGTTGCCTACCGCGAGACCATTGGTCACGAGGTCGAGCACACCTACACCCACAAGAAACAGTCGGGTGGTTCGGGTCAGTTCGCCGAGGTGAAGATGATCATCTCGCCGACAGAAGCCGGCGAAGGGTATTCCTTCGAATCCCGCATCGTCGGTGGTTCGGTTCCCAAGGAATACATTCCGGGCGTTGAAAAAGGCATCAACTCGGTCATGGACAGCGGCCCGCTTGCCGGTTTCCCCGTGATCGACTTCAAGGTTGCCCTGATCGACGGTAAGTTCCACGACGTGGACTCCAGTGTTCTGGCCTTTGAAATCGCAGCCCGTATGTGCATGCGTGAAGGCATGCGCAAAGCTGGTGCGAAGCTGTTGGAACCGATCATGAAAGTCGAAGTGATCACTCCGGAAGAATACACCGGCGGGATCATCGGCGACCTTACCTCTCGTCGGGGTCAGGTGTCGGGCCAGGAACCACGCGGCAATGCGATTGCGATCGACGCAAACGTGCCGCTGGCGAATATGTTCGGCTACATCAACACCCTGCGCTCCATGTCTTCGGGCCGCGCGCAGTTCACCATGCAGTTCTCGCACTACGATCCGGTGCCGCAGAACATCTCTGACGAGATCCAGGCAAAATACGCGTAAGCGTCAGGAATTGGGGGAGTGCGCAGGGGTGCGCTCCCTCCACGAACCTAAAAGGAGGCCATCATGGCTAAGGAAAAGTTTGAACGTAATAAGCCGCACGTCAACATCGGCACGATTG